>DAOMGB010000137.1:0-2275 GCA_035430095.1 Casimicrobiaceae bacterium | reverse complement strand
CGCGAGCGCGAGGGAAAGGAAACGACGGATCATGCGGGACTCCTCGTGGAATGAGCGGCTTGAGCGGTGGCGAACGTGGCGCCGCCTCGATGCCGCGATTATAGGCGCGGACGGCCGCTTGGGAACGCCGTCGGCGGGTTGAGCGGCGGACGACAGGGCGCCGGAAGCGCAGGGTGGGGAATCGGCGGCAAAAAGAAAAACGCCACGGCGTTCGGCCGCGGCGTTCGACGGAAATTGGTCGGGGTGAGAGGATTTGAACCTCCGGCCTCTACGTCCCGAACGTAGCGCTCTACCAGGCTAAGCTACACCCCGAATTGTCCCTCGTGTTCCAACGCTTCCCGGTTGTCGCGACGGGAAGACCGCTGACGATCTTTCGCGAAACCCTGGTTTTCATCGCCCGCCGCGGCGAGGCGCCGAATCAGAACGTTCTCTGCGCCGCGAAGGTCGTCAATTCTAGCAGGTTTTGCCGGTACGGAGAATCGGGAAGGCCGGCGACGGACGCCTCCGCCAGCCGGACCTCGCGCTCGGCACAACGTCGTGCATACGACAACGCTCCCGTGCGCTCCAGCGCCGCGACGATCGGCGCGAAATCGGTCAGGCCGCCACCGGCGATGGCGTGGCGGATGAGCGCCGCGTCGTCGGCATTGCCGGTGCTCATCGCGCGAATGAGCGGCAGCGTCATCTTGCCTTCGGCCAGGTCGTCGCCAAGGTTCTTGCCGATCGTATCTGCGGCGCCGGAATAATCGAGGATGTCGTCGACCAGTTGGAAGGCGGTGCCGAGGTGCATGCCGTAGTCGGCGAGCGCATCCTCGCGGTCGCGAGGGGCATCGCCCAGAACGGCGCCCAGCCTTGCCGACGCCTCGAACAGCTTGGCCGTCTTGCGCTGGATCACCTGCAGATAGGCGTGCTCGGTGAGCTCGGAATTGCCGGTGTTCGTCAGTTGCAGCACTTCACCCTCGGCGATGACGTTGGTCGCCTCCGACAGGATTTCCAACACCCGCATCCGCCCCTGTCCCACCATCATCTGGAATGCGCGGGAATAGAGGAAGTCGCCGACCAGCACGGACGCCGCATTGCCGAAGCGCGCATTGGCGGTCGCATGGCCGCGGCGCATGTCGGACTCGTCGACGACGTCGTCGTGCAGCAGCGTGGCCGTGTGGATCATCTCGATCACGGCCGCCAGCGCGTGGTGATCCTGGCCGCGGTACCCGGTCGCGCCGGCGGTAAGCAGCAGCAGGGCGGGACGGAGCCGCTTTCCGCCGCCGGTGACGATGTATTCGGCGACTTGCCGGATCAGCACGACATCCGACGACAGCGACTCGCGCATCACGCGGTCGACTGCCTCCATGTCGGCGCCGATCGTGGACTTGAGGAACTCGATGATCACGAATTGGGGCCTGAAACGGTCGTTTTCAGCGGATTTTCGATTGGAAACGGGCGATTCTGGCGGCAAAACCCGGATTTCGGGGTCGCCACCGAGGTCGCTTTGGCGGTTTTGACAAGCGCATCACTTCGGCCTTATAATTCAAGGCTTTTCCCGGTTCTCGGCGGGGTTCCAAGCGTTAGAGGCCGGTGCAGATTTTACGGCAACCGCGTCCGCGGCAGCACGTGGCATTGCGCGAGCGCAGGGCAAGGCAACGAACGCACTCAATCAAAGGAAGCGGAGTCTCTCATGTACGCGGTCATAAAAACCGGCGGCAAGCAGTACAAAGTTGCCCCCGGCCAAAAACTCAAAGTAGAACAGATACCGGCGGATGTGGGCGCAAATGTGATCCTCGATCAGGTCTTGATGGTCGGCGAGGGCGAAAGCGTCCGTCTGGGTCAGCCCACCGTCGCGGGTGCGACGGTGACGGCTACGGTCGTCGCGCACGGTCGCGGCGACAAGGTGAAGATCTTCAAGATGCGCCGCCGCAAGCATTACCAGAAGCACCAGGGGCATCGCCAGAACTACACCGAACTCAAGATCGAAGCGATATCGGGTTGACTGAGCGGGCTAACTGAGCGCGTTAACCGAGCAGGTTGACTGGTTAGGTCGACTGAGCAGGTTAACCGCGGCGAAACGAGGACACACTCATGGCACACAAAAAAGCAGGCGGCAGTTCGCGCAACGGGCGCGACTCCAACGCCAAGCGGCTTGGCGTCAAGGTTTACGGCGGCGAAGTGATCCGTGCCGGCGGCATCATCATTCGCCAGCGCGGCACCACGATCCATCCGGGCCACAACGTCGGCATCGGCAAGGACCACACGCTGTTCGCGCTGGTCGACGGCAACGTCG
>DAOMGB010000136.1:0-2300 GCA_035430095.1 Casimicrobiaceae bacterium | reverse complement strand
CTTCGCGGTCGCGCAGGTCGATGAAGATGACGCCGCCATGGTCGCGGCGGCGGTGCACCCAGCCGGTCAGCGCCACGGTCTGGGCAAGGAAGCGGCGGTCGATGCGGCCGCAATAGTCGGTTCGTTTCACGGTGAATCTCCGAAATCGTTGTCTGTGTGTGCGGATGGGGTGTTCATGCGGGCGTGGGCAGCCGGGGAACGCCGCGCGAAGGCACGCGCGCGACCGTTCGGCGCTGCCCGGTCAATTTCGGGAACTGCTGGCGGCGGGTTCGCGCGCGGGCGGCGGGGGCACCGGCGTGCGAGCTGCGCGCGCACGCGGCGATACGACGCCCATCGAAATCACGTACTTCAATGCTTCGTCGACGGTCATGTCGAGTTCGCGCACCCGCGAGCGCGGAACCACGATGAAGTAGCCGGACGTCGGATTGGGCGTGGTCGGCACGTAGACGCTGAGGTGCTCGCCCTCGAGGTGTGCCAGGACGGACGGCGCCGGCGTCCCGGTCAGGAACGCGATGGTCCAGCTTCCTTCGTGCGGGAATTCGACCAGCAGCGCCTTGCGGAAGGCATTGCCCGAATCGGAAAGGAGCGTGTCGCTGACCTGCTTCACGGACGAGTAAATCGACTTGACGACCGGAATGCGGCCCAGCAGGTTTTCCCAGAAATGGATCAGCCGGGCGCCGAAAAAATTCGCCGCGACCACGCCGGTCAGCAGCAGCAGGCCGAAACTGATCAACACGCCGAAGCCCGGAATGTGGAAGCCCAGCAGCTTGTCGGGGTGGGCCCCTTCCGGGAACAGCAGCAGCGTCTGGTCGAGCGTCGTGACCAGGAAGTGCAGAACGTAGATGGTGATGCCGAGCGGAACCCATACCAGCAGGCCGGCGATCAGGTAGCGTCTCATGGTCGCTCCGGCTTTCCTAGGTACGGGCGTCGCTCAGGCGCCCGCTGTGGACGCGCCGCCGGCCGGGGCAGGCGTCGACGCGGGGGAGGAAGCGGTGGACTTCGATTCGGTCGACTTGCCTTCGGCGGGCGTGGACGCGCCCGACTTGGCACTTTCGGCCGAGGCGGCATCCTTGCCCGATTCCCCTTTGGGAGCGTCCGGCTTGACCGCGGGCTTGGCGCCGCCGCCGCGGAAATCCGTCTGGTACCAGCCGCTGCCCTTGAGCTGGAATCCAGCCGCGGACACGAGCTTGGTCAGTGCGTCCTTGCCGCACGCGGGACACGTCACCAGCGGAGCATCGCTGAATTTCTGCAGCGATTCCATCTCATGCTGGCAGGCGGAACATTTGTATTCGTAGATCGGCATTGCTAGCAGCTCCGGGGCGGGGTGTAGGCAGCGTTCCTTGCCGCTGCAACCTAGCGCAAAGCGCTTGATTAGAAAAGAATAAATAACTGTTCATTATACCGCGAATAGTGCATTGCAGCGAGGGGGCCCAGGCGACAGGCCGCGGTTCCGGATACTTGGGCGCCGGAACGGTCGAAACAAAGTGGCATATGCTAGAAACTTCTCCGGCGTGAACGGGGGAGGAACACATGGAAACCTATTGGACATGGTGGGTGCTGGCGGCGGCGCTGGTGGGCACCGAGCTCTTTACCGGCACGTTCTACCTGTTGGCCCTGGGGGTCGCCTTCGCGTTGGGCGGACTCGCCGCATGGCTGGGCGCGGACGTTTCGTCGCAGATGCTGATTGCGGCAGCGTTCGCGGTTGCCGGGACCATCCTGGCGCACCAGTGGCGCCGCCTGCATGCCTTGCCGCCGCCGCAGGCGGGACTCGACGTCGGGCAGGAAGTGCAGGTTCTGGCCTGGAACGACAACGGCACCGCGCGCGTCAACTACCGCGGCACGCAATGGGACGCGGAACTCGCCGCGCCCGCGACCGCACGCGGGCAGACCATGTACATCGTCGACACCCGGGGCTCGACGCTGATCCTCGCCGCGGACAAGCCTTGAACGCGCGCCGCGCGCGCTCTTCCCGTCCGGCATCCCGATCATTTCCGGAGACTTGACCATGTGGATGAGTTCCTACATCGCGACACTTGCGATATTCATCGTGGCGCTGATCGTTGTCGTCAAGGCCATTCGCGTCGTTCCTCAGCAGCATGCATGGGTCGTCGAGCGTCTCGGCCGCTTCTACGCGGTGCTGCAGCCCGGCCTCAACTTCGTGATCCCTTTCGTCGACCGCGTCGCCTATCGCCACGACCTGCGCGAAATCCCGCTCGACGTGCCGTCGCAGATCTGCATCACGCGCGACAACACGCAGCTGCAGGTGGACGGCATCCTGTATTTCCAGGTGACCGACCCCA
>DAOMGB010000135.1:0-2870 GCA_035430095.1 Casimicrobiaceae bacterium | reverse complement strand
CGACGCTGGCTTGGGTGCATCTACGGCATTCATCCCGGTAATAACATCTCTATGATTGACAGCTAGGCCGGAGCCCGGCTATCCAACTGCCGAACTTTCATCGGAACACCCATGCCGTCGCTGCGCCGCATATACAACCTGTTTCTCCGCCCGCGGGCGGAATGGGAGCGCATCGCCGCCGAATCCAGTTCCGTGGACGACCTGCTGCGGCGCTATATCCTGCCACTCGCGGCGCTGGCGCCGATCGCCACGACCATCGGCATGAGGACCTTCGATCGCGCATGGGATCCGATGCATGGATTCCTGGTCCCCGCCGAGAATATCTTCGCTGCGGCCGCCACGACCTATTTCTCGACCGTGGGCTCGATCTTCGCGCTGGCCGGTGTTTTCATGCTGCTGGCGCCGATGTTCGGCTGCGCCCGCGACTTCGTCCGCGCGCTCAAGGTCGCGACCTACGGTTCCATTCCCGTGTTGCTCGCGGGCGCCACGCTGATATTGCCGGTGATGGCGATCGTCGGCGTCGTCGGACTGTGCCATTCCCTATACCTGATATGGGTGGGCGCGGATCGCGTGCTGCACGTGAAGGATGGCGAGCGCGCCGAATTCGTCGGCATTTCGATCGTGCTGTTGGCGTTGGCTTCGGCCGTGGCCGGCGCGTTGGCAAGCGGCATAGGCCTGCTTTGAAACGGCGGCGCTACTTCTGTTCTGCACCCGCCGATCGCCCGTTTCTGTACACTGCGGCAAGCAACCCCATCCGGGGGGCATCTCAATTCCGGCCGGTCAGCACACTTCAAAGAATGAACGACCTGCAATCGACACTCTTCTGGCTGCGCCTGATCCAGGTCGTCGTGGCAATCCCCCTGTTGGCGATCGCAGGGCAGGGCGCCACGTCGGTGCTCACCCGCATGATGGGCCAGCCGCCGGACAAGAATATTTTCTACCGGCTGTTCGTGCTGGTCGCGTCCCCGGTGGTGAAGCCCTGTCGCTGGATCACCCCCAGGGTCATCGCCGACAGGCACATGCCAATGGTTGCATTTTCGCTGCTCCTGATTGCCTACGTCTGGATCATGTTCGAAATTGCCTCGACCTGCATTCGGCATGGCCTCGCGGTAGCCCAATGCCTGCAGTCGCACTGACCGGCCGCGTCAGGCGCTGGTTCTACGACCAGGTGGCCGCCTGGTGCGTCCTGTTCCGCCGGCGCGACGTTGCGCTCGAGTATTACCAGCGCATGCTGACCATCGACCCGCGCGACACGCTGGCGCTTGCGTCGATGGGCTTTCAATTGGTGCAACTCGGACGCAAGCGCGAGGCGATGGCGATGTTCGACCGCGTGCTCGCGTGCAGGCCGGACGACGCCGAGGCGCACTTCAATCGCGGGTTTTTGCTGCAGGACAGCAACGATCATCCGGCAGCCATCGAGGCGTTCAGGGCGGCGATAGCTGCGAACCCAGATCATGACCGCGCGCTGTACGGCCTGGCACTGTCGCTCATTTCGACGCACCGGGCCGAGGAGGCAGTCGCGCCTCTGGAACGGAACACGGAGCTGCAGCCGATGAGTCCCTACGGCTGGTACCAGCTGGCGCGTGTCCAGCATCAGCTGGGGCGCGCGGGCAAGACCCAGAAGATTCTCGACCACCTGGCGACCTTCGAGCCCAAGTTTGCCCGCCAGCTGGAACGGGAGACCGGACTCAGGGCAGCGACGCTGGACTGACCGGCGGTCGGCGCGCCGATGCCCCTGCGAACAGCATTGTTGCGATTCCGGAAAGCTGGGCTATACTCCGCGAAATTTGGCATCGGGGCCCTCCGGCATTTCGGGTCGGCCTAAAAAACAAGGTATCGATGCCTGCGATTGTCCGGACACCACGACATTCGAATTGTTTTTCTGGGAGGGTCTGCCATGCAGTTGACCGAAAGGCAACACGAATACTGGAGCAAGAATCTCGCCATCACCGGCGTCCTGCTTTTCATCTGGTTCCTGGTCACCTTCGTGCTGATGTACTACGCACGCGACATCACCTTCAACTTCTTCGGCTGGCCGTTCTCCTGGTACATGGCGGCGCAGGGCACGCTGATCATCTACGTGGTGATCATCTGGTACTACGCGCGCTACATGAACAGGCTCGATCGCATCTACGACGTGCATGAAGGGGAGGACGAATAATGGCCGGCATTCCAGCGACGCAAGGGGCATCCGGCACCGGCGGCATGTTTTCCGCCAGCACGAACGCCGGCTTCAAATCGCAGCTGAAGAAGGTCTACTCCTGGTACACGGGCGGCTTCCTGCTGTTCGTGATCCTGCTCGCGGTTGCCGAGCAGATGGGCCTTTCCCGGCAGTGGATCGGATATATCTTCCTGCTGGCCACCGTCGGCCTGTACGCGGGGATCGGCGTGATCAGCCGCACGTCCGACGCGGCCGAGTACTATGTCGCCGGTCGGCGCGTCCCCGCGCTGTTCAATGGCATGGCGACCGGCGCAGACTGGATGAGCGCTGCCTCGTTCATCGGCATGGCCGGGACGCTGTACCTGACGGGTTTCGGCGGGCTCGCTTTCGTGATGGGCTGGACCGGCGGCTACTGCCTGGTTGCGCTGTTCCTTGCGCCCTACCTTCGCAAATTCGGCCAGTTCACGATTCCCGACTTTCTCGGCGCCCGCTACGGTGGCCACATTCCGCGGACGGTCGGCATCTTCGCCGCGATCCTGTGCTCGTTCACGTACGTGGTGGCGCAGATCTACGGCGTGGGCCTCATCACCACACGCCTGACCGGCGTGCCGTTCGAATACGGCATCTTCCTGGGCTTGAGCGGCATCCTGGTGTGCTCGTTCCTGGGCGGCATGCGCGCGGTGACCTGGACGCAGGTGGCGCAGTACAT
>DAOMGB010000134.1:0-2902 GCA_035430095.1 Casimicrobiaceae bacterium | reverse complement strand
CAACGTGCCCAATCGTCCCCACGTTCACGTGCGGCTTCGTACGATTGAATTTGCCTTTGGCCATGATGATTTTCCTTAACGATCAGGATTTCTTGTTGATTACCGCTTCGGCGACGTTCTTCGGCGCCTCGGTGTAGTGCTTGAATTCCATCGTGTACGTGGCGCGCCCCTGCGACAGCGAGCGCAGCGTCGTCGAGTAGCCGAACATTTCGGCCAGCGGGACTTCCGCCTTGATCACCTTGCCCGTGGGCATGTCGTCCATGCCCTGGATCATGCCGCGACGCGACGACAGGTCGCCCACCACGTTGCCCATGAAGTCCTCGGGCGTCTCGACCTCGACCGCCATCATCGGCTCGAGCAGCACCGGGCTGGCCTGGCGCATGCCGTCCTTGAAGGCCATCGACGCGGCCATCTTGAACGCGTTTTCGTTCGAGTCGACGTCGTGGTACGAACCGTCGAACAGCGTGACCTTGACGTCCACGACCGGGAAACCGGCCAGCACGCCATTGGGCAGCGTCTCGATGAGGCCCTTGGCTACCGCGGGGATGAACTCGCGCGGAACCGTGCCGCCCTTGATCGAGTCGACGAACTCGTAGCCCTTCCCCGTCTCGTTCGGCTCCATCTTGATCCAGACGTGACCGTACTGACCGCGTCCGCCGGACTGCTTGATGAACTTGCCTTCGACCTGAACGGACTTCTTGATCGCTTCGCGGTACGCCACCTGCGGCGCGCCAACGTTGGCTTCGACGCCGAATTCGCGCTTCATGCGGTCGACGAGGATCTCAAGGTGGAGCTCGCCCATCCCCGAAATGATCGTCTGGCCGGATTCCTCGTCGGTGTGGACGCGGAACGACGGGTCTTCCTGCGCGAGGCGATTGAGCGCGATGCCCATCTTTTCCTGGTCGACCTTGGTCTTCGGCTCCACCGCGACGTGGATCACCGGCTCCGGAAAGATCATCTTCTCGAGCATGATCACGTGTTCCGGATCGCAGATCGTGTCGCCGGTCGTCGCTTCCTTCAGACCCACGGCCGCGGCGATGTCGCCGGCGCGCACTTCCTTGATTTCCTCGCGCTGGTTGGCGTGCATCTGCAGGATCCGGCCCAGCCGCTCCTTGCGGCCCTTGACCGGGTTGTAGACGGTGTCGCCGGACTTGATGACGCCCGAATACACGCGGAAGAAAATCAGCTGGCCGACATAGGGGTCGGTCATGATCTTGAACGCGAGTCCCGCGAACGGCTCGTCGTCGGCCGCCTTGCGGACGCCTTCTTTGCCATCCTCGAGTTCGCCCTTCACCGGCGGGATGTCCGTCGGGGCAGGCATGTATTCGATCACCGCGTCGAGCATGGCCTGCACGCCCTTGTTCTTGAACGCGGAGCCGCACAGCATCGGCACGATTTCCGACGCGATGGTGCGTGTGCGGATGCCGAGCTTGATCTCCTCGGTCGTCAGGTCGCCCGACTCGAGGTACTTGTTCATCAGCTCTTCGTTGGCCTCGGCGGCGCTCTCGACCATCTTCTCGCGCCATTCCTTGGCGGTGTCGAGAAGCTCGGCCGGGATGTCGCGCATGTCGTACTTCATGCCCTGCGACGCCTCGTCCCAGTAGATGGCCTTCATCCGGACGAGGTCGATCACGCCTTCGAATTTCTCCTCGGCGCCGATGGGAACCTGCATCGGAACGGGGTTGGCCTTGAGGCGCGCCTTCATCTGGTCGTAGACCTTGAAGAAGTTCGCTCCCTGGCGGTCCATCTTGTTGACGAACGCCAGCCGCGGCACCTTGTACTTGTTGGCCTGCCGCCACACGGTTTCCGACTGGGGCTGCACGCCGCCGACCGCGCAATAGACCATGCAGGCGCCGTCGAGCACGCGCATCGACCGTTCGACTTCGATGGTGAAGTCGACGTGGCCGGGAGTGTCGATGATGTTGATCCGGTGCTCGGGGAAGTTCTTGTCCATCCCCTTCCAGAAGCAGGTGGTGGCAGCGGACGTGATGGTGATGCCGCGCTCACGCTCCTGCTCCATCCAGTCCATAACCGTGGCGCCGTCGTGCACTTCGCCGATCTTGTGCGAGACGCCGGTGTAGAAAAGGATGCGTTCGGTGGTCGTGGTCTTGCCTGCGTCTATGTGCGCACTGATGCCAATGTTGCGATACCGGTCAATTGGGGTGGTTCGGGGCACTTTTCGTCAACGCCTTTGTTGCATCCGGCCCGGGAATCCGCTCCCGGCCGCGACGCCGTTGCTTCCTGTAGGACTGCTAGCTCTTCGCTTGTTCTTCTAAGGTCGAGGCTCAGAAACGGAAATGCGAGAACGCCTTGTTGGCTTCCGCCATGCGGTGCACTTCCTCGCGCTTCTTGACCGCGCCGCCGCGTCCTTCGGACGCTTCGATCAGCTCGGCCGCGAGGCGCTGGCCCATCGACTTCTCGCCGCGCTTGCGCGCCGCTTCGCGCAGCCAGCGCATCGCGAGCGCCGTGCGCCGCACCGGGCGAACTTCGACCGGCACCTGGAAGTTGGCGCCGCCGACGCGGCGGCTCTTCACTTCGACCATCGGGCGCGAGTTGGAAAGCGCCTGGGTGAAGACTTCCAGCGGATCCTTGCCGCCCTTCTTGGCGATCGATTCGAACGCGCCGTAGATGATCCGTTCGGCGACCGACTTCTTGCCGCTGTCCATCAGCACGTTGATGAACTTGGCGACTTCGGTGCTCGCAAATTTCGGATCCGGCAGGATCTCGCGTTTCGGTACTTCGCGACGACGTGGCATGACTCGTTTCCTTGCTTGTTTGAGGCGGCTTTGGGACGCGCGGCCTTGCTAGGCCGCCTTCGGACGTTTAGCGCCGTACTTCGAGCGAGCTTGCTTGCGATCCTTGACGCCCGCGGTGTCGAGCGCGCCGCGCACCATGTGGTAGC
>DAOMGB010000133.1:0-3139 GCA_035430095.1 Casimicrobiaceae bacterium | reverse complement strand
CAGGAGAGACAGCGCGAGGTCGAAGGTGCCGGCGGTGCCGTGTACCTTGCGCGACGAGGCGGATTGCAATATTGGCGACGAGGACGCCGTGAGTGAATACCGGGCGAGCCAGGTCTCGGCATCGGCGGAGGGCGTGCTTCGATGCCAACCGGCGAGCACCATGCGCCCGATCGGGTCGACTTGCGCGCGGTGAACCTCGTAGCTGCCGCCGGTGGTGATGGCATACACGCCTCCCGTGCCGAACGAGGAGTCCGCTACGCCTTCGGCATCGAGGTGCAACACGACCGGCGCCTTAGGCGATACCGGCGGAACCACGGAGGCCATCAATCCCGTGGTCACCGCATAGAACCCGCCGCTGCCATCCTTCGCCAACTGTGCCCAGCGGACGTTCTGCATGCAGTCGCTGCAACGGAAATATCCATGATCGCCGTAGCCAAGATCAAGTTGGCCACCCGACGTCAAACGCGCGATGCCGGCGCCTACCAGCGGCAACTGCCCGGAGCCCGTCGGACCGTAACGCGCGATCACGAGCACCGCGCCTGCCGCAGTTTCCTCGACCTGAAATACTTCGCTGACGAGCTGCGCCTGAAACGACCCCGTGCTCGGATCGAAGACGTCCGGCGGCTTCGGGACCATCAATGCGCCCGGGAGAAGACCGGCGGCGTTGAACGACGCATCGAGGCTGCCGTCGAAATTCAAACGGGCGACGCCCATGCCGGCCGTCGTGCTGGTGCCAGCCTCGCAATCCATTCCCGCGACCAGCAGCTTGTTGCCCGGTGTTACCGAAACCGCGTAGCCGTAGCTGCAGTCGGACTGCGCGACCGTACCAAAACGAAGGATGACAAACGGGTTGGCGCCATCGCTGAACGTCGGGTCGAGCGTGCCGTTGTTGTTGAGACGGAACACGAACGCGACGGTCTTCCCGCCTGTAACGGCATAGCCGACGACGTAGTAGCGCTTTGCCGAGTCCTGCGCGACCTGAAATCCAACGCTGTTGAGCGTGCCTATCGGCTGCACGACGGTTCCGGGATAGATTCCGCCGGCATTGAATGTCGTATCGATGGATCCGTCCAGATGGAAGCGCGACACCATTGGCGCGTTGAATGTACCGCTGCGCGCGATGCTGACCACCACCAGCTTGTCGTCAACATCACGCAACATGCCATGGAATAGATCACTGCCGAAATGCAGGAATTTCGATTGGTCGTAGTCGGGCCAGTAGGTCACCAGACCGGGCGGGCGGCCCGAGGCATTGACGGTTTCATCGATTTGGCCGCTTGGCGTCAGGCGAACGAGCCCGAGCATGCCGAACGTCCCCTGGTAAGCATCACGAAGGATGGTCTGACCCAGGATCGGGCGACCGTCGGACGCGAGAACGGTGGCATGGTGGCCGAGGTAGGGGTAGTTGGCGTTACCGGTACCTCCGGTGAATGCAACGCCTCCATTGGCGAAGGACGCATCGAGGCTTCCCGTAGGGGTCACGCGCAGGACGGGACCATCGGCATGAGGGAGTTGTCCGGGGGCGGGCACGACAGGATGGCCGGAACTGTCGAGCGCAAGCGAAATGCCATCGGGAATCCCGTCGGTGGGGTCCGCCGTGAATACCTGCAACGCGCTCACGCTGATATCGAACGAGCGAATGCCGACGGTAGGCGGCGTGCCGCCCAGGCTCGGTGCGAATTGGGCATCCGGCTGGGTCGTGCCATCGACGCGGAACACGACGGGCCGAATGTCATTGAGCGATGCCTCCTGCGCGGCGACCAGGCCCGAGATGTAAACATTGTCGCTGCCATCCACCTTCATGCCGCCAACTGCCACGAACGTCGTGCCCAGCGTTCCCATCGGGGTGACTGGCGTGTTTCGCCCGCCCACAGGCCAGCTCGGCGAATAGCTCCACGCGGTCGCATCCTCGATGCCGGTGGCCAACAACCGGAAGACTGCGAGACCGCGTTTCCCGCCGAATTGCGTTTCGCCCCCGATCAGGATTCGGCCCGTGCTGTCGATTCCGAGCAGGACGCGATTCGCAAGGTAGCGCGACGCAATATCGTTGAATCCGGGCAGGGTGGCGATGCCGCCGTTGCCAAATGCCCCGTCCGGCGTTCCGTCGCCCAGCAACCTGACGACGAACGGATATCCGTTGTAGGTCGCCCCCCGGAGATACTTGAATTGCAGTGTTGTCGATGCGGGAAGCGAGGCTCCTGCCATTCCGGCGACGACGATGCGCCCGTTCGCGTCGTGTGTCACGGAAGAAGCGAGTCCACCGTCGAACGATGCCGGCGGCGTCCACAGGCCGGGAACGGTCCCCCCGAGGTTGAAAGTGAAGTCGGTCGTGCCGCTGACATTGACGCGCGTTGCGTACGGCAACGATTTGCCCCCGGAGTCGAAGATGTGGCCGACCACGACGACCCGGTCCTGCGCGTCGATCGCCATGCCTTGCACCGAACCCTGCGCGGCGAGCGTTCGCCGGTAGACACCCGGCTCCGCGCTGCCGCTGGCGAAGGTCGAATCGCGACTGCCGTCGGACTGCAGCCTGACCACGATCAGGTCACCCGCCGCCGGTGTCGCCGCATTGCGCCCCGCGACGACGATTCGTCCCTGTGAGTCGAGGTCCATGCCGGCAATTTCGAATTTCGACCATCCAACCTCGTAGCCATAATGGCGCAATGTTCCCGGCATGGAGTCGCCAGGTCGAAATGTGCGGTCGAGGCTGCCGTCCGCATTGAGTCGAGCGATCGTGAACGTGAACTTCGGGCAGGAGGCAAACTCGCACGATTTCCCGGCGACGAGGATCTTGCCGTTGGGCAGGACCTTGGCGAACCGCCAGAATGGCGTCAGACCCTGGAGATTGAACGAGATGCTGCCGCCGGCCCCGAACGATGCGTCCGGTACAAGCGTTGCCGCCGCCACAGGCGCAAAGGGCGCCAAGGCCAGGCAAAAGACCGAAACAAGTCGTCGCACTTCCTACTCCCCGGGAGGAACGCCAAGAGCTCGGTGCCAGTCAAACGTGCCGATTCTGCGATGCGTTACGGCGTTGGCAGCTTCTGCAGCAGATTGGCGTTGGTCAGTCCCTTGTCGGCCACGGTGAGCTTGCCGTCGACGTTCACGTCGCGCATGAAGTTGGCATTCGACACGCTCTGCA
>DAOMGB010000132.1:0-3344 GCA_035430095.1 Casimicrobiaceae bacterium | reverse complement strand
GCCTGCACCGTGACGTTGAACGGCTGGTCCTCGTTAGCGAATAGGGGAGACCCGATTGGGAACCAGAGCTTGGTGGGCTTCCCGACGGCCGTCGCCACGATCTTGGATACCGCCTCGACACTGGTCATGAAGATGTCGCCGCCCGGGCTTGTGGCGACTCCCCGCGGGTACAAAGGCTGCAGGCCGTTGGCATGCAGCGGAAGCGGAACGGCGGGCTGCAACACGCCGCCAACCAACGCCATCATGCGAATCTTCGACACGTCCGCCACGTACACGTCGCCTGTGGGTGCGACGGCGAGACCCATCGGCAGCCCGCTCCACGAGTCCGGCGGCGCCGGTGCGGGAAGCACGGTCGGCGGTGCGTAGGTTCCACCGCTGGCGACCAGGCGCTTGACGGCGGCGATTTCGCCGACGTAGACATTGCCTGCGACGTCGAGCGCAACCGCGGACGGCGCGTTGAATCCGCTGCCCGCCGGTAGCGCGACCGGTGCCTGGTATGTACCCGCGACGTACGCCGAGCGCTTGACGGCATTGTTGTTCTGGTCGGCGATGAACACGTTGCCGGCGATGTCGACCGCCACGCTGGACGGATGGTTGAATCCGCCACCGGCAGGCAGGTCGACCGGGGGCGAATACACACCACCCGAGAACGCGATTTTTCGCACCTTGTCGGCACCGGCGTCGGCGACGATGAGGTTGCCTGCCGAGTCGACCGCGAGCCCCTCGATCGACGTCATGCCCATCGCCCACGCCAAATCGACCGGCGCCAGGTAGCTGCGATCGGCAGAGAACGCGATCTTGTACAGCGAACGCCCTTCACCGACGAACACGTTGCCGGTTGTGTCGGCGGCGATGGCCCGCGGAAAATAGGGCACTCCGAAGTACGCCAACTCGGCAGGGGGTGCGTACGCGCCGGCCGAATAGTCGTAGCGCAGCACCTGCGCCGATTCGCCGGTCACGTATACGTTGCCGCCGCTATCGACGGCTACGGCAGTCGGGCTGGCCGACAGCCCCACCGCCCCTACCGGCATCGCCTGCGCCGGCTGGTAGGTGCTGCCGTTGAACGCGATCCGGTAGACATTCAGCACGTCGGTGACAAGAACGTTGCCGCCCGCATCGACCGCGACCGCGCGTGGCGAGCGGAAAAAATCTCCGGAAGGAGGCGGCAAGTCGACAGGTGCCTGGAACACGCCCGCGACCAGAGGAACCTTGCGCACGGCGTCCTGAGCCGTGTCCGCGACATAGACATTGCCGGCCGCGTCGACCGCGACGCCTTCCGGCCGGACGAAACCGCTGCCGGCGGGAAGCGTGATGGGTGCCTGGTACACGCCCGCGACCAGCGCGATCTTCTTGACGGCATTGTTCTGCGTATCCGCCACGTACACGTTGCCGGCGTTATCGACGGCAACACCCCTCGGCTCATTGAATCCGCTGCCCGAGGGAAGTGTCGTGGCGCCTTGGAAGGCATTGCCCACCCGGGCGATCTTCCTGATCGCGTTGTTGCCGGAGTCGGCGACGAACAGCGAACCGTCGGCGCCAGTCGCCAGGCTTCTCGGTGCCGACAAGCCTGCGCCGGCCGCCGGCACGAATGCCGGCGGGTCGTACAGCGCCCCATTGCTTCTCAGCATCCGCACGCGGTTGTACAACGCCTCCGCAATGAACACGTTCCCCGCGGCGTCGACGGTGATCCCCGCGGGTGTGGCCCCTCCTTGACCTCCGGTACCCCCCGACAACCTCACTGGAAGCTGGAATACGCCGTCCAAGCGCGCGGAAAACAGGGCGCCTCGCTCGAACGCGTCATTGGCCGCGTAGACATTGCCCCCCGCATCGACTGCGACGCCCCAGATTCGCGGGTCGGAAAATGGACGGGTCGGCAAGGCGACCGGCGCCAGGTACGTACCACCGGAAAGCTCGATCAGGCTGACGTAGTTGTAGTGGTCGCCGGCATAGACATTGCCCGCGGCGTCGACCGCGACGCCGACGAGTTGCTGGAATTGCGGGAATTGCGCAGTCGAGGCGATGACGACGGGCGGCAGGTACGCGGAGCCGTTCCAGGAAATCTTCTTGATGCCCGCGCCCTGGTCCGAGACGAAGACATTGCCTGCAGCATCGACGGCCACACCCGATGGCGACAGGAATCCCGAGCCCGCGGGCAGCGAGACGGGTGCCGCGAAGCTCGCGCCCACCCGGTCGAGGCGCTTGACGGCATGGTTGTTCGTATCCGCGACATAGACGTTGCCGGATGGGTCGACCGCGATGCCGTTCGGACTGTTGTATCCCGCGCCCGGCGGCAGGACCACGGGATCCTGATAGACGCCGGCCACGAGCGCGATCATCTTGACGGCGTTGTTGCCCGCATCGGTCACGAACACGTTGCCTGCCGTATCGACGGCTACTCCTGCTATTCGTCCGAAACCGTTGCCTGCAGGAAGCGTCACCGGCGCGCGAAGCGTGCCGTCGACGCGGGCGAACTTGGTGATGCTAAGTGATTCCGCGACGTAGACGTCGCCCGCTGCATCGACCGCGACGCCATAGACGTTCTGGATTAGGGCGGAGGATGTGCCCGGAAGCGGGATGAGCTGCGCATTGGCAACGCAGGCTGCGAAAGCACCGATGAAGGCGCATGTCGTCGCGCGGACGAATGCGCATGTGCCCCCTGATAACATGGCGTCCCCCATCTCCCTGCAACCGTACAATTGTCCTAGCGCTTACGTATGCCAAGCCTACATCGGAGTTGTTCCGAATGGCGCTAGTGTCCACCGCTGAGAATACGCTTTTTTCTTCCCTGCTTTCCCGGCTTAGGGCAAATTCCCTCGGCGCTCCATTGCACGTTCAGGCGCTCGTCGCGTCGTGCAAGCGAAGCGAACAACGCGTCAGGTCGGCGGGACTCGAGCGACCTTTGCGCCGCAGCTGGGGCAAAAGCGGTTACCCGGCGCCTGCTCTGTGCCGCACTTGGCGCACGCACGACCGGAGGGTGCGGCGGAAGGCGACTTTTGCCGCCGCCACTGCCACAGGATGATCAGAACACCCAGCACACTCAACATTGCGAAGCCCGCAAGCGGGAGCACCCAATCCGGCAGTCCGACGCTCGCCGTCGTCGCCGGCGGCACCGGCGGAACAGGCGCGGATGTCGACTTCGGCGGCGCGGCCGCGGTCGCCTGGTCGCCCGCATTCGGCTTCAGGATCTGGGCCGAGGGGCGCGAGTCGTCCTTGGTGTAGCGCACGACGATCGGCAGCGGTTTGCCTGCCTCGAGCGCGCCCAATTCCGCGAGACGGTAGCGCAGTCCGTCCTGGCCCGTGGAAACACCATCGAGGTTCGGCTCCACCGAAATGGCGCTCGCCGA
>DAOMGB010000131.1:0-3549 GCA_035430095.1 Casimicrobiaceae bacterium | reverse complement strand
AGCTCGCGCAGGATGTCGTTCGGGATGTGCTGCGACGTCCGGGTCTCGCCGTACAGGTAGATGGGGATTTCCGAGTTCTTGAAGCGGATCTCGGTGATGAAGTTGCGCAGGTTGACGATCGCCGGGTCGAGCTCGGGACCGGGCGTGAACTCCTCGTCGTCGATGGAGAGGATGAAGGCGGAGGCGCGCGATTGCTGCTGCGCGAACTGCGACAGGTCGCCGTAGCTCGTCACGCCCAGTACTTCCATGCCTTCCTTCTCGATCGCCTGGGCAAGCGCGCGAATGCCGAGCCCCGAGGTATTCTCGGAGCGATAGTCCTCGTCGATGATAACGATGGGAAAGCGGAATTTCATCTGCGGCTCCTGGCGCCGAACCTGCGGCGGAAAAGGAAAGCGGGGCGCCCGATACCCCGGAAGCGCCCCTACAGTTTGCTGACTAGGCCCGGATTGTGCGCCTGATTAGCTCACTTCAGGGGCGCGAATGGGGAAGTTGGGGGCCGGGCGCCCTGGGCAAGGCCCGTCGCATTGCACGGATGCAACAAACCAGGTCGCAAACCGGCCCCCAGGCACCTTTCAGACGTTGGTCAGGACGATCCCGGCGGCCCAGCCGATCAGCCCCAGTCCCAGCGGCGTGCGCAGCCGCCGTCCCCAGGACAGGTTCTTTTCCGCGGCCATGACGGCGGCCAGCACGAGCATCCATCCCAGGCTGCCCATGCCGACGACGAACATCACGAGCATCAACGCCCAGCAGCATCCGACGCAGAACAGGCCGTGATCGAGTCCCAGCCGGAACGCTTCGCGCGACGCCGACCGGCCGTGCCAACGGGCGACGACGAAACCAAAAGGCGTGTGGCATTGCTCCAGGCAGCGATACTTCAGCGCGCTGAACTGGAACAGGCCGGCGCCAGCGAGCACGGCGGCGCCGATCACCCAACCATGGACGATGAAGGCACTCTCGCGCCGCGCGGCGCTCAGCAGAAGGGCATCGACCCCGTGCGCGAGCAGGCCGAATCCCATCCAGGCAACAAAGAAACCCAGGACGACCAAACCGGTGAGGCGCCTGGCGTCGGGCCGGTGCGCGATGATGCGCCGGAAGACCTGGAGCACCGGATAGGTCGTCGGCAACATCATGGCGGCGATCATCAAGACCCATACCGATGCGTGCAGCATCGCTGGAACGACGATATCGCCCTGCGGAATTGCCGTGCAGAGCGCCGCCAGCGCGCCTACGTCACCCCAGCCGCCGTGTTCCACGTAGCGGCTGTAAGGACTCGCCCGCAGCGCCCACAGCGCCGCCCAGGCCGACGCGACAAGGGCGGCCATGAGCCAGGCGAAGGCCGTGAGCCGGTTGGGCCCGCGCGTGTGCGTTCCCGGCGTCACGGCCGATCCTGCTGTCCTCGCCATGAAGCGTGCCGGTCACGACCCGCCGGAGCGGAGTTCACGGGTCGCCCCGACCCAACGCTAGGCGTCGAAGACGAACGTGCTCTGCAAGGCGTTGTGGCCCTTGATGTCGAGGTCGATGCCCAGCTTCGCGTTCTTCGACCGGTAGGCGGATGCCTTGCCGACAAATACCGGCGCGCCCGGAACCGTCGAGAACACCGTGTCCGCGAGCGTGGTCGTGGCGCCGGTGGCATTTTTGTAGGGCTCCAGTTCGGCATAGCCCGCGTCCCCGAGCTTGATGGTGCCGTGGCCGCCCGTCACCGTGAACGTTATCGGCACCTTTTCCACGGACACGACCTCGCCGACCAGCTTGACCAGTTCGCCTACCGGGCCGCCCAGCTTGCCGGTGTAGACGCTGAGGATGGCCTGCTCTTGCGCGGGCGTCACCCGTTCGTCCAGGTAGACCGCCGCCTTCCAATTGCCCTGCAGGATGTTTCCCGGGACGTGCGCGATCAGCGCGATGGTCCTGTCGGAGACGTCGACGCCGTCGATCGTCCCCTTGTCGAAGCGCCACGCGACGATCGTGTCGCAGGTGCCGAAATCGGGGTCCTCGCCGATCCAGCACGGGCACAGCACGCGGCAGTTGCAGACCTCTAGCAGACGACCTTCAAGATGATAGCCCATGATTGTCTCCATCCTAGGTGGAATGACGCGTAGGCGCCGCAGGCAGCCTCATGGTCGGCGCGGGGAAAATATCCTACGCCCGCACGGTCGCGCGTGCCAGACGCAATATTCCCGCGAAGCTGCTAGCGGCGGCCGCCGGCCAGGGCGCTGGAACGCGGGTTCACCCGCAGGCGGGCCATCGCCCAGACGCCCAGCGCCGGGCCGATGGCCAGCGGCAGGAATGCATAGCGCCAGCCAAGGGCTTCGACCAGGTAGGGCATCAGGTGGATGGTGGCGAGCGTCAGCGTGAAGCCGAGCGCGGTCTGGACCGTCAGCATCGTGCCGACGCGGGCTTTGTCGGCCAGTTCCGCGATGGAAGCCGAGAATTGCGCCGAATCTGCGACGATACTGATTCCCCACACGAGCGCCAAGGCGACCAGGGGCCAGGGGTCGCCGCCGAACAGGAACCCTATCGTCGCCGCGCAGGTGCCGCTGACAGCCATCGCGGCGATCGTCAGCGTCGTCCGCCCGAGTCGGTCGGCCAAGAGTCCCGCGCCGACAGAACCAACGGCTCCGATGCCGATCGTCGCGAACGCGGCGAGCTTTGCGGCCGTCGGCGCCACGTCGGCCGGCAGCGTCAAAGCGAAGCTCGCGCTGAAGAACACGCCAATCCACGCCCACATGGCGTACAGCTCCCACATGTGTCCGAGGTAGCCCAGGTTGGCAAGCCTGAGCGGAACATCGCGCCATGCGGTCAGCGCAGCAGCGGGATCGAAGCGCGGGGCCGGCGCACGATTGGGGCCGATGCCGGCGAGGCCGATCAGCGTGGCGGCCACCAGCGCGCTCGCCGATGCGGTAACGAGCGGAACGCGCCATAGCATTCCGCCGAAGGCGTTGAACAGGTGAGGCGCGGCCGACCCGAGAGTGAGCGCGCCGACCAGAATCCCGACCATGAGGCCCATGTCCCCTTTCGCCCACGTCGACGCGAGCTTCATGCCGACCGGGTAGATTCCCGCCATGCAGACGCCCGTCACCACGCGCAGCGCAAGCGCCGCCATCGATGCGGGATCGACCGCCAGCAGCAACAGGTTGGCCGCGGCGCCGATCGCGGCGGCGACGGCAAAGAAGCGGCGCGGATCGAGGCGATCGGCCAGCCCAAACACGGCGCTGGCCAGGCATCCGATGACGAACCCGGCCTGCACGCCGCTGGTCAACGCAGCCTGGGCGAACGCGGAGAGATGAAATTCAGCGGTGAGCGCCGGCACGATGGCGGACGCCGAAAACCACAACGCCATCGCCATCACCTGGCAAAAGGCGATGATGGCTATGGATGCGCGCTTGGAATCCGAAACCATCGCTCCTCCCCGCCGCACCCGTAAGGCTTAGCCAGGCCGCTGCCGATCGAACGGGGCTAGATCTTCGGGAGAGTAACGCCCTGCTGCCCCTGGTACTTGCCGCCGCGGTCCTTGTACGACGTCTCGCAGACCTCGTCGGACTCGAAGAAGAT
>DAOMGB010000130.1:0-3631 GCA_035430095.1 Casimicrobiaceae bacterium | reverse complement strand
CCATCGCGTCTACAAGAACTACGATCCGCGCGCCAAGCTGATGCGCGAGACCTGCCACGAGGTGCTGACCGAGCTCGGCCTGCACGACGATCCGCTGTTCAAGCTCGCGATGTCGCTGGAAAAGATCGCACTAGAGGACGAGTACTTCGTCTCGCGCAAGCTCTACCCGAACGTCGACTATTACTCGGGGATCGTGCAGAAGGCGATCGGCATTCCGGTGCCGCTGTTCACGGCGATCTTCGCGCTGGCCCGCACGGTCGGCTGGATCGCGCAGCTGAACGAGATGGTCGCGGATCCCGAGTACAAGATCGGCAGGCCGCGGCAGCTGTTCAACGGCGCCACGAGGCGCACGGTCACGCCGATCGCACAGAGGATCTGACGCGAGACGGATGAGACCTGGGGCCGGCGCGGCGGTTGCCGTGCCGGCGCGGCACCTTTCATGGCCGACGTCGGCCGCCGTTCGGCTTGAGGTGAAGCAATGGGCAGCATGAAGGAATTCGAAGGCAACAGCACGCTGTTCGGGTCGAACGTCCCGTTCATCGAGGAGCTGTACGAGCATTACCTGGCCGACGCGGGCTCCGTGAGTCCGGATTGGCGCGCCTATTTCGACGAGCTGCGCGGCGGCGCGGCCGACGTCGCGCATGCGCCGGTCATAGCCTCGTTCGTCGAGCTGGCGCGAAACCGCAAGGTCGCCGGCGGCATGATCGACGCGACGACGATGCACAAGCAGGTTCTCGTGCTGCGGCTCATCAGCAAATTCCGCACCCTCGGCATGTACTACGCCGACCTCGACCCGCTCAAGCGGCACGAGCCGCAGTACATTCCGGACCTCGACCTGCGCACCTACGGATTCACCGAGGCCGACCTCACGACCGAGTTCGACGTCGGGTCGTTCAAGGCGGGTCCGGCGCGGATGCGCCTCTCGGATATCATCGCGGCGCTGAAGGAAACCTACACTCGCACGCTTGGCGCCGAGTACATGTACATCTCCGACACCGCCACCAAGCGCTTCTTCCAGCAACGGCTGGAGCCCATCCGGTCGACGCCAAGCTACACGGCGGACGAGCGCCGGCACATTCTCGAGCGCCTGACGGCGGCCGAGACGCTCGAGCGCTACCTCCATACCAAGTACGTGGGCCAGAAGCGCTTCTCGGGAGAAGGCGGGCTCACGATGATCCCGATGCTCGACCGGCTTATCGAGAAGGCAGGCGCGGCGGGCGTGCAGGAGATCGTGCTCGGCATGGCGCACCGCGGGCGCCTCAATGTTCTGGTCAATACGCTGGGCAAAATCCCGGCCGACCTGTTCTCCGAGTTCGAGGGCAAGACTGCCCAGGACCTGCCCGCGGGCGACGTCAAGTACCACCAGGGTTTTTCATCCGACGTGTCGACGCCGGGCGGACCGGTGCACCTCACGCTCGCGTTCAACCCGTCGCATCTGGAGATCGTCAATCCGGTGGTCGAGGGCAGCGTGCGCGCGCGGCAGTTCCGCCGCGGCGACGCCAAGGGCGACCAGGTGATGCCGGTGCTGCTTCATGGCGATGCGGCGATCGCCGGGCAGGGCGTGAACCAGGAATGCCTCAACATGGCGCAGACCCGGGGGTTCTACACGGGAGGCACCATCCACATCGTCATCAACAACCAGATCGGCTTCACCACGTCGGACCCGCGCGACACCCGGGGCACGATCTACTGCACCGACATCGCGAAGATGGTCGAGGCGCCGATCCTCCACGTCAACGGCGACGACCCCGAGGCTTGCCTGCTGGCGGTCGAGATCGCGCTCGAGTACCGGCAGCAGTTCCACAAGGACGTCTTCATCGATCTCGTGTGCTTCCGGCGCCTGGGGCACAACGAGGCCGACGAGCCGATGGTGACGCAGCCGCTGATGTACAAGAAGATCGCGCTGCACGAGGGCACGCGCAAGCTGTACGCGGACAGGCTCGTGGCCGAGGGGCTGATCGCCGCCGAGGAACCCGAGGCCATGATCGCCACCTATCGCTCCGCGATGGACCGTGGCCAGCACACGAACAGGACCGTCCTCTCCAATTACAAGCCGCCGTTCACGATCGACTGGAATCCGTACAAGGACCGCAAGTGGACCGATCCGGCGGTGACGGCGGTTCCGATGAAGCAATTGCGGGCGCTGTCGCAAAGGCTGACCACGGTACCCGACGGATTCAAGCTGCACTCCCGGGTCGAAAAGGTGATCGCCGACCGTCGCGCGATGGGCGACGGCGAGCTCGCGCTGGACTGGGGAATGGGAGAATCGCTGGCCTACGCATCGCTGCTGGACGAGGGCCATGGCGTGCGCCTGTGCGGCGAGGACGTCGGCCGCGGCACGTTTTCGCATCGTCATGCGGTGCTCCATGACCAGAACCGCGAACGATGGGACGACGGCACCTACATTCCGCTGCAGCACATCAAGCCCGGCCAGGCGGCGTTCGAAATCATCGACTCCGTGCTGACGGAGCAGGCGGTGCTGGGATTCGAGTACGGGTATTCCACGTCTGACCCGACGCGGCTCGTGATCTGGGAAGCGCAGTTCGGCGATTTCGTGAACGGCGCGCAGGTCATCATCGACCAGTTCATCAGCGCCGGCGAAGTGAAGTGGGGGCGGATCTGCGGCCTGGTGTTGCTGCTTCCCCACGGCTTCGAAGGGCAGGGACCGGAGCACTCGTCCGCGCGCCCGGAGCGTTTCCTGCAACTGTGCGCACAGCACAACATGCAGGTCTGCGTCCCGTCCACGCCGGCGCAGGTGTTCCACATGCTGCGGCGGCAGTTGCTGCGCAAGTACCGCAAGCCGCTGATCGTGATGAGCCCGAAGAGCCTTCTTCGCCACAAGGAGGCCGTGTCGTCGCTCGAGGACCTGGCGAAGGGCGGCTTCCGGAACGTGATCGGCGAGACCGACGGACTGGTCGCCTCGGACGTCCGCCGGGTGCTTGCCTGCTCCGGCAAGGTGTACTACGAACTGCTCGCGCATCGCCGCGAAAAGAACATCGACGACATCGCGATCATCCGCCTCGAGCAGCAATATCCATTTCCGCACGCGGATTTCGAGGCCGAGGTCGCCAAGTATCCGAATGCGAAGGAAGTCGTCTGGGTGCAGGAGGAGCCGCAGAACCAGGGTGCCTGGTACCGCCTGCGCGCCTACCTGCGCAGCGACATACCGAAGCAAATGGTGCTGGCCTACGCCGGGCGCGCGATCTCCGCGTCCACCGCGGTCGGCTACAGCAGCAAGCACAACCAGGAGCAGAAGCAGCTGCTGGAAGACGCGTTCGCGGCCAAGCTGGCTTCGGGCGAAATGGTCATCGCGAGGTGAGAGCCCGCCGGGCTATCTCCGCCGGGTCTTTCAAATTCAGGATACAAAACCAATGCGCATCGAAGTGAAGGTCCCGCAGCTTCCCGAGTCCGTGGCCGAAGCCACGCTCGTGAGCTGGCACAAGAAGCCCGGCGACAGCGTCAGGCGGGATGAGAACCTGATCGACGTCGAGACGGACAAGGTCGTGCTCGAGCTGCCGTCGCCCGGGGACGGCGTGCTGGTCGAACTGGTGAAGCCCGACGGATCCACGGTGACGTCGAACGAAGTCATTGCCGTGATCGACTCTGACGGCAAGGCCGCCGCGCCGGCGGC
>DAOMGB010000129.1:0-3780 GCA_035430095.1 Casimicrobiaceae bacterium | reverse complement strand
GCACAGCTGCGACTGGTTGAACAGGTTGATCACCTGCAGCTGGAAGAACACCTCGTCGGAACGAATCATCCCCAGTTCGGACCGGGCACGCTCCTCGATGGCCTCGGAACCTGTCTTCAGGTCGCGCACGTCGGCATCGAGCGCATCGTTGCGGGCCCTGAGCTTGGCATTGGCTTCGCGCTGCAGCGCGATTTGGCGATCCGTTTCGCGGACCTGCAGCCAACCGCCCTTCCCAAGCCACATCGGATACTGCAGCGCCAGGATCAGGGCCATGAAAATGAGCGCAAGCCAGCGCATGGCGGCGGACGATTCCTAGCGGATGTTGTAGAAGGCCTCGCGGCCGGGAAAGCTCGCCGCCTCGCCCAGGTCTTCCTCGATGCGCAGCAGCTGGTTGTACTTGGCGATGCGGTCCGAGCGCGACAGCGAGCCGGTCTTGATCTGGCCCACGTTGGTGCCGACCGCGATGTCGGCGATGATACTGTCCTCGGTTTCGCCGGAGCGGTGCGAGATGATCGACGTATAACCGGCCCGCGTGGCCATGGTGATGGCCGCGAAGGTTTCCGACAACGTGCCGATCTGGTTGATCTTGATCAGGATCGAATTGGCGACGCCCTTGGCGATGCCCTGCTTCAGGATCCTGGTGTTGGTCACGAACAGGTCGTCGCCGACCAGTTGCACGTTCTTGCCCAGTCGGTCCGTGAGGTACTTCCAGCCGGTCCAGTCGTGCTCGGACATGCCGTCCTCGATGCTGACGATCGGATACTTGTCGCACCACGCGGCCAGCACGTCTGCGAACTGCTCGGAAGTCAGCGCGCGATTCTCGGACGTGAGCTGGTAGCGTTCATCCTTCCAGAATTCGCTGGCGGCGCAGTCCAGCGCCAGCGCGATGTCCTTGCCCGGGGTATAGCCGGCCTTGTCGATCGCCTCGACCAGCAATTGCAGCGCGGCCTCGTTGGACGGCAGGTCCGGGGCGAATCCGCCCTCGTCGCCGACGGTGGTGGGCATGCCGCGCGCATCGATCAGCTTTTTCAGCGTGTGAAAGACTTCGGCGCCGTAGCGCAACGCTTCGCGAAAACTCGGCGCGCCGAGCGGAACGATCATGAATTCCTGCAGGTCGATCTTGTTGTTGGCATGGGCGCCGCCGTTGATCACGTTCATCAGCGGCACCGGCAGCTGCATCTGGCCCGCGCCGCCCAGGTAGCGGTACAGCGGCAGCGTCGACTCGTCCGCCGCCGCCTTGGCCACCGCGCACGAGACCGCAAGGATGGCGTTGGCGCCCAGGCGTCCCTTGTTGTCGGTGCCGTCCAGGTCGATCAGCGTGTGGTCGATGAAGCCCTGCTCGGAAGCATCCAGGCCGAGGATCGCCTCGCAAATCTCGGTGTTGACGTTTTCGACGGCCTTGAGGACGCCTTTGCCCAGGTAGCGGGCCGCGTCTCCGTCGCGCAGCTCGACGGCTTCCTTCGAACCCGTGGAAGCGCCCGAAGGCACCGCCGCGCGGCCCGACACGCCCGACTCGAGAACCACGTCCGCTTCGATGGTGGGATTGCCGCGTGAATCGAGGATTTCGCGGGCGATGACGTCGACGATGGCGCTCATGAGTGTTCTTCCGGTCGGGCTCAGTGGTGGTCAGTGCTCATAGTCGCAGATGATCCGGTCGGCGAATTCGCGCTCGATCGCCACGACCGCCGCGTGCCACGCGGCCACGCGAGGGTCGTCACGGGAGACGCCGGGCTTCAGCTTGATCGGGACCAGGTGGACGAACATGGCATTCCTCAGCTTGGTGCCAGGCTTCGCTTGGCCATGAGCGCGACTTCCGGGAAACCGGTGCGCTTCACCGCCGCATCGAGCTGGACCAGCGTTTCGAGCAGCGTGCGCATCATCCCGAGCGGCCACGCGTTGGGACCGTCGGAGAGCGCCTTTTCGGGATGCGGATGGGTCTCCATGAACAGTCCGGCCACGCCGGCGGCGACGGCCGCCCGCGCCAGCACCGGCACAAATTCGCGCTGACCGCCGGACGACGTACCCTGCCCGCCCGGTAACTGCACCGAGTGCGTTGCATCGAACACCACGGGGCAGCCCGTGTCGCGCATTATCGCCAGCGAGCGCATGTCCGACACGAGGTTGTGATAGCCGAACGACGCGCCGCGCTCGCACACCATGATGTTGTCGCCGCCGCTTGCCGCGCGCGCCTTGGCCACGACCTGCTTCATGTCCTCCGGCGCCAGGAACTGGCCCTTCTTGATGTTCACCGGCTTGCCGCTTGAGGCAACCGCCTGGATGAAGTCGGTCTGCCGGCACAGGAACGCGGGCGTCTGCAGAACGTCCACCACGGCCGCGACCGTCGCGATCTCGTCGACCGTGTGAACGTCCGTCAGCACGGGCACTTCGACCTGGCGGCGAACCTCGTCGAGAATGCGCAGTCCCTCCTCCATGCCGGGACCGCGATACGACGCGTGCGAGCTGCGGTTGGCCTTGTCGTACGACGACTTGAAGATGAATGGAATGGAAAGCGACGCGCAGATCGCCTTCAATTCGCCGGCAACATCGACCTGCAGCTGGCGGGATTCGACGACGCAGGGACCCGCGATCAGGAACAGCGGACGGTCGAGGCCGACGTCGTAACCGCAGAGTTTCATCGGCTGACCGTTCGACCGGCGCGCTAGACGGACGCGACCAGTTCCGCCACCGGCCTGGCGGCATCGCCCGCGACCTGGTGCTGCCGGGCGAGCGCAGCCTGCACGAAACTGATGAACAGCGGATGGCCACGCCGCGGATTGGACGTGAATTCCGGGTGGAACTGGCACCCGAAGAACCACGGGTGACCCGGCAGCTCGACCATCTCGACCAAGTCCCCAGCCGTTGCGCTCTTGGCGCGCGCGCCGACATAGAGGCCGGCGGCCTCGATGCGCGGCAGGTAATGATTGTTCACTTCGTAGCGGTGCCTGTGGCGCTCGACCACGGTGGTGCTGCCGTAGATGCGATGGGCCAGCGACCCGGGGACCACTTCGCAGGGTTGCGCGCCGAGTCGCATGGTTCCGCCCATGTCCGAGTTCTCGGTGCGCTTCTCGATCGAACCGTCGCGGTTCTGCCACTCGGTGATCAGCGCAACCACGGGATGCGGCGTGGCCGGGTCGAATTCTGTGCTGTTGGCGTGCGCGAGGCCGGCCATGTTCCGTGCACACTCGATGACCGCCAACTGCATGCCAAGGCAAATACCGAGGTAGGGCATGCCGCTTTCGCGCGCCAGCCGCACCGCCATCAGCTTGCCCTCGACGCCGCGTTTGCCGAAGCCGCCCGGGACCAGGATCGCGTCCATGCCGCGCAGCGCATCCACGCCTTCGCTCTCCAGGACCTCAGAATCGACGTAGTGGATGCGCACCTTGGCGAGCGTGTGCATGCCGGCGTGGATCAGCGCCTCGGACAGCGACTTGTACGATTCCGTCAGGTCGACATACTTGCCGACCATCGCGATGTTCACTTCCCGCTGCGGATGTTCCAGCGCATCGACGAGCTTGCGCCACGTACCGAGGTCGGCCGGCGGCGCCTTGATTCCGAGCTTCTTGCAGACGATGACGTCCAGTCCTTCCGCATGGAGCAGTCCGGGAATCTTGTAGATCGAGTCGGCGTCCAGCGCCGGGATCACCGCTTCCTCGGGAACGTTGGTGAACAGCGCGATCTTCTTGCGGTCGCCGTCCGGCACGGGACGGTCTGCCCGGCACAGCACCACGTCGGGCTGGATGCCGATCTCGCGCAGCTCCTTGACCGAGTGCTGCGTCGGCT
>DAOMGB010000128.1:0-3794 GCA_035430095.1 Casimicrobiaceae bacterium | reverse complement strand
TGAAGCCAAAGCGGCGATCTCCGGATCGCCGTTTTCGCATTTTGGTGTTGCGTGCAGTTCATGCCAATGCGTCCGCCCAGATGTTCCTCGCCCACGCGAAGGCGAACTCGCCCTCGACCGCGGAGGGTCCGGGCGACAGGCCGCCCGATCCCGGCACCGTCAACAGCGTCTTCTTGTCCCTGTCGTACTGGTGCACCGACGCGACGTGCACCACGTCCTTGTCGGTGATGAAGCTGTAGCACGTATTGTTGAGCACGGGCGCCGGATTGGGAGCGACGCCGGCGAATGCGTTGAGGATCGCGGCGGCCGCCACCTTGGCATGCTGGTTGGCCATGTGCCCGGACTTCGGCATCAGCGGCGCTACCTGGATCGAGTCGCCCAGCACGTGGATCTTCGGCACCTTGATCGACTCGAACGACAGGAAGTCGACCTCGCACCAGCGGTCGTTGGCGGTGATCACGCCGGCCTTCCTCGCGATCGCGCCGGCACCGTGGGGCGGTATCACGTTCAGCACGTTCGCCTTGACGTCGTCGGCCGTCTCGAACCTGGCGGTCAGGGTCGCGACATCGACGTCCGTCAGCACGTGGTTCGGCCTGTACTCGACGATGTCCTTGTAGTCTTCGTTCCAGGCCTTCGTGAAGAGACCCTTCTTCGAGACGACATCCTCGTTGCCGTCGAGGATCAGCACCTTCGACCTGGGCTTGGCGCGCTTGAAATACCACGCCACTTGGCAGGCGCGCTCGTAGGGACCGGGCGGGCAGCGGTACGGCGCGCGGGGAATCGAAAGCGCGTAGACGCCACCGTCAGGCATCGCTTCGAGCTGGCGCCGCAGCGCCACGGTCTGCGGCCCCGCCTTCCATGCGTGCAGGACCCTTTCCTGCGCCGCGGCGTTGTTGAGGCCTGGGACGAGGCCGTACATGAAGTCGACACCCGGCGAAAGGACCACGCGGTCGAAGGGCAGGTCCTGTCCGCTTGCAAGCCGGACCTGGCCGCGCTCGACGTCGATCGCGGTCGCGGTGCCGCTCACGACCTTGACCCCGCGCTTTCGAAGGCCGTCGTAGCTGACGGTGAGGTCGGCCAATTGCTTGCTGCCACCCAGCACCAGGTTGGACAACGGGCACGAGACGAACGCGGGATTGGCTTCGACCACCGTCACATCCACCGCGCCGTTGGACCACATGTGCAGATATTTCGCCACTGTGGCTCCGCCGTAGCCGCCACCCACGACCACGACCTTTGGGGCGCCGCGCGTTGCGTTGGCGCAGCTGCCCAGCGCGGATGTCGCAAGCACGCCGGCACCGAGTGCTTTCAGGAATTCGCGCCGTTGAGTCGCCATGTCGCTCCTCCGGCACTCAGGGTTTTTGCGTGGCGAGCCAGCCGGCCGCGAGTTCGATCTGCTCGTCGGTATAGCCTTTCGCGAGCTGCGGCATGATCGTCGCCGGCGTTCGACCGGCCTTGAAGTCCTGCATCTTGCGCACGAGATCGGCCTTGGGCTGCCCGGCGAGCGACGGCATGCCGCCCTGGCTGACGCCATTCGTGCCGTGGCAGCCGGCGCACGACGCGGCTATCGCGCGTCCCGCGGGCGCCACGGTGTCCTGCGCCGACGCGGTTCCGAACCCGACCGCGACGATGGCGAACGCCACCAACGTCCGTCCGGCCCATTTGGAATTCATTTCCACCTCACGAAATCCGGCAATTTCGCACATGGATGCCTCCGCTTTGAAAATATTTTTATTATTCAATCTGTTACAACAATAGACCAAAATATTATTCGGTAGTCTTATAGAAGAGGCGCATGCGCTGCAGCACCACTTTGGACGTTTCCGGCGAAATATTTTCCATCAGACGGAAAATATTTTTAAGTGCATGATTATTAGTGGCAAAAATTACGCTGCAGCGCGCCATTTCCACTTGTAATCCGCTCGTCACCTTGCTAACGTGAGTTTGTCACGAATCGCCGCTCGCAGCATCGCGCGAGCTGCGAGAAGTCGGGGTGTGGTTCACCCATCCACGCCCGCCAGACCGGCCAAGCGATCCAAGGCCGGTCCGTGCAGTGAGACGAAGGCGATAAGCGTCGCCTTGCGTTTTCGCAACGCGGGCGTCTTCACGCATTGCGTCGAAGGCGCTGCTGACCAAAGTGCCGTCGCATGGTGCGATGGCTTAGGCCAAATGAGATGGGAGCAACCGATGAACTACGACCTCGAAGCGGCAAGACTGAAGAAGGATTGGGCGGAGAATCCGCGGTGGAAGGGTATCCAGCGCGGCTACACGGCGGAGGATGTCGTCCGCCTGCGCGGTTCCGTGCATATCGAGCACACCCTTGCGCGACGCGGCGCCGAAAAGCTTTGGAAGCTCGTCAATGACGAGCCATTCGTCAATTCCCTCGGCGCGATGTCCGGCAACCAGGCAATGCAGCAGGTCAAGGCGGGACTCAAGGCCATCTACCTGTCGGGTTGGCAGGTGGCGGCAGACGCCAATGTCGCGGGCGAGATGTATCCGGACCAGTCGCTCTATCCGATCAACTCGGTTCCGAACGTGGTCAAGAGGATCAACAACACGTTTGCGCGCGCCGACCAGATCCAGCACATGGAAGGCTCCGGCGAAATGGACTACTTTGCGCCGATCGTCGCGGACGCCGAGGCCGGATTCGGCGGCGTGCTCAATGCGTTCGAACTGATGAAGGCAATGATCGAGGCGGGCGCCGCCGGCGTTCACTTCGAGGATCAGCTGGCCTCGGTGAAGAAGTGCGGCCACATGGGCGGCAAGGTCCTGGTGCCCACCCGCGAAGCCGTGGACAAGTTGATTGCCGCGCGACTCGCCGCGGACTGCATGGGCGTGCCTACTGTCCTCCTCGCGCGCACCGACGCCGAAGCTGCCGACCTCGTCACGTCGGACATCGACGAAAACGACCGTCCGTTCCTCACGGGCGAGCGCACGATCGAGGGCTTCTACAAGTCGCGCAACGGCCTCGATCAGGCCGTGTCCCGCGGTCTCGCGTACGCGCCGTACGCCGACCTGCTCTGGTGCGAAACCGGCAAGCCGGACCTCGACTTCGCCAAGGCCTTCGCCGACGCGATCCACGCCAGGTTCCCGGGCAAGATGCTGGCATACAACTGCTCGCCATCGTTCAACTGGAAGAAGAACCTCGACGACTCGACGGTGGCCAAGTTCCAGCGCGAGCTGGGAGCGATGGGCTACAAGTTCCAGTTCATCACCCTGGCCGGTTTCCACAGCCTCAACTACTCGATGTTCAACCTCGCACACGGTTACGCGCACGAGCACATGACCGCATTCGTCGAACTGCAGGAAGCCGAGTTCGCGGCGATGCCGAAGGGCTTCACGGCCATCAAGCACCAGCGCGAAGTGGGCACGAGCTACTTTGACGCGGTCACAACGACGATCCAGGGCAGCCAGGCGTCGACGACTGCGCTCAAGAACTCGACCGAAGACGAGCAGTTCTTCGACAAGCCGAAGGACGAGTTGCACGTCGCCTGACCGGCGGCGCGCACAGGCGCAACCTGGGTGGCGCCGCGCGACCGGCGCGATGGCGTGCGACTGCGGCTACGATGTAGGGCGGACAGTGGGGCGCGCGACTGGCGCGATGGCTGGCCTAGGGCGGGCAATCGGGCGCGCGACTTGCGCGATGGCGTAGGGCGGTCAATCGGGCGCACGACTGGCGCGATGGCGTTGGGCGGGCAATTGGGCGCACAACTGGCGCGATAGCGTTAGGCGGGCAATTGGGCGCACGACTGGCGCGATAGCGTAGGGCGGTCAATCGGGCGCACGACTGGCGC
>DAOMGB010000127.1:0-4308 GCA_035430095.1 Casimicrobiaceae bacterium | reverse complement strand
CGCTGTCGGTCAGGCGCGCGGAGACGGGAAAGTCCATCGGCACGCCGCCGATGAGAAAGCCGGGATCCAGGCCGGCGTGCTCGAGAATCCATGCCAGCATGGCCGACGTCGAGGTCTTGCCGTGCGTGCCGGCCACCGCCAGCACCCATTTGTCGTGCAACACATTCTCGTAGAGCCACTGCGGGCCGGAAATGTAGGGCGATCCCGCATTGAGAATCGCCTCCATCAACGGATTGCCTCGCGACACCACATTGCCCACGACGAACACGTCGGCGCCCCTGGCCACAGTCGACAGCTGCGCGGGGTCCCAGCCTTCGGTCAGGCCGATACCGAGTGCCGATAACTGCGTCGACATGGGCGGATAGACGTTGGCGTCGCAGCCGGTCACCGTGTGTCCCGCACTCTTGGCGATGGCCGCGATGCCGCCCATGAACGTGCCGCAGATGCCGAGGATGTGCAGGTGCATTCAGGGTGCCTTCGTATCGGCGCGAGCGTGCGCGTGCTGCGCCCAGCCGCGCAGGAACCAGCCATAGGTGACGACGTTGGCCGCCAACGCCACGCCGAAGGCCAGGCGCAGGCCGCCCGCCAGGTCGAGGCCGAACAACCCGCGCGCCGCCTCGGCAACCACCCCGATGCCCCATTGCGCGAGCAGGCTGCCGATGAACATCATCAGGTTCAACGTGGTGTTGGTGCGGCCGACCAGTTCGAGCGCAAAGCCCTCGTTCAGCACCGTGAAGCCAAGCACGTTCACCGCGGCGCCGAATCCGTACAGCGACCACCAGAAGTATCCGCCGGGCAGGCGCATCAAGATGCCCGCGAGCGCGAATATTGCGAGCCCGAAGCCTGCGCCGAACAGGTGCCGGGCATGAATGCCCCGCCGAGCGAGCTGCGTTCCGAAGAATCCGATCAGCACGTAGCCGGCGAGGATGACGACACCCATGATGAACAGGTGCCGCGCCGCGTCGGAGCGCGACCGGCCCTCGACTTCCATCAGCCACGGAACCGCCCAGAGGCCCTGGATCGCCATGAACGTCCCGATGCAGCACGCACCCAGCGGCGCAATCCACCAGAACCTGCGATTCCGCAGAATTTTCCCGACGCCCGCCCATTGATCCCCAAGGCCCAGCACCACCGCGGGCCTCTTGGTGTCGGGAATTCGCCACGCGATCGCGAGCGCAACCACGAACGTCGTCGCCGCGAGCACCACGAAGATCGTGCGCCAGCCGGTGACGCGCAATGCCATCTCCAGCGGCGTCGTGGCGGCGAGCGCGCCCAGGCCGCCGGCAACCATGATCCAGCCCGAAAGCGACGCCTGCCGCTCGCGCGGAAACCAGGCCGCGATGCCCTTCAGCGGCGCCATCAGGCACGCGCAGACACCCAGGCCGATGACCGCGCGGGCGAATGCAAGTCCCGGCAGCGTTTCCGCGTACGCGAACAGCAACGCGCCGACGGCCGCAATCGAGAGCAGCACCGGCTCGACGCGGCGCGGGCCATAGCGGTCGAGCAGCATGCCGACCGGCAATTGCGCGGCGCCGAATGTCAGGAAATAGGCGCTCGTCAGCAGACCCAGCGACGACGGCGTCAGCGACAGTTCGCGCGACAGCTCGGGCGAGATGACGGCGTTGACCGTGCGGAACAGGTAGGAGAGCAGGTACCCCGCGGCGAACGGAAAATAGATGCTCGGGAAGTAGATGCGAAGCTTGGTCACGCGCGATGTGCCGTCCGTTGCGCCAATGTCCTGAAACCCATTGCCCGAAATCAGGTGCGGAAAATGAAATACACCGCCCCGAGCAGGCACAGTCCCGCCCAAAGGAAGTCGAGCTTGACCGGCTGGTCCATGTAGAGCACCGCGAAAGGCACGAATACGGCCAGCGTGATCACCTCCTGCATGATCTTGAGCTGGGCCAGCGAGAGGACGGTAAACCCGATGCGGTTGGCAGGTACCTGCAGCAGGTATTCGAAAAGCGCGATGCCCCACGAGATCAGCGCCGCCGTCCACCAGGGCGAGGCCTGCAGATGCTTCAGGTGGCCGTACCACGCGACGGTCATGAACAGGTTGGAACCCGTGAGCAGGAGGGCGCTGATCAGCGCGGGGTGCTGCAACAGCGAAGCTGGCGTCATGGTCGTGTCCGAAGCGGGAACTGCCCGGCATTATCCCCGATAATCCACGCACTTCCGCAGGACTTCCTCGTAAAGGACTGTGGTTACAATCCGACATTGCCGAACCGCATGGAGCTGTTCCATGAAATCGATGCGCTTGAACCTGCCAGCCATTGCACTTGCTTTTTCGCTCGCGGCCGCGCCGGTGTGCGCCGCTGCGGCCGATGTGGCCTACCCTCCGACCGCGCGCAAGCCCGTCGTCGAGACCTACCACGGGGTCGAGGTGACGGACGACTATCGCTGGCTCGAGGACGACAATTCGCCCGATGTGAAGGCGTGGGTGGCGGCGCAGAACAAGCTGACGCGCGCGTACCTCGACAGCATCGCGCAGCGTCCGGAGATCGCCAAGCGGGCAGGCAAGCTCCTGAGCGCCAAGTCCGTCTATCGATATGGCTTCCAGTTTCGCCGGCAGCTGTTCGCCATGAAGGATGCGCCGCCGGCAAACCAGCCGCTGCTTGTCATGCTGCCCCCTGACGGCAACGTCGCCAGGGAACAGGTCATCCTGGATCCGAATGCGCTCGACAAGTCGGGCCGCACGACGATCGACTTCTACAAGGCGTCCTACGACGGCAAGCGCGTCGTGGTGTCGCTGTCGGCCAATGGCAGCGAGGACGGCACCGCCTATGTCTACGACGTGGCGACGCGCAAGCGCCTGCCCGACGTGATCCCCGGAGTGACGTGGCCGACTGCCGGAGGCAGCGTGGAATGGGCGCCCGACAACTCCGGCTACTATTACACGCGTTATCCGCAAAAAGGCGAGCGCCCGGACGCGGACCTTCACTTCTACCAGACGGTGTGGTTCCATCAGCTGGGGACGCCGCAGAGCGCCGACCGCTACGTCATCGGACGCGACTTCCCGCGCATCGCCGAGATCGAGCTCGACGGAGGCCGCGACGGCAAGTACCTGCTCGCCAAGGTGCACAACGGCGACGGCGGCGAAATCGCGTTCCACGTGCGCGACGTGGCCGGGCAATGGACACAGATCGCCGGATTCACCGACGGCGTGAAGCAGGCGGATTTCGGCCAGGATGGCCGGCTGTACGCGATGACCATCAAGGATGCCCCGCTCGGTCGCATCATCGCCATTCCGCTCGATCGTCCGGCGCTCGCAAATGCAGTCGTGGTCGTGCCGGAAACCGGCATCGTTGCGGAACGCGTGACGCCGGCCAAGATGCGTCTCTACGTGCAATACCGCGATGGCGGACCGTCCGCCGCCCGCATCTTCACCCTCGACGGCAAACGCCTGGGCGACATCCCCGTCGAGCCGGTCTCCGACATCCGCATCGGCGCGTGGCTCGGCGGCGACGATGTCATGGTGCGCACGATGAGCTACCTTTCGCCGGCGACCTGGTTCGTTTTCCGGGGCGACAAGGACAAGCTCGTCCATACCAGGCTTGCGGACAAGCCGCCGTTCAACTTCGCCGACGCATCCGTCGTCCGCGACGTGGCGGTGTCCAAGGACGGCACCAAGGTTCCGATCAACATCCTGTTTCCCAAGGGCATGAATCGGGACGGCAACCGGCCGGTGCTCCTCTACGCCTACGGATCCTACGGCATCAGCCTGCAGCCCTATTTCAGCGAAATGAACCGCCTCTGGCTCGACTACGGCGGCGTGTTCGCGGTGTGCAACACGCGCGGCGGAGGCGAGTACGGCGAGCCGTGGCACGAGGCGGGCAAGCTCACGCGAAAGCAAAACACGTTCGACGACTTCGACGCATGCATGCGCTACCTGACCGAGTTCAGGTACACGAACCCCGGCCGCCTGGCGATCATGGGCGGCAGCGCGGGCGGGCTGACCATGGGGACGGCGATCACGCAGCATCCTCAGTCGATGCGCGCAGTGGTGAGCCAGGTGGGGTCCCTCGATCCGCTGCGCTCGGAGTCGCAGCCGAACGGCGAGTTCAACACGACCGAGTTCGGCACCGTCAAGGATCCTGCGCAATTCAAGGCGCTTTACGACTATGCGCCGCTGCTGCGGGTCAAGGACGGTGTTGCCTATCCGGCCGTGCTGTTCACCACCGGCGACAACGATGGCCGGGTGCCGCCGTATGAATCGCGCAAGATGACGGCGCGGCTTCAGGCAGCGACGTCGTCGAAGCACCCGATCCTGCTGCGCACCGAGGCCAACGCCGGCCACGGCATCGGCAC
>DAOMGB010000126.1:2666-4447 GCA_035430095.1 Casimicrobiaceae bacterium | reverse complement strand
GCCCACAGCCAGGCGATCGGCCACAGCAGGCCGCCGAACACCAGCGACAGCAGGCACAGCACCTGGATGGCATCCCGCTGCGGATGGTGGCGCTTGTGCGCGATCTTCTCCGGCAGGATGTGCACCAGCCAGAAGAGAACGATCGCACCGATGGGGACGAAGATGATGACGAACCACGCGAGGTACATTGCGGCGCTGTCCATCATTTCGGGCGGGAGGAATGATGCATGCGCGATCCGCGGCAACGCCAGCATGACCATGGCGAGAGCAATGGGTGCGGCGCCGGCAAGCCAGCCCCCCCCACGCGGTCGCCGCAAAGTGCTCGTTGCCTCGCCCGTCTCGTTCATTCCGCGGACTGCACCTGCCACCATGCTGCTGATCCTCGGTACTTCCATCGTGGTGCCCTCGATACAATGAAGGGAGTTCCGGCCGCAATACCTGCCTCGTCCGTCGAAACGCCTAGGCCATGATGTTGACGCCGCCATCGACGTACAGCGTCTCCCCGGACAGCCGCCGCGCGTATGGCGTTGCCAGGTAGGCGCAGGTAAAACCAACGTCCATGATGTCGACCAGCTCGCCGATCGGCGCGCGCTGCTCGACCTCGGTGAGCAACAGGTCGAAGTCCTTGAGACCGGACGCCGCGCGCGTCTTGAGCGGGCCGGGCGAAATCGCATGTACCCGAATGCCCTTTCCGCCCAATTCATACGCGAGGTAGCGGCAGCAGGCCTCGAGCGCAGCCTTCACCGGACCCATTACGCTGTACGTGGGAATCACCTTGCTGGCGCCATGATAGCTCATCGCGAACATCGTCCCGCCGTTGGACATCAGAGGCGTGGCGAGCCGCGCCATCCGCACGAACGAGTGGCACGAGACGTCCATCGCCTTTGCAAAGCCCGCGGCGGAGCAGTTGAGCAGCCCCCCTTGCAGGTCCTCTTTCGGTGCAAAGGCGATCGAGTGCACCAGGATGTCGAGCCTGCCCCACTCCCGGGCAACCGATTCGAACACCGCCTCCAGCTCGCCTTCGACACTGACGTCCAGCGGGAGAAATAGCGGCGCTTCCAGCGAACGCGCGAGCGGCTCGACAAAGGGACGCGCCTTTTCGTTCAGGTAGGTGATGGCAAGGTCGGCACCGAGTTCGCGGAACGCCTTCGCGCAGCCGTAAGCAATGGAGTGCTCGTTGGCAACGCCAACGACCAGCGCCTTGGACCCCTTCAGTACGGGGCGCGGAATATCGACGGTCATGACAGATCTTCCTCTATTTGCCGACCAACACGCGTCGCGTGTGCGTGGCGATCATCAGTTCTTCGTTGGTCGGGATCACCCATGCCGAGACGCGGCTGCCCGCCGTGCTGATCCGCGGTCCGCTGCGCTCGTTGGCCGCCGCATCGAGTTCAACCCCCAGCCATGCCGCGTCCCGGCAGACGCGTTCGCGCAAGCGTCGGCTGTTTTCGCCGATGCCCGCCGTGAACACGATTGCGTCGAGGCCGCCCAGGGCCGCCGCCAGCGAACCCAGCTCGCGACCGATCCGGTAGACGAAGACGTCGATCGCGGCCTTCGCCTCCGGCGCGTCACTGGCCTCCAGCGTGCGCATGTCGCTTGAGATCCCCGACATGCCGAGCAACCCGGACTGCTGGTAGATCAGTTTTTCGATCGCCCGCGCGTCCATCTTGAGTTCGTCCATCAGGTACAGAATGACGCCGGGATCGAGGTTGCCGCAGCGCGTGCCCATCGGCAAGCCGTCCGCAGCCGTGAATCCCATCGTGCTGGCGACGCTGCGGCCG
>DAOMGB010000126.1:0-2566 GCA_035430095.1 Casimicrobiaceae bacterium | reverse complement strand
ACGCGGTGACCCACGCCCACCAGGCGATGCCCGGCAAATTCGGCGCGCAGGAACGCAACCAGATAGTCCAGCGCACCTCCATGTCCCAGCACGACGCCGTCGCCCCAGGACTTCTCGCCGAGTACAGCTCCCGCGGCATCCTTCGCGACAAAGCGCGGCGACGTGTAGAGCCCTTCGGCCTGTCCGCGCACCACTACCTCGAGGGTGCCACCGCGTTCGGCGAACACGGAGAATTTGACGCTCGACGAACCCGCGTTCAGCACTGCAATCGCGTCTTGCATGTCAGTGCCCGCCCGGCCGCCCGAAGGGCGCTGGGCACGCCCTCCGGGGGCAGCGAGCGTGGGGGCCGTTCACGTCACCGCCTTGCCGGCCTTCTCGCGCCGCGCGTTCGCGACGAGCGCCGCGACGGCGCAGGACGCGAGGCGCGTCATCACGGAATCGGCGCGACTGGTGAGGATGATCGGCACCCTGGCCCCCAGCACGATACCCGCCGCGTCCGCGCCGGCCAGGAACGACAGGCTCTTCGCCAGCATGTTGCCGGCCTCGAGGTCGGGAACCACCAGCACGTTGGCGCGTCCGGCAACGGGCGAATCAATCTTCTTGATCGCGACCGACTCCAGGCTGATCGCGTTGTCGAGCGCCAGCGGCCCGTCCAGAATTGCGCCGGTGATCTGGCCGCGGTCGGCCATCTTGCACAGCGCTCCCGCCTCTACCGTGGAAGGCACCTTCGGATTGACGGTCTCCATCGCCGACAGTATCGCCACGCGCACCTCGGGAAAGCGCATCGCGTGCGCAAGGTCGATCGCATTCTGGATGATGTGGACCTTGTCTTCCATCGTCGGCGCGATATTGATTGCGGCGTCAGTGACGATCAGCGTTTCCGCGTAGCTCGGCACGTCCATGACGAAGCAATGGCTGACCCGGCGTGCCGTGCGCAGCCCGGTGTCGCGTCTGACCACGGCAGCCATCAGCTCGTCGGTGTGCAGGCTGCCCTTCATCAGAGCCTCGGCCTTGCCCTCGCGAACCAGTTCCACCGATTTGTCGGCCGATGCCTGGCTGTGCGGCGTGTCGACGAGAGGCAGTCCCGCAATGTTGATGTCAAACTCCATCGCGATCGCCTCGATACGCGCGCGCGGGCCGACCAGTATCGGCGCGATCAGCCCCAGCTTCGCGGCGTCGACCGCGCCGCGCAGCGAACTCTCGTCGCAGGGATGCGCGACGGCGGTCGGCGTGGCCGGCAGCGTCTTGCAGGTGTCGATCAGACGCTGATACTTCTCGTGTTTGCGTTCCATGCCCAACTCCGTTGCAGTTCGCGTGAACTACGAACGTGCACGCCGCTTCGCGGGAGCCTTGCGGGTCTTTGGCCGCGGTGTCGCCTTGCCTCGAATCCGGGCCGGTCTGACTTCCAACGTGTTCCCGATGTTTTCCATCATCGCCAGCTGCTCGGTCGTCGGCTCGAAGCGCCGCATGCGCTCGTCGGCCAGAAGCCGTCGGACCAGCGTCACCAGGCGATCGCGGTCGCCGGGCTTTGAAAGCAGCCTGGGCAGCGTGGCAATCGCCTTCTCGGGCTCGTACCGCACCACGATGTCCTGCTCACCGCGGATACGCCGCCATTCGTCGGGCGCCAAGTCGGGCAGGAAGTCGTGGTATTCGGTTGCGAGCTCCTGCTTCACCGCAAGCCGCGCCAGCGGCAGCGGCGCTCCCCGCCTCGCCAGCAGCGATCCGACGCGCGCAAGCGCCTCCGCAAAGCCGCCTTCCCCGATTGACGCCAATGCCTCCTTCACGAACGGCAGTTCGCGCGGCTCGACCATGCCATTCCCCGCCAACTCCTTGGCCTGGTGCTTGTCGGCGAGGTAAAGCGAGAACACGTTGCCGTAGGTCTGGAAAAATGTCGCCTCACTGGTTGCGTCACGGTTCTCGCGGTAAAGGTCGAGCGATGCACTGATGCACTCGGACATCAGCTTCTGGACTTTGCTGTTCGGGTTGTCCGGCGTGGCTGCCTGACGTTGCGACTTGACCATTTCCGCCGCGGGGCCGAGCCACGCGAGCCAGGGATTGAGGTCAGAGAACGCCCAGCGCTGGAAGCGCAACGGATGAAATTGACGCGAGAGCTTCGCACCCAGTTCGGTGCCGAGTGACTGGACAAACGGCTGTGCGAAGAGTTCATACGCGCGCTGGTTGAACTCCGAAAGCGCGGCAACGGCCTCGAACGGCTTCTCGTCGGCGCGCTCGAGTCGGTTCAACTGCTTGGCAATGTCTTCGAGCCGGCGCTCCTGAAAATCGACTTCGTAGGCGACTTTGCCGTCTCTGCCCTTGACCTCGTGGATTCGCATTCCGTAGAGACCCGGGGGCAGCGATTCGATCGACTTGAGAACTTCGACGATCTGCGCGTGCTCTTTCTTGGCGACCTTGCCGGAAACGAAGATGCCGAGATGGCCGATATCCTGGTGCAGCAATCCGACGATCACCTGCCCGCGCGCCTTGATCTCGTCGGTCGAGCCATAGACGTCAGCCACCCAGTTGAACGCCTGCTGCGGCGGCGTGATGTTGTCGCCCATCGACGCGA
>DAOMGB010000125.1:0-4835 GCA_035430095.1 Casimicrobiaceae bacterium | reverse complement strand
CGGCGATCATCCGCAGCCGGTTGTGCATGTAGCCGGTCGTGTTCAGCTGGCGCATTGCGGCATCCACGATCGGGTAGCCGGTCCGGCCCTCGCACCAGGCATCGAAGTGAGTTGCCTTGCCGGGAAAGCGCAGTCCGACGTACTCCGGCTTGAATGCCTCGCCGGACACGCGCGGATGGTGCCACAGGATCTGCGCATAGAACTCGCGCCAGATCAGCTCCGACAACCAGGTGGCTGCGCCTTCGCCACCGGGTTGCAGCGAGCGCGAATGGGCGTAGGCCGCAAGATCCCGGATCGACACCGTGCCGAAGCGCAGGTGGACGGAAAGATAGGACGGGCCACGGCGCGCGGGAAAATCGCGGGCCTCGCGATACCCGTCGATGCGCGCGCAGAAGTCCGCGAACAGTTTGGCGCCGCCGGCCATGCCCGGGACTACGCCCAGATCCTTCAGGTTGGTGCGCCGGAAGCCGATGCCCTCCAGCGTCGGGAGGCCGGTGGCCATGGCCGGCGTGGGCGCCGCCAATGCGGCCGCGTAGGCATCGACCGGATACGACTTCAGATGAAACGGTGTCAGCTTCTTCAGCCAGGCATTCCTGTAGGGCGTGAACACCGAGAACGGCTTGCCGGATTGCGAGAGCACTTCGTCGCGCTCGAAGATCAGGTGGTCCTTCGCCGTGTAGAATGCAATGCCGATGGCTTCCAGCCGTCGCGCCACGTCGGCGTCCCGGTCCAGCGCGGCCGGCTCGTAGTCGTGATTGGCGTAAACGGCGGAGACACCCAGCTCGCCGGCGAGTTGCGGGATCGCGTCGCGGGCGACGGCGTGTCGTACCAGCAGTGCGCCTCCGCGAGCGGCCAGGCTCGAGGCCAGCTCCGCCACCGACTCCCAGATGAACTCGACGCGCCGGTCGTCCCGGTCCGGCAGCGCATCGAGGATCTCGCGGTCGAATATGAAAGCGCAATGGACCGCTCGAGCCGCCTTGAGCGCGTGATACAGCGCGGCGTGGTCGAAGTCGCGCAGGTCGCGCCGGAACCACACCAGCGCGCTGCCAATGGGCAGCCCGGTCACCGGTTGCCTGCGGATTTCGGGGACTTGAGGTCGCGTGCCCGGATTTCCCGGCGCCAGAGCAGCTTGCCGCTCGAGTCGTAGCTCTCCAGGGCCAGCTTTCGATCGTTGCCGGGGCCCGTCACGCGGATCATCCCGAACTGGCGCTGGCCGACCAGCGTTCCGGGCACCACGTCGGGATTGCTTCGCTCGCCGGCCTCGGGTTCTTCCCAGGCGCGCGACGTGAGCGGGCTCGACGTGAATTCGTAGAGCGGATAGGTGCCGGGACGCTCGACCTTGAGCAGCTCGGTGAAATGGCGGTCACCGGACAGGAACACGACGCCGTCGATGCGTTGCGCGATCAGCCAGTCGGCGAAGGCCCGCTGCTCGCTGGAAAAGTGATTCCAGCCCTCGAAGCGATTGGCGCGGTTCCACATCTGGCTGCCGTTGACGACGAGCTTGATCGGCGCGTCGGAATAGATCAGCGCGTTGCGCAGCCACGCGAGCTGCTGTGCGCCGAACATCGACTTGTCGGGCGTGTCGATCGCCTTGTTGGCCGACCGGTACCAACGGTCGTCGAGCAGGAACACGTCGACGTCGCCCCACCGTGCCTGCCCGAACACGCCGGGGACATCCGGCAGGCCATAGCTGGGATTTGCCCAGAAGCGCCGGAAGAGCTGCAGCGACTCGCCCTTCATCACATACGACATGTCCGCGTCGTTGGGACCGTAGTCGTGGTCGTCCCAGGTGGCGAGATGCGGCGCGGCAGTCAGCAGCTTCTGCAGAGGCGCGAACGTGCGTTGCCGACGATAACGCATGGCCATCGACACGGGATCCAGTTCGTCGGGCGCCTGGAAGTAGAGGTTGTCGCCCATCCAGATCATGAGGTCGGGCTTCTGCCCGGCGATCGAGTCGAAGATGTCGAAACCGCCGCCGTAGCCCTGCCTGCCCCACATCGGATTGGCGTCGGCCAGGAAGAAGCACGAACCGATGGCGATGGCGAGATCGCGTGCGTCGGCCGGCCTCGCCCAGTAGGGCTGCGCAACCAGCGTGCCTGCACGGGAATCGGAGTCTCCGGCAACGCGATAGTCGGCGGCGACGCCGGGCGTCAGCCCCGTCAGCCGCGCGAGGACGACATTCCCGGTCGCCGCGCTTGCGTCGAGGCTCAGCTTTCGTTCCGGGCCGTTGACGTCCGCGCGCCAGCTGATTTCGATGGGGCCGGGCGCGTCGGCCATCACCCAAAGCAGCGCGCTCGTGTAATCGGCATAGCCGTGCATGACCGTCAGCTTGGCCGCAGCCGGCAGCGCAATGGCCAGCAGTGACGCCAGGATGACATGCGCAATGCGGTGCGATGGCGAAGGGCAACGTTTCATGGCAGAGAACGGTTGGTTGGGCCGCATCGGCAGTTGCCGGAAACCTGCCCGTGCCTCCCGAGGCACGTGACAAAATCGCCGGCCGGGCTGCTTTTGATTGTCGCCCACCCCCCTTCGGATTACAATTCGACGTTGATGACCGAGCCGATCAACCTCACGCATCACTTCCTCATCGCCATGCCGGCCATGGCGGACCCGAATTTTGCGCATACGTTGACCTTCGTGTGCGAACACAACAAGGACGGCGCGCTCGGCATCGTCGTAAACCGGCCGATCGAGATGAAGCTATCGGCGTTGTTCGACCAGATCAACGTACCGTTGACCGATCGCGTGCTCCGCGAGGCTCCCGTCCATTTTGGCGGTCCGGTGCAGGTCGACCGCGGCTTTGTCCTGCATCGCCCGCTGGGCAACTGGCAGTCCACGCTCGCCGTCGGTGACGACATCGGCCTCACGACGTCGAAGGACGTCCTGGAAGCCGTCGGCCGCGGCGACGGTCCGTCCGACGTCTTCGTGTCGCTGGGCTACGCCGGATGGGAAGCGGGCCAGCTGGAAGCCGAGATGGCGCAGAATGCGTGGCTGACGGTCGCGGCGGATACCGACCTGCTGTTCGACGTTCCCGCCGAGCGGCGGCTGCCCGCGGCGATGCAGTTGCTGGGCATCGACCTCATGCAGCTGTCCGAGGACGTCGGGCACGCGTGACGCGTGGCCGCCACCTTCCCGGACGCGACGGTGCTCGCGTTCGACTTCGGTACGCGGCGCATCGGCATTGCGATGGGCAATACGCGGACGGCAACGGCGCATCCTCTGGCGACCATCGACGACGAGCGAACCGACCGGCGCTTCGCGGCCATCGCCGCCCTGATCAAGGAGTGGGGGCCGGGAGTGCTGGTAGTCGGGCTGCCGGTCCATGCCGACGGCAAGGAACACGACATGACGCAGCGCGCGCGGCGCTTCGCGCGTCAGCTCGAGGGACGTTTTCAACTGCCGGTGGAGCTGGTGGACGAACGTTGGACCACCGAAGCTGCGCAATCGGCCCTGGACGAGTCCGGCGTGGCCGGCCGCCGGGGAAGGGCGGTGCGCGACCAGGTCGCCGCGCAATTGATACTGCAAAGCTGGTTCGATGAGCGCGCCGCCTCAAATTCCTGATGCGGAGGCAACGCTTGCGGCGCTTGCCGAACGCATGCGACCCGCGGTCGCCTTCGATGCGGCGTTCGTCGGCATCTACTCCGGAGGAGCATGGGTGGCGGATCGCCTGGCCGGGATGATTCCCGGCGCGCATCCGGTCGGCTACATCGACGTGTCGTTCTATCGCGACGACTACGCGCGTTCGGGTCTCAAGGCCGGCGCCAAGCGCAGCGAATTGCCGTTCGACGTCGAGGGCGCGACCATCGTGCTGGTCGACGACGTGCTCTACACGGGCCGCAGCGTGCGCGCCGCGGTCAACGAAATCTTCGATTACGGCCGTCCCGCGCGCATCGAGCTTGCGGTATTGGTCGATCGCGGAGGCCGTGAATTGCCGGTCGAGGCCACCTACTGCGGCGCGCGGCTGGCCGTCGCCCGCGACCTGTCGCTGGTGCTGGCCAGGGATGGCGAGCACCTGCGTTTCGGTGTCGAGGATGTTCCCGGTTCGGTGGGGGGCTGACGTCGTGCGCAATCCCCAACTCAATGCCAACGGCGAGCTCACGCACCTTTTGACCCTGGAGGGCCTCCCGGCGCCGGTCATCGAGAACATCCTCGATACCGCCACGCCGTTCGTGTCGATTGCCGAGCGTGAGGTGAAGAAGGTCCCTCTGCTGCGCGGCAAAGCCGTGTTCAACCTGTTCTTCGAGAATTCGACGCGCACGCGCACGACCTTCGAGATCGCGGCCAAGCGGCTGTCGGCGGACGTCATCAACCTCAATATCGGCGTATCGTCCGCGAGCAAGGGCGAGACGGTGCTCGACACCGTCGACAACCTCGTCGCGATGGATGCGGACATCTTCGTCGTCCGGCACGCGCAGTCCGGCGCTCCGCACCTGATCGCGCAACACCTGAACGCCCATGGCCGCAGCCATGTGCACGTCGTCAACGCCGGTGACGGCCGGCATTCGCATCCCACGCAGGGCCTGCTCGACCTCTACACGATCCGCCACTACAAGAAGGATTTCCGCAATCTGACGGTGGCCATCGTCGGCGACGTGCTGCATTCGCGCGTCGCGCGGTCGCTCATCCACGGACTGACCACGCTCGGCACGCCGGAAGTGCGCGTGGTCGGGCCCAAGACGCTGCTGCCGAGCAAGGTGGAGTCGCTGGGCGTCCGGGTCCATCACGACATGCGCGAAGGCGTGGCCGGTTGCGATGTCGTGGTCATGCTCCGATTGCAAAGCGAGCGGATGAAGGGCGCGCTGCTGCCGTCGGCCGGCGAGTACTTCAAGCACTAC
>DAOMGB010000124.1:0-5369 GCA_035430095.1 Casimicrobiaceae bacterium | reverse complement strand
CTTCTCGTGGCAGGTCGCGCAGTCGACGGGCTTCAATTTTTCGGCGTGCGGCAGCTTCTGCACCGACACGTCGCCGTGGCAATCCGTGCACTTGAGCTGCATTTCGCCATGCACCGACGACTTGAACCGGTCGGCGTCGACGGCGATGGGTTTCCCGCCCGCGCCCTTCGCGTCCTTGTCGGCGTGACACATGAGACATGTGTCGTTCACGCCTGGAGCGGGGGCGGGCGGGGTCGCTGCGACCGCGGCGAGCGGCGCGGCAACGAAAAGGAACAGAACTGCGCACGCTGCTGGAATCGAAGAAAATCTTGTCATCGGGGTTCGCTTGAGTGCGCAGGCGGTGCGGTGTCCTTGCATTCGGCCCACCGTGAAGCTGTTGCGCCTGTTTGCGCGTATCTTTGCACGTGAGATTGGGCGCAGACTTGACTTGGATCAATCGGTCCAGAAGGAGGGCCGCGCCGACACGATTCCTACGTCAAGCGTCGACGCCCGCCCTTCAAGTCGCGCTACGCCTGCAGCACGTAACTTCCCGGTGCATCGGCCATCGGCGCAAATCCCGTTGCTCCCATCGCCGGTGGCGGGATCGCGGCGCCCGAGTGCTCGGCCAGCCACCTAGTCCATTCGGGCCACCACGAACCGGCATGCACCTGTTCGTCGGCCACCCAGACCTCCGGATCGACGTACATGTCGTTGCGCTGCTTCGTGGCACGGCGAAAGTGCCGCCCCGGATGGCCGGGCTCTGACACTATGCCCGCATTGTGACCGCCATTGGTCAGGACGAACGTCACCTCGGCGTCGGTCAACAGGTGGAACTTGTAGACCGAGTGCCATGGCGCGACGTGGTCGCGTTCCGTGCCGACGGCGAACAGCGGCAGCTTCAGGTCCTTGAGCGCAACCGGCCGTCCGCCAACGGAATAGCGGCCTTCGGCCAGGTCGTTCTGCAGGAACAGCCGGCGCAGGTACTCCGCGTGCATGCGAAATGGCATCCGCGTGGCATCGGTATTCCAGGCCATGAGGTCTGTCATCGGCTGTCGTTCGCCGGCCAGGTAATCGTGCATGATTCGCGACCACACCAGGTCGTTGGAGCGCAGCAGCTGGAACGCGCCAGCCATCTGGCGGCTGTCCAGGAAGCCTTGTTCCCACATCACGTCTTCCAGGAACGCGAGCTGGCTCTCGTCGATGAACAGCATCAGTTCTCCGGCCTCCGTAAAGTCCGTTTGCGCCGCGAAGAACGTGGTGGTCGCGAGCCGATGGTCGCCGTCGCGCGCCATGGCCGCCGCCGTGATTGCAAGCAGAGTGCCCCCGATGCAATAGCCGGCCGCGTGCACCTTTTGCCCCGGAACGATGGCATTGACAGCATCCAGGGCGGCCATCGGGCCCAGCACCCGGTAGTCCTCCATCGTCGTGTCGCGGTCTTCCGGCCCCGGATTGCGCCAGGAGATCATGAATACGGTGAACCCCTGGCCAGTCAGGTACCTGACCAGGGAATTGGCGGGGCTGAGATCCAGGATGTAATACTTCTCGATCCATGCGGGAACGATCAGCACGGGCTCCGGCCGGACCATCGGTGTGGCCGGGGCATACTGGATCAGTTCGATCAGCCGGTTGCGATAAACTACCTTGCCCGGCGTGATGGCGACGTCCCGGCCGACCTGAAACGCGTCGACGCCCGACGGTCTCTTTCCGCCAAGCATGCGGTCCATGTCTTCGATGAAATTGCCGGCGCCCCGGAAGAGATTGATGCCACCCTCGCGCACAGTGCGATCGAGCAGTTCAGGGTTGGTGGCGACGAAGTTCGACGGCGCCACCATGTCGAGAAATTGCCGTGCACCGAAGGAAACGATGCGCTCGTGCTGCTGCGTGACCCCGCGCACCCCAGTCGTCGCGTTATGCCACCATTGCTGGGTGAGCAGGAATGCCTGGTACATCGCCGCATACGGCATGGATTGCCAGGCATCGCCGACGAAGCGCTTGTCCTGCGGCAACGGCTCGATGCACGGCTCCGACCCGTCCACCTGCCACGCGCGGCGCAACGCGTAATTGACCAGGCGCAGCCATTTCTTGCCAGCCTTTTCAGTCAGCTGCAGGCGCTTTCCCGGCGAAAAGGCGAGATGCGCCGCCCAATCCCAGTAGGCGGCCATCTGCGCCATGGGCGACAGTCCCGTCGTGTAACGGGCAATCGTCGCGTCGAGCGAGCGATCCATCGTCTCCGCAAAGGCGGTCGACGCATAGGAGTCCCGCAGGAACGACGGATCCGGCGCGGCAAGTTGTTGCGACTTGGCCGGCGCCTTGGCTGGTACCACCGGCGCTTGGCGGCGCAGAGCCCTTCTACCGGACTTCGTGACCGCCCCCGTCAGGGACCGGTTGGCTCCAACGCTGCGCCGCATGTCCATCAATGCCCTCGCTTGACCAAGGCTATGGCGCCTTGCCTACCCAGCGTGAACCGCCTGCAGCCGGCAATCCGCATTCTGCGGCGGCGTCATTCATCAATTGCATCACTCGCTGGCCTTCCGAGTAGTAGTCGGCCATCGCGTCGCGTGCGTAATTCATCTGCAACTCGAACGCCTCGCCAGGATTCGCGCATTGACCGAAGGCGGTTACCGTCGCGACGTCCTTGTCGAGCCGCTGGTTCCAGAACGAGGCAAGTTCGGACTGCATTCGCGTAGCGTTCTCGAGCCAGACGCGATAACCATCCTCCTCGGTTGCCAAAACCTTGTCGGTCATTCCCCACATAGCGCGAACGTCGAACGGATTCGGCGTCGCGGCCGACTTTGCATGCTTCATATAGCCTCCATCCAATTATGGACATCCATCGCGCCCGCCATGCTGATAGAACGTCATTCTCCGACCCGACGGCGGGCGCCGTGGCGAACCGCGACGCCCGCGGCGGGAACTACGCGACCGGCAGCGCCTTCGCGCGCGCGCCAGCTTTCTTCGGCAGCGTCAGTTCGAGGATGCCGTTGTCGTATTTGGCTTCGGCCTTGGTGTCGTCCAAGTCGCACATCACCGTGAAGGTCCTGGCCACCTTGCCTTCATAGAGCTCGGTGCACAGCGACGTTTCACCTTCCTTCACTTCCTTGCTGCGCTTGACTTCCGCGGTGATCGAGACGGTGTTCCCTTCGACCAGGACGTGGATGTCTTCCTTCTTCACGCCCGGAATCTCGGCCTTGACGCAGTAGGCTTCCGGGCTTTCCGTCACATCCATCTTGATTTCGGGCGCGACGGGCATCGTCCCGAACGCGCGCCGCATGCGCGGCGTGTCGAACAGGTTAACGACGTCGAAAAACGGGTTCGCGCGGAAGATGTCCGCGACGGGTTCGTAGGTTCTGAGATTTGTGGTATTGACCATGGTGCGCTCCTTGCTTACATCGGAGGAACCGGTGGACGCTACATCGACCCACCGGATTGCCCTTGCGCCGTGGCCTTTGCCGCTTGATTGACCCGGCATTGCGCCGCGTCGCAAAGTTATTGTAGATCCGGCCCGATTTCCCGTATTGACGGTGGTCAATGAAGGCGCGATTCGGGCGAGAATAGTCATATGGTCGCTCAGCTTCCCGTTCCGTTGCGTTCGGCGGTCGACCAATGGACCGTCGGTGCGCTTGCGTCGAATATTCTATGGACCCGGTTCCTGGGTCCGGGTGCCATTGCGGCCGCGCAACGCCAACGCTTCACCGAACTTGCGCGTTACGCACGTGCGCACTCGCCCTATTATCGGAATGCCTGGTCGCACGTACCCGATGCGTCGTTCCGCCTCGTCGACTTGCCGGTGGTGACCAAGAGCGGCCTGATGGATGCGTTCGACGACTGGAGCACCGATCGAGGCGTCACGCTGCGAGGCGTCGAGCGGTTCACGCAATCGCGCGCCCACATAGGCGAGCTGTTCCACGGGCGGTACATCGTGTGGACGAGTTCCGGCACGACCGGCAAGTCCGGCGTATTCGTCCAGGACGCGGCTGCATTGGCCGCCTATGACGCGCTGGTGTCGGTACAACTCATGGGCGCGGTCTTCGCCGGCTGCGACTGGCGCGCGGCGGCGGCGCAAGGCGCGCGCGCGGCACTCGTCACCGCGGACTGCGACCATTTCGCGAGCATCGCGTCGTGGCGCCGCGTCGCGCGGGGCAAGCCGTGGCTCGACATGAAGAGCTTTGCCGTCACACTGCCGCTTCGCGACATCGTCGCGGGGCTCAACGCGTTTCGCCCGGCGTTCGTCGCCAGCTATCCCACCGTGCTGGCCTTGCTGGCCGACGAGCAGCGGGCCGGAAGGCTGCGTCTGCAGCCCATTGGAATGTGGTCGGGGGGCGAGGTGTTGTCGCGGGCCGCTCAGGACGCGATCGAGGAGGCGTTCGGGTGCCCGTTGCTCAACGAGTATGGAGCCTCCGAGTGCCTGACCATCGGCTTTGGCTGCCGCGAGGGCGCGCTGCATGTGAATGCCGATTGGGTGATCCTCGAGCCGGTCGACCATGACTATCGACCCACGCCGCCCGGCGAACTGTCGCACACCGTGCTTCTGACCAATCTTGCCAATGCCGTGCAGCCGGTGATCCGCTACGATCTTGGCGATCGTGTGCGTGCGCGGGGCGAACGTTGCCCCTGCGGCAGCCCGCTTCCGGCGATTCACGTCGAAGGACGCTGCGACGACGTGGTCACGTTCCTGACCCGGGAGGGCGCGTCCGTCCGGCTGCCGCCGCTCGCGCTTGCCACAGTCGTCGAGGTCGCCGCGCGCGTCTACCGGTTCCAGATCATCCAGCGCGGGCGGGATGCGATCTCGCTGCGGCTTTCGGTCGGCGATCGCGAACGGTCCGGACAGGTGGCGCTGCGCGCGTTGCGTCGGTACCTCGATCACGCGGGGCTCGTGCACATCGGGCTCTCTCTCGACGCGCAAGAGCCTCTGCCCGACGTCCGCGACGGCAAGCTGCGGCAGGTGATCGCCTGGCGCGGCGACTGACACCGGCAGAATCCTTGCCTCGATTTCGTGGAAGCGCCGGTTGGAACTCCGGCATCGTGTCACTACCCCCGTAACACGTCCGGCGTCGATCTGTTCCTTCCTGACAGTCGTCATTTCGGGCGAGCACGGTATTTGACGTGCGTCAAGCGGCGAAGCGCGCAACGCGCCTTAAATGAGACCGCTGCGTATCGGAACGACGTTCGCCCATCCGTGGCCGCGCATCGGCGCGATCTTCGGCGGAGGAGATATACACCATGATCGAAACCTATTACGACCTGATGCGGCGCCAGGGAATTTCGCGCAGGAGCTTCCTCAAGTTCTGCAGCCTGACCGCGGCCTCGCTCGGTCTCGGCGACGTCGGCGCGCAGCAGATCGCGCAGGCGATGCAGACGAAGCCGCGCACGCCGGTGATCTGGCTGCACGG
>DAOMGB010000123.1:0-5372 GCA_035430095.1 Casimicrobiaceae bacterium | reverse complement strand
CGATGCGGCCGACGGCGAACTGCTGGTTCTGGTTCTTGATCGCGTTGGCGATCTCCGTCGTCGATATACGAAGCTGGGCCATGCGGTCGGGCTTGAGCCAGATGCGCATCGCGTACTCCGGCACGCCGAAGATCGACGCTTGGTTCGCGCCCGGGATGCGGTTGATGGTGCTGAGAATCTGCGTGTTCGTGTAGTTGGAGATGAAATTCGCGTCGTAGCGGCCATCGGGTGAATAGAATGCCAGCACCATCAGGAACGTGTTCGTCTTCTGCTGGACGTCCACCCCCTGCGCCTGCACCGATTGCGGAAGCTGCGCCATCGCCTGGCTCACGCGGTTCTGCACGTCGACCTGCGCCAGCGAAGGATCGGTGTCGATCGTGAAATAGACGGTCAGCGAGTAGTTTCCGGTCGACGAGCTGGTCGACGACATGTAGATCATGTTGTTCGCGCCGTTCACCTGCTGCTCGATCGGCGCGCCGACATTCTGCGCCACGAGTTGTGCGTTGGCGCCGGGATAGGTCGCCGTCACCTGGATCTGGATCGGCGTCACCTGCGGGTATTGCGCGATGGGCAGCTTCACCATCGCGACCACGCCCACCACCGAGATGATCAGCGCGATGACCGCCGAGAAGATCGGACGGTCGATGAAAAAATGTGAAAGCATCGGACGGATTCCGTGCTACTTCTTCGGCGCGGGCGCGGCGGCCTTGCCCGCCGTGTCCGCTGCCTTGGTCGCCGCGTCGACGACCTTGACGGGTGCGCCCGGGGAAAGCCGTGCCACGCCATCCGTCACAACGACATCTCCCGCCTGCAATCCCTCGGTGACGAACCACTCGTCGCCATACCACTGCCCGACTTGGATGCTCCGGATCTGCGCCTTGCCTTCCTTGTCGACAACCATCACGAAATGGCCCTTCGCCCCCTGCAGCACGGCCTGCTGCGGCACGAGGATCGCATTCACGCGCACCGCTCCCGAGACGCGCACCCGCACGAACTGTCCAGGCCTCAGCGCGCTTTCCGGGTTCGGCAGGGTCGCGCGCAAGAGGAAAGTCCCCGTTTGCGCGTTGTAGTCGGCGTTGGCGAAAGTGATCCGGCCCTTGCGCGGATAGACGCTCCCGTCGTCGAGCACGACCTCGACTTCGTAGCTGTCCTTGGGCGGCAGCCGCAGTCGACCCTTCTGCTGTTCCGTGCGGATGCCGAGCAGATCGTTTTCCGAGAGCGTGAAATTGACCCACACCGGATCGACCTGTTCCACGTACGTGAGCAGGCTGTTCGCAGCGCTGACGTAGGCGCCGTCCTGTGCTCGCGCGAAGCTCGACAGGCCTGACACGGGCGAGGTGATCGTCGCGTACGAAAGGTTGAGTCGCGCGGTCTCGACGTTCGCCTTCGCCGTCTGGACGGCGGCCGCCGCGGCCTGCTGCGATCCGGTCGCGTCGTCGAGCTCCTTCTGGGAGAGTGCCTTGAGCGCGGCCAGCGGCTTCACCTGCGCCAGGTTGTCGTTAGCAGTCTGCAGGCGCGCCTCCTGCTCGGCCAGCGCGCCTTTCGCGGCGTCGAGCTGCGCCTGGAACGGCTTCGGATCCTGCCGGAACATCACGTCCCCGGCCTTGACCATCGCTCCTTCCGTGTAGACGCGCTTGTCGAGAAAGCCGTCGACGCGCGCACGGATCTGGACCTGGTGCGAACTCAGCGTCTGTCCCACGTATTCATAGGTCACCGGCGTATCGCGCGGCGCGACTGTCGTCACGGTGACCTCGACCGGCGGCCGCGTCTCGGTCTTTTGCTCGGGCTTGCCGCAGCCGGACAGAATGCCCATTGCAACCAGTATGAACAAGAACCCGCGCATCTCGGTGTGTCTCCCTCGCCGTTGCATTGCGTCTCCGCTGATCATCCGGGCGGAAAATTTCTAATGATACCGGGGTTGCCCTCACTTGACCGCCGTCGTTGGCGGCGGCTCGGGAAGCGGCCAGACCTTCGACAAGAGCCACGCGACGGCTATGCCTACCACGCAACCGAGCAGCACTTCAGCCACCCGGCGCATGCCATGTTCGACGCCGGTCAACTTGTCGTGATGCTCAAGGCTCCCGGCGATGACGATGGCCGCGGTGATCGGCGCCTGTCGCCACATGGTCGGAATCCGAACGACGTACGAAGACAGCAGGACCGTTACCGCCATCGCGAATGGCAGTTTCCATTCCGTATGGCCCGCTGCAAGGATGAACAATCCGACTCCGCACCCAACGAGCGTATTGAGGATGCGGGCGCGAAATGTGAGCATCGCCTGTTTCATCTGCGGATCGCTGGTCGCGACCATCGAGGAGATGGCCCAGATGGGGTTGGCATCGCCGTACTCCTTGACGAGGATCCAAAGCACCGTCGTCGCGAGAAAGATGCTGACGGCATAGTGGATGCCGCGCATGTCCTCGATCCGGAAACGCTTCAACGGGTTCACGACTCCCCCGCCTGCCCGCTTGCAGCTCGGCGTTGCTTCAGCGACTTTCGCTCCGCGCCACGGCCGCGTAGGAGGGATAGCTGTGCGCTCTGAAATTCCTGGGCCAACGTGAACAGGACCCCGGTCGACCAGGCGAAAGTCATCAAGCCGGCAATCGGCAGCATGCCTTCGAGCAATCGCCAGCGCAGGGGCAGATTGAAGCTGCTTCCAACCGTCGTGTATTGCATCAGCGCGAAATAGTATGCGGTAGAGGGACTGGGCAGCGCGTCCTGCCACACGAAGAAAGCGGCCCAGACCAGCAATTCGGAGAGATGGATCAGAACGATCATCCAACTCGCCACGATGAGAATGGTGCCTCCCCGAAAGTGCGGGGGTGCGCGCTCGGGCCGCTTGAGCACCTCGCTCGTGTACAACGTAGCCACCATGCCGGTGCCGTGAATCGCCATGGTGATGGCGACCAGGGCTATCCCCCAAAGAACTTCCTCAATGGAGGTGACGTAGCTCATGCGTGCTCCGGCATTCGCACGAGCGGCCGCGCCCTACTCGTGGGCCTGTGGCGGATTACCCTTGAGCCGATAGACCATGCCGGTCTTGGTTGCGCCGAGATAGATCCAGGCCTGGCCGATCTGCTGCAACCGGATGAAGAACTTGGCGCAGCGCTCGCGCGCCCTGTCGTGGACGTCCTCGCGACGCTTGAATTTCACCTGGAAGGCAAACTCGCCTACCAGCGGCAGGTGCTCGCCGCGCGTTCGCCAGAGCGCGACATTGGCGTCCGCGACGACACCCTTGCCGAAATCGAGCGTGCCCAGGTCCTGCAGCACTTCCTCGACGATGGTCTGGTTGACGAGCGACACTCTGGCCTTCTGCAGCTTGAGGGACTTGAGCGCCGGGAAGATCTCTCCGAGCCGCTCCACCGCAAGGCGGTCTCCGCCCGGCGCATGGCTCAGCGGGAATTGCACGTTGTGCGAAAAGAGCAGGCGATAGCCGCCGACCTTGTCCTTCAGCGGCAGCGCTTCGGCCTTGAACTTGACCCGGTAGTCACTCGGCAGGTTGGGGCGCACGTCCATTTCGGCCGCCTTTTGCTGGTCCGGGTGGCGGAACTTGAAGACAACCTCGGGCTCGTCCGCCGGAAATCCGTCCTCGAACCGCACGCGCCGGCGCAGGATGAAGGCGTTGTTGTAGAGGTGGAAGCCGTCCGTGTCCAGGAACATCACTTCGCGGACCGCCGGCCTCGTGCCCATCGCCGATGACGTGTCGAACCCCACGCCGCACTCCTTCGCCGCCTGAGCGACCAGCTTGCCATACTTCTTGAACCCCTTGGGCGACGTGAACTCGTCGGTCTTGAGGATCAGCTTGCATTCAAGATACTGGACGTCGTGCAGCGGGCTGCCGTCGGCGTACTGTCCCGGCTTGAGATCACTTACGCGCGTCGTCCGCGGGTCCTGCATCTTCAGCTTCTTCATGGATATTCCTTTGCTTCGCGGCGCACCGTGTTGCGCAGTACGCGGTTGACGATCCCGCGAGAGACCAGATCCGGAAAAACAGCGAGAATCAGCCCGACCATCAGCGCTTCGGAGGGATAGACCAAGTGCTCGACGATGAACTGGTACGCAGCATCGATGATTACGGCCAGGATGAACACCTTGCCAATGTGTTTCCATGCCTCCTGCAACCGTTCGCGGCGACAGGCGGGATCGCCGAGAACGGCCCGGTAGAATAGCGAATTACCGTCCCGCGCACCACGGCGGCCCGCACGGACGGCGAAGATTGCGGCGACGATGGGCTGCACGAGCCCGAAATCCCAACGGTGCATGAATCCGCGTGTTATGTCGTTCCAGACGCGGCCGAATCACCCGCCGCGCGCGTCGCGCTTGGCCTGATTTCGCGCGTTGCGCGCTCGCACCCGCGCCATCTCCCGCACACGCTTAGCCTTGACTGCGGCGGGGGTGCGTTGCGTGCGACCCTGCGCCGCGCCCGCCGGCCCTTTCCGCTTCGCGCTCCGCACGGCAGCCGCCGCTTGCGCCGTGCGCTTGCTCACCAGCGCATCGGCCACCGCCGCTTTCAACGCCTTCATGCGCTTGGCCGCATTGAGCTTATCGAGCTTGGCGACGTAGCGCGTGAGCGTCTCATCGAACAGTTTGGCGCGCTTCTCGGCGACCGCCATCGCAGTGACCTGCTTGCCGGTCTTGGCGCCGCTGGTCGCGCGGTTCGCACGACGGATTTGCCGGTGCCTGTCGCGATTCTTGTCGCGCAGCTTTCGACTGCGTTCGATCTTCGAGCGAAGCAGAGCCGCGGTCCAGGCAACTTCCTTGCTGCCGAAGCTTGCGGCAACCAACGCGTACTCGGAATCGTTGCACCACTTGCGAGCGCTGGCGACGGGAATGGCCATGAAAATCCTCTGTGGTTGAAAAGTATTGCATGCGGGCGCCCTTCGCCGCCTTCAGGGTCGGGATGCATCGGCCAGCCCTGCCCCGGCTGGGCGACTTTGTGCGGCCTGTTACAGTCCGAAAGGAGGAAATGAAATTCAACGGCATTTCCTGAATTGTCTCTTCCGAGTCAGCCCTGGTCAATCGCGGAGCTTGTGTCAAGCGCCTGCAGAAAAAAAGCGGGAATCGCCGACCGCGCCATGCCTCGGGTCACCCGACCAGCCGAGGCAAGTCCGCTTGATAGTCCGAGGCAAGATCCCTCCCTGCCCAGCAGGTGGAAGAATCTTTCGCGTTGAATGACGCGCGTCCGTCGCAGCGGAAAGAGATTCGCGAGTGCTCGGCACCTTCCGAGATCATGGAGGTGGCCGCATGAAACGATCGGCGCTCGTCGACGGCCCGTGGACAAGCGTCCCACGGATGGGTTCCAGTTTCGGAGACAACATGGGATCGCCCGCATCGCCGGTGCGAGCGTCCGGTCTGAGGTGCGGATTCAACCG
>DAOMGB010000122.1:0-5476 GCA_035430095.1 Casimicrobiaceae bacterium | reverse complement strand
AGAAACGGCAGGGCCGCGCTGTCACCGCTGCCGACCAGCGCGCCGATGGCTTCGATTTTCGCATCGCTTTCTCCGAATGCCAGGTCCTTGACGACGGGTGCGGGCAGGGCAATCGCGCAGGTCGCCGACCAGAACGCGGCGAGCAGCAGCACCCACTTCAACGGCCGTCCGCGTGAACCGGTATTGCCCATCGCCTCAGCCTCGATTTCGCACGGAGCGCGTCCAAAAAAAGAACCGGCGGCGGGTGACGGCGACGGCTGCGTAACCGTGGATGCCGTTCCCGCGCCGGCGGGCTGTCCAACCCAATTCCTGCACCTGCAATGAACCTGTCCTGCGGCTACTTCTTTTCGGGTTCGTCCTTCTTGCCCTTGTTCTCGGCAATGAACGGGCTCCACGGCTGTGCGCGGATCGTCTCCTTCGTCTTCCACACCACCTTGAACTGGCCGTCGGCCTGGACTTCGCCGATGAAGACCGGCTTCCACAGGTGGTGGTTCTTTTCGTCCATCTTCATCGTGAAGCCGTTCGGCGATGCGAACTTCTGGCCGGCCATGGCGGCGACGACCTTGTCCGTATCGGTGGACTTGGCCTTCTCGACGGCCTGCTTCCACATCATCATGCCGACGTAGGTGGCTTCCATCGGGTCGTTGGTGATCGGCTTGTCCGCGCCCGGCAGCTTCATCTTCTTCGCGTAGGCGGCCCATTCCTTCTTCCACGCGTCGTTCACCGGATTCTTGAGCGACATGAAGTAGTTCCACGCCGCGAGGTGCCCGACCAGCGGCTTGGTGTCGACGCCGCGCAACTCTTCTTCGCCGACGGAGAACGCCACCACGGGAATGTCGGTCGCCTTGAGGCCTGCGTTGCCGAGTTCCTTGTAGAACGGAACGTTCGAATCGCCGTTGATCGTGGACACCACGGCCGTCTTGCCGCCCGCCGCGAATTTCTTCACGTCGGCGACGATCGTCTGGTAGTCGCTGTGGCCGAACGGCGTGTACGTCTCCATGATGTCCTTGTCCTGGATTCCCTTGGTGTGCAGGAACGCGCGCAGGATCTTGTTGGTCGTGCGTGGATAGACGTAGTCCGTACCCAGGAGGACGAAGCGCTTGGCGCCGCCGCCTTCCTTGCTCAACAGGTATTCCACTGCCGGAATGGCCTGCTGGTTGGGCGCGGCACCCGTGTAGAAGACGTTCTTGGACAGCTCTTCGCCTTCATACTGCACCGGGTAGAACAGCAGGCCGTTCAACTCCTCGAAGACGGGCAGCACCGACTTGCGGGACACCGAGGTCCAGCAGCCAAACACGACCGCCACCTTGTCCTGGGTCAGCAGCTGCCGCGCCTTTTCCGCGAACAGCGGCCAGTTGGACGCGGGGTCGACCACCACCGCCTCGAGCTTCTTGCCCATGACGCCGCCCTTGGCGTTGATTGCGTCGATGGTCATCAGCGCCATGTCCTTGAGCGCCGTTTCGCTGATCGCCATCGTTCCGGACAGCGAGTGGAGTACGCCCACCTTGATCGTATCGGCCGCCAGCACCGGCGTGCCAAAACTCAATCCGGCTGCGGTGGCCGCCGCGATCAGCGACAGGCGCTTGATGAAGGATCTGCGTTGCAATGACATGTCGTGTTTCCCCGATTTGGTGAATTGAATTTGCGATTGCAGCTCCATGGACCGCGTCCGCAATGTTCGCGAACGCGCGATTTCCACTTCCATGCTGCATTGCACGAGACATGCCAAGCGCCGCGCCCCCGTCGAACGCGTTGATTTGATTGCAAATAGACGTGTCGATTGCGCGATCCGATCGGCCGCTGCGCCAATGTCGTGCTTGAAGTTCACCCCAACTTGGTGCGGCCAGGGCTTCTGCGCACCAAGATGGGCCGTTGCTCAGCCCGATGCAATATCCGGAGGCGCGTGGATGCGCCTGCGGCGAAGTCGCAGAAAGATGCTGACCGCCGCGGCGACGACGATGGCGCCGATGAAGAACGCACGCTCGATGTGCACTACCTTGCCCAATATCCGTTGTGCGGCTTCGCCGAGCACATACCCTGCGCCGACCCAGCACGTGCTCCAAGCCAGCGCGCCCACGGCATTGAGCAGCAGGAATCGGGACCAGCGGATCGCGCTTGCGCCAATGACCGCGGGCCCCACCGTTCGCAGGCCGTAGAGGAAGCGAATGCCGAGCACCGCGAGTTCCGGATGGCGCGCGATCAGCGCCTCGACCCTCGCCGCCGCAGGCCCGAACTTCGGAAACCGCTCGAGCAACGCGGCGCCATACTTCCGGCCCAGCGTGAAATAGCCGATGTCGCCCAGCGCGCCGCCGATGGCGCCGATCGCGACGAGCGTGGAAAACTCGAGGACGCCGCGATGTGCGAACAGGCCGGCAATCACGAGGACCGTCTCACCCTCGAACAACGCACCGACCAGCGTGGCGGGATAGCCATAGGTCGCCACCAGCGGCGCGAACTCGATGGCCATCCCGGCTAAACGCCCAATCGCGCGGCCAGTTCTTCGGGCTGCGCCAGCAGTGTTTCCGAACGGTTCTCCATGACCACGCGGCCCTTTTCCAGGATCAGCGCGCGGTCCGTACTCGCAAGCACGGTGCGGAAGTTGCGATCGACGATCAGCGATGCGATCCCGGTGGCGCGGATCTCGCCGATGATGCGCCAGATCTCCCGCACGACCAGCGGCGCCAGGCCTTCGGTGGCTTCGTCGAGGATCAGCAGGTCCGGATTGGTCGAGAGCGCGCGGCCGATCGCGAGCATCTGCTGCTCGCCTCCGGAGAGTTGCTGCCCGCCGTGGCCGAGGCGTTCGCCCAGGCGCGGAAACGTCGCGAGGATGCGCTCGAGCGGCCAGTCGTCGCGGCCATTGACGCCGCGGCGCGCCGCGACGACCAGGTTCTCCCGCACCGTCAGGTTGGGAAATATGCCGCGTCCTTCGGGCACATAGGCCAGTCCCCGGCGCGCGATGCCATAGGGCGGCGACCCGGCCGCATCCTGTCCGCCGATCTCGATGCGCCCGCGCGACGCGCGAACGTGGCCGAGCAAAGTGCGGATCAGCGTGGTCTTGCCCATGCCGTTGCGTCCAAGCAGGCCGATGGCCTCGCCGGCCCTCACCGACAGCGAAACGCCGCGCAGCACGTGACTCTCGCCATAGTGGACGTGCACGTCGTGGGCGTGCACCAACCGGGGTTCAGCCGACATGACTTTCCCCAAGGTACGCCAGCTGCACGACAGGATCCGCACGCACCGCCTCGGGCGCGTCGCTGGCGATCACCGCGCCATTGACCATCACCGTGATGCGGTCGGACACCCGGAATACCGCGTCCATGTCGTGTTCGACCAGGAGGATCGCGTGCCCGGCCTTGAGGTTGCCAAGCAACGCGAGCATGCGTTCCGTCTCTTCCGGGCCCATGCCGGCGAGCGGCTCGTCGAGCAGCAGCACGCGCGGCCGCGTGGCCATGCACATCGCGATTTCCAGTTGCCGCTTCTCGCCGTGCGAGAGCAATCCCGCGGTCCGGTCGCCAAGCCCGGACAAGCCGGTCTTTTCCAGCGCCTCGCGCGCCAGCGCGGTGCTCACCGGGCAGGCGTCCGCTGGGGTCCAGCCGTTCCAGGGCAATTGCCGCGTCGCCTGCGCGGTGAGCCGGCAGTTCTCGAACACCGAAAAGTGCGGAAAGATCGTCGTGCGCTGATAGCTGCGGCCCAGTCCCGCCCGCGCGCGCCTGGGCTGCGACCAGCGGGTGACGTCGCGGCCCAGCAGCTCGACCGAGCCGCCGGTAATCGAAATTTCCCCCGACAGCACGTTGATCAACGTCGACTTGCCGGCGCCATTGGTGCCGATCACCGCGTGGATCTCGCCTTCCTGCAGGTCCAGCGATACCTCCGCGACGGCCGTGAGGCCGCCAAAGCGCCGCGTGACGCTCTGCGCGCGCAACAGCGGTGCAACTGACTCAGGCATCGGTCGCACCCTGGCGCCGCCGCGCCCACCACGCCCGCCACTGAGCGAAGACGCCGATCAGCCCGTCGGGCATGGTGGCGACGCTCACGATGATCGTGGCGCCGAACAGCAGCGGCCAGTGCCTGGCGAAGCTGCCGAAGATGACTTCCCACTGGAAGAACAGCTGCAGCAGCGCAAACGCGAACGCGCCAAGGACGGCGCCGGACAGGCGCCCGGTGCCGCCCAGGATCAGCATCAGCAGCACCGCGCCGGACTCGTGCCACGACAGCATCTCGGGATTCACGAATCCGTCCTTGATAGCCACCAGAAAACCGGCCAGTCCGGCCAGCGCCCCCGCCAGCGTGAATGCGGCCCATTTGTAGGGATACGTCGCGAATCCCGCGGCGCGCATTCGCTGCTCGTTGCTCTTGATCCCGGCCAGCACGCGCCCGAAACGGCTGCGCATCAGCACGGCAAGCAGCGTGAACACGATGGCCAGGCAGACCAGGACCAGGTAATACACGGCGACCGGCTTGCCCAGGTCGAGCAGCCGCGCGCCGAGGACCGAGATGTCCGGCTTGAAATTGAGGTAGATGCCGTCCGTGCCGCCTCCCAGCTTGGTGTCGTGGAAAACGTAGTACGCCATCTGAGCGAACGCCAGCGTCACCATGATGAAATAGACACCCCTGGTGCGCAGCGAAAGCGCGCCGACGACCAGTGCGTACAGGGCCGAACACACGACCGCCGCAGGCAGTATCCAGAAGAAATTGGCGGCGCCGTACTTGGGCGACAGCAGGACCGTCGCATACGCGGCGACGCCAAAGAACGCGGCGTGGCCCAGGCTGACCAGGCCCGTCACGCCGACCAGTAATTGCAGCGACAGCGCGAAAATCGCCAGGATCATGACCTTGGCCGTGAACTCGAGGTAGAACCCCGTCGTCAGCAGCGGGAACGCCGACAGCAGCGCCAGCACGACGAGCGGGGCATACGAGCGGCGCACGCGGTCGGACATGTCCCGCATCAGCCCTGCCTGAACAGGCCTTCCGGCTTCCACAGCAGGATCGCCGCCATCAGCAGGTAGACGGCGACTCCCGCCGCCTGCGGGAGCAGCACGTTGCCGAAAGTCTCGACAAAGCCGACCAGCAGGGCGGCCAGGAATGCGCCTCGCACCGAACCGATGCCGCCGATGACCACGACGACGAAGCTGACGATGAGCACCTGCGCGCCCATGCCCGGATAGACCGAGGACACCGGCGCCGCGATCATGCCCGCGAGCACGGCCAACGCGACTCCGGCGGCGAACACGACGCGATAGAGGAACTTGATGTTGATGCCGAGGGACTGGACCATCTCGCGGTTCGAGCTTCCCGCGCGAATCATCATGCCCAGTCGCGTGCGCGCGATCACAACGTAGAGCATCGCCGCGACAGCCAGGCAGATCCCGGAAATGGCGAGCCGATAGATGGGGTATTGCATGAGATCGCCCAGCGGGATGCTGCCGGCCAGCCAAGGCGGCACGGTCACGCCGTGCACATCGTTGTCGACCAGGAT
>DAOMGB010000121.1:0-5694 GCA_035430095.1 Casimicrobiaceae bacterium | reverse complement strand
CGCAAGGCGGCCCGCGGAATGAAGGCATGGCTCGGCTTGCGCGACACGGACGTCGTGTATGAGCCCGAGGCGCCGCACGAAGGTCGCCGGTTCGGTTTCCCGACCGGGGAACACGGCTACGCGCGGGTGCGCGTTGCCTGAACCGGCCGCTTGAAGCAGGCGCGAGCCCCGCGTTGCGGGCGCCAGACCACAGATCGCACGTTAGGAATCGATATCGACCATGACTGAAGCCGCCACCCTGGCACCTGCCGCCGCGCGAGTGCCCGCCATGCCCGCCGATCTGCGTCCCGCGACGCCGCTGGCCGAGCACATCGTCGAAGTGATCAGCGACTCGGGCGAGGGCGCGCAACGCTGCGGCCAGTCGCTGGGCGCGATCGCCGCGCGGGCCGGCAACGGCATCTGGACCACCGAGATCATCCCGGCCGAGATCCAGCCTCCGGCGCGCAGCGTGGCCGGTGCCTCCGGGATCCGCATCCGGATGGGCACCCGGCGCGTGAGCAACGGCGGCGACGAGACCGACCTGGTCGTGGCCTTCAACGAGCAGGTGCTGATCGGACGGGTCAAGGCCGGCGAATTGAAGCCTGGCGCGCAGATCCTGCTGGAGAGCATGTGGCGCGAACACCGCGACCCGACGGTCGTCGCATCCTACGTCGACACCGTCGACATGCTGAAGGACGCCGGATACCGCGTCTACGAGGTGCCGCTCGAGAACGAGTGCCGCAAGCTGGTCGCGGATGCGCGCAAGGGCAAGAACATGTTCGTTCTCGGGATCCTTTGCAACCTGTACAGCTTCGACCCGAAGCTCGGCGCCGAGCAGGTCGCGCGCACCTTCGGCAAGAAGGACCGGAAGGTCATCGAGGTGAACCAGGGGCTGCTGCAGGCGGGATTCATCTGGGCCGAACGCAACTTCGACTTCAAGTACCGGATTCCCGCGACAAAGTCGACCGAGCCGCAGATCGTCGTCAACGGCAATACGGCGCTGGCGCTGGGCGTGTTGGCGTCAGGCATGGACATCTGCGCGATGTACCCGATCACGCCCGCGACGTCCGCGTCGCATTACCTCTCCGACGTGTTCGAGCGGGTGGGCGGCATCGTCCACCAGGCGGAGGACGAAATCGCGGCCTGCGCGTTCGCGATCGGGGCCTCCTACGCCGGCAAGTGCGCGGTGACGATCACGTCGGGGCCGGGATACTCGCTCAAGCAGGAAGGCATCGGTCTCGCGGTGATGGCCGAGATACCTCTGGTCGTGGTGAACGTGCAGCGCGGCGGGCCGTCGACAGGCCAGCCGACCAAGGTCGAGCAGGGCGACCTGCTGACGGCGATCTACGGCAGCCACGGCGACGCGCCGAAGGTGGTGATGGCGGTGGACGGCATCGAGGACTGCTTCTACTCGATGATCACCGCGCGCAAAATCGCGGAGACGTTCAATACCGTCGTCGTCGTCCTTTCCGATGCGAGCCTCGCCACCGCGCAACAGCCGTTCCCGCGCCCGGCTTTCGACGCCAACTGGCTCGCCCCGCCGCTCGACCAGACCCCGATCCCCGAAGGCACCAAGCCGTACGACTGGGATCCGGTGACGGGCATCGCGCGGCGGTTCGTTCCGGGCCAGCCGCGCGGCATGCACACGTTGACGGGCCTGGCGCATGACCGCAACAGCAAGGTCGCCTACGATCCGGAGATCAACGAAGAAGGACTGCGCAATCGCAGCCTCAAGATCGCCGCGTTGCAGAAGACGCTGAAGGCGCCGACGATATTCGGCGATCCCGAAGGAGACCTGCTGGTCGTCGGCTGGGGGAGCACCAAGGGCGTCATCGAGGAAGCGGTAGAGCGCATGCGCGCGGAGGGCCTGCAGGTGTCGTCCATTCACCTGCGCTTCATCCAGCCGATGCCGTCCGGCATCCGCGAAATACTCAAGCGCTTCAAGCGCGTGATGACCATCGAGGGCAACTGGTCCGATCGTCTCGAGGACGAACTGATCGACGAGGATAACCGTCGCTATTCGGCGCTGGCGATGATGCTGCGTTCGCGCTTCCTGGTCGACGTCGACTGCTGGTCGCAATCGCGCGGACAGCCGATCAAGCCTGGCGCGCTGGTGCAGGTCCTGCGCGACAAACTCGCCGAACCGGCGGCGTAGACGGAGAACTGCGATGACGATGCCCGTTACCCAGCGCCTGATCAATCTGCACGAGTCGCACCACAGTCTCGAGGACTACCAGGGCGGCGTGCCGCGCTGGTGCACCGGTTGCGGCGACAACGCCATCCTCGCCGCCGTGCAGCGTCTTTGCCGCGACGAGGACCTTCCGCCCGAGCGTACCGCCTTCGTCTCCGGGATCGGCTGCTCGTCCCGTTTCCCCCATTACATGAAGACCTACGGGTTCCATGGCATCCATGGTCGCGCCTTTCCGATCGCCCAAGGCGTCAAGATGTCCCGGCCCGACCTGGCGGTGTTCGTCAACACGGGTGACGGCGACTGTTGCAGCATTGGCGCGGCGCACTGGATTCACGCGATCCGCTACAACATGAACATGACGGCGATCCTCCACGACAATCACGTCTACGGGCTCACCAAGAAGCAGGCCTCGCCGACCTCGCCGCTGGGACTGAAGAGCAATACGACGCCGCGCGGTTCGGTCCTCGAGGCGATGAATCCGCTGACGGTGACGCTCGGCGTGACCAACGTCTCGTTCGTCGCGCAGGCGGTCGACTGGATTCCCGAACTGCTCTACGACATCATCCGGCAGGCCTACCATCATCGCGGGTTCTCGTTCGTGCGCATCATCCAGCGCTGTCCCGAGTTCCTGCCCAAGATGTTCGAACCCTGGCTGCACGACCCTGGCCGGACGCTGCTGCTTTCGCATGCCGACGGCCTCACCTTGCCGCCCGAACTGTCGCGCACGTACAAGAACCAGATCGAGCACGATCCTTCGAACATCGACCGGGCGCGCGAGATCGCGTCGTCCGAGGATCCGATCCCCGTGGGAATTCTTTATCGCAACCCCTCCGTGCCTTGTTACGACGACTTGCGCTCCGTGGGGCCCCTGCGCACCGCCGAGCAGACGAGGGCTGGACTGGAAAGCGAATTCGACAAGGTCACCGTCTGGCCGGAAGACGGGTCGCCTGCGCGTCGCGTGGCATGAAATGAACGAGCCCCGCGCCCACCTGCTTCCCGGTTCCCGGAGGGGACGCACGGCGCCGTTCGGGCGGCCAGGCGGGCACTGACCGATCCACTCTCATTCGAAGCATTCACCAGAGTTCAACGAACCGACATGGACACCGCCGCGCGATTTCCGGAACAACGGATGTTCTTCTCGACAGGGAGGCGGCTCGGCGAGGGCGTCGACGCCATCGACGGTCTGCGTTTGCGGCCTGCATTGCTCGCACCCTACCGGGACCTGTCGCGCCTTCGCTACGACTTTCCGCTGGTGCTGGTCGACCGCGGCCCCGATGCCGGCGCGATCCGCTCGCTGTCGTCGATCGTCGACGAAATGCTGCAGGAAGTCGCGCCGAGAGGCATCGACGGCGAGCGCCTGAGGAAGCACGTGCTGCGACTCGAAAGGGAGGTTCGCGTCCTGGTGGCTGGCGGCGCCGAGGGGCTCATGTCCGAGGTATGGGACCTCGCGGCCGGCCGCCTCGCGACATCGGGCGATCAGCCCGCATTGGAGTCACTCGCGGAACTGGCGGAGAAAACCGCCATCGACGGAGCACTGGTCGATTGCGACTCGGCCATGCCGGCGCGCGTCCTGGCCCACGCGTGGGACGCCGCGCAGCGCAGCAAGGGCAAGGCCTTTCGCGCCACGGTCGAACGGCTGATCATCAAGTTGACCGACATCCTGCGCGCGGCGTTCATCCATTCCAAGGCAGGACAGCGACCCGAAGCGCTGCGCGCGGCGCTCGGCGGCGCCGACCGCGACGCGTTCGATTTCGACGTCATGTCCCGGCTGGTCGCGCGTGCCGCACCCAAGGACGAGCTGCCCGCGGCACGGCGGCGGCGAATCGAGGAAGCGCTCGTGGTGCTTCGGACCCAGCCGTTCTATCCCGATCCGCGGCTTGCTGACCGCCCCGATGCTCCCGCCACGTTCGGGTTCCGCTACGAGAATTGCGCCGAGGCCGCCGCGGCCTATCGCGAACGCCTGCATCGCCTTGCCGGGGTGGTCAAGGCGATGTCCATCGCCGAACTTGAGATCGCCGATGCCTATGATGAGGCGCATCACGATCCGTTCTTCGCGGGCTTCGACGCCAACGCGCTTTCGGCCGACGACATCGCGATGTTTCCGGATTACCTCGTCTGCATCCCGCCGGATCGCACCGACGCGCCGGAGAACGCGTCGCTGATCGAGCTGCTGTCGGCCGGACTGCCGATCAAGGTGCTCACCGAGGCGACCGACCTGCTGGAGGAGTCCGCGGTCGGGACCGGACACTTTGCATTCGGCGTGCGCAGCGTGCGCCTTGCAAACATGGCCACCGCATTGGGCGGCGTGTTCGTCGTGCAGACGGCAAGTTCGAACCTGTATGCGTTGCGCGACCGCGTGGCCAGGGCTTTCGCACACCGGGGCGCCGGGCTGTTCTGCGTTTACGCTGGCGCCGGTGCGGTCGGGGAGTTGCCGGCGTACCTGACCGCGGCCGCCGCTCGGGAATCCCGCGCGTTTCCCGCCTTTACCTACGATCCCTACGCCGGCGACAACCAGGCGGCGCGGTTTGCCCTCGAGGGCAATCCCTTGCCCGAGGCGGATTGGCCCGTCGCGCCGTTCGAGTACGCCGACGAGTACCTGCAGCGGGTCAAGGAGGAGACGCCGTTTACCGTTGCCGATTTCGTGCTGTGCGACACGCGCTATGCCGCGCATTTCGCGCGCGTGCCGCGCGAACGCTGGAACAGCGCGATGGTGCCCGCCGACGAATGGCTTGCCCGCGACGCGAAGGGCGCTTCCGACACCGTTCCCTACGTGCTCGCCGTCGACACCGACGACAGGCTCCAGCGGGTCATCGTCGACGCGCGCCTGATGCAGTTGGTGGAAAAGTGCAGGACGTTCTGGCATCGACTGCAGGAGCAGGGCGGCATCCACAATTCGCACGCGGACATCCTGCTGGCGCGGGAAAAGGCCAAGTGGGAGGAAGCCAAGGCGAGGGAACTGAGTGAACTGAAGGCCGCGCCGACGCCGGTTGCCGCGACGGCATCGGCGGATGCACCGCCGGTGGTGGCTGACGTCGCGGCGACGAGCGCCGCCCTTTCCGCGACTCCCGAGCGAGACCCGGACGTGGCCTGGATCGAGACGTCACGCTGCCCGAGCTGCAACGAATGCCAGACCATCAACGACAAGATGTTCGTGTACAACGAGAACAAGCAGGCGTACATCACCGACGTCAAGCTCGGAACCTACCGGCAGCTCGTCGAAGCGGCGGAAACCTGCCAGGTCGCGATCATTCATCCCGGCAAGCCGTGGAATCCGGACGAGCCCGGGCTGGACGAACTCATGGCGCGCGCGGAGCCATTCCGCTAGCTGTGTCCATCGTCACGACGTAGTTACCGGCTTGGATGCCGCGGATGCATGCAAGACAACGTCGTCCTCGTGAACGACATCCAGGTCCCTGTCGTCCCCGCGAACGACATCCAAGTCCCTGTCGTCCCCGCGAACGACATCCAAGTCCCTGTCGTCCCCGCGAACTTCATCCAAGTCCCTGTCGTCCCCGCGAACGCGG
>DAOMGB010000120.1:0-5815 GCA_035430095.1 Casimicrobiaceae bacterium | reverse complement strand
CCCGTCAATGCCTGACGACCATAGCCCGCTGGAACCACCCCTTCCCATCTCGAACAGGACCGTGAAACGGTGGCACGCCGATGATAGTACGGAGTTCCCGTGCGAAAGTAGGTCATCGTCAGGCACCCATAATGCAAAACGCCCAACCGATCCGGTTGGGCGTTTTGTTTTCCGTACAGCTAGTCCGATTTCTGCCGCTGCCCGTAAGTCCTGAATTTCTCCAGCACCACGTCCATTTCGGCATCGGCAAGCAGCACCGGTTCGCCGATCTGCAGCACGCGCCAGTACATCTCCGCCAGCGTCTCCACTTCCACGGCCAGCGCGAGCGACTGGTCCAGCGACGAGCCGACCGCGATCATCCCGTGATTCGCGAGCAGGCACGCCCGGCGTCCGTCAAGCGCAGCGACCGCGTGGTCCGAGAGTTCCTGCGTGCCAAACGTGGCGTAGGGCGCGCACCGGATGTCCTTGCCGCCTGCAACCGCCACCATGTAGTGAAACTGCGGAATGCCGAGCCGCATGCAGGCGAGCGACGTCGCGAACGGGGCGTGCGTGTGCACGACCGCCTGCACTTCAGGCCGTGCCGCATAGATGTCGCGGTGGAAGCGCCACTCGGACGATGGCAGCAGCGCCCCCAGCGATTTCCCCTTCAGCGTCATCATGACGACCTGCTCGGGCAGCGTTCGCGCATAGGGCAGACCGGTCGGCGTGATCAGGAAGCCGTCGAATGCCTCGTCGCGCCAGCGCGCGCTCACGTTGCCCGACTTGCCCCGATTGATTCCCGCCGCATTCATGGCCAGGGCGGTCGCGATCACCTGCTCGCGCAAGGTGCGTTCACTGGTCATGAATTCAGGCCGCCGCCGAGCGATCAGGGAACATCGCGGCCAGCCAGTCGGACGATGCGCGGGTCAGGCCGCGTTCGGTGACCAGTCCGCTGACCAGTCGCGCGGGCGTCACGTCGAACGCGTAATTCACCGCCTTGGTTCCATGCGGCGCGATGGCGACGCGCACCGTCTGGCCATAGTCGTCGCGGCCCGCGACGGTGAGCACCTCCTCGCTTTCGCGCGCTTCGATGGGAATCGTCTCGCCCGTCGCCAGTTTCCAGTCGATGGTCGGCGACGGCAACGCCACATAGAACGGTACGTTGTTGTCTCGCGCCGCGAGCGCCTTGTCGTAGGTGCCGATCTTGTTGCAGACGTCGCCGTTGCGTGCCACCCGGTCGGCGCCGACGAAAACGACATCGACGTCGCCGCGTTGCATCAGCAGGCCGCTGGCGCCGTCGGTGAACAGCGTGTGCGGAATGCCGCGCTGGTCGAGCTCCCACGCTGTGAGGCTGGCGCCCTGCATGCGCGGGCGCGTCTCGCTTACCCAAACGTGCAGCGCCAATCCCTCGGCATGCGCGCGGAACAGCGGAGCCGTCGCGGTCCCCCAGCCACAGGTCGCGAGCGCGCCGGCATTGCAGTGAGTCATCACCGATATCGGTCCCGGCCGCCGTTGCGCAATGCCGCGCAGCAGCGAGAGCCCGTGCTCGCCGATGGAATAGTTGATGGCGATGTCCTCGGAGGCAATCGCATCGGCCTCGGCCCAGGCCGCATCCGCGCGGGCCGAGACGGCAAGGGGCTGCACGGCCGACCGCACCCGGTCCAGCGCCCATCGCAAGTTGATCGCGGTGGGGCGTGTTGCGTCGAGGGCGCTGTGCGCCCTGGCCAGCGAGGCGTCGCTCGCATCGCGGTCGAGCGCCAGCGCCAGGCCATAGGCGCCCACGGCACCTATCAGCGGCGCACCGCGGATCCACATGCGGCGGATCGCAAGCGCGGCCGCCTCCGCGTCGGCGATGCTTACCTTGACCAGCGCGTGAGGCAACGCACGCTGGTCGATCACGTCGATGCGGCGCGCCTTGGGGGGCCGGATCAGCGCGCGATAAGGACCGGGGTCGCCGGGAGGCGGAATCGCTTCGCGGGGCATGGCCCGATTCTACTCAATGAATGCTGGTTTCGTCGTTCCCGCGAACGCGGGAACCCCGTGTCTTCGATCCTTTGCATGACAACGACGCTGGATTGCCGCGTTTGCGGGAACGACACTCGGTAGGTGACAGAGCAGCGCACTTTTCCCGGGGACGACAACCGAACTCGTCGCGGGGGCGACAGCCGGGTTCGAAATACCTTTGGCCATTGCCGGCTGGATTTGGCTTCGGCTACTTCAGCACCTGCACCAGATTGTTGAAGTCGTCGGTCCACACGCGCCAATCGCGCCGCGGCTCGATCGCCGTGGCGAATCCGGTGAGGCGCGCATCTTCCAGCCTGGACGGATCGCGGGCGAGCAGCACCCAGCTCGACGTGCTCCCTAGCGGATCGAGGCCGGGGTCGCTGATCCACAGCGTGGCGAGGCCCAGTCGCTGCGCGATCCCCTCCACGACGGGCACCAGGTTGAGGTAGCGATTGGTGACGTGGTAGGCGATCACGCCGCCCGGCTTCATGTGACGCAGGTAAACCGCGACCGCCTCCTGCGTGATGAGATGCACGGGGATGGCGTCGCTGGAGAAGGCGTCGACCGCCAGCACGTCGAAGCGCTGCGGCGGCTCACGTTCCATGGAAAGGCGCGCGTCGCCCAGCACGATTTCGGTGGTCGCGTCGCTGTCCCGCAGGAACGTAAAATCGCGCTGGGCAATGGCCACGACGCCGGGATTGATGTCGTAGAAACGATAGGTGTCTCCCTTGGCGCCATAGACTGCAAGGGTTCCCGTTCCCAGCCCGATCACGCCGACGCGGATCGGGTCCATGCGCGGGTGCATGGACTCGAGCAGGCGGCCGATACCTGAACTGCGCGTGTAGTAGGTTGTCGGCTCCTTGCTGAAGTAGGGGTGCAGGGACTGCTTGCCGTGCATGATGGTGCCGTGGATGAGCGTGCGGCGGCGGTCGACGTCCTGGATCCCGCCGTCCTGCACCCGCAGCACGCCGTAGAAGTTGCGCGACGCGTACACGGTGTCCCGGTAGAACTCGGTCATGCTCCACACGCCGCAGCCGGCGGTGAACAGGACCGACGTCAACGCCATTGCCGGATACACCAGCCGTTCCCGCCGCGTCTGCCACAGCAGCAGCAGCCCGCACGCGACGAGCGCAATGACCAGGTCGAAGTTGGCGTTGAACACGAGCGGCGCCACCACACCCGCGGCGATCGATCCCAACGCGCCACCGAGCGAGATCATCAGGTAGAAGCGGGTGAGATATCGCGGCGCCGGCTTCAGCGTCACGAGCTCGCCGTGGCAGAACATGCAGGCAAGGAAGAATCCGAAGCAGAAGGCCGCAATCTGCAGTCCCAGCTCGTGCGTCAGCTTGGGATCGGCCAGCGTCCAGCCCATCACTCCCAGCGCCGCGGCGAGCATCGAGAAGATGGTTTCGCGGTAATACCAGCCCTTTCCGTCGAAACACAGGATGAACGAGATGAGGTAGAGCGACAGCGGCAGAATCCATAGCAGCGGCACCGCGGCGATGTTCTGCGTGATGTGATTGGTCACCGCCAGGAGCAATGTCGAGCTCGTCGCCGCCAATGCGCACCACAGCAGCTGTCGCGCGACAGAAGGTGGCAACGCGGCTGCCGCGTCGTCGGCTCGATCGTTCGCGGTCGCGCGGTCGGAAATGGCCGGCGCATCGGGCCGCAGTCCTCCCCTGCGCGCGGCGGCGATGCACAGCGCGACGAACAGCACGTATCCCGCCGACCAGCCCCATGCCTGGGTTCGTGTGGCAATCCACGGCTCGAACAGGAACGGATAGCCCAGCAGGCCGAGCATCGACGCCAGGTTCGACAGCGCGAACAGCCGATAGGGGCTGCGCCCCGGATGTTCGCGCGCGAACCACGCCTGGACCAGCGGACTGGTGGTGGAAAGCATGAAATAGGGCAGGCCGATGGTTGCGGCGAGCAGCCCCAGGATCAACGGGATCGGGCTCTCCAGTCCCGACGGCTTCCAGAATGCGCCCGGGATGATCGGCAGCACGATGAGACTGACCACGAGCAATGCGACGTGCAGACGCACCTGCGTCCGAGGCACAAGCCTCCGCACCGAGAAATCGGCATAGGCGTAACCCAGCAGCAGCGTGGACTGGAAGAACACGAGGCAGGTGGTCCACACCGCGGCCGAACCGCCGAACCAGGGCAGGATCTGCTTGGCGACGATGGGCTGGAGCAGGAACAGCAGGAACGCGCTGGCAAAAATCGTCAGGGCATAGAGCATCGGCGATCGCGAACGGTGAACGACCCCGCATTGTACGGTGCGAGCCGCGCAGGGTCATTGACGACGGCAACGACGATGCGGATGCAACTCAATAGGTCGTGCGGGGGCGGAAGTAGTCGACGCGGTCGATGGACTTGATCCGGACTTCCCTGACGTCGACGCCCTGCAGCAGCTTGAGCGGAATTTCAATGCCAGCGCCGCCCCGATTCCACGCCTTGCGATAGAACTCGGCCTGGGTGCGGACGCTTTCGTCGCCAACCGCCAGCACGATGTCGCCGATGGAAACGCCGGCGAGATCGGCCGGTCCGTCCGGCGACACGCGCGAGACGACCAGCCGTCCCTGCACTTCCTCCGTCGACACGCCCATCCATGGCCGCGCCGGCCCGGCGCGGTGCCCGGCCTTGAGGAGATCGGGGAGAATGGGCTTGAGCACGTCGATGGGCACGAACATGTTCCCCGGCACCTTCGGATCTTCTTCGTTTGCCTCGCGGACGATCAGCGAGCCCACCCCCAGCAACTTGCCCTCCTTGTCGAACAGTGCTGCGCCGCTCCAGTTGAGCGTGGGTGGACTAGTGTAGATCGCCTGGTCCAGCGCGTATTCCCAACTTCCCGAAAAAGCCCGCTTGGAAACCACGTAGGCGAAGGTGACACCGTCCTCGCCCGCGCCGGCGATCATCACCGGCTCGTGATTGGCGAGCCTGCCGGAATCGCCGAATGACACCGGCTTGGCATCCATCGGCGCAATCGTGCGGATCAATCCCAGCCCGGACGCGTGGTCATAGGCGATGACCCGGGCGGCGAAGGTCCGGCCGCGACTGTCGGTCACGCTGACGTCGTCCGCCTCGACGATCAGGTAGCCAATGGTGAGGATGAGGCCGCGTTCGCCGATGACCACGCCCGACCCTTCGCGCTCGGCGCCGAGCATGGCGGCGCTCCGCGCATCCGGCACCGCCTGCACCGCAACCTTCACGATGGCGCCAAAGACCTTCCCGGCGTCGGTGGCTTCCGTCGTGGCGACTCCCGGTGCCGCCTTGCCCGCCTTGGGTTGCGCCCCAGCGGCGAGCGTTGCCCCGGAAAGGCACAAGGACAGCGTGGCGGACGCAACTGTCACGAACATACGCAGCCGAATCGAGGCAAGCGTCAGGAACGTGGACATGGCAACCTCCAATGGAAGTCGTGGGCGCGTTGGCGGGCCGCGCCAACGGCTCAACTATAGCGCCGAGCGCAGGCCACGGGGCAAAGCGTCGGTTTCCGTATAATCGACGGACAACAAGCGGGCACAACGCAAGTCGGGAGGAACGTGGTGAAGACCGGCAACAGGAAACCGGAGGACCTGCGCTCGCATCGCTGGTTCGGCAACGACGACATGCGCTCGTTCGGCCACCATTCGCGCACGTCGCAGATGGGCTATTCGCGCGCCGACTACCAGGGCAAGCCGATCATCGCGATTGTCAACACGTGGAGCGACATCAACGCCTGCCATTCGCACTTCCGCCAGCGGGCGGAAGAGGTGAAGCGCGGCGTGTTGCAGGCAGGCGGCTTTCCGCTCGAGATGCCAGCTATCGCGCTGGCCGAGGTGTTCCAGAAGCC
>DAOMGB010000119.1:0-5879 GCA_035430095.1 Casimicrobiaceae bacterium | reverse complement strand
CGAAAAATCGACAATCAAAGGAAATGGGCATGGACAAGAATTATCGTGAGCGCATCGACGCGGTTTCGGGTTCGCTCGCCAAACTTCGCGCAGATGTTCCCGAGGTGATGAAGGGATTCAATACGCTCGCCCACGCGGCCATGCACGATGGAGTCCTGAGTCGCAAGACCAAGGAGCTCATCGCACTCTGCCTTGGCGTGGCCTCCCACTGCGACGCGTGCATCGGATTCCACATGAAGGCGCTGATCAAGCTCGGAGCCACCCGGTCCGAAGTCGAGGAAGCGCTGGCGGTTTCGATCTACATGGGCGGGGGACCGGCGTTGATGTATGCGGCGGATGCCCTGAGCGCCTTCGAGGAAATGTCGCCCGCCGCCTGAACGCACATCGAAATTCCCGGCCCGCGGGCCGAGCCTCGGCTTCCCGAGAAGCGCCGCGTACAATGGACGCCGACTCCATTCCGAATTCGGCGCATGCGCCGCTGATCCGTGCAGCATTATCTTCGTCCGCTGTTGGTGCCCAAGTCCGTCGCGCTGGTGGGCGCCTCCGATCGCGCGGGCTCGCTCGGCCGCAGCGTGTTCGACAACCTGCTCGCCGGGGGATTCAAGGGCGAGATATATGCCGTCAATCCCGGTCATCGAAAGGTGTTCGGGAAGAAGTCGTTTGCCAGCGTGACCGCGATCGGCAGGCCGGTGGACCTGGTCGTGATCACGGCACCGGCCGCGACGATCCCGGCGCTCCTCGAAAGCATGCATCCGAAGATCCGTGCGGCTGTCGTGATGTCGACGCCGGATGCGACCGATCCCGCGGGCGCGCGGACGTGGCGGCGCGACGTGTGCGCCGTGGCGCGCAAGCGGGATATCCGTCTGGTCGGGCCGGGGGCGTTCGGCATCATCCGTACGGACATCGGCCTCAACGCGACGTTCGGCGCCACTCCCACGTTGCCCGGCCGGCTGGCGCTGGTGTCGCAGTCTGGTGCCGTATGCACGGCGATGCTCGACTTTGCCGCGCCGATGCATATCGGTTTCTCCTCGGTGATTTCTCTGGGAGGCGCGATCGACGTCGGGTTCGGCGAACTGCTTGACGCGCTGTTACAGGACCCGATCACCGATGGCATCCTGCTCTACGTCGAATCGGTAGGCGATGCGCGCAAGTTTCTCTCGGCGCTGCGCGCCGCCGCGCGAATCAAGCCGGTGGTCGTGCTGAAGGCCGGCCGCTCGCTCGAGCCGCCGGGCGGGGCCGGCGACGATGCGGTCATGGCGCCCATGCCGGATGCAGTATTCGATGCCGCACTGCAACGGGCGGGCACCGTGCGCGTGCGGACGTACACGCAACTGTTCGCCGCCGCGAGAATCCTGGCCATGGGCAGGATTCCCGGCGGCAACCGGATGGCCATCGTCTCGAACGGTCGGGGTCCGGGGTTGCTAGCCGCGGATAGCGCAGTGGCATCGGGCGTGACGCTGGCCACCCTCGTTCCGGAAACCGTGCAGGCGCTGGATGCGTTGCTGCCCAGGGAGATTGTGCGCGCCAATCCGGTCGACGTGCGCGCCGATGCGCCGCCAGCTCGGCTCGCGGCCGCCGTGGCGGCGACGCTGTCGGATCCGCAGGTGGACGCGGTGCTCGCACTGCATGTGTCTCGGCCGGTCACTCCGGCCCTCGATGCGGCGCACGCAGTCGCCGCCGTGGCGCGCGGATCGGCCAAGCCCGTGCTCGCTTCCTGGCTGGGCGCGCTTGATCGACAGGGCGTGCACGACGCGCTGGAGGCTGGCGGCGTCGCCAATTTCTATACGCCCGAAAATGCGGTGGAGGCGTTTTCCTTCCTTGCCGCGTACCGCCGCAACCAGGAGTGGCTGCTGGAAGTTCCATCGTCGCGGGCGGACCCTGAGCCGCCGGATCTGGCAGCGGCCGAACGCATTCGCGAACGCGCCGTGCCTCGCGGCCGCACGACGCTGCCCACGACGGAAGCGCACGCGCTGCTTGCGGCCTTCGGCATCGACCTGCCGCCGCTGGTCGCCGTCGAAACGCTCGCCGAAGCAAGCGTGGCCGCGAGAAAGCTCGGCTATCCGGTGCAACTGGCGCGCGAAATCGCGGGGCCGGAGCTGGCGCCGTTGTGCAGCGGCATTCGCAGCGGCCGCGCGCTGGCGCGTGCCTACGGTGCGCTGAGCCACGAGATGTCCGCGATGCAGCGGTCTGACTGGAGCGGCCGCGTGCTGGTCCAGCGGGACCGGGCAACACATGCGGGAAGCGAGGCTGCCATCGCGGTTGCCACCGACGCGGTATTCGGGCCGGTCATCTCATTCGGCGCCAGCGAGCGGATGCTGGCGGCACGATCGGCGCGCGCGGTGATGCTGCCACCGCTCAATCGCAGGCTCGCCCGGGATCTGATCTTCGCGGCCGCGATGCGCCACGTGCCTCCGACCGAGGCGCTCGTCGCGTTGCTGGTGCGGGTGTCGGCATTGCTCTCCGAGTTGCCCTGGGTATCCGAACTAGTGCTGGACCCGATCATGCTCACTTCGGAAGGTGCGGAAATCGTGGGCGCGCGAATCGTCGTCGATCCCCGGCGCAAGTCGGGTCCCGGCTACCGGCACATGGCGATCCATCCCTATCCCACGGGTCTCGAGTCGACCTTCGACCTGCCCGACGGAACGCGACTCAAGGTGCGCCCGATCCGACCGGAAGATGCTGACATGGAGCGCATATTCATTGGCGCCCTGTCGGAGCAAACCCGCTATTTCCGCTTCTTCTACAGACTTCACCAACTCACGCCGGCGATGCTGGCCCGGTTCACGCAGGTTGACTATGATCGGGAACTGGCGTTGCTGGCGCTGGCGCCCGATCCCGCCGCCGCGGGTTCGGAAATGATCGTCGGCATTTCGCGCTACATCGCCAATTACGACGGCGAAAGCGCGGAGTTCGCCATCGTCGTCGCCGACGCCTGGCACGGTCGAGGCATTGGCCGGATGCTGATGCAGCGAATCATAGGCTGCGCAAGGAAGCAGGGACTGAAGCGCCTCGAGGGCGTCGTGCTTCGCGCCAACCAGGGGATGCTCAAATTCTCCGAGCGGCTCGGGTTCGTAGTCAGGGAGAATCCCGAAGAGCCGGAGCAGGTCACGTTGACGATGGAACTGTCCTGATCCGCCACGGGACGATCCATCGCGGGCAAATTTCATCCACCGGCAACGACCAAGACAGGACGCATTCACCGCCATGAAAATCCTTTTCGCCACCGACGGTTCGGCTTGCGCGCTCTCCGCACTTTCCACGCTGGCCGACCATCTCGATCGTTTTCGCGAGCCGATCAAGGTACTGGTTCTCCACGTCCATCCGCCGCTGCCCTATCCGAATGCCGCGGCGTGGGTGGGCAAGGAAACGATCGCCCGCTACTACAGCGAGGAGGGCGAGGCCGCGCTCGCCGATTCGCGCGGGCTGCTGGCTGCGCGCGACGTGACGTTCGAAACGGTCCGAATGGTGGGAGAACCTGCCCAGACCATCGTCGCGCACGCCGAAACCGCCGCTTGCGACCTCATCGCCATGGGCACGCAGGGGCACGGTGCTCTGGCCAACCTGGTGCTGGGGTCGGTGACGACCAAGGTGCTGGCTCTGGCGAAGATCCCGGTTCTGCTGCTCAAGTGATTCGTCGTGGCCGGCACGTCGGGCCGGCGACCGGCGGCTGCTGCGTCGGCCTGTTCACTTTCGCCGCCTACCGCCTTGGAATAGAATCCGTCGCCTAAGTGTTCGGTCGAAAGCAGCCGGTGCCGCGACCGCGAGCAGCCGGAAACAAACGGAGGAGTTGCATGAACAAGATCAGCTTGGCCTCATTGTCCTGGGCCGTCGCGTCGGCGGTTGCGTTGGCCGGATGCGCAAGCGTCACGCCGCAGAGCGGCGCGGGATTCTTCGTGACCAGCACCGGCGGCGGCAAGGGCGCTGACTTCGGCGGTCTCGCCGGCGCGGACAAGCACTGCGCGGCGCTGGCCGCGGCCGCGGGATTGCCCGACCGGACATGGCATGCCTATCTCAGCACGCAGGCGTCGGGATCTGCACCGGCGGTGAATGCCAAGGATCGCATCGGCGGCGGACCGTGGACCAACGTCAAGGGCGTGATCATAGCCAGGGACGTCGCCGACTTGCATGGCAGCAACAACCTCACAAAGCAGACCGCGCTGACGGAGAAGGGCGATGTGGTCAACGGCCGCGGCGACACGCCGAACAAACACGACATCCTCACCGGTTCCCAGCCGGACGGCACGGCATTCCCCGCCGGCGACGACAAGACCTGCGGCAACTGGACGAAGAGTGGCGAAGGCGTGGCAATCGTCGGCCATCATGACCGCACCGGCCTCGATACCAGCCCTCCCGCGCTATCCTGGAATTCGTCGCATCCGACCAAGGGTTGCAGCGACCCTGCGCTGGCGTCGACCGGCGGGGCCGGACTGTTGTACTGTTTCGCCACGAAGTAATCGCTGGCGTCATCTAAGAAAACGCCCCGGGATCGGCCGGGGCGTTTTCATTCCTTGCACATGTCAGGCTGCCCGTGACCTCCGAACGGGAGGCGCACACGCCGCTGCGCGTGGCGACGTCTGCTACTTCCCCTTCGGCGGCAACGGCGTGGCGATGAATCCGTGGGTATTGCCGTCAGCGTCGAAGTATTGGCCGACGATGGCCCCGGAATTGGCGATGCCTTGTGGAAGGGTGTCGGTTGCGCCCGGCACGTTCACTGGCGTGAAGCCGCCGGACAGGGTTCCCACGAACCCCTGCACTCCACTGCTGGTGTCCATGAAGCCCACGATCTGGCCCGAGTCGTTGATGCCCCGGGCGCGGGTGCGGTGGCCGTCAACCTTGAAGAGCGAAATGTTACCGCTGCTGTCCCGCAGGAAGCCTAAGCGGTCAAAGGGCGCCGTGACGATGCCGCCTACGACATCGCCGCGGCCATTGATGCCCTGCGCAATGGTCAATGCCGACGGGAGAAAGTCGATGAAGGTGTTGCTCTTCGGATCGTAGATGAATCCGGTAGAGTCAACGTCGTCATACGCATAACCGGTCACCAGCCCCGACGGCCCGACGGCCCTGGCTACCGTGTTGGTGAGCGGAGCCGGATGGACAAACGTCGTCGCGTTGCCCTTCTTGTCGAGTATGACCCCGTGCTCGTAGGTAACTGCTGCATCGGACACGGCGCCGACCATCGTTCCGCTTTCGTTGATGCCGATGAAATTGCTGTTGTCGGGCACGTTGGACAGATCAGTGATGCCCCCCTTCCTGGAGTCGTAGACAAAGCTCACAAGCGAATCGTCGGCAAAGAACGCGTTGCCGACGACCTGCCCGGAGTTGTTGATTCCCCACAACTGCGTGGCAACGGCCCCCGGGTAATCGAACACTCTGAACTGGTAGTCGGCACGAGCCGAGATTGAACAGCCGATCGCAACAACCACGATGAAGAGCTGAATCCAGCGCTGCAGTACGGTTTGCATGTCGTCCCCCTTGATATTGGCAAGACTCGAGTTGGAGCGGAATGTCCGCCGGACCGGTGAATGCCATATTCCGGCGGCGGCGCAACACTACGCTGAAAAGCTAGCGACTTCCAGTTGCACTGCGGCAAGGCGTTGTAGACGACAGTTGCCCATGAGCGCATGGCCGGTCCCAAAGAAAAACGCCCCTTAGTTCGGGGCGTCTTTTCATGGGCCAGCCATTTCGCGGCGGTCATTCCCCTTCGAGAAAGCTCCTGAGCTTTTCGCTTCGCGAAGGATGCCGCAGCTTGCGCAGCGCCTTCGCCTCGATCTGGCGAATTCGCTCGCGCGTGACGTCGAACTGCTTGCCGACTTCCTCCAGCGTATGGTCGGTGTTCATCTCGATGCCGAAGCGCATGCGCAGCACCTTCGCCTCGCGCG
>DAOMGB010000118.1:0-5961 GCA_035430095.1 Casimicrobiaceae bacterium | reverse complement strand
CCGCGCTGCGTCTTTTCCCACATGGTGACGTAGGCCGCTTCGATGTTCCGGCGGAACCGATCGGTATCGAACAGCGGAAAAGTGTCCCGGTTGCGGGCAAGTCTTTGCCTGAGGCCGGAAAGCTCCGCGGGATGGGTCGCCAAGTCAAATGCCCGGGCTTCGTAATCCTGCAATGACGACGCAACGAGTTCCGGCAGGCCCACCGCGTGCAGCAGGCTCCTGCCGAGGCGCGCGGAAAACGCGTCGCCCGAGCAGCTAAGGACCGGCAGGCCCGCCCACAAAGCATCGCTGATCGTGACGCCGCCGTTGTAGGGCAACGTGTCGAGGAACAGGTCGGCCAGGCGGTATTGGGCAAGATACTCTTCGTAGCGAAGGCGCCGCGCGAACACCAGCCGGGCCGGATCCACGCCACGATCCTGTGCCTCCCTTCGCAGGTTCGCTTCCACCGCCGGGTTGCCCGCGACCAGCCACAGCACGCTCCCAGGCACTCGATCGATCAGCCGCATCCAGATCGCGAACATCTCCGGATTCAGCTTGTAGCTGTTGTTGAACGAACAGAAGACGAAGCCTTCGGGCGGCAGCCCGGCCTCGGCCCGGGTCGGCGTCGCGCCGGCGATGCGCCGATTCGCGTCGTTGACCTGCAGCGAATCGGGAAGAAGGACCACCTTTTCCGCGTAGTGCTGCTCCATTGCCTCCGGAATCACATTCCGGTCGGCAATGATGTAGTCCATGTACGGCGCACCCATGGTGGCCGGAAACCCCAGGAAATTGACCTGGACGGGGGCGGGACGGCAGGCGAACAGATTGGTCCGCGAGAACTTGGTGTACCCCATCAGGTCGACCGCGATGTCGATTTCGAGATTTCGCATCAGGTCCGCCACTTCGCCGTCGCGCATCTTGCGCACGTCGATGACCCGGTCGAACGTCGCCTCGATCCGCGAGCGCATGGGACTCTCGTGCTCCAGGCCGAAGACGATCCCCGTGATGTCGAACCGGTCGTGGTCGTGCCGCTCGAGCATTCCCGCGATCAGGAACGCCACCGCGTGCTCGTGAAAGTCGGCGGACACATAGGCGATACGGATCTTGTCGTGCCGGTAGATTTCCCCGGTCCACCTCGGCTTCCGGTCTGGAGGATGGTGCAACGCCACCAAGGCGCGGGCACACGCGAGCTGCGCCTTGGCACTGGAACACATCGCTAGAAAAGGGTGTGGAACCACAACCGGCTTTCCGGCGCCAACATCATCGATCACGCGCGCAACCAATGCCTCGCGTCCCGCCCACGAGCACATCTGCGCCTGCTCGTGCACGACATTTCCGGCGGCGTGCGGGTAATCCGGGTCCAGTTCCAGAATCTGCCGGTAGCTCGCCATGGCGTCTTCGTGGCGGCCCGCCTGGCTTTGCGCGACCGCGCAGTTGAACAGTGCCTGCGTAAATTTCGGGTCGATTGCACAGGCCCAACTGTAGGCGGCGATGGCCTCGTCGAGACGACCCAGCGCATGGAGCACGATGCCGCGGTTGAACGGTCCGCCCGCAAAGTCCGGCGCGAGTTCGATCGCCCTGTCGTAGGCGGACAGCGCCTCTTCGCTGCGGCCCAGCGCGTGCAGCGCATTGCCCAGGCTCACGAACGCGGCGATCGATTGCGGATCAAGCGCCAACGCACGCTGCGCGCCGGCCAGCGACTCGGCATGGCGACCGAGGTGATGCAGCGCGTTGGCGCGGTCGTTGAGCAGGGCGACGTCATCCGGTCGAACCGCGAGCGCCGTTCCATAGGCCGCCACCGCGGCCTCGAGTCGACCGAGCGCATTCAGGGCGTTGGCGCGGCCGGAAAGCGCGATGACGAAATCGGGGCGGATCGCCAACGCCCTGTCGTAGCTGGCGATCGCGTCCTCCTGGCGTCCCAGCGACAGCAGCGCCGCGGCACGGTTGACGCAAGCGTCGGCGGATTCCGGGTTGATCGACAGCGCCCTGCCAAAGCTTTCCAGCGCATCGTCGGGCCTGCCAAGGCCGAGCAACGCGCTGCCCCTGTTCGTATGGGCGCTCTCGGAATCCGCGTTGGCCAGAATGGCCTGTGCGAAAAGCGCTTCCGCCTCGCCATACTTTCCTTGCTGCAACTTGATGACGCCCAGCAGGTGCAGCGCCTCGAAGTGTCCCGGCTGCGCCTTGAGGGCCGCTTCGCACAAAGGCTGTGCGTCGCTTGGGCGTCCAGCCCCGTGAAACTCCCTGGCTTGCCGCACCGCCTGCTCGACATCGATGGCGGCGCGGCGGGAAAAAAGCGATTTGAGCATCGGACGTGTCGTTAAGGGCCAGCCGTCGAGACCCATGCTACCAAATCGCCTCGATCGCGGGCATGCGTGAAACGCACGCCGACGCCCTTGGGCGCGCTGAGAAATGCCGGTGGAAAGTGTAAACTTCCGGCGTCCTGACCCATGAATCCGCCGGGAAGTGCTTAATTGTCGTCCGAATCGAAACCGCTCGAACGCGTCGTGCTGGGAGTCACCGGCGGGATCGCCGCATACAAGGCGGCCGAGCTCACGCGCCTGCTGGTCAAGGCGGGGATCGTCGTCGACGTCGTCATGACAAACGCCGCCACCCGCTTCGTGACGCAGACCACCTTCCAGGCACTCTCCGGGCGACCGGTATTGACCGACCTGTGGGAGTCCGGCGCCGCCAACGCCATGGGTCACATCGCCGTGTCCCGTGGGGCGGATGCCATCGTGGTGGCACCCGCGTCGGCGGATTTCCTCGCCAAGGTCGCGCAGGGACGCGCCGACGACCTGCTGACGACACTCTGCCTGGCGCGCGAGTGTCCGCTGCTGGTCGCGCCGGCCATGAACCGGCAGATGTGGGCGAACAGGGCAACCCAGCGCAACATGGCGCAACTCGCCCAGGATGGGGTGATGGTCCTGGGACCGGATACCGGCGAACTCGCGTGCAACGAGAATGGCGAAGGTCGCATGCTCGAGCCCGATGCGCTGTTCGCCGCATTGGTCGCCTCGAAGCAGCCAAAGGTCCTCGCCGGCAAACGGGTGCTGCTGACCGCAGGTCCCACCTTCGAGGCCATCGATCCGGTGCGCGGCATCACCAATTCGAGTTCCGGGAAAATGGGCTTCGCCATGGCCCGGGCCGCCGCCGAGGCGGGCGCACAGGTCACCGTGGTCGCCGGTCCCTCCGCGCTTGCGACGCCCGCAGGCGTGACGCGCGTCGACGTGACCAGCGCCGCGCAAATGGCGGACGCCGTCCTTGGGCGCATCGACCGCGCGGACATATTCATCGCCGTGGCTGCGGTCGCCGACTATGCCCCGGACGCGCCGTCCGATCGCAAGTACAAGAAGTCGCCCGCCTCATTGACGCTGACGCTCAAGCCGACCGTCGACATCCTGGCCACCGTAGCCGCCCGACCCAAGGCGCCGTTTTGCGTCGGCTTCGCGGCCGAAAGCCACGACGTGCTGGGGCAGGCCGAAGACAAGCGAAAACGGAAGAAGCTGCCGCTCCTCATCGCCAACCGAGTCCAGGATGCGGTGGGCAGCAGCGACAACGAAGTCGCGCTGCTCGACGACGACGGCGCGCATCCGCTTCCGCGCATGGAGAAGCTGGCGTTGGCGCGTCGCTTGATCGGTGAAATCGCCCTGCGCGTGTCGCGCAAGTGACATCCGCCGCAATTTCACGTCGCCCCGTGCATGTCGTCCCCGCGTACGCGGGGAACCAGCGGCGTTGTCGTTCCACTTGGCAAATGAAGACACTGGGTTCCCGCGTCCGCGGGAACGACCAGCCGTGCAATGCGCGAATCGCGTGAATCCCCGACCACGGAGGCGGCGCGCCTCTGCGCGGAAGGCTATGCCTGCCTCGAGAACCGCCGATTCATGGAAGCAAAGGCGCTGCTGGAACGCGCGCGCGCGCTGGATTCCGCCGATCCGCGCGTTCACTACAACCTGGGCCTGCTCTTCATCGACCAGGGGCTCCCGGGGGACGCGCTCGCGGCGTTCGACGCGTCGTTGCGGCTGAACCCGGACGATGCCAAGGTCCACAACAATCGCGGATCCGCGCTGCAATTGCTGGGACGAAATCGCGAGGCGGGCCAGGCGTTCCGTCGCGCGCTGGAATTGCGCCCCGACCTCGACGTTCCCTACGTGAATCTCGGCAAGCTCGAGGAAATCCAGGGCGACATCGCGGCGGCGGTTGCCATTTACGACCTGGCCATCTCGCGCGGCCTCGATCCCCAGCTGTTCGGCCAATACCGGGCAGCCGCGCTGGGCCAGTCGACGCAGCGCTCCCCGGATACCTGGGTCACTGCCACGTTCGACAACTTCGCGCCGACCTTCGACGCGCACCTGGCAAAGTTGCAGTACGAGGTTCCCCGGCGGCTCGCCGCGCTGTTGCTCGCGTCCTCGTCAGGACCTCTGTCGATACTCGACCTGGGCTGCGGAACCGGGCAGGTGGGCGAAGCGCTGGCGGGACACGGGCACCGGCTCGTCGGCGTCGATCTTTCGGAGAAGATGCTCGCCCAGGCCCGGATGCGGAGTGCCTACGAGCAACTGCACAAGGGCGAAATCCACGCGTGGCTGCGCGACGCCGAAGCGGGCACCTTTGACGCCATCTGCGCGGCCGATGTCTTCATCTACATCGGCGCGCTCGAGTCGCTGTTTCGGGACGCGGCCCGAATATTGCGGCGCGGAGGCCGGTTCGCGTTCTCGACCGAAGAGTGCGCAACGCCGGACTACAGGCTGCTGGCGACCGGGCGCTACGCGCAGTCCGAGCAATACATCCGGCGGCTTGCGGCGGAAACGTTCGACGTCGAGATCGCCGAGCCCGCGGTCATACGCATCGAGTCGAAGGTTCCACTGCAGGGGCGCATCTACCTGCTGCGAAAATACTGATTTCAACAGGACTCCACGCATCCATGTCCCAGCCCGTCATCGCCGTCAAGATCCTGAATGAACGCATCCGGCCGCATCTGCCTGCCTATGCCACCGCGGGCTCGGCCGGCCTCGACTTGCGTGCCTGCCTGAACGCACCTTTGACGCTCGTTCCAGGCGCAACCGAACTCATACCGACCGGCATCGCCATCCACATCGGCGACCCGGGCTTCGCTGCGCTGATCCTTCCACGGTCGGGACTCGGCCACAAGCACGGCATCGTGCTGGGCAACCTGGTCGGACTGATCGACTCCGACTACCAGGGCGAGCTCCTGGTGAGCTGCTGGAACCGCGGCAGCGCCGAATTCACGCTGCAGCCACTCGACAGGATGGCCCAGCTCGTGATCGTGCCGGTGGTGCAGGCGGCCTTCGAAGTCGTCGCGGACTTCGAAGCCAGCCGGCGCGGCGCGGGAGGTTTCGGCAGCAGCGGGCGCAGCTAGGGTCCGCTTCGACGCCGACCTAACCACCGGAAGACACGTCGGGAGGACAGTTCAGGTCCGCGTCACGCGGCGTTGGAAGGCGATGGCGCTGCAAATATCGTGGACTCTGTCCAGCGCGGCAGGACGTGCCAGAATCCGTGAAGTCCGGGTGCATAGCTTCTGAAATTGAGATCGAACTTTGCGGCGAGCAGTTCGAGGCTCTTCCGGGAGTACAGGCTGATGTGCCCGTTCCTCGGCGCGGCGTACCACCACGACAGCGGCCGGCCCGCAGAAATTTCCCCATCCGAAACCACCGTGCTGAAGATCACGAGGCCCTCCGGCTTGAGCAGCGAGTCGAGTTCCGACACCAGCCGGTTGACGTCCGGGACATGCTCGAAGACTTCGAACGCCGTGATGAGGTCGTGCCTGCCCAAATCGGCAATCGTCGTGCTCCTGTCGAAGAACGGGTCGTACGAGGTCGAATTCCATCCGGAATCGCGAACCAGGTCGCTCAACAACCCGTGCCCGCCGCCGTAATCCAGGTGCGAAATCCCTCGACCGCGATCGCCAAACCATTGCAGCAACAGACCCGCATGGCTGGTGGGCCTTGCCGTCACGTAGTGCGGGTC
>DAOMGB010000117.1:0-6046 GCA_035430095.1 Casimicrobiaceae bacterium | reverse complement strand
TCCGCCGAAGGCAGTCAGCGTGCACACGCGCGCTACTGAACGGGCGCGAAGCGCCTTGTGATCGGCGCGCTTCGGGCTTTTGCTACGCGAAAGGCGCCCGGCCGCCCGAAGCCTTTCGCGCTGATTCGCCTCGGGACCGAATTGCGGGCCTCGCGTAGCCGGCCCGCGCAATTCGGTCACGCGGGCGGTCACGCGGGGGGCGCCACCTTGAGGACTTCCTCGGCGGTCGTGATGCCGGCGGCGACCTTCATCGCGCCGGAGACACGCAGCGGCTTCATGCCGTCCTTGTACGCCTGCTCGCGGATCGCGCGATCGTCGGCGTCGTGCGTGACGAGCTTGCGCAGCGCCGGCGTCATCAGCATGATCTCGTAGAGCCCGATGCGCCCGTAGTAGCCGGTCATCCGGCACTCGAGGCAGCCCGCGGGCGCCATGATTTTCTCGGGCTTGTCGGCGCGCCACGGCGCCGTCATCGCCTTCCACGTCTCGTCGTCGGGAGGCTCCGCGGGCTTCTTGCAGTGCGGGCACAGCGTGCGCACGAGGCGCTGCGCCATCACGCCCAGCAGCGTGGAACTGAGCAGGTAGGGCGGCACGTTCAGGTCGAGCAGCCGGGTGACGGCCGTGGGCGCGTCGTTGGTATGCAGGCTCGACAGCACCAGGTGTCCCGTCAGCGCCGCCTGCACCGCCATGTCGGCCGTCTCGCGATCGCGGATTTCGCCGACCATGATGATGTCCGGATCCTGCCGCAGCAGCGTGCGCACGCCGCTGGCGAAATCGACGCCGATCGTCGGCTGCACCTGCATCTGGTTGAACAACGGCTCGACCATCTCGATCGGGTCCTCGATGGTGCAGACGTTCACTTCCGGCACCGCGAGTTCCTTCAGCGACGAATAGAGCGTCGTCGTCTTGCCGGAGCCCGTCGGGCCGCTGACCAGGATGATCCCGTGCGGCTCCTTGATCATCTTCCGCCAGCGCTGGCGGTCGTCCTCGGTGAAGCCCAGGTCCTCGTAGTCGCGCACCAGCACTTCGGGCGTGAAGATGCGCATGACCAGTTTTTCGCCGAACGCAGTGGGCATGGTCGAAATCCGCAGCTCGACCTCCTGGCCGTCCGGCGCCAGCGTCTTGATGCGCCCGTCCTGCGGGCGCCGCCGCTCGACGATTTCCATGCGCGCGAGGAGCTTGATGCGGGACGTCATCGCGATCAGCACCGGCGCGGGAATGGCATACACCTGGTGCAGCACGCCGTCGATGCGGAAGCGCACCAGCCCCAAGTCGCGCCGCGGCTCGATATGGATGTCCGACGCGCGCTGCTCGAATGCATACTGCCACAGCCAGTCGACGATGTGGACGACGTGCTGGTCGTTGGCGTCGAGGTTTCCGTGCTTGCCCAGTTCGACCAGCTGCTCGAAATTGCCGGTCAGCGCGAGCTGGCCCTTGGACGCGGTCTGCGCGCGCTTCATCGAGCGCGCGAGATTGAAGAACTCGCCCATGAACCGCTTGATGTCGGCCGGGTTCGCGAACACGAACTTCACGTCGAGCTTGAGGATTTCTCCCAGCTCGTTGGCCCAGGAACGGATGAAGGGCTCGCTCGTGGCCACCGTCAGCGTCTGACGGTCGACCGCCACCGGCAGGATCCGGTAGCGCTCGGCATAGGCGATGGACATGGTGGCGGTCACGGCGCCCAGGTCGATCTTGAGCGGATCGATGTGAAAATAGGGAATGCCGAGCTTGCCGGCGAGCCATTCGACCAGCCACTCGAGCGTCATCTGCCGGTGCGGCGGCTTCAGCGATTTCCAGTTCCTGTCGGCAATCGCCTCCAGCGGATGCTCGAAGCGATGCGTGCGCGACCGGGCCAGCACTTCCGCTTCCGGCGCCGGGACCAGCCCGTCGGCCAGCATGAGCTTGAGAATGTCGTCCAGCCGCAAGCGGCGGTCCTGCCCCTTGGCGGCGGCGCCAGCGGTCTTGCCTCCCGGCGGGGAACCCGGGGAAGGCGGCGCCTTGACGCCTGAAATGGGTGTTGCCATGCGAATACTTTACACCGAAGGCCCGTTTCCTACACCGCGGCCCGGGCCCGCGGCGTCAATTGGCCGTGGCCCGTTTCTTCTGCGCGGCCTCGTCCGGCACCTGGAAGACTTCCCTCAGGTAGGCGACATACGATGGGTCATAGTCCATGGCTTTCGATGGTTCGTCGCTGATCTTGGCGACCGGCTGGCCGTTGCAGCGGGTCATCTTGATCACGATCTGCAGCGGCTCGTAACCCAGGTCGTTGGTCAGGTTGGTGCCGATGCCGAACGATGTCCGCGCACGCCCCTTGAAGTAATCGAACAGGCGCATGGCCAGCGGAATGTTGAGGCTGTCCGAGAACACCATGGTCTTGGTTCGCGGGTCGATGCGCATCCTTTCGTAGTGCGCGATGAGCTTGTCTCCCCACTCGAAGGGGTCGCCCGAATCGTGGCGCACGCCATCGAACAGCTTGCAGAAAAAGAGGTCGAAATCGCGCAGGAAGGCATCCATGCCGCACACGTCGGACAAGGCGATTCCCAGGTCCCCGCGATATTCGCGCGCCCACATGTTGAACGCGAATACCTGCGAATCGCGCAGCCTCGGGCCAACCGCCTGGCACGCCTGCAGGTACTCGTGCGCCATCGTGCCCAGGGGCGTCAGTCCGTGCTCCAGCGCGCAGCGCACGTTGCTGGTGCCGACGAAGTGCGGCCCGAGTCCCGCCTTGAGCGTGCCCACGACCTCGTCCTGCCAGGCCCGCGAAAAACGCCGCCGCGTGCCGTAGTCGGCAATCCGGAACTCGGTGTCGCGCACCGTGCTCGCCTGCGCGATCTTGGCCGCCAGGCGCCTGCGTCCTTCCTCGAGGTCCGGCATCGGGTGGGCATGCCGGTTGTAAATTTCCGACACGATGGCCAGCACCGGCACCTCGAACAGGATGGTGTGCAGCCAGGGCCCCTTTATCGTGATGTCGATTTCGCGGGGCGAACCGGTGACGCGCGACACCTTGATGAAGCGCTCGTCCAGGTTGAACAGCCCCAGCAGGTCGACGAAGTCGCTCTTGAAGAACCTCCAGCTGCGAAGGTAGTCCAGCTCGCGCCGCGTGAAGCGCAGCGCGCACAGCGCACGAATTTCCGCCTCGATTTCCTCCACGTGCGGGGAAAGGTCGACGTCGGGATTTCGGCAGCGAAAGCGGTACTCGACCTGCGCCTCGGGGAAATGGTGCAGCACGACCTGCATCATCGTGAACTTGTAGAGGTCGGTGTCGAGCAGGGAGGAGATGATCATCGGCGGGGCCAGGCGCGCATTGGCGACCACAACGAGGAAACGAAGCCGGGGATGTTACCCGTCCGATTGGGCCAAGTCCAAAGCCCGCCGCCGGCGCCTATTCCGGTCCAGGGCTGCCGTCCGGAACGACGTGGATCCGCCACGCCAGCCAGATCGCCAGAAGCGTGAATCCGGCCGCGAGCCAGCCCACCCAGTCGAAGTGGGTCAGGCTGCCATCCGCGGCGCGGCCGATGATGAGACCGGCGAGGAAGGCTGCCGCGCCGGAACCCAACTGCTGGATCGACCCGTTGAAGCTCATGAAGCTGCCGCGCAATCGCGGCGAGACGCTGCCGGTCACCAGCGCCATCGCAGGACCGATCCGGCCCGGCACCAGCACGAAGTACACGACGGCCGACGCCATCACCCAGCCCAGCGTAACGCGCGGGAGGTGCGTCGTAACGATGATCGGAACCAGCGACATGAAGGCCACGATCGTGAACATGCGCTTCTTCCCGAAACGGTCGGCCAGATATCCGATCAGCTGCGCGGTGAACAGCGTGGTGAAGCCGCCGGCAAAGTAGATGTAGGGCAGTTCCTCCTCGGTGAGGCCAACATTGGCGACGATGTACGGGGCGAAGAACGGGACCACGGTGAAGAAGGACAGCATCAGCACTACGACGAATGCGAATGCCCTCAAGTGATTGGCCACGCCGAAGATCGCGCGCAGCTGGGCCGCCGGGCTCCGGCCTTGGGTGGCACCGACGTTGGCGTCGAGCGGCGGCAGCATGCGCCATGCCAGCGTTCCGACGACGATGCTGAGCGCCCCCAACGCCATGAACGGCGCGCGCCATGAGAATTGCGCGGCGATCCATAGGCCGAGCGGCACGCCGAGCACCGCGGCCAGCGAAAACGCCGATGCCACGAGCGCCGTTGCGCGCGCTCGCCGGGCGTAGGGCACGACGTCCGCGACGATGGTCATCACCAGCGCGCCGATGACGCCGCCGAACAATCCGGCGACGATCCGCGCAAGCAGCAACAGTCCGTAGTTCGGAGCCAGCCCGCACAGCACGGTCGCCACGACGAAGCCGCCGTACATCGTGAGCAGCGCCCGCTTGCGGCCAAAGCGATCGATCCAGAACGCGGCCACGAAACCGCTGGCGGCCGCGGCAAACGTATACGTCGACACGAGGAATGCGAATTGCCGCGGTTCGAGCGCCATGATCCGCATGAACTGCGGCCCGAGCGGCATCATGATCATGAAATCGAGGACATGCGTGAACTGCATGGCCGCGAGCGTGAGCAGCACGGCGAGCTCGCGCGGTTGCCGCGCCATCACGCGTACGGTCTCCCCGTCGGTGGATTCGCTGGACATTTTTGCGGGCATTCCCGTGCGATCCGCGGCGTGCCGGCATGGCAATCCCATAACTGACCGCGGGTCATTTGCAGTATATCACCGGTGCTGTGCCCTTGAGGGGAAACGCCGAAGGGCAATGCCGCGCGGGGCGGAACGCCGCGCCGGTGGTTGCACGGAGCCTGTGCGGCTATGATTCGGCGACTGCAGGTTCCGAACGCGGTTCCCGCCCCCCCAGGGTCCATTCACCGATTACCGCCCTCATGCTCATCAGCTGTGTCGCATACCAGAACGGCCGCAAGCTCGCCGATATCCCCAGCGAGGACATCAGCGAATACGTGAGCCGTCCCGACTGCTTCGTATGGGTTGCGCTGTTCGAGCCCACGCCGAGCGAACTCGACGAAATGGCCGAGGAGTTCGGCTTGCACGAGCTGGCCGTCGACGACGCGCGGCACGGCCACCAGCGGCCCAAGATCGAGGAATACGGCGACTCGCTGTTCGCGGTCGTGCATACCGTCGAGCAGGTCAAGACGCCCGAGGGCGACGAGGAACTGATGTCCGGCGAGGTGGACATCTTCGTCGGCCCCAACTACGTGCTCTCCGTGCGCCAGCACACGCAGATGGGATTCGCGGCGGTGCGCGCGCGCGCCGAACGCGAGCCCGAGCTGCTGAAGCACGGCTCGGGTTACGTGTTCTACGCGCTCATGGACAACGTGGTCGACCGCTACTTTCCCATCCTCGACGGGCTGGAGACCGAGCTGGAAGAGGTCGAGGAGCAGATATTCGTGCGCAACGCCGCGAGGTCGAACATCGAGTCCCTGTACGCACTGAAGCAGAAACTGATGGTCCTGAAGCACGCGGTGGACCCGCTGATGGAAGCGACCGGACGGTTGTACGGCGGCCGCGTGCCGCAGATCTGCACCGGCATGGGCGAATATTTCCGCGACGTCTACGACCACCTGCACCGCATCCACGCGTCGATCGAAGGCATACGCGAAATGCTGACGACTGCGATCCAGGTCAACCTCGGCATGATCTCGCTGTCGGAAAGCGAAGTGACCAAGAAACTGGCAGCGTGGGCCGCCATCATCGCCGTGCCGACGATGGTTGCCGGCGTCTACGGCATGAACTTCAAGAACATGCCCGAACTGGACTGGACGTTCGGATACCCGGCCGCCATCGCGCTGATGGTGATCGTCGACATCTGGCTTTACTTCAACTTCAAGAAGGAGAAGTGGCTGTAGAGCCCGCTTGATGTCGCTCCCGCTCGGCTACCGAATTGAGCGGGAAGCCCGGCCCCTGTCGTCGTTCCCGCGCACGCGGGAACCCAGTGTCCTTGAACTTGTGAAGCAACGGCAACGTCGCAGGGTTGCCGCGCGCGCGGGAACCCAGTGTCCTTGAACTTGTGAAGCAACGGCAACGTCGCAGGGTTGC
>DAOMGB010000116.1:0-6159 GCA_035430095.1 Casimicrobiaceae bacterium | reverse complement strand
GCCGGGATGGCGGAACTGGTAGACGCACGGGACTCAAAACACCGTGTCCTGCGCAGCCGGTCTTGCGGCCCAGAGGGACGGGGGAGGCTCGAAATGCCGAAAACGGCCCCGGACGGGGTAAGGGTGGGGAAAAGCAGACGCGCCAGAACGGCGCAGGAGACGCGATCGCCCTTGCGGACGATGGGGGATGAGGGAGTGGGCGCGATCGCCGCGTGGCGGGCCGGCCTCGCAAGCCGGGTCAGGGCTGGCGCGCGGTTAGTGCTTCGGCCCAGCCGCGGCAGAGTCCGACGAGGTCGCGGAGTCGGTCAGCTTCGCGGCTGCTTTCGTCCGCCAGTCCGTCAGCTTCTGCGACCAGTAGCCCGAGGGTTTCAGTTCGGCGGCGCTCAGCGCCGCAGGCATCGGCGGCACCTGGGGCGGGGCTACCGGCGCCGGTGTAAGCGGCGAGACGTTGGCGCAGCCCGCTGCCAGCAGCGTCCAGAGCGCGAATGCGGTCCGCCTGGCGAGCGAGGTTCGCGGCATAGTCCTTCTCCCGTTGGGCAACGTGGTCGCGCCACGCGGTTTCGATGCGGCGCGCATTGGCTTCGGCCGCTGCGGTGGCAGCGGCGGCCGCGGCGCGCTCGGCGTTCCAGTCGCGCTCCATGCGGGCGATCTTGCGATCGGCGAACACCTTGTGCGTGCCCATGCCGATCAGCACGAAGCAGGCGGCCAACGCGACCATTACCGCGGCGCGGGCGGCGAAGGGCAGCGCGAACATCAGTCCGGCGCCCCGGCGCGCAGGCTCAGGATCGGCCGGGCGTCCATGTTGATCGGGCGGAACGGGATCGGCTCGCGGCCTTCTTCGCGCCGGTTCAGGTTCTCGCTCGCCTCGTTGTAGATCGGCGTCACCCGGTAGCCCGCCAGCAGGTGCAGCGGGCCGAGCCGGATGGCACGCTCGGTCCAGCCGTCCACCGTCGTGATGCGGGTGCGGCCGCGCCACTCGCGCGTGCACTGGCAGTCGCGGTAACTCTCCAGCCGCTTGAAGTGCCGCGGCTTCATCGCATAGGCCAGCCCGTAGGCGCGGTTGCGCACGCCCAGCCACCACCAGTCGGCCCAGCGCGTGCCCCAGCGTGCATGCCGGTCGCGCATGGCGGGCTCGTACATCCCGTGCGGGCTGGCCGGGTCGTCGGGCGTGTTGAACCATCCGCCCCGGTAGAACAGGCAGACGACCGGCGCGGCGAGCTTGACGAGTTCGAGCAGCGCCAGCTGCAGGGCAAGCGGCAGTCGGTCCATCGGATACTCCGGTAGTCAGGCGATGTTGTCGCCTTCGGCCTTGCGTTGCGCGGCGAAGGCGAGCGCCTCGTCCAGTCCGCGCTCGAACAGCGCCTGTTCGCGGTCGCGCCGCTTCACCAGGCCCGGCTCGACCCTGCCTCCGGCAAGGTTCCAGCGGTCGAACTCCGCCGCGGCGCCGAGCCAGTCGCCGGCGTTGATCTTGCGCATCAGCGTCGATCCCGTCAGCGCAGCGGTGCCGATGTTGTAGGCGATGGAGGTCAGCGCATCGAAGATCGACTGGTTGATGAGTTGCGGCCGCTCCAGCGCCTCGAGCACGCCGCGGCCGAATCCCTCGACCTTCATTTGCAGCCAGGCCTCGGCCTCTGCCTGGGTGCAGGTATCGCCCGGCTGCACCGGCGCACCGCTGGGGTAGACGGTCGTGCCGTAACCGATGGTCCACGGCTTGCCGCTCAGCAGCTGCGTGGCCACCGGCAGCCGCGCGCGGATCTCCGGCGCGCTGATCCAGCCCCAGGGCTGGTCGCGCGTTGCGCGGGCCAGGTCCGAGCCCGGGTCCGGATACGCCGTCGGGCGATACCCTTCCGACTCGCGGATCAGCGCGAGGCCTTCTTCGGAGATGCGCACTTCAGTGCGCCGTCGGCGCGTGCTTGTGGCCGCGCTTCCTGCCGTGGGCTTGCGGCGGCGCGACCTGGTCGAACTTGCGGTGCAGCGGTTCCGCCACCAGCCACCAGGCCAGGCCGCCGAAGAACATCAGCAGCAGTTCGACCGGCGGCATCAGGTGCACTGCGTTGTAGGCCGCCATGCCGAAGGCGCCGATCGCCGTGCTCACCAGCGCCGCGATGTCACCCAGCCGCGTGCGCACGGACATCGGCCCGCAGCGCCCCACCGCCCACAGCCCGATCAGCGTCAGCAGGATACTGATGATCGCGTGCATGATGTTTTCAGTCATCCGCCCCACCTTTTCGCCGCCCAGCTCCTGGCGATGTCGACCGCGGCCGTCGCCATCCGCGGCAGGTTCTCGATGGCCAGTTGGATCGCCAGCAGCGTGAGCGCGCCACAGACGGCGGCGATCAGCCGGTGGGACCATGGGCTGCTGGCGAAGTTCAGCGAGTTGATGGCAAATGGCGTCGCCACCGCGCCCGTCATCGTGCCGAGCCCGAACCGCAGAACCGCCTGCACGCGAGAGATCTCCCGCGCCAGCGCGATCGCCACCAGCGCTCCCACTCCGGTCCACAAGAGCAGCACCACGTTGATGCCGAACAATTCGACCACCACGGTCCCGATGGTCGTAGAGAAGCCGACCGCCGCTGCGATGGACAGCGCCAGCTCTTTGCTCATTGCATCGGTTCCTTAACTATTGGCTTGAATGATGGCGCGGAGTGCGACGATCTGATCATTGATGTCGCGCAGCCGTTGCCGCGCTTCGAGAACTGTCATGTCGCCAAGGTCGCGCTCGCGAATGATGCGCGGTTGCGATTGTTCTAGCCGCAATATATCGGCCTTCATGGCGGCAACAATCACGGCAGCACGAACAGCGCCGCGACGGGCTTCGATGTCCGAATCTTGTCGCCTGACCGCAAGCGGTTGTGCCGGGTCGATCGAAAATTCATCGCGGTCGAACGCACCTTCAACCCATTCGCACCCGGTCGGGCAATTTTCGGGCACGGTGCTTTTCTGCCCGCGGTAAACATGGCGGATTTCGCGGGTGGCGGAATCGAAAAAAGTGACGATGACTGGCGCGTCGTCAACGGGCGGCGGAACGATGATGTTCATTTGCGGATCGTTTCAATGTCAAGTTTCGCATCAGTCACATAAAGTCCAAGCGTAGCCCCCGAGTAGCCGCCGGCAAGGCGTTCACAGTGGACAATCAACTTGGCGACTATCTGCTGACCTGACGGAACCTGCACTGTGTAAGAACCGCCCATGTTTTCCCAAACATTGGGCGCTGAAATCCATCGGTTCGGGTAATTCGAACTCGCGGAACCGTTGACCGTCACCTTTACGACCTGCACGTTGGTCTGCACGCCCGCGAAGTTGCTTTGCGCTTGCCAACTAAAACCGACATTGACGTCAACCTCGGCGGGAGTGTCGTTTGTCCACGAAACCGACAATGCCTCCCAATCGCAATACCAGTATTGATTCCCGACGGTGTAGGACGTTGACGTGTATCCCGAAGTCGAATTCGCGATGCCCGTGACGGAATGTCGGGGCAGTTGCCCACCGTCGATGGTCGGCGAGTTGAAGTCGATCCACGGCGTCGCCTGCGCTTTGGTCAGACCGGATCGCGTACCGTGATCGAAGATCGCGAGCCGCTGCCATAACGTGTAGGGAGAATCTTCTCCGTTGCACGTCATGCCGGGAATTACGACCACCCAAGCGGCATCATGCGCCGTGGAATCCGACCAACCGCTAGCGCCATCCGCGGCCACCGGGGCCTTGCCGAAGCGCCAGAACAGGTGATGGTCTTCGAGTGTGGTCGCGCTTCCGATGATCCCGCTACCCGCCTGAAGTGAATCGGCCGCGCCCATTGCGTCATACCCCGCGCTGAAATCCAGGTTAAGAAATCGAAGATAGAACCACCCCTCACATCTGTGGATTGAGGCAAGTATCTGGGCCTCGTAGTAGCTACCTGGGTTACAGGGGAATCTCCTGTACATGTATTGGGCTTTGGAACTCGAAGGCCCGTACTCGGCTACGCGCATGTAGGCGCCACCGCGCCCGAGGTTCCACCGAACTCCTCCATCGTAGTTTCGGCCCCACCTCGCAAGAGCACCACCAACGGCCACGCCGGTCCAATCGCGCAGCGATCGCGTATCCGCATATTCGGACGAACCCCATCCTAGATCGTCGGTGAAATCGGCGTTATCCACGAGATTGATGGGCATCGGTGCTGGCAGCGCGATGCAGTCCGTATCCGCGTAGGTTGGGCCCGTGGCCAGCGAATCGGAATAGGCCGCGGGGTCATACTCGGTGCCGGTGATCCGCCACACATTCGGCCCGACGAGTTGCGGGGACCCGATGCGCAGCTTTTTGCTCGCGAGCCCAATCGGGTGCGAGACCTCGATCACGTCGCCCTCCTCGTGGGCGATGCCCTTGTCGAACACGTCGACCACGACGACCAGGTCCTGCGTGATGAGCTTGTTGAGCCGCTCGGTGGCCTCGCGCGTCGCCTGCGAGTGGCGCGTGATGCCCGGCAGCGGAATCTGCGACACCCGCCGCGGCACGGTGCCGCCCGCCACCCCGGACGCCTCCACCGTCGCGTAGGCGTTGCGGTACGGGAAAACGCCCGTGTTCGTGTACTGCACCTCGACCACTGTCGGAACGTCGAGCTGGTCCTTCTTCTCGCAGGAGACGAGCTGCAGGATCTCGCCGCTCGTGTGCGAGTAGGTCGCATCGGTCGTGCGGGTCGTGTCGCCGACCAGCTTGATGCCGGACTCGGTGAACGACAGGAAGCACCCGGCGTAGGTGCGCAGCACGTCGACGTGATCCTTCATGCGGCGCCGGTCGGTGATCGCCAGGCCGATGAGGCGGCGCTTCTCGGTTGCGCCGACCATCGCGTCGTTCAGGTCCGCCACCGTATTGACGCTCGTCGCGACGACCGTCTTGCCGCAACCGTAGGTCGTGTCGGTCAGGAAGTCGCGCAGGGCCAGCGCCGGGCAGTCCGACCAGGCGGTCGTCGAGGTGCGCGTGTCGAGCACCTTGCGGCCCTTGATCTTCGCCGAGAATTCGAGCGAGCCCTTGAACGCCGCGATCGGGATGCCGATGATCGACATCATCACGCCGGGGTTGTACTCGGCGTAGGTGTAGCCGTTGGCCGACATCGCCGCGGAAAATGTCGAATCGGTCGATCCCTGCGACCCATCGTAATTCGTCAGGGTGTAGCCCGCCGGCAGATCCTTGTTGGCGAGCTTGACGTCGAGGATGGAGTCGCCCTGGTGCGCCCACAGGCACTCGACGTAGACCATGCCGTTGTACGGCACGACGTTCTTGATGAGGGCGCCGACCCGGGCGTAGCCATAGACGACCGGGATCGTGGCGCCGTCGGCCGACCGGGCGAGTTGCTGCTCGACCACGTCCGGCGACTGCTGCAGGATGCGGGCGCGTACCATGTTGAGCCAGTCGGTCGTCGACCTGACGGAGCTCGAGCTCACCGCCCGCGTCCGCGGCATCGTGGTGCCGCTGCCGCTAAAGCGCAGGTCGCCGCTCATCGTTCCACCGTGTAGTCGATGCCGTTGATGCGAATCACCTTGCCGGCCGGGAGATAGGTGTAGAAGCCGAACGCCGGTGACACGGTCGTGCGCGGGCCTTCCACCGCCTCGATGAAGTCGTGGATCGCGACGCTGACCCGGTCGGCGGCGATCGACGCCCCGCCGCCGATGCCGTCGCAGAACAGGAACGGATCGCCAACCGCCGGCGACACCATGCTGCCGTCATAGCCCCAGATGCGGATGCGCCGGTTCTGGAAGTAGGACGCCAGCGCCTTCGCGCCCATCACGTCGTCGGCGTTGCCGAAGACGATGGCGCCGGTGATCTCGAGGGCGCCGACGCGGATCGACGACACGTCGATGTCGCGCGCCGTCCACGACTGGCTGTTCCAGGTGACGGTCGAATAGCTGGAGTAGTACTCGGTGGCCGCGGCGAACGAGACCTCTACGAACCACGCCGGCTTCTGTACCGCGTAGCCATAGGCCGTGTTCAGGGCCGACGAGAGGGAACGCACCTAGACCTCCTCCGCGAGCACCGTGACGCGATACAGGCTGCCGGGCAGCGGCTGGTACTGCGGCGGCTTCGCGAATAGGCAGGTACTGGTGCCGCCATCGAAGGCGAGCGTCCAGGTGAGCGCGCGATTGGTGCCGTAGAAGTTGTCGAGCGTCGTCTTCTCGCTCGACTTCA
>DAOMGB010000115.1:0-6260 GCA_035430095.1 Casimicrobiaceae bacterium | reverse complement strand
GCCGCGCGCCGCAGAGCTTCACGTAGAAATCGTCGGTGAAGCCCTTCAGGTCGACATTGGCGGCGTCCATTTTGGCGTAGAAATCGCGCCGCGCGTCGACGCCGATGTAGCCCGCCGTGACGGCCACCGTCTTGATGCCCAGCGCGTGGCAGGCGTCGGCGGTGTCCATCGCGTATTCGGCAAAGATCACCGGATCGTTGTAGGTGAAGGCCACGCTCCTGCAGCCGGTCCTGGCGGCCGCCTCGGCGATCGCCGCCGGCGACGCCGAATCCATCAGCGTGTCCATCTCCCGCGACTTCGAAATGTCCCAGTTCTGGCAGAACTTGCAGGCGAGGTTGCAGCCCGCGGTTCCGAACGAGAACACGCTCGATCCGGGATGGAAGTGATTGAGCGGTTTCTTCTCGATGGGATCGATGCAGAACCCCGACGATCGGCCGTAGGTGGTGAGCACCATCGCATCGCCTTCGCGCTGGCGCACGAAGCACGCGCCACGCTGTCCTTCATGCAGGCGGCAGTCGCGCGGGCACAGGTCGCATTGGATGCGGCCGTCGTCGAGTGTGTGCCACCAGCGTCCGGGATGGTTGCTCATCGTTGTGCTTCAAATTGGGCGAATTCGCCCTCTGTCCACTTGGTCACGCCGTAGCGGAAGACGTTTATTTGCGCGCTCCAGAAATCCGTGGGAATCCCGGCCTTTTGCTTCAGCGCGGCAAGGAATTCGCGCGGGTCCGGAAGCGAATCCCAGACCTGGGGCAGGAACGTCGCGCGCTGCCGGCCGAACTCGAGAATGAGGCCGTCCACGCCGGGGCGAAGGCGCGCGAGGAGGTCGTGCTCGTCCACGACCTCGATACGCTCGTCGGCCGCCAGCAGCGACACTTCGACCGTCACCTGCTCGAACTCCCTCGCGGCGAGCGGCGGGAAGCGCGGGTCGCCAAATGCCGCCGCCAGCGCGTTCGCGCGCACATCCACGCCCAACGGGCGCGTCGGCCTCAACGAGCCGATGCATCCGCGCAGCTGGCCTCGGCGCTTCAGCGTCACGAACGTGGCGCCCGGTTGCCCCAACGCCGGATGACCGGCCGCGTCCAATGTCGGCAGCCCGATCTCCTGCGCGATCGCGGAACGGGCGATCGTCAGCAGCGCATGGCCCAGATCACGTTCGGTCATTGCCGCTCCCGGTGAAGGCGAACGATGCATACCCGACCACGCGGGACTTGTCGCCCGCCGTGTCGCCGGAGTTTCGCAGGTCCAGCAGTTCTGGCGTCAAGCCGCGGTCGCGCGCGGCCAGCAGCATTCCGTTGATCGGCGTCGCCCCGCACGCCTGCTCGTGATCGAGCGTCGCCGACAGCCCGAGAACGGCGTCGGCGGTGACTCGATCGATGGCGCGGGCGTCGGCGTAGCCATGGTAGTGCGACAGGTCGGAACTGATGACGAACAGTGTCTCCGGACCGCCCCACAGCTGCTGGATGACATCGGCCACCTCGCGCGGCGTGGCGTCGCCGACGGCGAATGGAACGATCCTGAAGTCCCCGAGGACCGCCTGCAGGAACGGCAGCTGCACCTCCAGCGAGTGCTCGAACGCGTGCGCGGCGTCGCTTTCGCACACCGCGGGCAGCGCAAGCGCGGCGGCCACGGCGTCGCGATCGACGTCGATGGCGCCCAGCGGTGTGGCAAACGCGCTCGCGGACGGAAGCGCGAGGCCGCGGATCGCCACGCGGTGGGTCGGCCCGAACAGCACGACCCGCCGGATCTTTTTGCGTCCGGCGGCGAGGCGGGCGTAGGCGGAAGCCGCGACCGCGCCCGAGTAAACGTAGCCTGCATGCGGAACGATCACCGCCTTGGGCAGGGCGGACCCTGCCGGAAGCCGCGCCGTCGCGTCACGGACGTACGTCCGCACTTCCGCCCGCAACGCCGTTGGCGTTCCGGGGTAGAACTTCCCGGCCACGACGGCCGGACGCATACCAGCCATCTGATAACCCGTCCAAGGGATGAATTTCGACCGCGACCGCGCCGATTCGCGGTCCGATGCGGCCACCCTAGCGTTGCATTGCCTTTCCGAGTGCGCCGCTTTAATACCTGTTTCGAATATAGGGCTGTCGACGTTGCAATTCAACGGCCATTGGGCCGCGCCGACACGGGGCGGCCGACTTGATGCCCGGCAGGGGTTCCCCAGGGATGTCGAGCCGCCCCGCAGCCCTCGAGGTTTGGGGTTGCCCGGGAATGGTGGCAAGATTGGTCCTTGCGCGCTGGTCGGAAGCGTATGTTCTTCGCCCCACGCCGTGCATTGAGCCGCGACTTTAGGTCGCACCGCGTCCCCCAAGGAGGCATCCGCTATGAGCTCCGAACAGAAACCCGGCGTCCTGGAAAGAATGTTCTCCGGAATCGGGCACGTGAGCGACGTGCTGCCCGCGCACCCGCCGCGACCCGCGGACGAGCCGTTTCGTCCGCTGCGCCAATCGAAGGCGGGCGCCGGCGTCACCTATCGCCTGCAGAGCCGGACGCCGGCACAGCGCGTACAGGCCAGCTCGCCCGCGGCGGAGGTGATGACGGACTTGAGTCGCGTCGCCGCCGTGACGATCGGCGCCGGCGCAAGTGTCGACAAGGCGCACGATGCGATGATCAAGCACGGCGTTCGGTCGCTCTTCGTGGCCGACGAGGAAACGATCATCCTTGGCATCATTACCGCGAACGACATTTCGGGCGAAAAACCGATCCAGTTTGCGCAGGACCGCGGTGTACGGCACGCCGACATCCTCGTAAGCGACGTCATGACGCCGGCAGGCCTCCTGGAAGCGATGGAGCTGCAGGACGTGCTGCAGGTTCGCGTCGGCGACGTGGTCGAGACGTTGAAGCGTTCCGGACGCCAGCACGCCCTGGTGATCGAATCCGGGGCGGCCGGCGGACCATCGGCAACCCGCACGGTCCGCGGGATCTTTTCGTTGACGCAGATTGCGCGGCAGCTCGGCCTTCCGCCTCACGTCGGACACGACGTCGCGCGCACGTTTGCCGAGATCGAGGCAGCCATCGGTGCCTGAGGCGGCGGCGCGGTCGGGCAGATTATCGAAAGGACAAGTCCTTTGGGTATGTTTGGCGCGCTCCGCCAATTCCCTATAGGCCCACACTCCGTCGATGTCGATTCCCTTTGACAAGGCCGCAAAGTCGATCGTAATCCCCGGATCGCCGGTCAATCTGCGAGAAGTCAAGGCGCACTGCCTCAATTGCAGCGTGCGCGAGCTTTGCCTGCCGGTTGGGGTCGGCACGGAGGGATTGCACCAGATCAATGCGCTGGTGGTCGAGCGCCGGCATCTGCGCAAGGGCGAGTCCCTGTATCGCGCCGGCGAGCCGTTTTCGGCACTTCACGCCATCCGCGTCGGTTCCTGCAAGACGACGGTGCTCGGCGAACAGGGGCACGAGCAGATTGCGGGCTTCCACCTGATCGGCGATATCGTCGGCCTGGACGGCCTGGGGACCGAACGATATCGCGGCGAAGCGGTGGCGCTGGAAGACACCGAAGTCTGCGTGCTTCCGTTCGACCGCCTGGAAGAACTCGCGCGCGACGTCGTTCCGCTGCAGCACAACCTGCACAAGGTGCTGGCCACTGAAATTGCCCGCGAGCGCGAAGTCATGCTGCTGCTGGGCAGCATGCGTGCCGAGGAGCGGATCGCGGTGTTCTTGCTCAACCTGTCGCGGCGCTACAAGCAGCGCGGCTACTCGGCGTCGGAATTCGTGCTGCGGCTGTCGCGTGCGGAGATCGGCAGTTACCTGGGCTTGAACCTCGAGACCGTCAGCCGCCAGTTCACGCGCTTCCAGGCGGCGGGACTGATCCAGATCCAGGGCCGGGTGGTCAGGCTGCTCGACATGCGCGGGCTCCAGAGCATGATCGGCGAGCAACGGTGAGCCGGCGCTGAGGGCAGCGGCTCGCCCCCTGCCGCCTGAGATGGACGAGCACTGGATGGCAAAGCACGGGCCGTCCGGGCGAGCCGCCTCGATCGACTGGATTCGTACCCGACCAAACTCAAGGAGACACGGCAATGACGCGCCCGATCCAGCATCAACCGGACCCGAAGCTCGACCTGGTGCTGGAGAGGGCGATCGACGTGCCGAAGGAACGCGTGTGGCTCGCCTGGACCCGTCCGGAGCACCTCAAGAAGTGGTTCACGCCCGCGCCGTGGCAGACGGTGGGTTGCGAGATCGACCTTCGCCCCGGCGGCATTTTCAGCACGGTCATGCGCGGGCCCCAGGGCCAGGAAGTGTCCAACGTGGGTTGCTACCTGGAAATCGTCGAGAACGAAAAGCTCGTCTGGACAGGTGCCCTGGGTCCGGGCTATCGGCCGCGGTCGAAGGCCCTGACAAGTAGCGTGCCGTTCCTCATGACTGCGATCATCACGCTCGAATCGCGGGGCATCGGGACGAACTACACGGCGCTCGTCATCCATGGCGACGAGGATGCGCGAAAGATGCACGAAACGATGGGATTCCACGATGGCTGGGGCAGGGCGCTCGACCAGCTTGTCGCACTCGCCGGGACGATGTAGCTTTGGGCATGCCGCAGTAATGGGTGGCGATCACTGACGCTGATCCGGAGTCGGACGAGACGCGATGCCCGAATACCTGGCGCCCGGCGTTTACGTCGAGGAAATCCCTTTTCGGTCGAAGAGCATCGAGGGTGTCGGCACGTCGACGGCGGGATTCATCGGGCCGTGCGGCTATGGAAGCGTGGCCGGCCCCTCCCTGCACGTCGCCAGCCTGGCCGAGTTCGAATGCTTCTTCGACGCGGGCGCGGCGCTGGCGTTTGCAACGACGGCATCGCCCGATTCGACCTCAACGACCGAAAATTTCCTGTGGCACGCGGTGCGCGCCTTCTTTGCCGAAGGCGGGAAGCGGCTCTTCGTGTCGCGCGTGTTCCGCCCGTTGGCGGGCGACTACCCGCCGACGAGCCCCGTCGTCGACCTCGGCGGAGCGGGAACGCCGCGATGGTCCGACGGTCACGGCCGCCATTCCAGCGGGGCGCTGAACGTGCGTGCCCGCTTCCCGGGCGCCGCGGGCAACCTGATCGTGCGCCTTGCGTTGCAGCCGCCGGCGCCGGGAGGCCCGACCCGTGCAACGACACTGACCGTCGAAGTTTCGTCGGCCGACGGGTCCCGTGTTCTTGGACGATGGAACGGGTTGTCGCCGAACCCCGCGCAAACGGCGACGGATGCGGCGGACTCGATATTCGCCCGCTTCGCCGCGGAGCTTCCGGCCGACGAACCATCGCGATGGACGCCGGTGATCTTCGACCCGCCTGCAAGCGCTGGAATCGGTGCCGCGGACCTGTTGGCCGACTGGTTCTCGCTCGACCCGGCGGCCATCCCCGGGGCGAACGTGACGCGGGAAATCCGGCTTGCGGGCGGCAACGACGGTCTGCTGCCGCGCGCGGCGGAATACGCGGGCACCACCGGCGCAGGCGCGGGATTCAAGACCGGGCTGGCGCAGTTCGAGGACGAGGACGACATTTCGATCGTCGCGGCGCCGGGGGCCACCGCGCGCCATGCGGACGATCCGTCCGGCGCCGAAGCGATTGCCGATCTGCTGGTCGCGCACGCCGAACGCATGCGTTATCGGATTGCGGTGCTCGACTCGCCGCCGGGCGCGGACATCGCCGGCGTCCGGCAGTGGCGTGCGCGACTGGATTCGAGCCGCGCGGCACTCTACTATCCGTGGGTCACGATCAAGGATCCGAATGCGGCGCGCGATCTCGATCTGCCGCCGAGCGGATTCATCGCTGGCATCTACGCGCGCACCGACATCCAGCGCGGCGTATTCAAGGCGCCGGCCAATGAGGTGGTCACTCTCGCGGTGAAATTCGAGCGTGAAATCACGCTGGCGGAGCAAGGGCAGCTCAATCCGCTGGGCATCAATTGCCTGCGTTTCCTTCCCGGCCACGGATATCGCGTGTGGGGCGCGCGGACGCTCGGCAGCGATCCGGACTGGAAGTACGTCAACCTGCGCCGCTACTTCATCTACCTCGAGCACTCGATCGACCGCGGCATCGGCTGGGTGGTGTTCGAACCGAACGGCGAAGCGCTTTGGGCCAGGGTACGTCAGTCGATCGGCGATTTCCTTTTCCTCGAATGGCGAAACGGCGCCATGCAGGGCAGCACGCCGAAGGACGCGTACTTCGTCAAATGCGACCGCGACACCATGACCCAGGACGACCTCGACAACGGACGACTGATCTGCGTCATCGGCGTTGCGGCGGTGAAGCCCGCCGAGTTCGTCATCTT
>DAOMGB010000114.1:0-6644 GCA_035430095.1 Casimicrobiaceae bacterium | reverse complement strand
AGGTGCCTTTTGCTGGTTTAGTCGGCTCGGGGCCAAAACCGTTCAGACGGGATGCGATGCAAGGCGCTTTTCGGCGACGCGTACTTGACGTACGCGAGCCGGAAAGCAACGCCGCAGCGCGCCCGTATGGACGGTTTTTACATGCCCATGTCGCCCATGCCGCCCATCCCACCCATCCCGCCGCCACCGCCGCCGCCGCCACCGCCCTTTTCGTCCTTGGGCAGCTCGGCAACCATCGCTTCGGTGGTGAGCAGCAGCGATGCGACGGAAGCCGCGTTCTGCAGCGCGAAACGCGTCACCTTGGTCGGATCGACGACGCCCATTTCCACCAGGTCGCCGTACTCGCCGGATTGGGCGTTGAAACCGTAATTGCCCTTGCCTTCGACGACCTTGTTCACCACGACCGACGGCTCGTCACCGGCGTTGGCGACGATCTGGCGCAGCGGCTCCTCGATCGCGCGCAGCACGATCTTGATGCCTGCGTCCTGGTCGTGATTGTCTCCCTTGAGTCCCTTGAGGTTGCCGCGGGCCCGCAGGTAGGCAACACCGCCACCGGCGACGATGCCTTCCTCGACGGCGGCACGCGTGGCGTGCAGCGCGTCTTCAACGCGCGCCTTCTTTTCCTTCATTTCCACTTCGGTCGCGGCACCGACCTTGATGACCGCAACGCCGCCGGCCAGCTTGGCGACCCGCTCCTGCAGTTTTTCCTTGTCGTAGTCGGATGTCGCGTCCTCGACCTGCTTGCGGATGTTCTTCACGCGCGCTTCGATCGCGGCCTTTTCGCCGGCGCCATCGATGATCGTCGTGTCTTCCTTGCCCACTTCGATCTTCTTGGCGCGGCCGAGATCCTTCAGCGACGCGTTTTCGAGCTTCAGGCCCAGTTCCTCGGCGATCACCGTGGCACCGGTGAGGATGGCGATGTCTTCGAGCATGGCCTTGCGGCGGTCGCCGAAGCCCGGCGCCTTGACGGCGGTGGTCTTCAGGATTCCCCTGATGTTGTTGACGACGAGCGTTGCAAGCGCCTCGCCGTCGACGTCCTCGGCGATGATGAGCAGCGGCTTGCCGGCCTTGGCCACCTGCTCGAGCAACGGCAGCAGATCGCGGATGTTCGAGATCTTCTTGTCGTGCAGCAGGATGTACGGGTCGTCGAGCAACGCGACCTGCTTGTCAGGGTTGTTGATGAAATACGGCGAGATGTAGCCGCGGTCGAACTGCATGCCCTCGACCAGGTCGAGCTCGTTCTCGAGGCCCTTGCCGTCCTCGACGGTGATCACGCCTTCCTTGCCGACCTTGTCCATCGCCTCGGCGATGGTCTTGCCGATCGACGAATCCGCATTGGCCGAAATCGAGCCGACCTGCGCGATCTCCTTGCTCGTCGTGCAGGGCTTGCTGATCTTCTTCAGCTCGTCGACGATGGCGATGACCGCCTTGTCGATGCCGCGCTTGAGATCCATCGGGTTCATGCCGGCGGCGACGAACTTGAAGCCTTCGTTGCAGATCGACTGGGCGAGGACCGTGGCCGTCGTGGTGCCGTCGCCGGCGACGTCGGAGGTCTTGGACGCGACTTCCTTCACCATCTGCGCGCCCATGTTCTCGAACCTGTCCTTCAGTTCGACTTCCTTTGCGACCGACACGCCGTCCTTGGTGATCGTCGGCGCGCCGAAACTGCGCTCGAGCACGACATTGCGGCCCTTTGGGCCGAGCGTGACCTTGACGGCGTTGGCGAGTACGTTCACGCCGACCATCATCTTGTTGCGCACGCCTTCGCCGAAGCGGACGTCTTTAGCAGCCATGGTTCATTTCTCCTGAAGCGAGTTCTTTGGGTGAGCGTTAGCCGACGATGCCGATGATGTCGTCTTCGCGCATGTGCAGGTAATCGGTGCCGTCCAGCTTGAATTCCTGGCCCGAGTACTTGCCGAAAAGGATCTTGTCGCCGGGCTTGACGCCCGCCGGAATCAGCTTGCCGTTGTCGTCGGTCTTGCCGGGACCCACGGCCACGATTTCGCCCATCGAGGGCTTTTCGGCTGCGGTGTCCGGGATGACGATGCCGCCGGCGGATTTACGCTCTTCCTCGAGACGCTTGACGATCACGCGATCGTGCAGGGGACGCAGTTTCATGGTTAGTACTCACTCCTGAATAATTCAATTGAAATTACAGCAACTTGGGTGATCCTTCCGTCGCGCCCGACATGGAAATCGGACTGCGGGGCAGTCGCTGTAGCCGAACTGGCGAGGGGCCGTTGGCGAGGTTCCGGTCCGTCTTGGGCGCACTAGACGCACGTTCCGATCGGACTACCGATACCCGTTGTTAGCACTCAACGACTTCGAGTGCTAATAATAGGGCATCGCATGGCCCAATTCAACCCCCGGTCGCGACGCGGCACCGAATCGGCACCCAGTAGCGACGAGGAGGACGCTCGGCGGACGAGGTGATCTCCAGTCCGGCATGGCCCGGTGTCGGGCCGCATGTTCTGCCGGCAGCGTGCGTGCATCGTTTCGGCACACGCGGCAAGCCCGCGCATGGAGCGCGCACCAGGCTTGCCGTTCAGGGACCGTACACAACCGCTTGTAAGCCGGCCACCAACACGGGCGTGCAACGCGCTAACTTGGCGTCGTCACTCGGTTCGCCTTCCAACTCGGGACGACGCCCATGCTCCAGCCCGCCCATGTAGGACATCTTGCGCTGTTGCGAACCTTGATTCGCCAAGGCGCGGCGGATGGAAGCTTCGATCGCGATCTGGCGGTCGATTCCCCTGCTGCCGAGGAGTTCTTCGCCAAGCTCAAGCGTGCGCTGGTCACCGGTTATTTCGTCGAGGACGTCGGCAGCGGCAAGCTTGCGACGGTCGCCGTCCCCGGGTACGTGTTCTGGCCCGACGATCGCCACAGCGGGATGCCGCCGGTCGGCTTCGGACTGTTTCGCTCCATCGACGGCAACGGATACGAACTATGGCTTGCCGGGCTCGACCTCAGTGCGCGTGGGGGCGGGCAGGGCAGGGCCTTGCTGGCCTCGCTGTTCGCGACGCCGCCCGGCCAGAAAACCTACATCGTCCGCGTCCAGCGCGACTCGCGCTACATCAAGGCGCTGCAGGGCCTTCTCGCCGAATTCGGCTTCACGACCATCGGCGACACGTCGCGGCTGCGCTGGTTCCTGCACAAGGATGCACCCGACGCACTTGCGTCGCAGGTCCGCAATGCCGTCGGCCGACAGGCTGCGCTGAACTGAGCTAAGCTAGCAGCCTCATCTTTTCTTTTGCCGACGCGCGGTCCGGGCGCATCGGCCTCACGTCCATGGCCGCGTCCCGCGACAATGCGCAAAACGTCCAGGGCGGCGCGCTGGCACCCTGTTCAGCTTCGCCGGTCACCGGTTTTTTTCGCAACGGCTGCTGCGACACCGGCCCGGACGATACCGGAATGCACACCGTCTGCGCCGTGATGACGACCGAATTCCTTGCTTTCTCCAAGCTGTCCGGCAACGACTTGTCCACGCCGCTGCCGGAAGCCGGGTTTCCGGGCCTGGTCCCGGGGGATCGCTGGTGCCTGTGCGTAGGCCGCTGGCGCGAGGCGCTGGAGGCAGGCGTCGCGCCGCCGGTGGTCCTGGCCGCGACCCACGAGGAAGCCCTAGCCGTGGTCCTGCTCGAAGACCTGGAGCGACATGCTGCCCGCTGACGAAAAAAGCGTCCTCCTGGAACGGGCAGGACCCGTCGAACCGTCGCGGTGACCGCAAGCCTCCCGTTCGCCGCACCGGAGAATCCCCCATGTCCACCCCGCTTCCCCCACCGCCGCAGCACGATGCCGCACCCGCCTCCGGCGGGCGAATCGAGCCGCGCGTTGCGAATGCCGGCGCGGGGGCGACGTGGTGGTTGGCGGGCTGGCGACTTTTCGCGCGGAGCGTCGTCACGTGGTTCGGCGTTGCCATCGTCTATGCGGTCGCGATGTGGCTGCTGGGCAAGCTGCCGATGATCGGCGAGGCCGCGACGTGGCTGTTGTCGCCGGTTTTCATCGGCGGAATCATGTCGGGCTGCGACGCGATGCAGCGCGGAGAGCGATTGCGCGTGTCGCACCTGTTCGAGGGCTTCAAGCGCCAGCATTTCGTGCCGCTGCTGCTGGTCGGCGTGTTCAATCTGCTGGTGATCCTGGCGGCCGTGGTGATCGGCATGGTTGTCATCGTGGCCGCGCTCGGCACGTCGGACATCGAAAGCATTTCGCGCGCCGCTGCGGATCCAATGCGACTCATTTTCGACATCGGATTCGAGAGCGTGCTGATCGGGGCCGTGGCGCTGATCGCCGGCACGATGATCACGATGGCCAACTGGTTTGCTCCCACGCTCGTCGTGCTTCGGGAAGTTCGGCCGGCCGCCGCCATGCTGACGAGTTTCCGCGCCTGCCTGCGCAACTGGGCCGCATTTCTCGTCTACGGCGCAATCGGCATCGCCATCATCGTCCCCGTCTGCATCGCATTCGTCGGCCTCGCCTTTGCCGCCGGGTTTGGCACGCTGATCGCGATCATCGACGGAACGGCAGGCATGGCGTCGGTGGGCGTCGGGCTCGGGCTGCTGGGCGTGGCTTATCTCGCAGGACTCATCGCCCTCGGCGTCGTGGCCTCCGCGTCGTCGTACGCGAGCTATCGCGACACGCTGGCCGACGACCAGTCACAACCGGCGACTCCCGCTCCGCACTGACGGCGCGCGCCATCCGGGCCCTGCACTTCAGTGGGCCTGGTCCCAGTTGACGCCTTTGCCCACATCGACCGCGAGCGGCACGCGCAGCACCGCCACGCCGGTCATCAATCCGGGCAGGTCGCGTTCGACGCGTTCCACCTCCGCGGCGGGCACTTCGAGCACCAGTTCGTCGTGGACCTGCAGCAGCAGCTTCGTCGCCAGGCGTTCACGATCAAGCCAATCCTGCACCGCGATCATCGCGAGCTTGATCAGGTCCGCGGCGGTCCCCTGCATCGGGGCGTTGATCGCCGCGCGCTCGGCGCCGGCCCGCCGCGGTCCGCCGCCCGCCTTGATATCGGGAAGGAACAACCTGCGCCCAAAGACGGTTTCGACATAACCGCGTTCGCGCGCCGACTCGCGCGTTCGCTGCATGTATTCGGCGACGCCCGGATAGCGCGCGAAATACTTGTCGATGAACTGCTGCGCCGCACCGCGCTCGATGCCCAGCTGCTGCGCCAATCCGAATGCGCCCATGCCGTAGATCAGGCCGAAGTTGACCGCCTTGATGTAGCGGCGCTGGTCGGTGGTGACATCCTCCGGCGGCACACCGAAGATTTCGCCCGCGGTCGCGCGATGGATGTCGCGTCCCTCGTGGAATGCCTTCAGCAGCGCAGGGTCCTCCGACAGGTGGGCCATGATCCGCAGTTCGATCTGCGAGTAGTCGGCCGAAACCAGCACGTGGCCCGGCGGCGCGATGAACGCTTCGCGAATACGCCGGCCGTCGGCCGTGCGCACCGGAATGTTCTGGAGGTTGGGATCGGTCGAAGCGAGCCGGCCGGTGACGGCCGTGGCCTGCGAGAACGTGGTGTGCACGCGGCCGGTGCGCCCGTTGACCATCAGCGGCAGCTTGTCCGTGTAGGTGGACTTGAGCTTCGACACCGCGCGATGCTCGAGCAGCACCTTCGGCAGCGGATAGTCGGCGGCAAGTTCCTGCAGAACCTCCTCGTCTGTGGAAGGTTGTCCCGTCGCCGTCTTCTTGACCACCGGCAGGTTCATGCGCTGGAACAGGATCTCGCCCAATTGCTTGGGGGAACCGAGGTTGAACGGCTGCCCGGCCAGCTGGTGCGCCTGCTGCTCGAGCGCCAGCACGCGCTCGCCCAGTTCGCGGCTTTGCCGCGCGAGGAGCTGCGAGTCGATCAGGATGCCGTTTCGCTCCATTCGAAACAGCACGCCGCGCACCGGCATCTCCATTTGCGTGTAGATGAAGTCGAGTTTCGGGTCCGCCGAAATCAGCGGATGCAAGGCGCGATGCAGGCGCAGCGTGACATCGGCATCCTCGGCCGAATATTCGGTGGCCCGCTCGACGGCAACCTGCTCGAAAGGGATGCGGGACGCACCCTTGCCCGTGACGTCGTCGTAGCTGATCGTTTCGAGGTTCAGGTGGCGCAGCGCGAGGTTGCCCATGTCGTGCGGCTTGTGCGACTCCAGCACATACGATTCGAGAAGCGTGTCGTGGGCCACGCCTTCGAGCACGAGGTCGTCGTTGGCCAACGCATGCTGGTCGTATTTCAGGTTCTGCCCGAGTTTTTTCTTCGCAGGGTCCGCCAGCCACGGCGCGAGGCGTCGCAGCGTCTCGCCACGGTCGAGTTGGTCAGGCGCGCCGGCGTAGCGATGACCCAGCGGGATGTAGCACGCGCGTCCCGGAACGGTCGACAACGACACGCCGACGATGCGCGCCTGCATCGGATCGAGGCTGTTGGTCTCCGTGTCCAGCGCAACCAGCTCGGCGGCGTCGATCTCGGCAAGCCAGCGCGCGAGCACGGCCTCGTCGCACACCGTTTCGTACTGCTTTTCGGGCTGCGCGGCGGCGGGCGCGGGCGCAGCATCCGCGGCGTTCGCGGCGTTCCCGTCCCAGCGCCGGCCCGCCGTGTCCTGCGCCGCCCGCTGCGCGATGACATCGGCCGCATCCGGCGCGTCGCCGGCGCT
>DAOMGB010000113.1:0-7168 GCA_035430095.1 Casimicrobiaceae bacterium | reverse complement strand
GGTCACGTCGGCGATCGCGCTGCTGATCGGCGTGCCGGTCAGCTTCGGCATCGCGGTCTTCCTCACCGAAATGTGCCCGACCGCGCTCAAGCGCCCGCTGGGGACCGCGGTCGAGTTGCTCGCCGCGATCCCGTCGATCATCTACGGGATGTGGGGCCTGTTCGTCTTCGCGCCGATCTTCGGCGACTACGTCCAGCCGCTGCTGACCCGGACCTTCGGCAATCTGTGGATCCTGGGGCCGCTGTTCCAGGGCGCCCCGAACGGCATCGGCGTACTCTCGGCGGGCTTCATCCTCGCGATCATGGTCATCCCGTTCATCGCCTCCGTGATGCGCGATGTGTTCGAGATCGTGCCGCCGGTCCTCAAGGAATCGGCCTACGGCATCGGCTGCACGACGTGGGAGGTCGTGTGGAATGTGGTGCTGCCCTACACCAAGGTCGGCGTCATCGGCGGCATCATGCTGGGGCTGGGCCGCGCCCTCGGCGAGACGATGGCGGTCACGTTCGTGATCGGCAATGCCTACAAGATCAGCACGTCGCTGTTCGCGCCGGGCAACTCGATCGCCTCTGCGCTGGCCAACGAGTTCAACGAGGCGTCCGACCCGGTGCACAGCGCGGCGCTGATCATGCTCGGCCTGGTCCTGTTCCTGCTGACGGTCATCGTGCTGGCCTGCTCGCGGCTGCTGCTCGCGCAACTCGCCAAGGGCGAAGGGGCGAAGACATGAGCAGCCTGTACCGGCGCCGGCTGTTCGTCAACCGCTTCAACCTCGTGGCCTCGCTGGGCACGATGGCCTTCGGCATGGTCTTCCTGCTGTGGATCCTGGCGATCCTGTTCTATCGCGGCTTCGAGACGCTGTCGCCGTCGCTGTTCACGCAGATGACGCCGCCTCCCGGGTCCGCAGGCGGCCTCGCCAATGCGATCTTCGGCAGCGTGGTGATCGTCGGCGTCGCGACGTTCATCAGCACGCCGATCGGCATCCTGGCGGGCATCTACCTGGCCGAGTACGGCAAGGGCGGCTGGATCGCGCGCACGACGCGCTTCATCAACGACATCCTCCTGTCGGCGCCATCGATCGTCATCGGCCTCTTCATCTACACGGTGTACGTGGCGAAGGTGCAGCACTTCTCCGGCTGGGCCGGCTCGTTCGCGCTTGCGCTGATTGCGATCCCGGTGGTGGTGCGCACGACCGAGAACATGCTGCAGCTGGTGCCGGCGAGCCTGCGCGAGGCCGCGGTCGCGCTCGGGGCGCCGATGTGGAAGGTCATCCTGATGGTCACGCTCAAGGCCGTACGCGGCGGCGTGATCACCGGCGTCCTGCTGGCGGTGGCGCGGATGTCCGGCGAGACGGCGCCGCTGCTGTTCACTGCGCTCAACAACCAGTTCTGGAGCACCGACATGGGCAAGCCGATGGCGAACCTGCCGGTGACGATCTTCCAGTTCGCGCTGTCCCCGTTCCAGGAGTGGCAGGACCTGGCATGGGCCGGCGCCCTGCTGATCACGCTGACGGTGCTCGTCATCAACATTCTCGCCCGCTCGGTGTTCAGGCAGGCGGCGGTTCGCTGAAGGATTCCCATCATGAACACGGATGCCTCCCTGGTCGCCCGTCCCGAGATCAAATCGACGGCGCTGCCGAAGTCGCCGCCGAAAATGACGATCAGGAACCTCGACTTCTACTACGGCAAGTTTCACGGCCTGAAGAACATCAACCTGGAGATCGCCGAGCGCAGGGTCACGGCGTTCATCGGCCCGTCGGGATGCGGCAAGTCCACGCTGCTGCGGACCTTCAATCGCATGTATTCGCTGTATCCCGGCCAGAGGGCGACCGGCGAGATCCACTTCAACGGCCGGAACATCCTCGAGGCGGGAACCGACCTCAACATGCTGCGCGCCAAGGTCGGCATGGTGTTCCAGAAGCCGACTCCGTTCCCGATGTCGATCTACGACAACATCGCCTTCGGCGTCAGCCTGTACGAGAACCTTGGCCAGCGCGAGATGGACGAGCGCGTCGAGTGGGCGCTGACCAAGGCCGCGATGTGGGTGGAGGCCAAGGACAAGCTGAAGCAGAGCGGCATGGCGTTGTCGGGCGGGCAGCAGCAGCGGCTGTGCATCGCCCGCGCCGTGGCGGTCAAGCCCGACGTGCTGCTGCTCGACGAGCCGACGTCCGCGCTGGACCCGATCTCGACGGCCAAGATCGAGGAACTGATCACCGAGCTCAAAGAGGACTACACAATCGCGATCGTGACGCACAATATGCAGCAGGCCGCACGGGTGTCGGACTTCACGGCCTACATGTACCTTGGCGAATTGATCGAATTCAGCGAGACCGACCAGCTGTTCTTGAAGCCGAAGCGCAAGGAAACCGAGGACTACATCACCGGCCGCTTCGGCTGAAGCCGCGCCAGGGCCGGAGGGACGAGACGATGGAACACACCAACAAGCAATTCGACGCCGAGATGGAATCGATCCGCAGCGGCGTGCTGACGATGGGCGGCCTGGTCGAGACGCAGATGGCGCGCGCGATCGAGTCGCTGGAGCAGGAAAAGGATTCCGCGATTCTCGACGTCATCGGCGCCAACGAGCAGCAGATCAACCAGATGCAGGTCGACATGGACCAGCAATGCAGCCAGATCATCGCGCGGCGGCAGCCCACCGCGATCGACCTGCGGATGATTCTGACCGTGACCAAGATCGTCAACGACCTGGAGCGCATCGGCGACGAGACCAAGAAGGTCGCCTACAAGGCATCGGAGGCCACCGGGCATCACCGATTGACGCACGTGCGGCACTACGACATCGGGCGGTCGGCCGAGCGCGCCAGGGAGATGCTGCAGCTGGCGCTGGATGCGTTCGCGCGGATGGACGTCAACGCCGCCGCGGACGTCATCGCGATCGACGAGGAAATCGACGCTGCGTTCTCCAGTGTGATGCGGCTGCTGATCAGCCACATGATGGAGGACGCGCGGACGATCACCCCCGCGATCGAGATCGTGTTCATCGCCAAGTCGATCGAGCGGATCGGCGATCACGCCAAGAACATCGCCGAGGCGGTGGTCCAGCTGGTCATGGGCAAGGACGTCCGCCACGCCTCCGCCGAGCAGATTCGCGCCGAGGTCGCGGAAGAATGAGAATGCAATGATGCCGACGATACTTGTCGTCGAAGACGAGCCGGCCATCATGGAGCTGTTGAAGGTCAACCTGGTCGACGCCGGCTACGACGTGCAGGCCGCAGTGGACGCGGAGTCGGCGCACACGCTGCTGCGCGAGACGCTCCCCGATCTCCTGCTGCTCGACTGGATGCTGCCGGGACAGTCCGGGCTCGCGTTCGCCAAGCAACTTCGCGCGGACGCGCGGACCAGGGAATTGCCGGTGATCATGGTCACGGCCCGCACCGATGAAGCGGACCGCGTCGCCGGGCTCGAGGCGTGGGTCGACGACTACGTGACCAAGCCATTTTCCCCTCGCGAACTGAAAGCACGCATCAAGTCCGTGCTGCGCCGGCGCGCGCCCGAGGCGGCGGGCGAGCCCCTTGCGGCGGGTTCCCTCAAGCTCGATCCGGTGACGCATCGGGTGACAGTGAACGGTCAGCCGGTCCCGATGGGTCCCACCGAGTTTCGGTTGCTGCGATTCTTCCTGGCGCGACCCGAGCGCGTTCATTCGCGCACGCAGCTGCTGGACCAGGTCTGGGGCGACCATGTGTATATCGAAGAGCGCACGATCGACGTGCACATCCGCAGGTTGAGGCTGGCGCTGGAGCCCTTCGGGCAGGACGGACTGATTGAGACCGTGCGCGGAAGCGGCTATCGCCTGGCGGTCCCGCGCTGATTGCATCGAAGGCGCCGTGAGTCCGACGCTCCTCTCCGCATTGCTGGGGCCAATCGTCGTGGCGGCCGTTGCCGGGGTCGCCTGGGCAGCGGCCGGAACGGCGGCCGCGCTGGTGGTGCTTGCCGTCGGCTGGGGCGCCATCATCGTCCGTCACGCGCGCAACCTCGACCGGCTCGCCAACTGGGCCGGCGCAGCGCTCGACGCACCGGTGCCCGAGGGCACGGGCCCCTGGCAGGAGGCGTTCGCGGCACTTTACCGACGCGTGCGCACGGGCACCGCCTACCAGCGCGACCTGGCGCACACCATCGAACGCTTCCAGAGCGCGGCCGAGGCCATTCCGGACGGCATGGTGGTGCTCGACACCACCAATCGCATCAAGTGGGCCAACGCCCGGGCGCAGTTGCATCTCGGCCTGGACGGCATGCATGACGTCGGCTCGCCATTGATGAACATCGTGCGCCAGCCGGAGTTCGTGCGCTTTCTCGAGTCCGGCGATTTCACCGAGCCGATCGTCATCGAATCCCAGCGCAAGGCCGGGGTCACGCTGGCAATTCAGATCGTTCCCTTCGGCGTCGACGAGAAGCTGATGATCAGCCGCGACATCACGCGGATGGAGGCCGTCGCCAGGATGCGCAGGGATTTCATCGCCAACGTGTCGCACGAGCTGAAGACACCGCTCACAGTGATCGCCGGATTCCTGGAAACGCTGCAGGAACTCGATCTGGACGAAAAGCAGCGCGAGCGATTCATCCAGTTGATGCAGGAGCAGTCGAGCAGCATGCAACGGCTGGTCGAGGACCTGCTCACGTTGTCGGCGCTGGAAAGCGAGCAGAACCCTCTCGTCGACGAGCCGTTCGCGATCGTGGGACTATTGCTCCAGCTGTCGTCGGACGCGAAGGGACTGTCGCAGGGTCAGCACGCGGTGGCGCTGGACATCGGAGACGCGGCCACGGTGCTGGGAAGTCGCGACGAGCTGGCGAGCGCATTCGGCAACCTCGTCTCCAATGCGATCCGCTACACGCCGCCACGCGGCACCATCGCGCTGAGCTGGCGCGTGGACGACAACGGCACAGGCGTGTTCGCAGTGACCGACAGCGGCATCGGCATTTCGCCCGAGCACGTGCCAAGGCTCACCGAGCGCTTCTACCGCATCGACCGCAGCCGTTCGCGCGCAACCGGCGGGACCGGTCTCGGGCTTGCAATCGTCAAGCACGTGCTGCTGCGACACCAGGCGTCGCTGGAAATCACAAGCGAAACGGGCAAGGGCAGCACGTTTGCGGTGCGGTTGCCGGCACGCCGCGTGCAGCGCGCGCCCGTCCCGGCCGAATCGCCGGCGTTGTCTACCAGTAGCGAAGCGCCGCGCGGAACAGCGACTTGAGTTCGTCGCGCCCGACGTCCGCGGGCGCGTTGCGAATCACCCGGTACTGCGGCTCGGCGCCGTCGGCGAGCGCGTCGATCTGATCCTCCCCGAAGCCCAGCGCCGACAGGCCGTTCGGCATGCCGGTCAATTTCATCATGTCGATCACGCGATTGGCCAGGATTTCCCCGGCGTCGCCCGGTCCGGCGCCGCGTGTGTCCGCACCCAGGCAGATCGCGCAATGAAGGTGCCGCTGCGGGTGCTTGGCTGCGGTAAAGCGCCAGACGGAAGGATTGTTGAGGACGACCGCCATGCCATGCGGAACGAGCGACTTCCCTTCGGGATAACCCGGCACGTGCCAGTTCCTGGCCAGCCCCGACACGGCATACGAGAGTCCATGCGGCAGGTGGCAGCCCGATGCGTTGAAGGCGATGCCGGCGAGCGTCGCGGCGTACATCATCTCCGTTCGCGCCTCGACGTCTGCGGCATCGGCGACGGCGCGCGACAGGTACTTGCCGACGAGTTCGAGCGCCTCGCCCGCCAGCAGGTCGGAAAACGGATTGGCACCCTGTGATACGGGGCGATTCACGCCCTGCGCCGGATTGAGGCGGCGCGGATAGGCGCGCGCCGTGATGGCTTCGAGGGCGTGGCTCATGCAGTCGAAGCCGGTGGCGGCGACCATCTTGGCCGGCAGGGTCCGGGTGACATCGGGGTCGATCAGCGCAACGGTCGGGATCAGCCGCCGCGAAATGATCCCGGTCTTGGCGTTGATGGACTGCAGGTTGAAGATCGAGATGCCGGTCATCTCGGAGCCGGTCCCGGAGGTGGTCGGGCAGGCGATGTGCGGCTTGACGGGTCCGGGAACCCGCTGTCCGGCGCCGATCGGCGCGTTCACATAGGTCATGAACTCGGCCGGATGCGATGCATACAGATTGGCGGCCTTGCACGTGTCCATGACCGACCCGCCGCCCACGGAGACGTAGCCATCCGCGCGGGCGTCGCTGGCAAATTGCGCGGCCGCCTGAAAGGAGGCATCCGTCGGCTCGATGGAGATGTCGTCGAACACGACCGCGTCGACATTGGCGGCGGCCAGCGACGCCATCACCGTGGCGAACGGCTCGCTGGCCCTTAAGAACCGGTCGGTGAAGACCGCCACCCGCTCGAGCCCCAGTTCCCGGGCTTGGGGGCCAGCCTCCCGCAAGACGCCGCTGCCGAAGGTGAAGGTGGGCATGCCGACGGTGAAGCCCCGGTCGGAGCCCTCGACAAGGGCGAAGTCGGCGTGGCAGCAGTTCATGGCGAATCCTTGAAGTTTTGACCGGGCGTACGGGGGCCATTATGGCAAACCGTGATCAGGGCCGCGTCCGACCGTCTAAGTCGTTGTATTTAAAGTGGTTGGCGGCAAGGCTTGGGGCTGCCCGCACGTTGCCTCCGCGTTTGACCGGCCGGCCGGAAAGCTGCTACAATCGCGCGTTTCGGCGGTGGAAATTCTTTGGAGGGGTTCCCGAGCGGTCAAAGGGAACAGACTGTAAATCTGTCGGCTCTGCCTTCGAAGGTTCGAATCCTTCCCCCTCCACCATTCCTGAACTGCGGGTGTAGCTCAATGGTAGAGCAGAAGCCTTCCAAGCTTATGACGAGGGTTCGATTCCCTTCACCCGCTCCAGGCTCGGCCAGGCACCGGAAGCAAAGGCAATCATCAGGAAACAAGGCGGATTGAAGGACCGCGCCCATGTAGCTCAGTGGCAGAGCACTCCCTTGGTAAGGGAGAGGTCGAGCGTTCAATCCGCTCCATGGGCACCATGCATCGGCCGCGAAAAGTGAACCCCTGCTTTTCGCGGGAAGAACAGGAGTTACCCGCGAATCCCGGGCAAAGCCCGTTGATTCGCGGCTGAAAAGTCAACGTCAACGAAAGAGCTGGAGACCGCACCATGGCAAAGGGCAAATTCAATCGTACGAAGCCGCACGTGAACGTGGGGACGATTGGGCACGTTG
>DAOMGB010000112.1:0-7202 GCA_035430095.1 Casimicrobiaceae bacterium | reverse complement strand
CGCTAATGCAGCGCGATCGCCAGGCCCAGCGGAATGAACACGGCGGACATCACATTGCCGATCAGCACGATCGACGCGACCTTCGCGGGCTCCTGCCGGAACTGCTCGGCGACCATGAAGTTGAGAACCGCGGGAGGCAGCGAGCCGAAGATAATGAGCAGGCCCTGCTGCATGTTGTCGAGGCCCAGCAGCGGGCCGAGCAGCGCGGCCATGGCGATGCCGGTCAGCGGGCACACGAGCCCCCCCACCACACCCAAATGCCAATCGTCCCAGCGGACTTCGTAGAGCCGCACGCCCAGCGACAGCAGCATCATCGGGATCAGTGCATCCCCGACCAGCTTGATCGCAGTGGTGCCCCACTCCGGCATGGGCGGATGCGCAACCGCGAATGCGAAGCCGAGGAACGTCGACCACACCATCGGATTGCGAAGGAGCCTGCCAAACCGCGCGTGGTGGTCGATCATCCAGGCGCCCAGCGTGAAGTGGAGCAGGTTCGAGATTGTGAACAGCGCCACCATGACCGAGAATCCCGGCGTTCCATAGGCCAGCATCGCCAGCGGCAGTCCGATGTTCCCGCAATTATTGAACATCATCGGCGGCACGAACGTGCGGTAGTCGACGTGCAGCAGCCGGGCGAAAGGCCATGCCAGCAGGCCCGAGCCCAGCACGATGCCGATGCTTCCCACCATCAGCAGGCCGTTGTCGGCGAGGCTGAAGTCCTTGCTGGCCAAAGCGGAAAAAATGAGCGCGGGCGCCAGGATCGTCATGCTGATCCGGTTGACCATCGCCATGTCGGGCTTCACGCGCCGCGCGTAGAAGTAACCGACGAGGATGATCAGGAAGACCGGCAGGATGATGCCGAGAATCCGCTGGAACACTATGCGCTGGTCACAGGATGTAACGCGACAAATTGTCGTCGCCGGCGATGCCGGCCAGCGTGGCGTCGACGAATGCGGCGTCGATGACGATGGTCTCGCCCGTGCGCCGTGCGGCATGGAAGGAAACGTCGTCCAGCAGCCGCTCCATCACCGTGTAGAGTCGGCGTGCGCCGATGTTTTCCTGCTTCTCGTTGACGGAAAAGGCGATTTCGGCCAGCCGGCGCACGCCTTCGGGGCGGAATTCGAGGTGCACCTGTTCTGTGCCGAGCAGCGCCGCGTACTGACGGGTGAGGCAGGCGTCCGTCGCCGTCAGGATCTGCTCGAAATCCGATACCGACAGCGACGTCAGCTCCACGCGGATCGGGAAGCGGCCCTGGAGCTCGGGAATGAGATCCGACGGCTTGGACAGGTGAAAGGCGCCCGACGCGATGAACAGGATGTGATCGGTCTTGACCATCCCGTACTTGGTCGTCACGGTGGTGCCCTCGACCAGCGGCAGCAGGTCGCGCTGCACGCCCTGGCGGGAGACATCCGCGCCGTGTGCGTCGGAGCGCGACGCGATCTTGTCGATCTCGTCCAGGAACACGATGCCGTTCTGTTCCGCGGCGGCCAGCGCCTTGCCCTTCACGTCGTCCTCGTTGAGAAGCCGCGCGGCCTCCTCGTCGGTGAGGAGCTTCATCGCCTCGGCGACCGTCGTCTTCAGCTGCTTGCGGCGACCGCTGCCCATCTGCTGGAACATGCCCTGGATCTGGCTGGTCAGGTCTTCCATGCCCGGCGGCGCCATGATTTCCATCTGCGCGGGCATGGCGGAGACCTCGATCTCGATTTCGCGGTCGTCGAGCGTCCCTTCGCGAAGCATCTTGCGGAATTTCTGGCGTGTGGTCGAGTCGACCGGCTTCATGTCTGCGATGTGTACTTCCCGGACCGGTGGCAGCAGCACGTCGAGCAGGCGTTCCTCGGCGGCGTCGGCGGCATGCCCGCGGACCTTGCGCGTCTCGTTCTCCCGGGTTTCCTTGATCGCGACCTCAACGAGGTCGCGGATGATCGTGTCGACGTCGCGGCCGACGTAGCCGACCTCGGTAAACTTGGTGGCCTCCACCTTGACGAACGGCGCGTCGGCCAGCCGGGCCAGCCGGCGCGCGATTTCGGTCTTGCCCACGCCGGTCGGCCCGATCATCAGGATGTTCTTCGGCGTGATTTCATGCCGCAGCGGTTCCGGAACCTGCTGTCGGCGCCACCGGTTCCGAAGCGCGATCGCCACTGCGCGCTTGGCGGCCTCCTGCCCGACGATGTGCTTGTCGAGTTCGGAGACGATTTCCTCGGGAGTCATGTGAGACGACATGGGGCGGGCGGGGAGGTCATCCAGGCGTGGCGGCCGTGCGGCCGTGGGTATGCTGTGAATTGTAGCGCGAAGGCCCGGGCGAACCCGGCGACGCTTGTCGAGGCCGCGCGTTTGGCAGCGCGCGATCATTCGCCTATCATGCTCTGCGCGACTGCAAGTTGTCCGAGCGAAACGCGCCGCGTCCACCTGCCCCGCCGGTGCCGCCGCGCTCCTACCTGGAGGTGAACATGTATCGTCGATTGGCGCTGGCAGCCGCTGCTGCCCTGCTCGCGGCTTGCACGCAGATGTCCACGATGTCGTCGTACAAGGCGCCGATGAAGGATGGCGAGGCGGCGGTGCCTGCCGATTACAAGTCATGGCCCAAGATGCTGTCGGCGGTGCAGCGACCCGATGCCAAGCAGGTCCGCGAAATGTACATCGACCCCAAGGGAAGCCAGACAAAGGCGGGCGACGCATTTCCGGTCGGCACCGTCATGGTGATGGAAAACTTTGCCGCGGTGGCGAAGCCGGACGGGACGCTCGAGACCGGACCGGACGGCAAGCTCGTCAAGGGCCCCCTGTTGCGAATCTTCATCATGGAAAAGGCGAAAGGCGCCGGTCAGGACGTGCCCGAGGCGCTGCGCAACGGAGAATGGGTGTACGCGTCGTTCGGCGCCGACGGAAAGAAGATCGTCGACGAGAATTACGCGCCCTGCCGCGCCTGCCATCTGCCGCTCGGGGAAAAGAAGGACTTCGTGCAGCGCTACGACGAATACTTTGCAAAGCGTTCCGGTTGATGGCTGTCGAGTCTTCATTGCGCGCGACGGCGACGTTTGCGGCTGCCGCGCTGGGGTTGCTGCTGCTTGCCGCGTGCTCCGGCATGGACCCGAAAAGTCCGGCCGCCGCGGACCAGATCGGCAACCTGCAGGCGCCGCTGCGCGGCGTGGGAAGCGCAGCCACGGGCAAGATCGTCGTGGTCGACTATCCGGACGGCATCGTGCTCACGCTGGACATTTCCAACCTGCGGCAGGGGACCTACCGCCTGGCTTTCCACGCCAATCCGGTCTGCAATTCGCCGCGGGGAGAATCGGCCGGTCCCCCGTGGGGGCCGCCCAACGCCACGACTGCGCCGGGGGAACTGATCCCGGTGGTCTACGCGGGGCAAGCCGGCCAGGTTTCATTTTCCGCGCGCATTCCCGGCGTGCACATCGACAGGGAGCCCTCGCTGCGCGGACGCAGCATCGTGCTGCACGAAGGGCCTTTCGTCGACAGCCCGTTGCCGGGAATGCCCAACAACTACATCGCCTGCGGCGTGTTCGAGGACCTGCCCAGGGGTTTCTTCAATCAATAGGGAACTGAATGGGCTTTCTCGCGGGCAAGAAGATTCTGATCACCGGCGTGCTTTCGAACCGCTCGATCGCGTATGGCGTCGCGCGCGCGTGCCAGCGCGAAGGGGCGACGCTCGCCTTCACCTATGTCAATGACGAGCTGAAGGACCGGGTGGTCAAGCTGGCCGCCGAGTTCGGATCGTGCCCGGTGCTTGCCTGCGACGTGGCATCGGACGACTCCGTCGACGGAATGTTTGTCGCGCTCAAGTCGGCGTGGGGAACCCTCGATGGCCTGCTGCATTCGATCGCGTTCGCGCCGCGCGAGGCGCTGGCCGGCGACTTCCTCGATGGCATGTCGCGCGCCGCGTTCACGACCGCGCACGACATATCGAGTTACAGCCTCGCGGCGCTGGCCCGGGGCGCGCGGCCGATGATGCAGGGGCATGCCGGCGCGATCCTCACGTTGACGTACCTGGGTTCCACGCGCGTGCTCGAGAATTACAACGTGATGGGGCTGGCCAAGGCGAGCCTCGAAGCCAACGTCCGGTACCTCGCGGCTTGCCTCGGTCCGGAGCAGATACGCGTCAACGGCATTTCGGCGGGCCCGATCAAGACGCTTGCCGCAGCCGGCATCGGTGGATTCTCGAAGATCCTGAAATTCGTCGAGCGCAACGCGCCGCTGCGCCGGAACGTCACGATCGAGGAAGTGGGCAACGTCGCGGCATTCCTGCTGTCCGACATGGCCAGCGCGGTGACGGGCGAGATCACCTATGTCGACTGCGGCTTCTCGACGGTCGCCGCCGGATTGAGCGAGGAGTAGGTGTCGGGCGCGCGCCAGGCGACCGGGCGCGGCCGGCACTGCGCCGCATGACCGGGAGCGCGAGACGATTCGACGCCGTCGTCGTCGGCGGCGGTCACAACGGGCTCACCTGCGCGGCCTACCTTGCCGGCGCCGGCCAGTCCGTGTGCGTGGTCGAGCGCCGGGGCGTCATGGGAGGCGCCGCGGTCACCGAGGAATTCCACCCGGGGTTTCGCAATTCGACGGCAAGCTATACCGTCAGCCTGCTCGACCCGCAGGTGATCCGCGATCTGCGACTCGCCGAGCACGGCCTGACGATCGGCGAGCGGCCGATTGCCAATTTCCTGCCGCTGCCCGAGGGTCAGTATCTGAAGGTCGGCGGCGGATTGGCCGCAACGCAGGCGGAAGTCGCCAAATTCTCGGCGGCGGATGCGCAGGCACTCCCGGCGTACTACGCGATGCTAGAAAGGGTTGCGGACGTGCTGCGCGAGCTGCTGCCGGTGACGCCGCCCAACATCCGTTCCGGCAATGCCGCGGATTTTGCGGCGCTGGTCGACATGTTCAAGGTCGGCAGGCGTTTTCGCGCGCTGTCGCTCGAGGAGCGGCGAGACCTGCTCGATCTCTTCGCGAAAAGCGCGGGCGACCTGCTCGACGGCTGGTTCGAAAGCGCGCCGATCAAGGCAGCCTTCGGCTTCGACGCGGTGGTGGGCAATTTCGCCAGCCCGTACACGCCGGGGTCGGCTTACGTGCTGCTGCATCATGTTTTCGGCGAGGTGAACGGCAAGCGCGGGCAATGGGGTCATGCGCGCGGCGGCATGGGCGCGATCACGCAGGCGATGGCGCGCGAATGCGCGGCGCGCGGCGTCGTCCTCAAGGCCGGCGCAGCGGTGGCGCGCGTGATCGTCAAGGCGGGTCGCGCCACGGGCGTGGAACTCGAGGACGGCACGGTGGTCGAGGGCACCCGCGTCGTGGCCAACGTGAATCCGAAGCTGCTGTTCGAGCGCCTGGTCGACACGCAGCACGTCGATGCGGACTTCCGTGCGCGCATCGCTGCCTATCGGTGCGGCTCGGGCACGTTCCGGATGAACGTCGCGCTGTCGGAGCTGCCCGACTTCGCGGCGCTTCCGGGAAAGGATGCGCAGGTCCACCACAGCAGCGGCATCATCGTGGCGCCGTCGCTTGCATACATGGAACGTGCCTATTTCGATGCCCGCACGCGAGGCTGGTCGAAATGCCCGATCGTCGAGATCCTGATTCCCTCGACCGTTGACGACACGCTGGCGCCTGCCGGCATGCACGTGGCCAGCCTGTTCTGCCAGCACGCCAATCCGCGTCTCGAGGATGCGTTGCCGGGACGAACGTGGGACGACGTCCGCGACGAGGTCGCGGACCTGATGATCGATACCGTCAACGGCTTCGCTCCCAACTTTCGCGCCAGTGTGCTTGGCCGGCGCGTTCTCACGCCGTTGGACCTCGAACGGGACTTCGGACTGGTGGGCGGCGACATTTTTCACGGCGCGTTGTCGCCCGACCAGTTGTTCTCGGCGAGGCCGGTGCTGGGGAACGGCCACTACCGGATGCCCGTGCGCGGCTTGTACCTGTGCGGCGCGGGCGCACATCCCGGCGGCGGCGTGACCGGCATCCCGGGACGCAATGCCGCGCGCGAAATCCTGCGCGACGTGAAGCGCAACAGGTTTTGATTTTCGGTCTGCGATTTCCCTATTGCCAATCAGCGGGGAAGCGACGCCCTTGCCAGCAGGTAGGCGTGGATCCCGGCGATTTCCTGGTCGGTCAAATGATGCAGCCGTCCGCGTGCGACGGAGGTCATGAGCCCATGCTCCTTGCCGTCGGCGCCGATGCCGGTGCGCAGCAGCCTCGTGAACTCCGGCAATCCGTAGGCGGCGGCAACCGCCAGGTCCGGCTCGGCCGCTCCCCATGCGTGGCCCTTCAGGTCACCGCCATGGCATTCGCGGCAGACGATGCTCGTCAGGTGACGCGCGGCCGCGTGCTGCGGCCCGGCATCCGCGGGATCCTTGCGCAGTTCCTCGTCCACATAGGTCACGCCGGGCTTGAAGTCGGGCGCGCCGATCATGAAGTCCCAGCGGTCGACCGGACCGATATGATGCTCCGGCTGCTCGATGCCGCCGGCCGGCAGCGAGCGCACGAACGCGATGATGTCGGCCATCTCGCCATCGGTGAGGCGAACGAATCCCGAAGACGGCATGGCGACGACGCTGCGGCCGTCCGGGCGCACGCCGAGTCGTACGATCCGGGCGAAGTCCTCGTCGGAGTACGCCTTGGCCTTGAGCGTGAGGTTCGACGCGTAGTATTGCCCGTGCTGCCAGCCGTCGTCACTGAAAAGGCCGCCGCGCAGGTCCGCCTTGTGGCAATCGGTGCATCCCGTTCGATCGGCCAGCGCCTTGCCCCGGGCGATCGCTTCTGCGCCGATCGCCGCCGCGATCGGCGACGGCACGACCGGGTAGCGCCGGTCGAACATGTTCACCGTCGTCACGTACACATACGCAACCAGCAGGAAGAATCCGGCGACGAGTCCCAGCAACGTGAACGTGGTGTATTTGACGAGCTTGCGCACGGTGCCTTGGCCCGCAATAAATCCGAAGTCAGCCGATAAGCCGGGTTCTGTTACGGCGCACGGCAAGCGTGCGCTATGACCGTCATTCTTCTAGGCGCATCGTTGCCGGTGCGCTCGAGCCACCTACCCGCGGACTTACGCGAGCAGCGTCGATGTCCGCCTACTTGGTGTTGCTCCGGATGGAGGTTGCCGCGTTTCACCCGCTTCCCTGCGACGGGAAGCGACTCGTCTCTGTGGCCCTGTTCCTCGCCTTCATCGGCCGCGCTAACGGCGACTTATAGCG
>DAOMGB010000111.1:0-7360 GCA_035430095.1 Casimicrobiaceae bacterium | reverse complement strand
GTGAACACCGGCAAGTGGATGCGCGCGATGAGCGAGCGCCTCGAGGCCTGGGTGCACTTGAAGGAGCACGAGCTCGACCTGTCGCGCATCGAGGCGCGCATGGAGCCCGAACTGGCCGAGCAGATCTATGAGCTCGACCGCTGCATCGAATGCGGCTGTTGCGTTGCGGGCTGCGGTACGGCGCGCATGCGCGACGACTTCGTCGGCGCAGTGGGACTGAACAAGGTGGCCCGTTTCCGGCTCGATCCGCGCGACGTTCGCGGTGACGCCGACTTCTATGACCTGATCGGCGACGACGACGGCGTGTTCGGCTGCATGTCGCTGCTCGCCTGCCACGATGTCTGCCCGAAGCAGCTGCCGCTCGCGACGCAGATCGCGTTCATGCGGCGAAAGATGGTGAGTGCCGGCTGGAAGTAGCGCGGTCGGCAGCGGGCGCGAGTGATGGTTCCGGGGCGCTAGTACCGGGTCACGCGGCCTTCGCGGACCAGCGGCGCATAGTTCGCGATATCGGCGGCGACGCGCGCCTCGAGTTCCTGCGGGGTGGAGGGGGTGAGTTCAAACCCTGCCGATTCGACGCGGCGACGCGCGTCCGGAGAATCCAGCGCCGCCAGGATTCCTGCCCGAAGAATCTGCAGCACACTCTGGGGTGTGCCGGCCACCGCGACGAGCGCAGCCCAGGGCCGCATCTCGACCGCCGGCCCTCCCGCCTCGAGCAAGGTCGGCACATCGGGAACCGCCTTGATTCGGGAATTGGCTGCAACGGCCAGCGGACGCAGCTTGCCCAGCGCCACCAGTCCCGAGGCCGTATTGGTGCCGATGGCGGTGAAGTCGACGTCGCCGGAAGCCACGGCCGACAGCATCGCGCCCGCCTCCTTGAACGGCACGTGCAGCAGGTCGACATTGGCCGCGCGGGCCATGCTCTCGATGGCCACCTGGCTAGCGTGTCCGTTGCCGAGCGACGCATAGCTGACACGCTTGGGTTCGCTGCGCGCCTCCTGCAGCAGGCCGGCAATCGAGCGAAAACGGCTGTCGCCACCCACATAGACCAGGAACGTGGTTCGAAACAGCAGCGACAGCGGAACCAGGTCGCGCGCGGGATCGTAGGGAAGTTCGGCGTGGATCAGCGGGTTGACCGCCAACGTGGCGGTGTCGGCAAGAAACAGCGTGTATCCATCGGGCGCAGTGCGGCGCACTTCAGCGAACGCGATGATGCCGGAAGCTCCCGGCTTGTTGTCGACGATGACCGGCTGGCCCCACTGCATCGACAGGCGCTCGGCCACCGCGCGCGCGACCACGTCCGGGCCGATGCCCACCGAATAGGGGACGACAATGCGGACGGCGCGGTCCGGGAACTTCGACTCGGCGTGCACACGCCCCAGCGAAGCGGCGCCAAGCAGTCCAACGACGAATCTTCGCCGGGTCGGATCGTGCACCATGTCAGTGGAGGACGCGACCAAGTACCGCACCAACGGCCAGCAGGCTCGAATAGGCGAGCCCCAGTTTGAACGTCCGGTACAGGATGGCGTTGTAGGGCAGCCCGGGCGCGCAATTCGCAAAGTCGCGCCGCAGCTTGACCGCGCTCGGCAGCAAGACCCAGGGCAATAGCAGCGTCGGCGCCCCCGACGCAAATGCAGCGAGCGGCAGCAGCGCGAACGGAGACAGGAGCTGCACCGCGTAGAGCATGCTCGACGCGGGAGCGCCCATGATCACGCTGAAAGTCCGCCGCCCGACGAGTTGGTCGTGCGCGCGGTCGCGATGGTTGTTCACGGTGAGCGCGGCGGCGGCGACGGCGCCGACGCCCATCGCCGCCAGGATCGTCGCCGCGCTGAACCCGCCCGTCAGCGCCCATTCGGTCCCGACCACCGCCACCAGACCGAAGAAGACGAAAACCGTCAGTTCGCCAAACGGCGTGTACGCAATGGGACGGGGGCCGCCCATATAGGCCAGCGCCGCAACAAGCGACGCGAATCCGATCGCGAGGACCGGCCAGCCCAGGCGCGCGAACAGCACGAACCCCAGCATGGTCGCGACGACCGCCAACACGGCGATGGCGGTGCGAACCTGCGCGACGCGGAGCCATCCGTTCGCCGTCGCCCGCGGTAGACCGATGCGGGTCCCGCTGCGCTCGCCGCCCCGGACGGTGTAGCCCACGTCGTTCTGCAGGTTGGTGACGAGCTGGACCAGCAGGGAGGCCGCCAGGACCATCACGGCGACCGCGATGTCGAGCGATCCGGTGCGGGCCCAGGCGAACGCGGCGCCCACGACGACCGGACCAATGGCTATCGGCAGGCTGCGCGGCCGGGCGGCGGCAAGCCATGAATTGAGCGTCGGGTGGCGGCCCGGGCGCGGAACGGCGGGTTGGTCGACGGACATCGATGGCATGGTTGGAAACCTGACTCAACTATTGTCGAAAGGTCGATTTCGCGCATTGCGCCAAGTCAATCCTTCCGCCGCTGGTTTGGTTGCGCGCCTCGAACGCCGACGTGGATGCATGCGATTCCGCAGGAAAGGTTTCGAAAGCGGACGTCGAGAAACCCTGCCGCCTCCAACATCCTCTTGAACGTCGCCTGGTCCGGAAAACGCCGGATGGACTCGACGAGGTAGTCGTAGGCCTCGGGCGCCTGGGCGATCAATGCGCCCAACCGAGGAATCACTGCAGACGAGAACAGGTTGTACGCCGGGCGCACCGCGGGCCAGGGTGTGGAGAACTCGAGGCAAAGGAAACGTCCGCCCGGCTTGAGGACCCGCAACGCCTCCGCAAGCGCGACGTCGATCCGGGTGACGTTTCGAATGCCAAAGGCAATCGTCAGCGTGTCGATCGATGCGTCGGCGAAGGGCAGGTGCTCGGCCGTTCCCGCGATCCAGTCGATTCCGCCGTCGTCATATCCGCCATGCCGGGCGCGCCCGACCTGCATCATCGGCAACGACGGGTCGCAGACAACAACCCGGCGATCGCCCGCGGCCAGACGTGCCGCCACATCGCCGGTACCGCCTGCCAGGTCGACGATCGTCTGCCCGCCGGCCGGCGCGGCCATTCCGGTCAGCGTGCGCTTCCACAGCCGATGGATGCCGAAGCTCATGAGGTCGTTCATCACGTCGTAGCGGCGCGCCACGGTTTCGAATACGCGGCGCATTCGCCGCTCACGTTCGGTTTCGTCGACGTTCGTATTGCCGAACGTGCGGGACAGGTCGGTCATCACCGCGTCAATGCCCCAAAGCTTGCGCGAGACTTGCGGCGAACGCCTCGCTGCCTTGCTCGATCAGGTCGAGGCACAACTCGAACCCTTCCGGCCCCCCATCGTAGGGATCGGGGACGTCGCGTACGGCGAGTCGTGGCGCCATTTCAAGGAAAAGCCGCAGCTGCCCATTGAAATGCGCGGGGCGCATCGCCTCGAGCGCGCAGAGCACGGGGTAGTCCATAGGCAGGATCCATTCGAAGCGATCGAAGTCGGCGACCTGGATCTGGCTGGCGCGCAGCGTCGACAAGTCGTATCCGCGGCGGCGAGCATGTTCGACGGCCCGGTAATCGGGCGGGTTGCCGACGTGCCAATCGCCGAGGCCGGCCGACTCGGTCGCGACCCGGCCCGCCAGTCCTGCGCGCCGCGCCGCGTGGCGAAAGACGACTTCCGCGGTGGGGGAGCGGCAGATGTTGCCGAGGCAGACGAACAGGATGCGCGTGCGTTCCGGAGCGGTGGTCATGTGCCGACAGTGTAGGTCAACGGTGATGCCGAACTCGAAAGTTTCCCGCAGGCAACCGCCGCGGGTCAGCGGTCGCTCGCCGAGAGCGACTCCAGGAACGCGACCAGGTCGTCGGTTTCCTGCTGCGACAGGCGCAGCGGCCTCAGGATTCGCTCGCCGTCGGCGTGCAGGCGATTTTCGTCGAGATTGGAGTAGTGCGCCACGACGTCGCGCAGCGTCGCGATGCTCCCGTTGTGCATGTAGGGCGCGGTGCGCGCCACGTTGCGCAACGACGGCACCTTGAACTCACCGAAGTTGCGGTGCTCCAGGGCCACGAAGCGGGTGCCGGTGGCGGTGCCCCGCGTCGGATCGTCATTGAACGGCCCGAGCAGATTGTAGCGGCTGGCCCTGAGGCGGCGAATGCCGTCGTGGCGCCCCGCATCGACCATCCCCGGCGCCACGAAGTACGCGATGCCGATGTCCCCGAACTCCCCGTTCGTGAAGCGCGGGCCCCCGTGGCACATCGTGCAGCGGCCCTCCCCCACGAAGATCGCGAGACCTCGGCGGGCTGCAGCCGGATAGCGGTCCGCGCCCGCGACGTCTCCCCGAGCCAACGAATCGCGGAATTCGTCGAACGGCGTGCGTCCGGTCACCAGCGTTTCCTGGAACGCGGCAAGCGCCTTGGAGACGTCGACCGTCACCGTCTCGTCGTCCGTCGGCGGCTCGCGGCCAAACGCGGCAACGTACTTGCCGCGCAACGCGGGGTCGTCGCGGACCACTCCGGCGACGTGCGCGACGTCGGCACCCATTTCCCGGCGGTCGAAGATCGGCCGAAGGCTCTGCGCCCACAGGCTGTCGGCGGCGCCGTCCCAGCCGTACCAGCGCTGGCCGCCCACGTTGAGGAGTGTCGTCGTGTTGCGATCGACCACGACCGCGCCGCGTGCCCGCGACAGGCCATCGGTGAACGCGCGGTCCGGACGATGACAGGTCGAACATGCCAGCGTCCCGGTCTTCGACAACCGGGATTCCGCAAACAGCATCGCGCCGAACGCCACGGCCTCGGCGTGCCCGGACACGCGATTGGATGGATCCGCGCGGGCGGCAGTGGGCCAGGGGCCCAGCGCGAGGATGGCGCGTTGCTGCGCGTCGGAAAAGGGAACCGGCGCGGGTTCCTGCGCCGACACCGCCGCGACGGCGTGAACGGCGACGGCGACCGCGGCAGCGAAATGCCGCGCCGAGCTCACTCGACGTGGAGCGTAGCCGCCAGTCGCTGCACAGCGCCGCCGGTCACGATGTCGAAGGTCAGGTCCCAGCGGCCGGGCATGTGGAACAGCAATCCCTCCGCGCGATAGACCCCGGGCGAGATTCGCGTGACCTCGGGCCGGTAGTTCATTCCGTGCCGATGTTCCGGCATGTTGGCATCCACGCGCACGTCGGTCGGAACGGCCGCGTTTCCGCGCGGGCACACTGCAAAGTCGACGGCGAAGTACCTGCCCGTCGGGACCGGATCGACGCTGGTGCGAAATGCAACCTGGTAGCTGGCATTCTCGACCAGACGCCTTTCGCCGGTCAGCGCGGCCCCGCACGGAACCGCGGCCTCGACGGCGGCGCTGGCGAGAACCGCGAACAGGACCGTCGCGCGGGCCGCCGTCATGGCGCGGTCGGTGGCTTCCAGGACGCGAACAGCGCATCCGCGTTGCGCCACGCAATGCGTTCAGCCAGCGCGGGCGGCAGGTCGGACAGCCACGCCCGCGTCCATGCGGCGTGCTCGACGATGTAATGCCAGCGCTCGGGCGTGTACGTATCGGTGCCGATCATGAACCGATCGGGAAACTCGGTGAACGCTGCGCGCCACTCCGGCGGCACCTTGCCGGACGAACCCTGTTCGCTGCGAAACGCGAGGTCGCTCCACAGATTGCGGTGCTTGCGCAGCAGCGCGCGCACGCCGTCCGGACTCTCGAAACCCGAGTGCGCCCACAGTATCCGTGCGTCCGGATCGAGCTTGAACAGGCGCTCGATCGCGTCCGCATCCGAGTGCGCGTGCAGCACCAACTTGTATTGCCGGGCCAATGCGACCATGCGCCTGGGCACCGGCAGGTCGGCGTCCGCTCCGTAGACATGGAATTCTCCGATCGCGGCATAGCGACTGTTGCGCAGGCGTTCTTCAAGGAATGGCACCACCGACTCGTCGCGCACCCACGTGCTCACCTCCGCGCGGTTGCGATACGGCCGCAACGACGGCACGATCATCTCGGGCGCCAGCACGACCAGCCGCTGCGTGCCTTCGTCACCGGAACTCGAAACCAGCGCCCGCTTCAATCCCGCCTTGCGGAGGATGGCGATGGCGTCCGCCGGCGGCGTGGCCTCCCACGCATCGTGGCTGTAGTGGATGTGGGCGTCGAACAACGGCAGGTCGGCGGCCGCCGAATGGGCAGCGGCGATCATCAAAACAGCGAAAGCCACCTGCGCCCGGATCCGGATGCCCATCCGCAATTTCTCCCGCACGATGCGCGTTATAGGCCCAGCCACTCGATCGTCGCGGTTTCCACCTGCGGATTGACGGGGACAAAGCCCTTGTAGCCGACGATGTCCAGCGCGTCGCGGCCGCCTTTCGCGTCCTTTAGGCCGACCAGCGCATCGCGGACGCGCTGTTGCTCGTCGGGCGACAGTTTGCTCGACACGATGAACTGCTTGATGGGCACCGCCTTGGAGCGCGCCAGGACCTTTCCCCCCTTGTCGGTCCAGCCCTTGACCACCGCGTTCGCGGCGGTGGCGGCAACTTGGGCAAAGCCGTTTTCCAGGTAAAAAGGAACCGAGTCCTGGTAGCGCGTGGTGATGACCCGTACCGTGTCGGCCGGCGGCTCGCGGTCCGCCGACCACTTGATCTTGTCGCCGCGAAACATCGCGCGGACCATCACCGCGGTGATCGAATCGGGATCGGGAGTGACCAGGGTCTTTCCCCGCAATTCCTCCAATGTCTTGAGCGGCGTCGTGGCCAGCATCAGCATCGACACCGTGTATTCCGTGTATCCCGTCGTCCACGCCACGGACTTGTAGCGCCCCGCCTTGATTTCGGCCATCGCGACGTGCGCCGGATGGATGTAGGCCACGTCGTATTCCTGCTTTGCGAGTCCGGCCCGGACTTCGTTGTAGGACGGCACGAGCACCATGCGCACCCGCTTGCCGGTGGCCTTGGCGAGGACGTCCGCGATCGGCGCGAACTTGTCTCGGATTTCCTTCGGCGTGGCCTGGTATGTCACGCCCTCGGTCACCGAGAACACGAGTTCGCCACTCTGGCCATTCGCGACACCGGCCAAGCCGGCCGCAAGCAACAGTGTCGCAACCAAATGTCGGACCATTACCCCACTCCCTCGAATGCGCGCCATGGCGAGGACATGCAAGACGCGTGCCCATCATTTTATCAGGGGGAAATGGCGGGGGCACGCCAAATGCGGCTTGCATTCGCCGACCTCGTTGCCAGCCGTGCACCGGTCGTGCAATCGGCTTCGATAGCTTTCGTCGCCGCCGTTCATCCGGAGCGCCGTTCGAACGATGCGCCGCGGCGACGAGCGCGACGCCCCTTTCACGCCGAGCCCGGCGCCTTCAGGATCACTAGGGTGTGGGCAATTTCTTCAGCAGGTTGGCGTTGACCAGCCCCTTGTCGCCCACGGTGAGCTTGCCG
>DAOMGB010000110.1:4693-7370 GCA_035430095.1 Casimicrobiaceae bacterium | reverse complement strand
GTCGGCAGGCCGAGTTTCGTCGCGACTTCCGCCAGCTCGAGTTTGTCCATCATCCTCAGGATCGGCGAGTTGCCGGGCTGGGGAAGGACATACCATGGCGCCAGCGCTTCGTGGAATCGCTCGAGGAAGATGACATCGAAGTCCCGTGTCGGGAACACGACAGGCTTGCACGGAAACCCGGCGCCTGCCTTGACCAGGAAATCGCACAGCGCCTCGGGTTCGTCGCGGCCGTTCGGCGCCGTCAGGACCTGGGTGAAATATCGGGACCTCGCGCCCGGGATGTCCGGTTCCGAACTCAACGCGACGATCGGCACACCGGACCCCCGCAGCGCGCGGGCAATTCCCAACCCGGTGTAGTAGGGATTCATGACCAGGACCGTCGGCGACGGCGTCGCTGCCGGCGTGCTCACGCTGTCCCCGCGCGACGCAGCCGCTTCAGCACTGGCTCGGGCAGCATTCGCCTGGCCTTCGCGGCGATGCGCTCTCGCCATGCGGGCGCATTGAAGTACAGGAGCGCCCTCACATTTCTCCGCGCTGCGACGACGTGGGTGACTTTTCCAGGACGCGCCCCCCAGTCTTCTTTGTGCGAGGAAAATCCTCCGAGGAAATCGTATCGCGTCTCGCCCGACTCGATCAGCTGCCTGACCACTGCCGCCCGGAGCATCTGACCGAAACTCGCCGCAGGATCGGAGACGTCGAAGCCCTCCTGCAAGAGATAGGTGGTTCCGGCAACGCCAAAACACAGCTGATGCGCGACATATTCCTGCCCGCGCCGCAGCGAATACAGTCGGAGCCATCCGTTGCGCGCGAAGCGCGGCACGAAATGCGCGTAGAAGAGTCGCTTGGCGCGCGGGCCGAACACGCCTGGCTGTCCGGCGGCGTTCCATCGCCGCTGGTGGAGGTCGAAAAGCGAGCGCAGTTTCTTCCTCAGGCCAGCGGGCCCGCATTGGGTCTCCAACGCGATGTCGCCCTGGTCGATTTTCCTTGTCAATGATCGAACCTTGGTCCGGAAACGCGACTGCCTCGCCTGCAGGAATTCCTCGTAGGACGACGGCAGGTCCAGCACCGCACAGACGCTCTCCTCGGTTCGAAAGCGTGATCCGAGCCTCTTGGCGAGATCACGCAATGCGGCATCCGATCGGGAGCCGCCGGTGATTTCGCGCAGCGCCAGCACGTCCCAGTCGCGGCTCCTTCGCAACCAGTCCTCGAACTGGCGCATCACCGCGCTTTCCTGGGAAGGATCGATCAGGAAGTCCAGGTGGTCGGAATCGAAGCTGCCGTCACCGACAAAACGCATGACGCGGCACGGCGTTCGCAACGTGCTCTTCTCCCAGCCGACGCAAAGCGGCGCGATCCCCGCGAGCGTCCCATCGATCCGGACGAGCAGAATGCGCAATCGCCGCTCGGCACCATACGCCTGCCACCAGCTGAACAGCCAGTCCCAGCTGTTGAATGGCGTGACTTGGGGGAAGCGTGCGAAGAGGTCCTGCCACTCGCCGCGGAGCGACCGGAACAGGACAGGGTCGGTCACGCACTCCACCGCGATCGATTCCTGCGCTACCTGTTCACGCATGCTGCGACTCCGAAGTGCGCCGTGCGTCAGCATCGGCTCGATGCTCCTGCATTCAAGTTGTCCCCGTGTTGCATCGCTCCGCTCATTCGGAAATTGTGATTCGATCGCTCGCCTGAAATTCGACCGGCCAAGGAAACCGACTGGCCGCCGAAGTCGCGCTATGGGCGGCGCAGGGTCACGAGGATCCAGCCACGCAGGAAACGCAACGATTCGAACCGTGAAACCAGCTTGTCGTAGCCGGTGCCGAGCAGGAACAGCGCGGCGTTGAACATGAAGTAGTTCGGGTATTGTCCAAGGTACCGGAAGTTCTCGATTTCGAGACCTGCGCCGGCGGCCAGCCTGGCCACCGCGCGTCGCGTATTGGTGCGATAGCGGACGGGAAAGACGTCCTCTTCCTCCCGTCCCTCCACCTTGGAGACTATGATTGGGTGAAGCCTGTTGGGCACCAGTCGTGCGATCAGCGTCGCATAGTCCCACATGTTCGCCGTGAGGAAGATGAGTTGCCCACCCGGCTTCAGGATGCGCGCAAGTTCGGCATAGACGGCCGCGGGGTCGTCCAGGTGCTCGAACACGCTCCTCGACATGACGACGTCGACGCTCGCGTCCGGAATCGGGATGCTGGAAAGGTCGGCCCCGAACGTCTCGATCCCTGCCGGCACGTCGGTAAAGTCGACCAGTTCGACGCCGATGAGTCGCGTCGCACGCCCGATGAACTTCCTCAATACGGGTACGGTGCGCCCGCAGCCCGCATCGAGCAGAACCGACTCGGGCTTCAACGCGCGGTCAACTTCGTCCTCGAAGATCCGGTACGGATGAGGCGAATTGCCGTAGTACCTTTCGAGCAGTCGCTGAGCCGATTCAGACATTTCCGGTACCCATGCGCGGCGCGGCGGGGTGGGGACCCCGAACCGAACTCGGAGCCCTCTCGTCGGCTACGGCGACCTCGACCAGCACGACGATGGCCGCCAGGTAGTAGGGGAGATCGTAGTGCAGCAAACCGAGAAACGCGCCGCCCGTGGCGAATACGAGCAGGCTGACCTGCACCATCCGCATCAGGATCGGAACCCATTCCAGACCGGGTTGATTCAGGCACGCCAACGCAAG
>DAOMGB010000110.1:0-4593 GCA_035430095.1 Casimicrobiaceae bacterium | reverse complement strand
GCGTACTTGACCCATTTTCTCGTGCTGGTCGCCGCGAGGTAGTACATCAGCGGTATCAGCATGGCAAGCGCCAGCCCAAGCTCGTTGTTACCTTCGATGAACGTGCCCGGCGGTCCCCAGACTCGGTCCACCCCGCCTGTCAGGACCGTCCATATTCCGCCCTTGACGCCGAAGAATCCAACCGAAATGACGATCGCCCAGATGAGCTGATCGATCTGCTTCCTTCCGCGGATCAGCATCATCGTGACGAACAGCATCAGCTGCGTCTTCATGACCTGACTCCAGACGCCGTAGACAGGGTCCAGCGGCTGCAGCGCGAAGAGCGACGTGATGGACATCCATGCGACAAAGACGATCATGAGGCCCGTGATCGGCGTCATGGGCAGGTTCTTGCGCTGGTTGGCGAACAGCAAGCCGACCAGGGTCGCGATCGCGATGATCATCGCGAAGGGAAACTCGAAGGCAAATCCGTAGGTCAGGCGATGGGGGTTCATCATGCTGATCCACACCCACATCAGCGCACCGACGTACGGGCGCCAGAACACGATGACCGGCAGCGATGCCAGGACAATTGCGGTGACGAGGAAATCGCGCAAGTCGGCTTTCTGGTCTAGGAGCGACGCGGTCGGTTAGTTCAAGTCGCGCGGCGCGGCCAACGCGCCGTCGATTTCGACGCACGGCCCAGTTGAAAGGCTACCGCCTCTCATCGAGCCTGCACGCTCCGGACAATGGGGCTGGGCTATTGATAGACGATCGTAAGCTTGGGTCGCAGCGTTGTGTCGGCAGCGAACTCGCTCGAGTTGAACATCTTGGCGTTGCTGCCCGTGGTCGTCTGCTTCATTCGCCAGCCGTAGTTGGCGCTGGCTGCATTCGACCATTGCTGTACCCTCGAGGTCACGTCGAAGGCCACCCAGCCGGGGTTGAAGCCTCCGGCAACCTGCGCATCCGCCGTGGCGTTGTAATCGGTGCCTGCACCGGAAGCGCCACCGGCGCTCCAGGGCGTGCCGGTGCGGCTCAGCTGCCAGGTAGCCTGTGACTCGACCCAGGGCTTGAGCAGTGCGTTCAGCTGAAGCGTGTCCGCGTAGTACTGCTTGTACAGCTGCAGCGACGCGGACTGGATCACGGCGCCGTCGGGCACCGGGCCCCCGTCGGACTGGAAGATCGCGAATCGCAGCAGCGGCGCATAGTTGGCGAGATTGAGATAGAGCGGGTCCGTGCCCCCGCGCACCGTCGTACTGAGGTTGCTGTCGAGGAACGTGTCGCTTGCACCTGCGTAACCGCCCAGTCCGCGCTGCAGGACGACGGTGGTCGGCCCGGGCACGACACTCACCGTGATCGGGCTCGACGTCGTCGTCGCGCCGAGGTTGTCGGTCGCGCGCGCCGTCACCGAATAGCTGCCGGCCACCGCCGGAACCCAGGTCAGGCTGTAGGGGGCGCTCGTCGCCTGGCCAATCTTGCCACCGTTGGCAAAATACTCCACCAGCGTGACGCTGCCGTCGGCATCGCCGGCGTTGGCGGTCAGCGCGAAGCTTCCTCCCAGCCCGATGCTCGCGCCGCTCGACGGCGACGCCATTGCCACCGTGGGGGGCAAGTTGCTCGGCGGCGGCGAATAGACCACGGTTAGCTTGGGTCGAAGCGTAATGTCGGCCGCGTGCTCGCTCGAGTTGAATTGCTTGGGGTTGGTGCCTCTCGATATCTGTGCGATGCGCCAACCGTTGTTGGCGCCGGCCGCGCTCGACCACTGCTGTACCCGCGAGGTTACGTCGATGGTCAACCAGCCGGGACTGAAGCCGAACGAAACCTGAGCATCCGCCGTGGCGTTGTAATCGGTGCCGGCGCCGGAGGCGCCGCCGACGCTCCATGCCATGCCGGTCTGGCTCACCTGCCAGGTTGCCTGACTTTCGGTCCAGGGTTTGAGCAGTGCATTCAGCTGCAGCGTGTCCGCGTAGGACTGCTTGTAGAGCTGCAGCGATGCCGACTGGATCACGGCGCCGTCCGGCACGGGGCCGCCGTCGGACTGGAAGATCGCGAAGCGAACCAGCGGCGTATAGTTGGTCAGGTTGAGATAGAGCGGGTTCGCAGCCCCACGCACTGCGGTGGGAAGGTTACTGTCGAGGAATGTGTCGCTGGCGCCTGCGTAGCCGTTCAGTCCGCGCTGCAATACAACCGTGCTTGCGCCTGAGGCCGGCGTGACCGTGACCGTGATCGCACTCGACGTCGTCGTCGCGCCCAGGTTGTCGGTTGCACGCGCCGTCAACACGTAGCTGCCGGCCGCAGCCGGCACCCAGGTCAGGCTGTACGGCGTGGTCGACGCCTGGCCGACCTTGCCGCCGTTGGCAAAGTACTCCACCTGCGTGACGCTGCCGTCGACGTCAGACGCGCTCGCGGTCAGCGCGAAGCTGCCGCCCAGCGCTAGACTGGCGCCATCCGTCGGCGTGGCTATCGCCACCGTCGGCGACAGATTGGATGGCGGCGGTGGTGCATAGACCACGGTGAGTTTGGGCCGAAGCGTCGCATCGGCAGCGTATTCGCTGGCGTTGAATTCCTTGATATTGCCGCCGCCCGTGGACTGCCCCATTCGCCAGCCGAAGTTTCCGGTGGCGCCGGTCGACCACTGCCGCACCCGCGAGGTCACGTCGAACGCAACCCAGCCGGGATTGAAGCTGCCGGCAACCTGCGCATCCGCCGTGGGGTTGTAGTCGGTGCCTGCTCCGGCCGCGCCGCCGACGCTCCATGCCGCGCCGGTCTGGCTCAACAGCCACGTGGCCTGCGCCTCGACCCAGGGTTTGAGCAGCGCGTTGACCTGCAACGAATCGTCGTAGTATTGCTTGTAGACCTGAAGCGAAGCCGACTGGACCACGGCGCCGTTGGGAACCGGACCACCCTCGGACTGGAAGATTGCGAATCGCATCAGCGGCGTGTAGGTGGCGGGGGCCAGATAAATGGAAGTCGCGGCACCGCGCACGGCCGTGGTTGCCAATGCATCGAGATAGGTGTCGCTCGCTCCTGCGTAGCCGGCAAGGCCATGCTGCAGGGTCGCCGTCGCGAGGTTTGCGTTTACCGTCACGTCCACGCCTGCGGACGCCTTCATGCCTCCGACGCTGTCGACGGCAATCGCAACTATCTTGTACGTCCCGACGAGCAGCGGAGTCCAGGCAACCGTATACGGCGCGGAAGTGTCCTGCCCCACCTTGACGCCGTTGGAGTAGAACTCGACGCGGCTGATCGCGTCGTTCGCATCGCTGGCCGTTGCCGTCAAGTTCAGAGTCACTCCCGGGGCGATGGTGGTTCCGGGGGCGGGCGAGGTGATGCTGACGGCGGGAAGCGCGTTTCCCGCGGGATTGGGCTGGCTCCATCCGGCGGGCTTGAATATCCAGATGTGGCCTTCGCTGTAGTTCTCCAGCCCGATGAAAACGTCGTAGTACGGCACATATCGCCACTTGCCGAGAATGCCTACGCCGATGGTGTCCGCCGGGGGCGCAGGTTGGGCGGGCGTCGTCAACTGGGTAATCGTCCACCCGGACGTGGTGTTGCCGGACGCCGGGGGATTCAGCACCCAGATCGCGCCGGTGCCGCACCAAATCGGAAACACGTTGCGCACCGGGTCGAACTTGAGCGCGCAGTTGATGATGTTGAAATTCTGCGATCCGAGCCAGGACTGAAAGGCGGCGATCGACGCATTGATGTCGACTCGCTTGTCCGGGTTGTTGGGACCCGGGGTCGTTAGGTCCCAAAAGGTGAATGGAACCGCATTCGAGCCCGTGCGAACGAACAACTTCCGAACTGGATCGAAACCACATGTCGTCGAGCCGGCGGTTCCGGTCGAAAACGCGCCCACCTTTGATATCTGGTCGAGCTTCGGATTCGTGATGTCGTTGAGCTGGTACCGGTACAGGTCGAGGTTGGTGGAATAGACGTTGGTGGCGCCCAGGTAGACCACGTCGCGTCCGGCCTCGGCAACCGTGTTCGCGCACGAGTCTTTGTGCTCGGTGGGCATTTGCTGTCCCGCCAGATTCAGATGTATGTCGCGGTTCTCCCACATCTGGCCACCCACGATTTCCGGATGGGGCGCCACGCGCATGACATGCGAACCCGTGATTCCGCCGACCTTGTTTCCGTCTGCGCGATTGGGATCGAACAGATAAGGACCGATGATTCGCGTTGTGGTGGGATTGGTCTCGGAGACGCGGATATAGGGACCGCCCCTGTCGTAGGTTGCGCCCCCCCAAACCAGGAAACGATCGACGATCGGGAGAAAAGTGTTGTTGTCGTAGGTGTGCGCCGATACCGGCGCGGAATCCACGCCGTCAATGGCCTGGCCGCCAGCCACCGGGTCCAGGTATGTTTCGCTAGGCAGCGATGCGCGCTCCCACGTGAGCGTGCTCGAGTGCCAGCGATAGACGTCGTTTCCCGCGTAGTTCATCGGGCCGCCGCCGTAGATGATCAGGTCGCCTCGATTGCTGTCCCACGCGAAGCCGCTCCAGGCGATGATGATCTTTGCCGGGGAATCCGTCACGCCGTTGCGAAGAGGCTCCAGGTCGGGAGGCGTCCAGACGTCGCTGAAGAAATTCGCGTTGGGAACCTTCAACCACG
>DAOMGB010000109.1:0-7517 GCA_035430095.1 Casimicrobiaceae bacterium | reverse complement strand
CGCCGCGCCCGCTCTGGCTGCTGGCGGAGCCGCAGCCGCTCGCACACTTGTTCGAGAAGACTCCATGGATACTGCGCGACGGCCCCGAGCGCATCGAGTCCGGCTGGTGGGACGGCGCGGATGTGCGGCGCGATTATTTCATCGCGGAAAGTCCGGAAGGCGAACTGCAGTGGATCTACCGCGACCATCGCTACGGGATCGAAGACGGGGAATGGTTCCTGCACGGCGTCTTTGCGTGACCCACGAACGCAGCGCCCGGGCCACCGCCACGACGATCAGATTCCCGCGAACCACTGGTACCCGTTGTCCTCCCAATAGCCGCCCTTGCCGCCGGCGATGTTGCCAAAACCATCCACCAGCGCAATCGCCGTCACGTACTTGGCGTGCTTGTACCCCAGCTGGCGCTCGACGCGAAGGCGCAGCGGCGCCCCGTTCGGCACCGGCAGCGGCGCGTCGTTCATCTCGTACGCCAGGATGGTCTGCGGATGGTACGCGTCGTCCAGGTCGATGCTCTCGTAATAGAAATCGGTGCCGTCGGCCTCCATCGGATCGGCGCAATAGAACATGACGTAGCGCGCGCCGGGCGCCGGCTTGACGGCATCGAGGATGGCGGAGAGCTTGACCCCCTTCCACTTGGCGATCGCGCTCCAGCCTTCGACGCAATCGTGCCGCGTGATCTGCGTGCGTTCCGGCAATGCGCGCAGTTCCGCCAGCGAAAAGCTCATCGGTTGGCGGACCATGCCCGCAACGGCCAGGCGGTAGTCGGCAAATCCGTTGGCCGCCATCGCCTGGTATTCATCCGTGCCGGGGTTGGACGTGCCGTTGCTGCGGAACTGAGGCGAGCGATCGGATTCGGCGAATTCCTGCGCCATCGACGTGCGCGGCGTCACCGCGCGCGCCGCGCCGTGATTCCACAGTTCCGCTACGGCCAGAACGCGCGGGAACCATTGCGTCCGTGAAAGTCGATCGCAACCGGACAGCACCAGCGCTGATGCGGCCGCCGTCGCACGGGCGAAAAAGCGCCGGCGCGGAATCTCGATGTCACTCATCGGCATTCCCGGCGGTCACGCGATAGCGGCCCGTGATCATCGAGCGCAGGTTGTTCCACATACCCGTGACGATCACCTCGAACACGTGGACCAGCACGAACGCAACCAGCAGCCACGCGGCAACGAAGTGAATCGTCCGCGCCGCCTGCCGGCCGCCGAAGATATCGACCCAGCCGGGCCACAGTGAATTGAGCCACGGCGACATCGCCAGGCCCATGAGGACGACCAGCGGCAGGAGCACGAAGATCACGATGAGGTAGGCGAATTTCTGCAGCACGTTGTAGCGCTTCGCGGCCTCTCCGGTCGGATGCCGGAACAGCAGGTGATCCCTGATCGAAGCGCCAATGCCTTTCAGGTCCGTGGCCGTGGGCGCGAGGTCGCGCGCCAGATGCCTGCTGAAAATGCCGTAGAGCACGAAGGCGATGCCGTTGAGCACGAATATCCACGCAAAGAAGAAATGCCAGGAGCGGGCCATCGCCAGCCACTTCATGCCCGGGATCGTGATCCACGACGGAAACGCGGCACGCACCACGCGCCCGCTGCCATCGACCGACGCCCCCAGCACGCCGGTGCTGTCGAACTCGTGGCCGAGAACCCGCGTGTAACCGGTGATCGTGCCATCGGGACCCACACGCGAGCTGATGGTCAGCACCGGCGGCGTGCCGTCGTACGACGACTTGCCCCAATACAGCTGCGCGTGGGCATTGAAGATCTGCAGGCCGCTCATGAGCATCACCGTCAGCGCCACGACGTTGACCCAGTGCATGACCCGCACCGGCAGCCTGTGGCGGTGATAGAGATAGCTGCGCGCCGGCGCAGGCGGCGATTCGACTTGCGGCATTGCCTTGTCTCCCTTTGCGGATTCGGGCCGCACGTACAATGCGCCATGTCCGAATCCGCCGCACCACCCTACGCGAACCTCACGCCGGACCGGATACTTGATGCCCTGGATTCCGTCGGACTCCGGGGCGACGGCCGGCTGCTGGCACTCAACAGCTACGAAAACCGCGTGTACCTCGTCAACCTGGAGGACGGCGTATCAGTAGTCGCGAAATTCTACCGGCCCTTACGCTGGACCGACGCCCAGATCCTCGAGGAGCACGCGTTCGTGCAGGAACTGGCCGAGCGGGAGATTCCCGCCGTGCCGCCATTGAACCACGACGGTCAGACATTGCATCGATTCGAAGGGTTCCGCTTCGCGGTCTACCCCAAGTGCGGAGGTCGCACGCCGGAGCTCGACGACCCGGCAACCCTGGAATGGATGGGGCGCTTCATCGGGCGCCTGCACGCGGTGGGCGCCATTGCGCCGTTCGCGCAGCGGCCGCGGCTGGATATCGCGTCCTTCGGGGACGAGCCCCGGGCGTTCCTGATCGCCCACGATTTCGTGCCGCCCGACCTCCTGGACGCGTATTCGTCGGTGTCCGCGATGGCGCTGACCGGCGTGCGCCACTGCTTCGATCGCGCCGGCGACGTCGGCACGCTGCGGCTGCACGGCGACTGCCACGCGGGCAACGTGCTCTGGACCGGCGATGGTCCGCACTTCGTCGACTTCGACGACGCGCGCATGGGTCCTGCGGTGCAGGACCTGTGGATGCTGCTGTCCGGTGATCGCGCCGCGATGACGCGGCAGTTGTCGGACGCGCTCGCAGGCTACGAGGACTTCTACGATTTCGACCGGCGCGAGCTGCACCTGGTCGAAGCGTTGCGCACGCTGCGCCTCATTCACTATGCCGCCTGGATCGCGCGGCGCTGGGACGACCCGGCCTTCCCGGCCGCGTTTCCCTGGTTCAACACGCCGCGCTACTGGCAGGACCGGATTCTCGAATTGCGCGAGCAGATCGCCGCCATGGACGAGCCGCCGCTCGCTGTTTGAGCGTCATGCCGGCGGCAACCGCGATGCACGCCGTCCATAGGCCAGGAAGCCGATCCAGGCAATGGCCGTGAATGCGGCGCCCGCGTAGAAGGTGAAGCGCGGACCGAAGGCATCCCACAGCCAGCCGGCCAGGCCGCTGGCGACCAGCAGCGCCACGCCGCACACGAGATTGAATACACCGAAGGACGTTCCCCGCATGTCGGCTGGTGCGGAGGACGCCACCAGCGCCGACAGGAGCCCCTGCGTCAGCCCCATGTGCAGCCCCCACAGGGCCGCGCCCGCCAGCACCATCCCGGGCCCGTCGGCATGCGCCAGCATGAGGTCGGAGGCGAACAACGTGATGAGGCCCAGCGACAGGAGATTGGGACCCTGCCCCCGGTCTGCCGCGGCGCCCGCCGGATAGGAAGAGATGGCATAGACGATCGACATCACGACCATCACCAGCGGCGAAATGGCGTTGGACAGCCCGATGTTCTGCGCGCGCAGCACGAGGAATGCCTCGGAAAAGCGCGCCAGCGTGAGCACGCCCGCGATGGCGACGACAACCCAGAAATGCCGCGGCAGGCGACGCACGTCGGCGACTCGCAACGCCGGCGGATCCGATCGCGCCGACGGCGCGCGGTCCGGTTCGTCGACCCCGAAGACGATCAGCGCCACCGCCAGCATCGCCGGCACCACCCCGATCCAGAATGCCGCGTGGAAATCGCCGGCGAAGACCCACATCGCGCCCAGCGCCAGCAGCGGGCCGCCGACGCCGCCGACGGTATCGAGGGCCTGGCGCAAGCCGAAGCTTCGTCCACGCACCTCCGGCGGCGTGATGTCGGCGATCAGCGCGTCGCGCGGCGCGCCGCGAATCCCCTTGCCGACGCGGTCGGCAAAGCGCGCCCCGACGATCCAACCCAGTGTGGGCGCCAGCGGAAATGCGAACTTCGACACGGCAGCCAAGCCATATCCGAACAGCATGAGGGGCTTGCGCCTCCGGAATACGTCGGATAGGACGCCGGAGAAGAGCTTGATGACCAGCGCCAACGCTTCGGCAAAACCCTCGATGACGCCGATCACGAACACGCTGGCGCCAAGCGCGGTCGCCATGTACAGCGGCAACAAGGCGTGGACCAGTTCCGACGACAGGTCCATGAACAGGCTGACCAGTCCCAGGACCCAAACGCCGCGAGGCACCGCGCGGACACCGCGCCTGATGCGTGAATCGGCCACTGCCGTTGTCGCTCGACGCTGCGGGTGGCCGCAGCGCCTACTGGAACGCCGCGGTCATGTCGCCGGCGCCGGCGCGCACGCCAGGTAGCGGCGCCAGCCCGAAGCGCAATGTGATGAATTTCAAGATGGAGGTCGTGTCATAGGGCGTGTGGTCGACGACGCCGCGCTTGGCCATCGGAGAGACGATGATCGTCGGAATCCGCGTTCCGGGGCCCCAGCGATCCCCGGCCGGCGGCGCGACATGGTCCCAGAAGCCGCCGTTTTCGTCATACGTGATGATGATGGCGGTGGAGGCCCAGAGCGGGCTCGCCTTGATCTTCGCAACGAGTTCGGCGATGTGCTGGTCGCCCGAGAGGACATCTGCATAGCCCGGATGCTCGTTCAGCGTGCCCTGCGGCTTGTAGAACACCACCTGCGGCAGCGAACCGCGCTCGATGTCCGCGGCGAGGTCCGTGTAATCCTTGAGATGGCGTTCCCGGTCCGCCGTGCCGGGTGCGAAGCGAGCGAAATAGTTGAACGGATGGTGGTGCGTCACGAAGTAAGGCGCGCCGTTGGCCGAAGTCGCGATCACCTTGCGCGGCGCTTCGGGCGGTTGCATCCCGTCCTTCAGCGCGGCATTCCATGCGCCGGCGTACCACACCCAGGACACGCCCTTGGCCGTCAGCGTGTCGCCGATGGTGGTCATCGTCTGCGGCGGCAACGTGTGCTTCGCCGGATCGGTTGCCCGCGGATCGCCGTCCTTGGCCGGCGGCACGCGCGAAGGTTGCCACGGCGGCTGCGTCGTGTTGACGGAAAATCCGTCCGGTGTCACATCGCCGTCCAGGAAGATCGGTGCGCCGTTCAGCACGGAGGCCGGCGACTCCGGCTTCGCCTTCAGCCAGCCGCGCGCGTCGATCTGCGCCCGCAGGCCGGGCGGCGCGTTGCGGTCTTCCGGCGTGCAAGCGCAGATCAGCCAGAAGTGATTGAGGTACGACCCCCCGAACGCGCCCATGTAAAAGTTGTCTGCGAGGACGTAATCCTTCGCCCACGGCCACAACGGCAACGCCGACCCATCGTAATAACCCATGGCGAGTGCGCCCGCGTCCGAGGCGGCGACAAAGCGGTCGTTGCGCCCGCCGTTGATCTGCTCCTGGTTCTGGTAGAACTTGTGGATCACGTCGCGCGTGGCCACCGACAGCGGCAGGTTGATCGGCGGCGCATCGATGCGGAACGGCTTGTTGGGCAGGTCCCTGGGAAATGTCGGATCGGGGTCCTTGCCTTTCCACACGGGAGGCAGGTGCGGCAGGACGCTGCCGTCGCGATCGACCTGGACATAGGACGCGGGCGTGGCGTTGGCAATGCCGTTGGCACCCGGAAAGAGTCCGTACAGGTGGTCGAAGCTGCGATTCTCGGCGTAGATGACGACGATGTGGTCGATGCGGCCGATGCCGGCCGGAATCTTCGGCGATTCCGTCGTCGCGCAGCCGGCCAGGATGGCCGCAAACGTTGCCGCGATCAACGGCACGAAGGGCAGGTGGAAGTTCGAGCGCGTGTACTTCATTCGTGACCTCGTCGCGGCATCGCGTCGACTGCGCCATGCCTGAAGTTGAACGTGACGAATGCGCGGCCGATGCCGGCTGCACCGGGCGTTGCCTGCGCCACTTTCCCGCGGCCGTTCAAAGCGTCACCGTCGCGCGCACCGTCCCCGCGCGTTCATGCCGGGCGACGAGTTCGACCTTGTCCCCTGCCTTGCCCTTGACGATCCACTCGACCTTCACCCGATCATCGGTCGCATTGGGGTCAGGCCAGAACGAGACGCCGGTATGCTTGTACGCCTTGCCTTCCAGCTGTCCCGCGTCGACGCGCCGCTTGCCCTGAACCAGCGTCGCGCCGTCGGGCGGCGCCACTTCCGCGATCAGCCCGCGCACGACTTTGCGCTCGAGCGCTCGCTTGGAAACGTAGGACGGCAGCCAGCCGGTATTCTGCACCACCAATGTGACCTGGAAGTTGCCGCCGCCGACCGCCGCAGCCCCCGCGTGGACGAGTTCCAGCTTGGGTGAGATCAACGCGTGCCAGATCAGCCATTTCGGAAAGCGCGCCAGTTCGCGTTCGAGGAATTTCGGCGGCGGATTGCCGAACGCATGAAATCGGTTCCAGCCGCCGATCTCGACCTTGCCCAATTGCGGATGGTCATAGGGCTTCCACGGCGCGTGGGCAAGGCCATCGAGCGCGGAATCGCTCCAGCGGAGGAGCTTCAAATCGTCCGCCGGCGGATGGTCGCGGAACCAGTCGATGTACTTGTAGCCCTCGATGCCGGCCTCCCGCATCGGCGACCAGATCTCGACCACCCAGGACAGGATGCCCAGGTGTTCGTACGCCCAGTCGAACGTGCCGCCGATCACCGTCTTCGGGTGATAGCGGAACTCGTGATAGACCGAGATGGCGGGATAGCCGGTGAGTTCGGTGCCCTTGGTGCCGATGGCCTGGTAGACCCACAGGTCCTCGGCGGGCATCGTGTCGTCGGGCTGGTTGTCGAACGGCCGCAACAGCACGCCGGCCCAGGTGTGGAACGCCGTGCCTCCGGTGATGTTCGTGTGCCGGGTGATGAAGTCGACGACCGCGCGCACTTCCGGCTCGGACGTCGGGTAAGGTCCCGCCCCCATCTGCTCGAATTCCTGCCGCCATGACCCCGGGAAATTTCGATTGAGATCAAGCCCCTGGGGGCGCTTTTTTACGCGGAGCGTGAAGCCATCGTAGCCCTCGAAATGACCTTCGGGCAACAGCCGATAGTACGTGCCGCCGGTCTCCGTGGGATCGCGGCGGATGAGCAGCCGCGGCTCGTCGGGGTGCGGCTTCCACAATCCGTTGGGATCGGGCAGACGCATCTGCAGGATGCACCCGTTGCCGTCGATGTCCTCGACCGTCAGTCCCTCGATCTCTTCCTCATCGTAGGGATAGGGTCGCGTGCTGGATCGTACCCACTTCGGCTGGTCGGCCAGCGCCCATTCGGCGCCATCGGGGTTGGTGCGTGGGCAGATGTAGAACGCGCGGGTGTCGAGTACCCGGGTCACGTCGGCGTCCTTGCCGTATTGCGTGACCAGCGTGTGCAGGAAGTAGAGGCTGGCGGCGGAGGCGGCCACCTCGGTCGCGTGGATGTTGCCGTCGACCCAGAACGCCGGCTTGTCGGCGGCCGGACCGGACTTGCCGTTGGTCACGGTCGCCACCCAGATGTCGCGGCCCTCGTGGCTCTTGCCGATCGCCTCGACGGTGACGAGGTCGGGGTATTCGCGGACGAACGCGTGCAGCAATTCGGTCAGTTCGGCGTAGCGGTGGAAGCGATCGAAGGCGATGGCGGGCATGCGGACTTTCGGGGCGAAGTGGACCGAGTGGATTGGCGCAGC
>DAOMGB010000108.1:0-7561 GCA_035430095.1 Casimicrobiaceae bacterium | reverse complement strand
CCGCCGCGCCGACGATGATCGCCGTGCCGTGCTGGTCGTCGTGGAACACCGGGATCTTCATCCGCTCCCGGCACTTCTTCTCGATGTAGAAGCACTCCGGCGCCTTGATGTCCTCCAGGTTGATGCCGCCGAAGGTCGGCTCGAGCGCCACGATCATGTCGACCAGCTTGTCCGGGTCGCGCTCGTTGATCTCGATGTCGAAGCAGTCGATGCCCGCGAACTTCTTGAACAACACCGCCTTGCCTTCCATCACCGGCTTGGCGGCGAGCGGGCCGATCGGCCCCAGGCCGAGCACCGCGGTCCCATTGGTGACGACGCCGACCAGGTTGCCGCGCGCGGTCAGGTTGGAAACCTCACGCGGATCGCGGACGATTTCGTCGCATGCGGCCGCCACGCCTGGCGTGTATGCAAGCGCCAGGTCGTGCTGATTGGTCAGCTGCTTGGTCGCCTGAAGCGCGATCTTCCCCGGCGGAAACTGCCGGTGGTACTCGATGGACGCCTCACGGATGTTCTTGTCCGACATGGGATCGCCGCAGGTTTGGCGCGCCGCAACGGCGCGGGACCGACAATCATAGACGAAATGCCGTGGTCCATTGATCCGCGTCAATGACGCACTGCGGCAAACGGATGGCCATGGTCCCGGCGGCTATAATCCGGCCTTCCCTGCCCTTGCGCGCAAGTGCGCCCTTGCGTGCTTTGCCCCGGTAAAAGATGACATCCACGCCCATTTTCTGGTTGATCGCGTTTGTGCTGGCCCTGGTGGTCCTCGCCGCCTTGGTGTGGCCGTTGTTGCGGTCGCGCAAGAGCGACGCGCCGGGCATCGAGGCCGCCGCGACGGCCGTTTTCCGCGACCACAAGCGGCAACTGGACGAGGAAGTCGCCGCCGGCACGCTGAGCCCAGCCGAGCGCGACGCCGCGGAAGCCGAGCTGGTCAAGCGCTTCGGCGACGAACTCGCCGTCGAATCGGCGGAAATCGGCGCCCAATCGGAGCGATCCCGCTGGATCGTCGCGCTGGTGCTGGTGGCGGTGGTGCCGGCATCGGCAGCGCTGCTGTATTACACGCTGGGCGAGCCGGGCGCGATCAAGGCGCAGCCGCCGGTCGCAGCGGCAGGCGCAACGCCCGAGCATTCGGCGACCGATCCGCAGATCATCGCGATGATCGACCGCCTCGCGGAGAAGATGAAAGCCAGTCCCGAGGACCCGAAGGGATGGATCCTGCTCGGCCGCTCGTACCTCAAGCTCGGCCGCTACAAGGAATCGGTCGCCGCGTTCGAGGAAGCCGCCAAGCGCATGCCGCCGGACACGCAGCTGTTCGCCGACATGGCGGAAGCGGTGGCGATGGCGCAGGGCCAAAGCCTGCAGGGGCGACCTGAGGAATTGATCAAGCGCTCGCTGGCGCTCGACCCGAACAATCCGCAGGCGATCGGCATGGCCGCCGCGGCCGCCGCCGAGCGACGCGATTTCGCCGGCGCGATCGTGCTGATGAAGCGGCTCAAGGACATCGTCCCGCCCAACAGCGAGGAGTCGCAGCAGGTCGACCGGATGCTCGCGGAACTCGAAGCGCAGCAGAAGGGTGGAACGGCGACTGCCGCCGCGCCCGGCGCGGCACCTCCGGCCGTATCCGCGCCGGCGCCCGCGACCCCTGCCGCGTCAGCCGCGGCCGTTGCTGCGGCGCCTGCTCCCAAGTCAGCGGCGCCGAAGGCCGAGGCTGAATCGCCGAAGGCAAGCGGCGCATCGGCCGGCGTCACCGGCCGCGTCGAGATCGATCCCAAGCTCGCCGGGAAATTCGCGCCCGGCGACGCGCTGTTCATCTACGCGCGCGATCCCGAAGGTTCGCGCATGCCGCTGGCGATCGTGCGGGGCACGGCGGCGGAGTTGCCCAAGGCGTTCACGCTCACCGATGCGATGGCGATGACCCCCGCCGCGACGATTTCCAACGCGAAATCCGTCGTTATCGAGGCGCGCATTTCGAAGTCCGGCAACGCCGCGCCGTCGGCCGGCGACCTGCGCGGTACGTCTTCGGCGATCAAGCCGGGCGCGGGCAACGTACGCGTGGTGATCGACCAGGTCGTGCCGTAGGTCACAGCGTCGTTCCCGCGAATTGCCCGTTGTCGTTCCCGCGGACGCGGAAACCCAGTGTCGTTCGCCGTCGTTCCCGCGGACGCGGGAACCCAGCGTCGTTCGCCCGGAAAGTCGCTGGATTCCCGCCTGCGCGGGAATGACGTAAGTCACCGCGGTAAACCAAATGGCTGATACACCCACCCTACAGAACTTGGAAGAATGGCTCAGCACGGCCCGCAATTTCGTCGTTCCGCACACAGCCTGTCCTCGATTTCGGGAGCAGGAACCGCGCCGAGCGCTTCACCAACGTCGTTCCCGTGCGCACGGGAACCCAGCGGCGTTTCAATGCCATGGAAAAGGTGTTCTGTGTCTACATCCTCGCCAGCGCCCGAAACGGAACGCTGTACGTCGGCGTGACGTCGAACCTCATTCAGCGCGTATGGCAGCACAAGGAAGGGTTCGTTGACGGATTCACCAAGAAATATGGCGTAAAGCAACTCGTCTGGTACGAGCAGCACGATGTCGCAGAGAGCGCCATCTGCCGGGAAAAGCAGATCAAGAAGTGGAATCGCGAGTGGAAGGTCCAGCTAGTCGAAGCCCAAAACCCCTACTGGAACGACCTGTATTCGCAAGTTGTGGGCTAGCAAGTCAACAAAGGCGCTGGGTTCCCGCATTCGCGGGAACGACAGCACACGACACTGGATTCCCGCGTTCGCGGGAACGACGGTAGACACACTGGGTTCCCGCCTTCGCGGGAACGACGTTTGAGACGCGTTCGCGGGAACGACATCTGAGACGCCTTCGCGAGAACGACGTTCGGTCAATCTTTCCTCAGTTCTTCGCGGTCATGCCTCGCCGCTGCTCGCATACGCCAGGAACTTCTCCGGCGAAACGCGAATGGCGGCGCCGGTCGGGCAGGCGCGCACGCACGCCGCGCCGCCTTCCAGGCCCTTGCACATGTCGCACTTGACCGCCCTCTTCGACAGCGACTTGTCGTGCGACTTCTCTTCCATGCCGGGTTCCACGCCCGCGCCGAACAGCAGCCATTGCACGAGGCTCGGCGCCTTGCGCTCCGGGTCGACGGGTGCGAGCTGGATGACGCCGTAGGGGCAGTTGCGCTCACAGTTGCCGCAGCCGATGCAGCTGTCGCTGATGAACACCTCGCCGTTGGGCGCGCGGTGGATTGCATCCGGCGGGCAGTCCTTCATGCAGTGCGGATGCTCACAATGCCGGCATGACGTCGGCACGTGCAGCTGCGCGTAGGTCGGCCCGGCTTCGCGCTTGAGGCGCGACGTTCCCTCGTGGGTGTCGGCGCACGCCTTCTCGCAGTTGTCGCAACGGATGCACAGGCTCTCGTCGATCAGCAGCACGTCGGTGGCCTCGCCGATGCCCTGCTGCAGCAGGTAGCTGATGACGTTGCCTGACTGCGTCTGCGCCTCCATCTGCACGTTGCCGCGCAGGCGCTCCAGGAACTGGCCCTCGAGGGTCTCCATCAGCTCGGGATGGCGCTCGGCGATTTCCTTGAAGCGCGCGCCGTCGAGCACGATGGCTTCCGTCGCCACCGCCGCGCGCACGCTCGCCATGCGCGGCTTGTCGGTCAGCAGTCCCATTTCCCCGACGTAGTTGCCGGCCGCGACGTAGGACAGCACGACGTCGCGCGCGCCGATCTTGCGCGACACCGTCACCGACCCGCGCCTCAGCAGGTAGAGCCCGTCCGGCGCGTCGCCCTCGGCGAACAGCGTGTCGCCGCTGGCATAGGACTTGAGTTGCGCGCCCTTGATCAATTCCGCCAGGTCGGCCTGCGGCAGGTCCTGCGAGACATGCACGCGCACGCTGCGCTGTAGGTAGACGTAGTCGATCGCGCGGCGCACCGCGTGGACCGAGGCGATCAGCTTCAGCATCGACCGGCGCGGCGTCTCGATCAGCACCGTGCCCGGCCCGGCGCGAACCGTGGCGGCGCGACGGCGTCCGGAAATGAGCCCCAGCTCGCCGAAGAACTGGCCAGCGCCGAGTTGCGCGGTGCGCGCCTCCGGCGAGCCTTCGTTGATCTCGATGTCGACGCTGCCCTCGACGATCGAGTAGAACGTGTTGGTGTAGTCGTTGCGCTTGAAAATGACCTCACCCGCGGAGGGCGCAAGGATCTCGCTGTCGATCAGGAACTCGCGCAATTGCAGCGTGGTGATCCTCGACATCAGCGGCACGTTCTTCTGGATCAGCGCGATGCCTTCGCTCACCGATTTGGCGCGCGGGTAGTTGCGGAACTTGGCCTGCAGCAGCGGCTCGTCCGCCGGTTCGATGCGGTTGCCCTGGATGTATTCGATGACCTCGTAGCCCTGGTTCATCGCCTGCTTGATCAGCGGGTAGCCGCCCAGCGCGCCGACGATGTAGAGCCCCGGCACGTTCGACTCGTAGGTGTCGGACAGTTGCGGCACCGACGACGGGTCGTCGTTGGGGAACTTCACGCCGAAGGACTCGACCAGCTTGCGCGGCGGCGTGGCGCCCAGGCGCGCGATGACGCGATGGCAGGGTATGGCCTCCGCGCCGGCCGGCGTCTTGGCGTTGAAGCGTGCGGGACACCCCGCAGTCTCCGTCATCTCGACGCTGGCCACCGACGTTGAGTAGCGGCACTCGAGCTTGCCGTCCTTGATCGCCGCGAGCACGAGGCTGAGGTTGCCCTCCTTGCAGCGCGCGAACTCCTCGTTGCGGTTGATCAGGATCACGCGATTCTGCGCGGAGAGCGCGAGCGCATTCTCGATGGCCGCGTCGCCGGCGCCGACCACCAGGATGGTCTCTTCCTCATATTCCTTCGGGTCGTCCAGCTGGTACTGCACGATGGGCAGGTCCTCGCCCGCAGCACCCAGCTTGCGCAGGTTGCCCTGCAGGCCGATGGCGAGCACGACGTGTTCCGCGACAATCGGATCGCCCTTCGCGAGCTTGAGTGTGAACGCACCCTTCTCTCCCGTGATCGCGGTGACGCCCGCGCCGAAGCGGATGTTCACCTTGTGCCGGGCGATCTCCTCGTCCCACGCGCCGATGATCGCCTCCCGCGTGCCAGCCGCGAACGACATCGGGCTGCGCAGCGGCAGCACGGACGGCTCGGCCATCACGTGCTTGCCCTTCTGGTATTTGTAGATGGTGTCGGCCGGGTGCTGCTCCGATTCGAGGAGCACGTGCGGAATGCCGAGTTCCGCCGCGTGCGCCGCGGCCGAGAGCCCGCTCGGGCCCGAGCCGACGATCGCGATCTTGAAGGTTTCGCTCATGGCCCCACCGTGCTCCGAAAGCTCTTCAGCGCCGCCTGGAATTTCGCGGGACTGTACTGCTCATCGTGGGCGACCGACTTCTGCAGCGCGTCCAGTCCCCGGTTGACGTTGCCCGCGCTCTTGAGCATTCCCCGCTTGTACATGAAGCTCGCGACGCTGCCGATGGCCATCGTCGCCTGCTCGGCGCCCGCATAGTCGTGGTACTGGCCGTTCAGGCCCTCGTCGATCAGCCCGGCCAGCAGGCGGCGCATGTCGGCATCGGTGAATGAGTGGGTCTCCAGCACTGGGATCAGCGCCGCCATCTCCTTCCTGAGCGCCTGCGCGTCGGTCAGCGCGTCGTTTCCCTTGGAGACATCCTGCTGCAGCCGCGTCATCGTCTCCGCGATGCGCGCGCCCATCGTTGGGTCGACGACCTTGGCGATCTGGCGGACCATCAGCATGTTCGAGTCGTTGAGGCGCACCGCGCCCGGCCCCAGGCCCGGTGTGCGCGGCGTCCAGCGCTTGTCGCTCATCGGGTGGTGGCACGCATGGCAGTCGAACAGCACCAGTTCCGGGAACAGTCCGTCGCGTCCCCGCTTGGGATCTGTCAGCACGCTCATCGTCTCGGAGACCGCCAGCGCCTGGCCGATCGCCCACACCTGAACGCCGTCCCAGAGGCGCTTGCGCTTTTCCCAGTCGGCATCGGCGTTGAAGTGTGCCGGCTCCACGGCGGTGAACGTGTCGAGCTCGAACGCCATGCGTGGATGGCCGGCGCCCATCATGCGGTGCGTGACGAAACGGTCGGCGTTGCCGAAGTGGCACGACAGGCACAATTTCGCGCGCGCGAGTGGCTCGGCCGTCGGATAAAGTCCCGCGTCGAGGTTGCCCACGTGCGTCGCGCCGTCCTGCACATGCGATTGGAGCCAGCCGCCCGTTGCCGTCGCCGAGGCGCCCGACCCGCTGGCGGGACCACCCGAGGGTCCGTGGCACGCCTCGCAGGAAACGCCGTCGTCGAGTTGGAATCTTTCGCCGCGTCGGGCCTTGGCCACGTTGTGGGTGTGGCAATCGAGGCACAGCGGCGATTCAACGGGCTTCGCGATGCCGAGGTTGCGCGCGATGCGCATCGACAGCTCGTTGTTCAGCACCTGGTAAGCGCGCGCATGCCGGTCGACCCGCGACCACGTGACGTATTCGGTGTGCAGCACGTTCGAGTCCTTGAGCGGCTTGACCGATCCGTGGCAAAGGCTGTTGGCGCAGTTGACCACGCCCATGCTCACGTCGGTGCTTTTGTAGGGCAGCGGAACGGCGGCCGGTGCGGTCCGGGCCGCCGATGTTGCGGGGGCTGCGGTTGCCGCGATTGCCGCGGTGGCCACGGGCGCCGCGGGTTTGGGCTGCTGGCCGATTGCCAAGGGCGCTGCCAGCGCGATTGCCACGAGCATGCTCATTGCAAGCGCCCAAGCTACAGCGTCGTTCTCGCGAACGCGGGAACCCAGTGACCTTTCCTCCGTTCCGGCGTCGTTCCCGCGAACGCCGGAACCCAGCGACTTTGCCATTTGCGCAAAAAACCGAAGACGCTGGGCCCGCGCTTTCGCGGGGGCGGCGTTTGGGTTGTGCATGGTTAGCCTCATTTCAACATTTTCGCGGGCACGAAGTCCTGCATCCTGACCTCGTCGGTGACGGTCCAGACCGTGCCGTCGGGACGCCGGTAGAACCTGCCCATCTCGCTTGCGTTAAACGGCCGCGCACCGATGCGGCCGAAGACGGCGATCTGGCCGCCGGTTTCGTCGACGGCACGGTCGCGGTCGAGCCCCTTCGACAGCGCCATCGCGGGCGTGGCTGTATTGCGCCATGCGATCAGTTGCGGCTTGGGATCGGGGGAGAAGCCGTAGAACTTCGGCTGGGTGTCGGGCGCGGTCAGCTGCACCACCTTCAACCCATTGACGCCATCGGCCACGTAGGCGAACAGCGACGCGTTGGTGGAGCCGACCACGACGTCGCGCGCGTCGTCGAGTTTCCCGCCGGCCGTGAACATGCTGTAAAGCTTCGGCGCTTCCGGCCGCTCGACGTCGATTATCGCCAGACCCTGCTTGCCGGCCGCGACGTAGGCGAACGTGCGCGCGACGTACACGCGATGCGCATCCGCCAGCGCCACGGCCGCCCCCGGCACGACCCGCGGCCTCGTCGGATCGGTGACATCGACGACCTTCAATCCGCCGTCGTCGGTGACGAAGAGGTACCGAAATTGAAGTGCCGACGCGCGC
>DAOMGB010000107.1:3060-7600 GCA_035430095.1 Casimicrobiaceae bacterium | reverse complement strand
CGGACTACGCGTCCAACGACCACGTGGCGCTTCAGGTCGACCTGCCGCTGCTTCGCGAGGCCGGCTACGACGTCGTTTCGCTGGCCGAACTGGTGTACCGATTTCGCGCGCAGCAATCGGGGCGGGCGCCGCCGACCGACGCGCGCTGCGTGGCGATCACGTTCGACGACGGGCCAGAGTACGACGCCGTGGACCACATGCACCCGACGCTGGGCATGCAGCGCAGTTTCCTGGGCATCCTGCAGGACTTCGCGCAGTCGCCGGCAGGCAAGTCGCAGCGCGGCCTCTGCGCAACCAGCTTCGTCATTGCCAGTCCCGCCGCGCGCAAGGTGATGGAGGACGTTACGAGCCCGGACTCCGCGTCCGGCCCCTACTACCTTCATGCCGGAGCGATGAACGACGCCTGGTGGTCCCCTGCGATCGATTCCGGCCTGCTGTCCATCGCCAACCACAGCTGGGATCACTTGCATCCGGCACTGGCCCGCACCGCGCACTCGCGGCAGGCGAAGGCCGACTTCACGCAGGTGGACAATGCCGTCGATGCCGACGCGCAGATCAGGGATGCGGCGCGCTACATCGACGAGAAGACCGGCGGCCGCGCGTCGCCATTCTTCGCCTACCCCTTCGGCCAATACAACAGGTTTCTCGTCGAGGACTACCTCCCGAATGACCTGTCCGCCGCCGGCATCGAAGCGGCGGTGACCGTCGATGGGCGTCCGCTGCACATCACCGACAGCATCTGGACGCTTCCGCGCTTTTCGTGCGGCTACAACTGGACTTCGCCGGCGGAATTGCGTGCGTTGCTCAACGCCGCCTGACGCGGATCGCGGCATGGCGGCCGCGCGATGTCAGAACGAACCGATGGCGTTGATCCTGTCCTCGATCTCCCGCTTGCGCGCTTCCGGCAGTTCGCGAAACCACTTCACCTTGAGGTACTGGTGTCGCGTCACCAGGAAACCGAGCCGCTCGTTGACCAGCCACGCCGGTTGGTTCGAACTGTGGCCGAACCACGCGTCGGCGTCGTCCAGGTCCCTGATCGCCTGCTCCAGCATGATCTGGACGATGCCGCCCCGTTCCTTGCACGCCTGCCAATGTTCCGGCGGCAGCCGGCGATAGAAATTCTTGCGTGCACACAATCCGCCCTCGAGGTAGACATTTTCGAAACGGATGAAATTGACGAACGCGACCGGCTCGATATTCGAGTCCGACCACTTGTAGAAGGTCACGTACTGATGCCAGCAGTCGCGCGGCGTCGGGATCGCCAGCAGCGCGCCGTCGTGGGGCTTGGGAAAGGCCGACCCGAAGCCTTCGCGAAAGAGGTCTGCGGCAAAGTACGACGCGTCACGCATCCCGAGGACGAAGATCGACTCCGCGAACGATTTTGTGGCAGGCATGTGCCGGCGAATTCTAGGCCATGGGGAGCCGGCCCACAAATGCGGCCGGCGCCGGCCGCGGCGGGGAAGCTGCGGTAGACTCTTTCCCCGCACCGACCGACACGACCGGCATCGACCGCCATGTCCACACCGCTGCAGCGAACCTACCGATTCTGCCTTGGGGACGGCAGCTTAACCATCGCCGTCGTCATCCTTATATTTTTCGTCTTCATGCTCTACCCGATGGTCGAGGTCGGCGTGGTCCGCCGCTTCTGGCTCGACGTCGTGTTCGCCGCGTTTCTGGCGATGGGCGCCTGGGTCGTGTTCGAGCCGCGGCCGCTGGTGCGCATGTTCCTCCTGTTCCTGGCGGGCGCGGTCGCGGCCAGCCTGGCCGATCACCTGCTAGCAAATTCGTGGCTCGCCGCGCTTCGCTCGCTGCTGACCATGCTGGCCTGCGCCGCCCTGGGAGCGTTGCTGCTGGCGCGCGTCATGCGCGACGGCCGTATGAACATCAACCGGATCATGGGCGCCATCGGATGCTACCTGCTGATCGGCATCGTGTTCACCCAGGCCTACCGGATGCTGGCCGAGGTCGTTCCGGGCGCGTTCGCCATAGGCGGCAACCCCGCCGACCTCGATGCGATCAGCCAGAAGCTTGCCTACTTCAGCTTCATTACGCTGACCTCCACCGGTTATGGCGACATCACGCCGGTGCATCCCTACGCGCGATCGCTGGCCACGATGGAAGCGCTCTCGGGCAACCTGTTCCTCACCGTGCTCGTGGCGCGGCTGGTCGGCCAGGAAATCGACTGGCGGCACGAACAGCGCGAACTTCGCCGCCGGGAGACCGAATCGAAGGAAAACGCCACGATCGATTGATCGCGGTCAACAGTATTCGAGGCGGCCGCCACTCCCGCCGGCTTCCGCGCTACTGTGGAGGCAGAACGGGTCCACCCTCCTCCTGCAATGGCACGGAATCCGCTAATCTGGCTCGGCTTGGCCGGGGTTCCACCCGACGACAATCCCCGCGCGTTGGCGTGGGAGGGGCGATTGCACTGGTTGATGGCGGGGATCGCCCTCCTGTCGCTTCCCGCCTATTTGCTCGACACCTCCGGGCAGCATGAGGCAGGGCACCGCATCGCGCTGGTCCTCGACGTTGCGATCTTCGCGGCGTTTACCGCGGAGTTGCTCTGGATGCTGCGACTGACCGAGCATCCCGGGCGATACCTGGCCGAGAACTGGCTCAACACCGTGGTGATACTGGGTTCCGGCGCGGCGCTGCTGGGCGCATCGACCGAGTGGATCGCAATGGTGCGGGTGCTGCGCGTCGCGGTCGCCGGCCTCGTCGTGCTTCGGGTGCTGGCCGATTTCGGCGTGCTGTTCACGCACCGCGGCGCGCCATTGCTGATCGGGATCGGCTTTTTCACGCTGCTGGGCGCCGGCGCGATGTTCTACTGGCTCGATCCGAAGATCGAAACCTATTGGGACGGACTGTGGCTCGCCTTCGTCACCGGCACGACCGTGGGCTACGGCGACGTAATCCCCTCGACCGCCGCGTCGCGCGTGTTCGCGGCGCTGATGGTGCTGGTGGGCGTGTCGCTGATGACGCTGTTCACCGCCAACGTGGTTTCATTTTTCATCGGGCGCGACGAGCTCGAGCTGCGCCGCGCGCTCCACCGCGACATCGGCAAGTTGCGCAACCAGGTAGAGCGCCTGCTCGACGCGGAGGAACTGCGCATCCACCGCGATCTGCATGCGGAGATAAGGCTGCTCCGGGAGGAAGTGCGGCAACTGCGCGAAGTACTGGCAAAGCCCCGCGACGGCTGAACCTCGGGGCCGGGGGTTCAGCGGCCGTGGATGTAGCGTCGATCGTCGAACGTGGCAACCCAGTGCGGACGATAGACGACCGCCAGCGTGACCAGCATTCCGGTCAGCAGCGCTTCACCGAAGGCCAGGTACAGCAGGTTGGGTACGTAGTCGCCGAACACCACGTCCGCGGGCGCGCCGCTGCCCACGACGAGAACCGCGGCGCCGGCCAGCACGGCAGCGACGAAGGAAAGCGCGCCGCCAAGGAAGGCGGCGAAGAAAACGTACACGAAGAAATTCGGGGGCAGCTTCCGCTCGCCGATGCGCAATGTCGCGAGCACGGTGCCGGTCGGCAGCGCAATCCCGATCAACCATACCAACGCGGCATTCGCGAATGGCGCGCCATGGATGACCGTCGTCAGCGCGACCACCACCGCCCCGCCGACCAGCGCCATCGGTCCGCCCGACGTCAACGCGAGGCCGGCGGTGCCGAGCAGGTGAAACGCGAAGTCGGCTCCCATGGCGGCGCGCACCATCCAAAGCAGCGTCAGCGCCAGGATCGTCCCGTACCAGACGTGCACCGCCTCGCTCGACGCGAACCGGCGCCACGGCGCCGCCCGCAGCGCCCAGGCCAAGACCGGCAGCGCGACGATCCAGGCGCCGATCGTCCAAGTTTGCGGCAACGAAACGGCGCTCAGGTCCATGGCGTCAGGACGCGCGACATCCGCGCATTGTAATGGGCGGGGAATTCCGCGTAGCCTCGACCGGGTGCAAAACGGCGACAAACAGTCGCCCGGACGCGACTACACCGCCAGCAGCGCACGCACGTTGTCGTCGTCCATCGTCGCCCCCCGGCCCTGCGCCACCACCTCCCCGCGCGACATCACGACATAGTGGTCGGCGAGCGACTTGGCGAAATCGTAATACTGCTCGACCAGGAGTATGGCCATTTCCCCGCCCTGCGTGAGCTTGCGTATCGCACGTTCGATGTCCTTGATGATGGACGGCTGGATGCCTTCGGTGGGCTCGTCGAGGATCAGGAGCTTCGGGCGCAGCGCGAGCGCGCGGCCGATGGCCAGTTGTTGCTGCTGCCCGCCGGAAAGATCGCCGCCGCGACGACTCAGCATGTCCTTCAGCACCGGGAACATCTCGTAGATGAATCCGGGAATGCCGGTGCCCTTCTTCTGCGTGGCGAGGCCCATCTGCAGGTTTTCGAGCACGGTCAGCCGCGGAAAGATGTCGCGACCCTGCGGCACATAGCCCAGTCCAAGGCTCGCCCGCGCATATGGCGGAAGCGACGTGATGGCCGCGGCGTCGAACCTGATGTCGCCGGAACGCACGGGCACCATGCCCATCAGGCA
>DAOMGB010000107.1:0-2960 GCA_035430095.1 Casimicrobiaceae bacterium | reverse complement strand
GCGATCTTCGCCACGAAATCCATGTCGTGCTCGACGACGACCAGCGTGTAGTCGCCGGCCAGCGTCAGGAACAGCTCCGCGCTGCGCATCGTTTCGTCATCGGTCATGCCCGCCACCGGCTCGTCCAGCAGCAGCAGCTGAGGTTCCTGCATCAGCAGCATGCCGATTTCCAGCCACTGCTTCTGGCCATGCGACAGGAGCCCTGCGAGGCGCGACGCTTCCGGCGCCAGCTGGATCGTCTCCATGATGGTCAGGATCCGGTCGCGCGCCGTGGAGTCGAGCCGGGCCGTCAGCGTCGGCCACACTCGCTTGTCCGCCTTGCGCGCAAGTTCCAGGTTCTCGAAAACGGTGTGCTGCTCGAACACCGTCGGCTTCTGGAACTTGCGGCCGATGCCCTGGCCGGCAATTTCCGGTTCCGTGAGCTCCGTCAGATCGATGGTCTGGCCGAAGAATGCGGTGCCGCTGTCCGGACGGGTCTTGCCGGTGATCACGTCCATCATCGTGGTCTTGCCGGCGCCGTTCGGTCCGATCACGCAGCGCAGCTCGCCGGCATCGACGGCCAGCGACAGGTCGTTCAGCGCCTTGAATCCGTCGAAGGCAACCGAGATTGAATCGAGGTAGAGGATGACGCCATGGCTGATATCAACGCCCCGCCGGACGAGGTGGCCGTCGCTGATGCCCGTGTCCTTGCTGCTGATCTGCGAGTCGGGAATCGGACTGTTTTCGGGCAGCCCGGCGCGGATGTTCATCGTCATGATTTTCTCGACCACAGGCCCGCGATGCCGCGCGGCAGGTACAGCGTGACGAGGATGAACAGCAGCCCCAGCAGGTACAGCCAGTATTCGGGAAACGCCTGCGTGAACCAGCTCTTGCCCAAGTTGACCGTCGCGGCGCCGATGACCGGACCGACCAGCGTCCCGCGGCCGCCCACGGCCGTCCAGATCGCGATCTCGATCGAGTTCGCCGGCGACATTTCGCTCGGGTTGATGATGCCGACCTGCGGCACGTACAGAGCCCCGGCAATGCCGCAGATCACGGCCGACAGCGTCCAGATGAAGAGCTTGAAGTACACCGGGTTGTAACCGGAAAACATGACGCGGGTTTCGGCGTCGCGGATCGCGGTCAGCACGCGGCCCAGCTTGGAGGTGACGATGGCGCGGCCGAGCAGCAGGAAGCCGATCAGCGCGGCACCCGTCAGCATGAACAGCGCCACCCGTGTCCCGGACGCCGTGATCGGGAAGCCCAGGATGCGCTTGAAGTCGGTGAAGCCATTGTTGCCGCCAAACCCCGTGTCGTTGCGGAAGAACAGCAGCATCGCCGCGTAGGTCAGCGCCTGCGTGATGATCGAAAAATAGACGCCCTTGATCCGCGAGCGGAAGGCGAAGAAGCCGAACACGAGCGCCAGCAGGCCCGGCACCAGCACCACCAGCAACGCGCAATACCAGAAGTGGTCGGTGAAGCTCCAGTACCAGGGGTAGGTCTTCCAGTCGAGGAACACCATGAAGTCCGGAAGGTTGCTCTTGTAGACGCCGTCGCGGCCGATGGAGCGCATCAGGTGCATGCCCATCGCGTAGCCGCCGAGCGCAAAGAAGAGGCCATGACCGAGCGAAAGGATGCCGGTGTAGCCCCAGATCAGGTCCATCGCCAGCGCGACGATGGCGTAGCACATGATCTTGCCCGCCAGCGTGACGGCGTATTCCGAAATGTGGAACACGCTGTCTTTGGGCACGATGAGGTTGCACACGGGCACCACGACGAACATGACGAGCGCGGCGACGCCAAACGCACCCCACATCCGGCCGGACCATAGCCGCGCCATTGCGAAATTGCCAGGGGGTGCGGCGAGCGGCATGAATCCCACCGTCATGTCAGGCCTCGACCGTCCGGCCCTTGAGCGCGAACAGCCCCTGGGGGCGCTTCTGGATGAAGACGATGATGAACACGAGGATCATGATCTTGGCCAGCACGGCGCCCTGCCACGCCTCCAGGAACTTGTTCATGACGCCCAGGCCCAGCGCGGCGTACACGGTGCCGGCGAGTTGCCCCACACCGCCCAGCACAACGACCATGAACGAGTCGACGATGTAGCTCTGCCCGAGGTCGGGACCGACATTGCCGATCTGCGACAGCGCGCATCCGGCCAGTCCCGCGATGCCCGACCCCAGCCCGAACGCCATCATGTCGATCTTCGGCGTCCGCACGCCGAGCGCGCTCGCCATCCCGCGGTTCTGCGTGACCGCGCGCACGTACAGGCCGAGCGTCGTGCGGGTGAGCACCAGCCACACCGCAAGCAGCACACCGGCCGCGAAGGCGATGATCACGACGCGGCTCCACGGCAGCACCACGTTGGTCATGATTTCCAGGCCACCGGACATCCAGGCGGGATTCTCGACCTGCACGTTCTGCGCGCCGAAGATCGTGCGCACGCCCTGGATCAGGATGAGGCTCAACCCCCACGTCGCCAGAAGCGTCTCGAGCGGGCGTCCGTAGAGGTGGCGGATCACCGTTCGCTCGAGGACGACGCCCACGCCGGCGCTGATCGCGAACGCAACGGGGACGGCCACCAGCGGGTAGTAGTCGAACATGCCGGGCGCGTGTTGCCGGAAAAGGCTCTGCACGACATATGTCGCGTAGGCGCCGATCATGATCAGCTCGCCGTGCGCCATGTTGATGACGCCCATCAGGCCATAGGTGATCGCCAGTCCGAGAGCCGCAAGCAACAGGATCGTTCCCAGCGAGATGCCGGAGAAGACGCGCGCCGCCATGTCGCCCAGCATCAGCCGCTTCTCGACCGAGGCAAGCGATTGCTGGGCGGCGAAGCGGACTTCCGCATCCGCCTCGACATAGACGCCACCTTTGCGCTCCAGCACCTGTACGAGCAACGTCCTGGTCGCGCCCGTATCGGATTGTCCAAGCGCACGGATCGCCGCGAGCCGCTTGCCCTTGTCGCCGCTTCGCAG
>DAOMGB010000106.1:0-7817 GCA_035430095.1 Casimicrobiaceae bacterium | reverse complement strand
GACAACACGCAGCTGCAGGTGGACGGCATCCTGTATTTCCAGGTGACCGACCCCAAGCTCGCGTCCTACGGGTCGTCCAACTACGTGCTGGCGATCACACAGCTGGCCCAGACCACGCTGCGCAGCATCATCGGCCGCATGGAGCTGGACAAGACCTTCGAGGAGCGCGAGCAGATCAACGTGTCCGTGGTCAATTCGCTCGACCAGGCGGCGGCGAGCTGGGGCGTGAAGCTGCTGCGCTACGAGATCAAGGATCTGACGCCGCCCGCCGAAATCCTGCGCGCGATGCAGGCGCAGATCACCGCCGAACGCGAGAAGCGTGCCGTGATCGCGACGTCCGAAGGCAATCGCCAGCAGCAGATCAACGTCGCCATCGGCGCGCGCGAGGCGGCCATCGCCAAATCGGAAGGCGAGAAGCAGGCCGAGATCAACATCGCGCAGGGTGCGGCGCAGGCGACGCTGATCAACGCGGAAGCCAATGCGACGGCCATCCGCCAGATCGCAGCGGCGATCGAATCGCAGGGCGGGCTGCAGGCGGTAAACTTGAAGGTCGCCGAGCACTACATCAATGCCTTCGGACTGCTCGCCAAGACCAACAACACGCTGATCGTGCCGACCAACGTTTCGGACATGGCCGGGATGATCGCGACGGCCATGTCCATCGTCAAGGGTCAGGGAAAATGAGGGCAAATGACCGAATCCAAGGGGAAATGAGCACATGGAACTGAAGGGAAGCACTTTCGTCGTAACGGGTGGCGCGTCCGGATTGGGGGCCGCCACGGCAAGGATGATCGTCGCGGGCGGCGGCAACGTCGTGCTGGCGGACGTCAATGCCGACGTCGGCATGGCGCTCGCCACCGAACTGGGTCGCGCGGCGCGCTTCGTCCGGACCGACGTCACGGACGAGGCGAGCGCCAAGGCGGCAGTGGCCGCGGCGGTCGACAGTTTCGGTGGCCTGCACGGTCTCGTGAACTGCGCGGGCATCGTCTACGGTGAGAAGATCGTGGGCAAGGAAGGGCCGCACACGCTGGCGGGATTCACGCGCGCGGTCAACATCAACCTGATCGGCTCGTTCAATCTCACCCGGCTGGCAGCGGAGGTGATGAGCAAGGGCACGCCCAACGCCGGCGGTGAGCGCGGCGTGATCGTCTATACCGCGTCGGTGGCGGCGTTCGACGGCCAGATCGGGCAGGCCGCGTACAGCGCGTCGAAAGCCGGGCTGGTGGGCATGACGCTGCCAATTGCCCGCGAGCTCGCTCGTTACGGCATCCGCGTGATGACCATTGCGCCGGGCGTGTTCGAAACGCCGATGGTCGGACAAATTCCTCCGGACATTGCGGAGGCGCTCGGCAAGGCGGTTCCGTTTCCGCCGCGGCTCGGACGCCCGCCGGAATTCGCGTCGCTGGTCGCGGAAATCATCCGCAACGAAATGCTGAACGGCGAAGTGATTCGCCTTGACGGCGCGATCCGGATGGCGCCGAAGTGAACGGGGCGGGTGCTAGGGATCGCGCCTGATCAGCGCGAACGCGATGACGATCATCGCGATGAAGAACACGAGGGTCCACCCGGGAATCGCGAGGCCCAGGAACTCCCAGCCCTTTTCCGCGCATTCGCCGCTGCCGGCAAAGACCTTCTTCAGAACGTCGAGGAACGGCATCGACTCCATCATGTACGAAAGGCCCATGCCGCACGCGGGCACCTGATCCTTGGGCAGCGCCTGCAGCCAGACGTGCCGAACCGCGACCGCCCCGCCGCCCCCGGCAAACAGCAGCACCAGACCGGCATAGATCGCCGCGCCGAACCGCTGCGGATTGTGGATGAACGCGATCAGGAACGTGATGCCGATCGCCGTCACCGCGATCCGCTGGAACGCGCACAGCGGGCAGGGTTCGAGTCCCATGCCGTACTGAAGCCACAGCGCCCAGCCCATCAGCCCGGCGCACACGAGGAACCCCAGCAAGTAGGCGATCTTGCGTGGCGGCAGCAGGATCAGCGAGAGCGAAACCACGCCGATTGCCATGACGCCGACGCGATAGAACGATTGCTGCCAGGAGGGTTCGGCGCCAAACGAGCGGAACAGGATTTCCTGTCCCAGCAGCGCCAGCGTGAGCACAAGTCCTGCATAGGGCCAGGGGACGGTGGAATAGCGGTTCATCGGATTGCTTTCGCCAAGGCTTGGTCCAGGTCCCAGATGATATCGTCAACCGCCTCCAGGCCGACGGAGAGGCGAATCATTTCCGGCGAAACACCCGCGGCGCGCTGCTCCGACTCGTCCAATTGGCGATGGGTGGTCGAGGCAGGGTGGATCACCAGGGTCTTGGCGTCGCCGACGTTGGCCAGATGCGAAAGGAACTCGACGCCTTCGATGAAGCGCACGCCCGCGCTGGCGCCGCCGCGCACACCGAAAGTGAGGATGCCGCCGGCGCCGCGCGGCAGATAGCGGCGGGCCAACTGCTCATAGCGGTTTCCGGACAGCAGCGGGTAGTTGACCCATTCCACCGCGGGATGGGCAGCCAGGTACTGCGCGATGACCAGCGCGGATTCGCAATGCCGCGGCATCCGCAAGTGCAGAGTCTCGATGCCCTGCAGCAGCAGGAACGCGGACAGCGGCGCAAGCGTCGGCCCGAGCGTGCGCATCGTCTCCATCCGCGCCTTCATCGTGAAGCCGAAATCGCCGAAGGACTCGTCGAAGCGAACCCCATGGTACCCGCGCGACGGCTCGGTCATCTGCGGAAACTTGCCGTTGTCCCAGGGGAACTTGCCGGACTCCACCAGCACGCCGCCCATCGTCGTTCCGTGGCCGCCCAGGTATTTGGTCACCGAATGTACGACGATGTCCGCGCCGTGCTCGATCGGCCGGCACAGCCAGGGGGAGGCGAGCGTATTGTCCACGACCAGCGGAATGTCGGCCGCGTGCGCGATCGCCGCGATGCGCTCGAGGTCCGCCACGTTGAGCTGCGGGTTGCCGATCGTCTCGACGTAGACCGCCTTGGTGTTGGGCTTGATCGCCGAACGGAAATTGTCCGGTTCGTCGCTGTCGACGAACGTGGCGTCGATGCCGAACTGGGCGAAGGTCACCGCGAGCTGGGAATACGTGCCGCCATAGAGCGTGCGCGACGCAACGATGTGATCGCCCTGCCGGCACAGCGTGAGCAGCGCCAGCATCTGCGCCGCCATGCCCGTGGCCGCCGCCAGTGCCGCGCGGCCGCCTTCGAGAGCTGCGATGCGCTCCTCGAGCGCCGCCACCGTCGGGTTCGAGATGCGCGAATAGACGTTGCCGAACGTCTGCAGGTTGAACAGGCTGGCGGCATGGTCCGCGCTGTCGAACACGAACGACGTCGTCTGGTAGATGGGCAACGCGCGCGCGCCGGTTGCCGCGTCCGGAATCTGTCCCGCGTGCAGGCAGAGCGTGTCGAAGGCGAACTTGCGGTCGGCCATCGTCAGGCCCTGGACGTGGCGCGCCGGGACGAGATCACGCCGGTGTTGATGCCCGCCCAGTGCAGCCCGCCCAGCAGGCGCGCGTGCTCGATCTTGACGCAGCGATCCATGACTACGTCGAGGCCGGCTGCGACGGCGAACTGCGCAGCCTCGTCGTTGCGGATTCCCAGTTGCATCCACAGCACCTTCGCGCCCTTGGCCACGGCCTCGCGCGCAAGCGGGACGATTTCTCCGGGCTTGCGAAAGCAATCGACCATGTCGACCGGCCCCGGAATGGCGGCGACGCTCGGATAGCAACGCTCGCCCAGCACCTCCGCGTAGTTCGGATTGACGGGAATGATGCGATAGCCGTGGTCCTGCATGTACTTGGCGGCGAAGTAGCTGGGCCGATACCAGTTGGCCGACAGGCCCGCCACCGCGATGATGCGGTTTTTGGCGAGGATGCGCCGGAGTCCCGCGATGTCTTCGACGAGGGGCATGGAGACCGGACTAGGGGCGTGGCAATGGAATTGCGGTGGCCAGCACCTGCTGGGCGGGCGGCACCTGGGAGACCTTGGGCGGGGCTTTGTGCTTCGCATCCGGATGCCAGCCCAGGACCGCGAGCATGAAAAAGAAGCCGATCACGTAGGCCACGGCCACGTGCCAGCCGCCGCGAACCCACGCCACGGCCGAGCGCGCCTCGGGAAACTGGCTGGCCAGCGCGACACCCGCCGACGAGCCGAACCAGATCATCGAGCCGCCGAACCCCACGGCATAGGCGAGGAAGCCCCAGTCGTAGCCGCCCTGCTTGAGCGCCAGCGCCGTCAGCGGAATGTTGTCGAAGACGGCGGACACGAAGCCGAGTCCCAGAGCCACCGTCCAGGACGCGTCCGGCAGCTTGTGCACCGGCATCATCGACGCCGCCAACACCAGAGAGAGAAGGAAGATGCTGCCGCGAATTGCGCTCGGCAACACTTCCCAATGCGGGCGGCGGAGCGGCACGCATATCAGCAGCGCGAGCCAGACGGCCACGCCGATGAACGGGAACGTGTCCGAGATGTCGTTGAAGCCGACATTGATCACGATATTCATGACGATGGCGGCGAGCAGGATGTTGGCCACGATGCCCACGCGCACCCAGTCGACATGCACATTGGGGTTTGCGTCCTTGGTGATCGGCGAATGGCGATGCTGCTGCAGCGCCGCGGGAATGCCGAAGATCAAGAGGGCCAATCCGGCGGCGGTATAGGCGTCCAGCACGTTCAGCGGGCTGACGCCGTCGATCCACATCATCGTCGTGGTGGTGTCGCCGACCACGCTGCCTGATCCACCGGCATTCGACGCCGCGACGATCGCTGCCAGGTACCCGATGTGGACCTTGCCGCGGAATACAACGTTGGCGATGGTGCCGCCAATGAGCGCGGCGGCGATGTTGTCCAGGAAACTCGACAGGACGAAGATCATCATGAGCAGCACGAATCCGCCTTTCCAGTCGTCGGGCAGGAAGCGCGGGAGGACGGCCGGCACGCGGCTCGCTTCGAAGTGCTTGGACAGCAGCGAGAAACCCAGCAGCAGGCCAAGCAAGTTGGCGAGAAGCACCCATTCGTGACCCAGGTGCGCGGCGAAGCCGTCCAGGCCCCGACCTTCGGGAAAGGGGGAGAAGAGCATCTTGTAGACGGTGATGACCAGCAAACCGACCATCGCGACGCGCAGCGTGTGGTGGTGAAAAAGCGCCACGCCCGCCAACGTCAGCCCGAACAGGATGAAGTCGATCGGAATTCCGGCGAATGCCGGTGGGTCCGGCAAAGCATCGCCGGCGGCCAGAACCACGGTCGGCGCGAGAATCCCCGCCGCCACGACCGCGGCCATGATTATTGCGCGAACGCCGTGCCCGCGGGACCCGCGGGAAAACATTGAATAATTGGAGTGATCCATGGGCATCTCGGCACTTGGCGGGTTTTTGGAATGATATCGGGAGGAATCGAAGGGTGGTCAGGGTCGAAGAAGAGGACTCACGCAGGCCGGCTGCCGGGAGCAGGGAGTCGGCGCTCGAGTTCGCCAATCTCCCTGTTCCCGTACCCGGAAAATGCCGCCTGACGTAGGGAGGGTGACGCGGATTGTAACCGCCCGATTATCTCCTCCACCATCAGGAAGTGCCCGAGCCTCCGAGGAGCGCGTGATTCCGGATTGCCTGCGGTTTCGCCTGCATTGCCCACGTTGCGGGCTGGAGCACATTCGGGCGCGATCCTTGCTTTAGCCGTCCAACCAAAGGAAAAAGAGGGGCTGGGAGCGCCCGTGCACGACCCGAAGTTGTGGCTGCAAACCGCACGCAGGGAGCGAATCGGACCGCCGCATCGGCACCCAGGGAGCCTTCCTGAAACGGCACGAAAATGCAACAAAACGAGAAAATGCCTGCCCCATGGCGTTGCCGCGATCGCTGAATCGACTTGAGTTGGCCCTGCCGCAAACCGTCGCCGAGCCGATGGAGCGGGAGGCGCTTGCCGCCCTTTCCCAGCACAAGCTCAATGCGCTGGGCATGCCGCTCGCGTACGTCGACCGCAACCAGCGGTACCGGTTTGCCAACAAGGCATTGCTCGACTGGCTGGGCAAGAAGGCCAGCGAGGTCGTCGGCCGCGAGGTGATCGAAGTCCTCGGCCGCGATGTCTACCAGCTCTACAGCGCGTACATCGACGCCGCGCTTGCCGGGGAGCGGACGGTCTACGAGCGACAGCTGGTCACGCCGGGGCGGCCCTCGGTCTGGATTCGCGTCGACTACTACCCGGACCGGACCCCCCAAGGGCACATCCGCGGCTTCCTCGTCACCTACAGCGACGTCGACAACCTGAAGCGCCTCGAGATGGAGGCGGGGCAGCGCGAACACCGCCTGCGACTGGTGACCGACAGCGTCGGCCTGCCGATCCTGTATTTCGACCGCCAGCTGAAGCTTCGCTTCGCCAACAAGCCGTTCGGGACGTGGATCGGAGTGCCTGCGGACGATGTGCTGGGGCATCCGCTGAAGGATGTGCTGCCACCCGACGCGCTGGCGGAAATGCAGGGTTACATCGAGCGCGCCTTTGTCGGCGCGACGGTGTCCTACGAACGGCGCGAGCGGCAGCTCAACGGCGACGCGCGGTGGATGAAGGTCACCCTGTTCCCGGACCGCGAAATCGGCGGGCGTGTCGGCGGCGCATTTGCGGTGATGGCCGACATCGAGGACGACATCCGGATTCGCGACGCGTTGAAGTCGCAGGAATCCCAGATGCGGCTGTTCGCGGACAACATTCCGGGACCCATCGCCTATCTCGACCGCGGACTCAAGTACACGTTCGTCAACCAGGCTTTCGCCAACTCCGTCTGCAGGCCGCAGGACGAAATCTACGGCAAGACCCCGTTCGAGGTGATGGCATCGGACGTCGCCTCGTTCATCCGTCCCATACTCAAGCGCGCGCAGGCCGGCGAGCATGTCGAGTACGAACGCGTGGGCACCACGCCGCAAGGCAGCAACCGCTGGATGCATGGCCGCATCGCGCCCGACCTCGACGCGTCGGGTACCGTGCGCGGCCTGTATTGCACCGAATACGACATCCACGACCTCAAGCTCACCGAGCAGGCGCTGGCCGCGCGCGAGGAGCAGCTTCGCCTGTTCACCGACAACATCCCGGAGCCGGTGAGCTACCTGGACGACAACCTGCGGTACGTGTTCGTCAACGAATCGTTCCTGCGCCTCACCGGGCTCCATCGCGACGATGTCATTGGCCGCGCGTCGGCGGAAGTCGTGGGCACCGGCGACTACTCGGCGCTGGAGCCGTTCATCCTGCGTGCCGCCGCGGGCGAGGCGGTGACCTACGAACAGACGATCGTCGACGCTTTCGGCCGCACACGCTGGCTGCGCGGCCGCATCGTGCCGGACAGCAAGTTCGACGGCTCGTTCAAGGGCCTCTACATCGTCGGCCACGACATCACCGACCTGAAGCAGGCGCAGGATGCGCTGGCCGCGCGCGAGGGCCAGCTGCGCGCGATCATGGACGGCGTGCCGGCGCCGGTTGCCTACATCGACCGCGATGAACGCTGCCACTACGTCAACCGCACATTCCTGCAATTCTTCGGGCTGACCGAATCACAGGCGATCGAGATGCGCCTGCGCGACGTGGTCGGCCACGGCATCTACCAGAGCGCGCAGGCCATGCTGACGCGCGCGATGGAAGGCGAATCGACGGCCTTCGACCGGCTGGTGCCCGGCGCAAACGGGGTCAAGCGCTGGATGACGATCCGCGTCGTGCCGGATGCCGCTTCGTCGGGCGAGGTGTTCGGCGCGTTCGTGCTGATGAACGACATCCATGGCCTGAAGCAGGCGCAGGAGGCGTTGCGCGCGTCGGAGGCCGAACTGCGGCTGATCATGG
>DAOMGB010000105.1:0-7849 GCA_035430095.1 Casimicrobiaceae bacterium | reverse complement strand
GTCTCGTCCATGAACGGATCGATGTTCGCCGTGCCCGGGTCCGGCATCAGCAGCATGTCGGAGGCCTGGATGCCTTTCCAGCCCGCAATGGACGAACCGTCGAACGCGTGTCCGGATTCGAACTTGTCGGCGTTGAACTGCCTGGCCGGCACCGAGACGTGCTGTTCCTTGCCGCGGGTATCGGTAAACCGGAGGTCGACGAACTTGACCTCCTTGTCCTTGATCATTTTCAGCACGTCAGCGGGCGTTGCCATGCAAATCTCCTGATGCGTTTGACGAAAGGGGGACGGTGCTTCGTGAATTCCAGCTTGGGATATTTAGCGATAACCATGCCATCCATCGCCGCACCGCAACTTGCGGTTTTAAAACACTTTTTTGCAATTTCCGGGGCCGGTTGACGCTATTTTGCACCAAGACGAAGCGGGTTGCCAGCCGCTTTGAACGCTATTGGTGCATCGGGCTCATGTTGGTGCAAGGCGCGTCTTGCGGTGCAGCATTTCGCAATCGTGCCGGAAGCGATGGCAAATTTCAAGGGTAGAACGGCCAGAGCAGGTACCCCTCCTGCGTTGTCGCGCTGGCATCGATGAAGACCTTGATCGGGAATTCCCGGTTGGGCGGAAGTCCCGCGGCGAGGTCGGTGGTGCCGCCCGCATAGTCCGACGGCGTGAGCACGCGCCGGGCAACGGTTGGAATCTTGCCGCTGGCTTCCTGGGTACCGGTAAGGGACAGTTCGAGATACGGAAAAGCGATGGCGTACCGGGCGCGGTTGCGCAACGTCGCCGTCAGGACCAGCAGGCCCTGGTGCGCCTGGTCGCGCTGGAGGTCGGACGCGTCGATCGTCAACGCGTCGATGTCGTTGAGCGGGTTGATCGCGCATCGGGCGACCGCGCAAGCGCGCGTCAGCATCGGCTTGGCGCCCGGCCAGTTCGCGGCGATCGCATCGCGGAAGTGGAACAGCGCCTGCAGCAGCAGCGAGAGGACCAGGAGCGGGATCAGGATCACATAGACGGCCGTCAGCGAGCGCCTCGGCCGTTTCTTGTCCCAGGCAAACCGGTTCTCATAGTCGACTTCCGGTTCCTCCGGTTCCGGCGCGGGCCGTTCGGGCACCGGAGGCGGCGGATCGAGCGAGCGGGCGCTGCGCAGCGTGACGGTAGGCGGCCCCTGCGCGAGTTCGTCGAACTCGTCGTCCCCTTCGACCGACGGCGCCAGCGAGATCAGGTTGGCGCGGCCGTCGAATACGTTTCGGCAATGTCCGCAGCGAACCTGGCCGTCGCGCAAGTTGAGTTGGGATTCCGTGACGCGAAAGATCGTCTTGCAACCGTTGCAGCGTGTGTAGAGTTCATCGGCCATGATTCACGTCACTTTGCTTCACGCACTCCCGCGAGCAGGACCCACCCGTCGCGAACGCCGCTGGGCCCGATTTTAAACCAGCGCGCATAGGCGGCGGCGACCGCGTCCGCCTGCGATTCGAGAATTCCCGAAAGCGCGATGCGGCCGCCGGCGCGCACGCGCATGGCGAGGGCGGGCGCCAGCAGCGTCAGCGGGTTGGCCAGGATGTTCGCGACGACGATGTCGAATTCACCCGGCGCGAGTGCGTCTGGCAGGACAAACGTGGCGCCGCCTCGCAGGTCGAGGCCATTCGCGCGAGCATTGTCCTCACTTGCGCGCATGGCCTGGGGATCGACGTCGGTGCCGACGACTCGGGCGGCACCCAATCGCGCGCCCGCGATGGCCAGGATGCCCGACCCGCATCCGTAATCGAGCAGCGACTCGCCGCCGCGGATGTGTGCGCGCATCCATTCGAGGCACAGGCATGTCGTCGGGTGCGAGCCCGTGCCGAATGCCAGGCCGGGATCGAGGCGCAGGATGAGCGCATCGGGCGCCGGCGCCTCCGCCCACGAGGGCACTATCCAGAAATCCTCGGCAATGCGGATCGGGCCGAATTGTGCCTGAGTCGCGCGCACCCAGTCCTGCTCGGCGACCAGCGACGTCTCGTGCGGCGGCAGCGGGAGCCCGGTCAGCGCGGACGCCGCGCGCGCTGCCGCGTCCAGATCGCCGTCCGCCGCGAACAGCGCGGACAGGCGGGAGACCGGCCACAGCGTGGCATCGCGCTCTCCAGGCTCGCCGAATTGCGGCGCCTCCGCCGCGGTGCCGGCGGCGGGATCGGATACGTCGACGGAAAGGGCGCCGGACGCCAGCAGCGCATCGGACCACGCCTCGGCTTCGGTCGCCGACGCGTCGAAGCGCAGCGCGACGTAGCTCAAGCTCGGGCCGTGCCGCGCGTCACGACGCAATCTTTCGCTTCGCCATCCTCTCCTCGAGGAAGTGGATGGACGTTCCGCCGCGCAGGAACTTGTCGTCGAGCAGCAGTTCCTGGTGCAGCGGAATGTTGGTCTTGATGCCCTCGACGACCATTTCCGACAAGGCGATGCGCATCCGCGCCATGGCCTGCGCGCGCGTGTCGCCGTAGGCGATCACCTTGCCGACCATGGAGTCGTAGTTGGGCGGCACGAAGTAGTTCTGGTAGACGTGCGAATCGACGCGGATCCCGGGCCCGCCCGGCGCGTGATAGGACGTGATGCGGCCGGGCGACGGCACGAACGACTCCGGATCCTCGGCGTTGATCCGGCATTCGATCGCGTGGCCTTTCTTGACGAGGTCGCGCTGGCGGAACGTTAGCTTGCGCCCCGCCGCGATGAAGATCTGCTGCTGCACGATGTCGATGCCGGTGATGAGTTCCGTCACGGGATGCTCGACCTGCACCCGCGTGTTCATCTCGATGAAGAAGAACTCATCGTTCTCGTACAGGAACTCGAAGGTTCCCGCGCCGCGATAGCCGATGCGGCGGCACGCGTCTGCGCAGCGCTCGCCGATGCGCGTGAGTGCGCGCTGGTTGAGGCCCGGCGCCGGTGCTTCCTCGATGATCTTCTGGTGCCGGCGCTGCATCGAGCAGTCGCGCTCGAACAGGTACACCGCGTTCTTGTGCTCGTCGGCCAGCACCTGGATCTCGATGTGGCGCGGATTGGTGAGGAATTTCTCCATGTACACAGTCGCGTTGCCGAACGCGGACTGCGCCTCGTTGCGGGTGAGCGCGACCGCCGGCAGCAATGCCGCCTCGGTATGCACGACACGCATGCCGCGACCGCCACCGCCGCCCGCCGCCTTGATGATGACCGGATAACCCGTCGCGCGGGCCATGCGCACCACTTCCTTCGGGTCATCGGGCAATGCGCCTTCCGAACCCGGCACGCAGGGCACGCCCGCCTTGATCATCGCGTTCTTGGCGCTGACCTTGTCGCCCATCAGCCGGATCGTGTCGGCGCGGGGCCCGATGAACACGAAGCCCGATTTCTCGACCTTGTCGGCGAAATCGGCGTTCTCGGACAGGAACCCATAGCCGGGATGGATCGCCTGCGCGTCCGTGACTTCCGCGGCGGCGATGATCGCCGGCACGTGCAGGTAGCTTTGCGCCGACGGGGCGGGCCCGATGCAGACCGACTCGTCGGAGAGCCGGACGTATTTGGCGTCGCGGTCGGCCTCCGAATAGACGACGACGGTCTTGATGCCGAGTTCGCGGCAGGCGCGCTGGATCCGCAGCGCGATTTCGCCCCGGTTGGCGATCAGGATCTTGTCGAAAAGCTTGTCGGAAGCCTTGGTCGCCACGATGTCAGTAACGCCCGAAATCGGCAGGCATGCGTGCCGCAATCAGCCTGTCGCCAAGGGTTCGCGCACGGCCGCCGCCGCCCACGCGCCCGCCGGAGCCGCGGAAGAATCTCACTCGATGAGGAAAAGCGGTTGGCCGAATTCGACCGGCTGGCCGTTTTCCGTGAGGATGGCCTTGATAACCCCCGCCTTGTCGGATTCGATCTCGTTCATCAGCTTCATCGCCTCGACGATGCAGAGGGTGTCTCCCTCGGCCACGGTGTCCCCGACCTCGACGAAGGGCTCGGCGCCGGGGGTGGCGCTGCGATAGAACGTTCCCACCATGGGGCTCTTGACCTGGTGCCCCTCGGGTTGGGCAGGCGGCGCTTCCGCCGCGGAGGCAGTCACCGCGACCGGGGCGGCAGCCGCAGCTGGCAGCGTATGCAGCGTCACGGGCGCGATTCCCGTCGGCGCCGCAGTGGCGCGGGTGATTCGAACGCGTTCCTCGCCTTCCTGGATTTCGAGCTCGGCGATGCCTGAGGTTTCCACCAGCTCGATCAGCGTCTTCAGCTTGCGCAGGTCCATGGCGGGTTAGCCCCCGAAACGGCAAGAAATGTCGCGATCGCTGTCGGCAGGCTCTCGCTTTCCGAACGGACCGGGGCTCGAACTGCGGAGAAACGGAATGGCAGCCGGCCCCTGGACTGTCGTTCCGGACATGGCTGCTTTGCGTCGAATCGAGGACATCGCGCGCAACCTTTAGATTGTGAGGTGGGCGGAGTTTGCCGGAGATGACAGCAAATTGTCCAGTATTGACCGCCGATTGGTGCCCGAACGATCGTCCACAAGCGCCCATCCCAGGTGCGCCCAGCGACACTTGCACTTCGTCCAGGCACCGCGCATCGGGTCCCCTTCATCCCGATGGCGACGCCGGCAAGATTCCCGGTCGGCCCCCTTCGACCAACGACCGGGCCATCCGGATTCGACAGTGCAGCAGGGTTGGGGCAGCAATAACGAGGCGCCCAGTGGGCGAGGGACAAAATTAACGCACTATAGCCAAAGATAGTGCTACTTTTACAGCAATTTAGCGACGATGGCGTCTAATTTCCCCGGTTTCAGCGGACCCATCTGGGCATAGGCTACCGCTCCATTGCGATCGAGAATGACGGTAAATGGAAGCGCCATGATGGTATTGCCAAGCGTCTTGGATAGCTCCAACGCGCCGTACCCACCGACGAGCGAGGGATAGTTGATTTTCAGGTCTGTGGTGAATTGACGTATTTTAGCCGGCTGATCGATGGCGATGCCTACAAATTGAAGGCCTTTGCCGCGAAATAATTCCTGCGCCTTGACGAATTCCGGCATTTCGTCACGGCATGGCTCGCACCAAGTCGCCCAGAAATTAACCACCATTACCTTTCCTTGCCATTGCGCCAGCCGCTGTTCCCGGCCTTCCACATCCGGCAACGACAGGCCGAGCAATCCGGCGGAAATCGGGGCGCGAGATGCGCCCGTACTGAAATAGACGCCAGTCGCAAGCGCGGCCAACGCGAGCGAGCCGATCAGGGCCCATCTGGCAACAGTCTTGTTCACGATTCGCGAATCTTGAAGTGTGTGCTTACAATCAAATTAAACAAGCGCCATGGCTGGACATAGAATACTTGGCGACTCCAACCCCGCCGGGGCGGCAAAGTCGCCTATTTGAACCAGGACTTCCTGGGAGGATTGGCGTCGACGACCACGCCGGGCCCGGCACCTGGCGCAGGGACCGCAAGCGTGATCTTCTGGCGCGTCGGCGGGTAGCAGACGCCCACGTCCGCGCACCCTTGGGAGTCGGCCGCAAGGACGAGCGTCTGGCCGGCGGTTGCCCCGCTCAGCGGCAATTTCACCACGATGGTTCCGCGATAGGTCTCCACCTTACCGAAGAACGGATCGGTCTTCACCTTTCCTGCCGGCAACTCCGCGGCACCCAGCGCCGCACTCTCGGGGGTAACCGTGAAACTGATCTTGTCCCGATAGAGGTAGTAGCCTTCGGCAACGGCAAAACGGGCTTCCAGCGTGCGGTCGTCCAGCGCCCGCCCGGAGAATCGGAACGCCTGCTCCGACGGCAGCAATTCGGCGCCCGCCGCGCCCGCAGGGGCTGCACCGAGGCAAAGCAATGCCGCCGCGATTCCGGCAATCCAGCGCTTGAACGGCGGATCAGGTCTCGAGAGTTTCAGCGGCGAGCCAGTCGAGGTACGAACGTGAGCCATGGGCCAGAGGGACAGCGACAATTTCCGGAAGTTCGTAGGAATGGTTCGCGCGGATGGCCGCCTCGACGCGCGGATACAACGCCGCCCGGGTCTTGATGACCACCGGCACTTCCCGTGCAGTTTCGATTTGTCCGCGCCAGTGATACATTGAATCCACGGGTGCACCGATGTTGACGCAGGCGGCCAGCCTCTCCGCCAGAAGCGTCCGGGCCAACCCCAAGGCGGCATCGTGATCGGGCAGGTGCGTCAGCACCAGGATCGCGGCGGCGGCCAAGGAGACTCCATGCGTTTCGTCATTCTCGCGATTGTACTGGCATTCCCGCTGGCCGACCTTTACCTGACGGCGCGCATTGCGCGATGGAGCGGCATTCCGCTGTGGGTGTGGCTGGCCGGTTCATTTGCGGCCGGCGCGGTGCTTCTCGCCAATGAGCGCAGCGAGTTCCGGACGAAGACCGTCGCCGCGCTGCACGGCGGGCAACCGGTGCTGCGGGGGCTGCTCGACAGCGGACGGCGCGTGCTTGCCGGCCTGCTGCTCATGCTGCCGGGCATCGCCAGCGACATCGTCGCGCTGGTGCTGCTGGCGCTCCCGCTCAACGTGGGTCGCGCCTTCGAACCGCTTGCGGCGAGCGCCACCCGCACGCCGCGACGCGGCGACATCGACACCATCGACGGGGACTTTCGCCGCATCGACTGAAGCGCCCATCGCAAGATGGATTACTGCAAGCGCGGATGCGGCGCCGGGCCGCGGGTCACTTCCGCCGGTCCAGTATCGTCGGCTGCGCCTTTCCCGCCCGCCGGTAGGCCATGAACATCATCAGCAGCCCGCCGACGAACATCGGCAGCGACAGCCACTGGCCCATCGTCAATCCGCCGGCCAGGAAACCCAGAAAGTTGTCCGGTTCCCGCGCATATTCGGCAACGAATCGAAACGCGCCGTAGCCGACCAGGAAAAATCCGGACACGGCGCCCATCGGCCGCTGTCGTCCGGCATACCACCACAGCAGGACGAAGAGCAGAAGCCCCTCCAGGCCAAACTGGTAGAGCTGCGACGGATGCCGCGGTACCGCGTCGACCTGAGGAAACACCATGGCCCACGGAACGTCCGTTGCCCGGCCGACCAGCTCGCCGTTGATGAAATTGCCCATCCTCCCCGCCGCCAGCCCCAGCGGCACCAGCGGCGCCACGAAATCGGTGACGTCGAGCCAGCGCTTTCCGCGCGCTCGGGCGAAGAACCACAGTGCAATCAGCACGCCCAGAAAACCTCCGTGAAAACTCATGCCGCCGGTCCAGACCTGGAGGGTCTCGAGCGGATGCTGCGCGTAATACAGCGGCTTGTAGAAGAGCACGTAGCCCAGTCGACCGCCGAGAATGACGCCAAACACGCCGTAGAAGAGCATGTCGTCGACGTCGCGCGGATGCCAGCCGGTCAGCAGGTTGCGGCGCGCGCGGATCTTTCCCAGCCACACGAAGAGCACGAACGCGAGCAGGTACATGAGGCCGTACCAGCGTATGGCGACCGGTCCCAGCTGCAGGGCAACGGGATCGAAATTCGGGTGAACCAGCGGTTGGCTGAACATCTGACGGCGGGTCGCGGCTTCTGGTTTCTCGTGGGGGGACGCTAACCCGGCTGCGCTAGAATCGGGGCATTATACAAACCGTCTCCGAAGCAATAAGCATTCCGAGGATACCCGCATGCCGTTCAATCGTCGCTCCAAACTGATCACCCAGGGCGTCGCCCGCTCCCCCAACCGCGCGATGCTGCGCGCCGTGGGCTTCGGAGACGGCGATTTCGAGAAGCCGATCGTGGGCGTCGCCAATGGCCACAGCACCATGAACCCCTGCAATGCGGGCATCCAGCCGCTGGTCGACCGCGCGATGGCCGCCCTGAAGGAGTCCGGGGCGATGCCGCAGGTGTTCGGCGTGCCGACGGTGACCGACGGCATCGGCATGGGCACCGA
>DAOMGB010000104.1:0-7918 GCA_035430095.1 Casimicrobiaceae bacterium | reverse complement strand
CGGCACTGGGCTGGGCTCGCCCGAGCCGACCGACATCGAGAACACGAACTGCCTGGTGCTGATCGGCGAGCACCTGGGCGAGAACATGCACAACACGCAGGTGCAGGAATTCGCCCGTGCCGTCGAGCGGCGCATCCCGATCATCGTCGTCGACCCGCGATTCTCCGTCGCGGCGAGCAAGGCCAAGTACTGGCTGCCGATCCGGCCCGGCACGGACCTCGCGCTGCTTCTGGCGTGGTGCAACGTATTGGTCACTGAGGGGCGCTTCGACCGCGCTTTCGTCGAAAAATACGGCCATGGCTTCGACAAATTCGTCGCCGAAATCCAGGAGCGCACGCCGGAATGGGCGGCGCAGGAAACCGGACTCGGCGCTGACCTCATCCGGGTAACGGCAAGGGAGTTCGCGAACGCCCGTCCGGCGAGCCTCATCCATCCAGGCCGGCGCGTCACCTGGAACGGCGACGACACGCAGCGGAGCCGGGCAATCGCCCTGCTTTCCGCGCTGCTGGGCAACTGGGGCCGCAAAGGCGGACTCTATCTCGCCACGGGCATGAAAGTGGCGCCATTTCCGCTGCCGAAGCCGCCGAAGTCGGACAAGCCGATGGCCGACAATCCCAATGGCGAGAAGTATCCGTTCGCCGACGAAGGCATCACCAACGGCATCCGCGAAGCGACGCTAACGGGCAAGCCGTACCCGATCAAGGGCTGGTTCATCTATTCGACCAATATTCTGTACGCGCTGCCGAATCCGGCAGAAACGCTGAAGGCCATCGACAAGCTCGACCTGCTGGTCGTGATCGACACGATGCCCAGCGAGATTGCCGGCTATGCCGATGTCGTGCTGCCGGAAGTCACGTTCTTCGAACGTTATGAACAGCTGATGGTCGGCAATGGTCGCCGTGGATGGACGGCGCTGCGCCAGCCGGTCATGCCGGCGCCGCAGGACCAGAAGCCCAACTGGTGGATCGCCAAGCAGCTCGCCAACAAGCTCGGAATCCCGGAATGTCTGCCATTCTCCGACATCGAAGAATACCTGCGATATCGGGTCGAGAAGTCGGGGCTGAGCTGGATGGAGTTGAAGCGCGACGGCGTGATCATGGGCCCGCCCGCGCCGATCTACGTCGAGGATGGAGTTCAACTCGTGTTCGACACGCCGTCGGGCAAGGTCGAGTTCTTCTCCGAACAACTGCAGGCCAAAGGCTTCGATCCGGTGCCGCGCTACACGCCGCCGGCGAAGGCGCCGGACGGTTACCTGCCGCTCATCACCGGACGCGCCCCTGTCCATACGTTCAGCCGCACGCAGAACAATCCGCTTCTCCACCAGTTGATGCCGGAGAACGAAGTGTGGGTGAACGCCGCAACGGCAGCGAAGGCCGGCGTCGCCAATGGGCAGTACGTCAAGCTGCGCAACCAGGACGGCGTGGTAAGCAACTACATTCGCGTCAAGGCAACGCAGCGAGTCCGCCCGGACTGTGTCTACATGGTCTACGGCTTCGGTCACACGAGCAAGAAGATGCGCAACGCGTACATGAGGGGCGCGAATGCAACTCAGCTCACCACCCGGTACGTCACCGATCCGCTGATGGGTGGCACGAGCCTCCACAGCAACTTCGTGACCTTCGTGAAGGACGCGTAATGAAGTACCGCCACGCTCACTTCGTTCGCTGCCCCCAATGGGGGCGCACATTGCCCTTCGGGCGGCCGGACGGGCACTGACATGAGCCGCTTCGGAATGGTCATCGACACACGCAAGTGCGTCGGCTGCATGGACTGCGTCGTGGCCTGTCAGACGGAGAACGACGTTCCGGCGGGTTTTTGCCGCGATTGGATCACAACGGAGGTGCGCGGTGAATTCCCGGCGCTCTCGATGGAGATCCGTTCCGAACGCTGCAATCACTGCGACAACCCGCCCTGCGTAACCTGCTGCCCTACGGGTGCAAGTCACGTCGCGGATCCTGGAAAGGTCGTGTTGGTCACGGCCGACAAATGTATCGGTTGCAAGGCCTGCCTGGCCGCCTGCCCCTACAACGCACGCTTCATCCACCCGGACGGCTACGCCGACAAGTGCACGTTCTGCCATCACCGCACCAAGGAGGGCCGTGACCCTGCGTGCGTATCAGTGTGCCCGACGCACTGCATGACATTCGGCGACCTGGACGATCCCGCGAGCACGGTCAGCGTGATGCTGCGCACGCGCAAATTCCACACGCTTCTCCCCGAAGCCGGCACAGGGCCGCGGGTTTTTTACCTGACCTGAGGCGAGGGACATGTTCGAAATCACCACCACCCGCCACAATCCGCTCATCGACCCGCAACTCGCTGTCTGGAGCTGGGAAATTCCGGTCTATCTTTTCGCCGGCGGCGTTGTCGCCGGGATGATGATCCTGGGCGGACTCGCGATGCTGCGCGTCGCCCGGGGCGAGGATCCGAAGTCGTTTTTCTCGCTGCAAACACCGCTGCTCGCATTCGTGCTGATCAACATCGGCATGGGCGCGCTGTTCCTCGACCTGGCTCACAAGCTCTACGTCTGGCGCGTCTACCTGACGTTCCAGCCGGGCTCGCCGATGTCGTGGGGATCGTGGGTGCTGATCATCGTTTACGGCGTTCTGGTCGCCTCGGCGCTCGTCCGCCTGCCCGCCGCCTGGCCATGGCTCGGGCAGCGCCTGCCGATACTGCAGCGACTGTCGGATTGGCTGCTGGCACGCACAGGTCGTCTGAAGCTGCTTGGATGGGCGAACATCGTGCTCGGCGTCGGGCTCGGCATCTATACGGGCATCCTGCTGAACACGATGGTGGCGCGCCCCCTCTGGAACAGCGCGATCCTGGGGCCTCTGTTCCTGGTTTCCGGACTGTCCGCCGGTGCCGCAATGATGCACGTCGCCAGCGTCTTCCTGCCGCGCCGGCCGGCGCCGAAGGGCATGTTCGGCGGGGCGGTTTCCGCACTTTGCCAGCAGTTGGGCAGCGACCCGCCCGAACGCCGGACCGTCGATTCACTGATTCGCGCCGATATCGCGTTCCTGGTGATCGAGTTCGTGCTGCTCGGCCTCCTTCTCATCAACCTGCAGACTTCCACCGCGTCGCACGCAGCGGCCGCCTCGCTGATCGCCAGCGGGCCCCATGCGTGGGCGTTCTGGGGCGTGATCGTCGTGCTCGGCATCCTCGTGCCGCTGGCGCTGCAGGGACTCGAACTCAGCCATCGGATTCCGCACACCGTCTTGCCGGCACTGCTCGTGCTCGTCGGCGGCTTCGCGCTGCGCTGGGTCATGGTCAATGCCGGCCAGGCGAGCCATATCGTGCACGCCGCCGGTCTGTAGAGGAGCGTGTTCGCGCTCCGGGAGAGCAACAAGATGAAACGCAAGCCACTAGTCATTGCTGTGTCGATCGTGCTGGCCGCATTTGCGGCGGGCACGCAGGCACAAGCGCCCGCGGCGAAGCCGCGGATGCCACAGGTGTGCGGCACCTGTCACACCGTTGGGCCGAGCGAACTCCGCGGTGTCTTCGAAAACGTTGCGTTCAAGTCCAAGTCGATACAGCTCAAGATCGACAACGCCACCGAGATCGTCCGGTTCGACGAAGACGCGCTAAAGGTACTCGACGGCGGCCAGACGAAACCGGGCGAGGTGCTGCGCGACGTCGCCAAGGGGCGCGAGGCGCGGATCGCTTTTGTCGAAAACAACGGCGTGAAGACAGCGACGCTGATTTCGTTCAAGGGTCCGATCAACATCGCCCCCGACAAGCTGGCGACGTATTCCGATGTTGCGGCGCTCGTGGCCGCGGGCCCGGAACAGGGCAAGTACACGCTGATCGATTCGCGCCCGGCGCCGCGGTTCCAGGAAGGCGCCATCCCCACGGCCATCAATCTTCCATTTCCGGTGTTCGACAAGTTCCTCGACCGCCTGCCTGCGGACAAGTCGAGGCTCGTCGTTTTCTACTGCAGCGGGATTACCTGCACGATGAGCCCGAAGTCGATGCAGCGGGCCGAGGCGATGGGATACACGAATGCGAAGGTTTACCGCGAAGGCATGCCGGAATGGTTGCAGAAGAACCATGGCGTGCTCTCGGCGACCTTCCTCAAGGACGCATGGATCGACAAGGACATTCCGCACGTGCTGCTCGACGTGCGTCCGGCGAGCGAGATGGCTGGTGGATTCATTCCGAGCGCGGTCTCGATGCCAGCCGAGACCGCCGCCAAGGCGCTTGACCGATTGCCCGACAGAAAGCTGAAGGCGCCGATCATCGTCTATGACGGCGGCAGCGGGGACGCAGCAGTCCAGGTCGCCAGGACAATCAGCGCTGCTGGATACGCGAACGTGCTCGTGGTCACAGGAGGTCTGCCGGCCTGGAAGGGCGCGGGTTATCCGCTTGCGACCGGTGTCCCGGCGACGAAGATCGCGTATGCACCCAAGCCCCGGCCCGGCGAAATTTCGATCGCCGACTTCACTCAGCTTGCGAAATCCACCCCGCCCGGCAGCCTTATCCTCGACGTCCGAAATCAGGACGAGGCGGCGGCTGGCGTCATCAAGGGCTCACTGCTGGTGCCCGACGAGGAGATCTTGGCGCGCATGGGCGAAATTCCGAAGGACAAGAAGATCGTCACCCATTGCCTCACCGGGGTCCGCGCCGAGATGGCGTATCACAAGCTGAAGGAGCAGGGCTACAACGTGGGCTTTCTCAACGCGGCGATAGAAGTCGCGGGCGACGGAAGCTTCAAGATCACGCCACGCTGACCACCGACGGCGGCGGCCGGCGCCGCCGCAAACAAGACGGGGAGCCTTCGGCTCCCCGTTGCTTCATTCCAAAGAACCCGGGCGTCAGCAACCGCCCTTCTTTTCCTTCTTCGGTGGCGTGGCGGGAGCCGCGGCCTTCGCGCTGTCGACGGCCTTCTGCTTTTCGGCATCGGTCATTTTCGCCCATGCCTCGGCGGTCACGCCGGCCGGCTTTTCCAGTTTCTGGATCGGTGCCTTGTCCTTCGGCGGATCGGCGGCCAACACGCCGGCACTGCCGAATACGAGAGTGGAAGCAACAACAGCGGCGAGCAATTTCTTCATCGGTTTCTCCAAGGAAGGTTGGACTGCAAACAAGGATTCAAGCCTGGCAAATGTGCACTCATGCCGACACGGCGTTCGCTGGCGCCACGCTGATCAAGGTGGCTTCGTAACGGTGCGCGGCGCGATTCTACCTCTTGCCAGGGCGACGCGGTGCAATGTCCCGCCGGCGTGCACGCGACATTCGGCAGTCATCCCGCGCGTGGCCGAAGGCCGGCGAAGCGGGTCTCGAGCTTGCCCATACCCCACGCCGCGAACGCCAGGAAACCGATGAACGCCAGCGTCCACCAACCGGCGCCGATGCCCGTAACGGACGGGAGTGTCATCGCACCTTGCGCCGTGTCCCGGATCCACGTGTCAATGCCGGGCGTCAATTCCGCATAGGCGAATACGCCCGCGAGCATGCCGAGAGCAAACGAGTAGCCGTCCTTGCGCCCTGTTGCCATTGCTGCAACGGACGTACCGGGGCAGTAGCCGCCGACGATGAAGCCGGCACCGAAGACAAGGCCACCGATAGCCTGCGCGGCGAGATTGGTCGGTTCGAGGTAGAGCTCAGCCACATCGAGCAGCCCGGCCACGGATAGAACGAAGATACCCGCCATGGCGGTGACGATCGCCGAGAACATCACCTTGACGACCGCCATGTCGTACAGGTAGAAGACCGCCGTCAGCTTGCGCGCGCTGCCGAATCCGGCACGTTCGAGGCAAAAGCCGAACCCGAAACCGAGGACGACCGCGATGCCAAGACTTGCAGCCGTCGAGAACTCGTGAAATGAACTCAGTGGAAACATCAGCGCCACTCCTTCCTGACGAAGTATGCAAGCGCGTACGCCGAGGCGAACACGGCAAGCATGAACACAAGGCTGCCGACATTGAGTATCGAGCCACCGGTCAGCGCCTGGCCGCTGGTGCAGCCCTTGGCGATCTTCGCGCCGTACGCAGCGATGAAGCCGCCGACGAACGCGAGCAGCAGTCTTTGCCCGTCAGACACGCCGGGACCACGTTCGACGGCGAACCTGACGCGTTGTCCGGCAATGCCCGACAGGAGCGCCCCAGCGAACGCGCCGATCAGCAGGAACAGCGTCCACGACTCCAATGGCATCCCGTCATTCCAGTATTTGGCGTGAACGAGATTCGACGCGGCATGCTCCGGCGAGATCGCTCCGGCAATCCAAGCCGCCACGGCGCCAAAGGCACCGGTCGCGCCCAAGCCGCGGCCCGTCACCGCATAGGTCGCGAGCAACACCAGGCCAAGCAACACGCCGGTCAGGTATGGGTTCCAGTAATCACGCGGGACCGAGTGCGCATTCGCGCGGGCAGCGGCCAGCCGAGTGTCGATCATCGTGTGTGTCATCAAGCAACTCCCCAGTGAAAAAGATGACCCTAATGAATACCTGTCACCCGTTATGAATATACCCCTTAAATGTCGTTTATTGCCTCGAATTCATGCACGGGTGACAATGCAAATTGCGCCTAAATCCATGTCGCTTGATCGATATCAATGCTCCGTGACCAGCCCGGATTTCTTGGGCATGTTGGAGGTGACCGGGGGTGTTTTGCAGCATGAACAAAACGGGGACACGGCAGCGCACCATGAACGCGAAACGGGGCGCGCACGTCGACCTTTGGCCGCTCGACAAACGCTGGTGGAAATGAGCACTTCGCCACCCACAACTTTCGCCGACGCTGCCGAGACCTGGAACCGTCGCTTCTCAGAGGAGGCGTTCCTGTTCGGCACGGCTCCCAATGAATGGTTGCGTGAGCATGCCGGCGCGTGGCGCCCCGGCCAGCGCGTGCTGTGCGTGGCCGACGGCGAGGGCCGCAACAGCGTCTGGTTGGCCCGCCGGGGCATGCACGTCGATGCCTTCGACATTGCGGAAGCCGGCGTCGCCAAGGCGCGCCGGCTGGCGGCACAGGTCGGCGTCGCCGTGAACTTCGTCGTAAGCGACTGTGACAACTACCCCTGGCCTCAGGACACCTATGACGGCGTGGCGGCGATATTCGTGCAGTTCGCCGATCCTGCGATGCGCGAGCGTCTGTTCTCGTGCATGAGGCGCTGTCTCAAGTCCGGCGGCGCGCTGGTGCTGCAGGGATATACGCCCAGGCAGCTCGAGTACAAGACTGGCGGACCGCCCCACGTTTCGCACATGTATACCGAGGCGTTGCTGCGCGGCGCCTTCGCCGATTTCGAGCTGGTCGAGCTGCGCGAGTACGAAGCGGAGCTTGCCGAAGGCAGCGGGCACTGCGGCCGGTCGGCTTTGATCGGCCTCGTCGCCCGCCGTCGATGATTCGGGTCCGCCATGCCTACAAGGGAACCCATCCGGCAGCACATTGGCAGTGCGCTGGTGGCACTGCAATTCGCCTTGATCGCCGCGCTGGCGGTGCGGGCAGCGCCCGCATTCGTGGGTGGCCTTGCCCACGCCGGCGCGTGGGTGATGGGAATCGCGGGGGTGATGCTGGGACTGTGGGCGCTGTATCACAATCGTCCGGGCAATTTCAATATTCGCCCGGCGCCGCGCGCGGGTGGTCATCTGGTGGACCAGGGGCCCTACCGCTGGATCCGTCATCCAATGTATACGGCAGTCATCGCCTGCGGCTTGGCCTGCGCCTGGGCTGACGCCTCGGCTTGGGGCTGGCTTGGCGCTACGGCATTGACCGGCGTGCTTGCCTCCAAAGCCCTGCTGGAGGAGCGTTGGATGCGGGCCGAACACCCCGGCTATGCCGCATACTGTGCACGCACTTGGCGCTTTCTGCCGGGTGTCCTGTGACGCCGTGTCCGCCCTGATCCTCACATACCACTCGCACCACATGGCCGGGTCGGACTACGCGTCCAACGACCACGTGGCGCTTCAGGTCGACCTGCCGCTGCTTCG
>DAOMGB010000103.1:4513-8025 GCA_035430095.1 Casimicrobiaceae bacterium | reverse complement strand
CGCAGGGCGCCGTGTTCCGGCACTTTCCCGACAAGCAGGCGATCTGGCTCGCGGTATTTGCTTGGGTGCGCGAATCGCTCGGCGCGGCAGTCGCGGTCGCCGTGGGGAAGACGGACTCGCCACTGGCAAAGATCGAGCGGGCGTTCCTTGCCCACGTAGCCTTCATCGCGGAAAACCCGGGCGTACCACGCATCATGTTCCACGAGATGCAGTACCCGGGGGACTCGCCGGTGCGCACCGAGGTGCGCGCGATGATCACCTCGTATCGCCAACGGCTCACGCTGCTCTTCACGCAGGCGAAGGCCGCCGGTGAGCTTCCGCGTGATCTCGATGCGACGCTGGCGCCAGTGTCGTTCATCGGGGCGGTGCAGGGACTCGTCATCGAAGCTTCGCTCGCCGGTAATGAGGCGGGAATGGTGAAGCGGTCGCGCAAGCTGTTACCGCTCCTCCTCGATGGCTATCGAGGGAGGGGGAAGTCTTGAACCTGAAGCTCGGCCGCAAAGCGACGCTTATTGGCGCTGGTATCGGGGTCGCGGTGCTGCTCGGTTGGCTGGTGACGAACCAAGGACCTCTTGCCCCGGCAAAGGTAACGGTGGCGAAGGTGGAACAAGGCCCACTGGTCGCGAGCACCTTCGGCATCGGCACGGTCGAGGCGCGCCGCGGGTACGCACTCGGGCCGACGGTTGCCAGTCGCGTCCTGCGTGTGCTGGTCGAGCAGGGTGACACGGTCAAGGCGGGGCAACTCGTCGCGGAACTCGATCCCGTGGACCTCACGGATCGCGTCACCAGCGGCGAGTTGGCGGCGAAGCGAGCGGCGAGCACGATCCGCGCGGCGGAGGCCCAACTGGCCGAGGCCCAGAGTCGCGCCCAGGTGGCGGTGTCGGGCGCACGACGTTACGTAGAACTGCGCGCCCAAGGCTTCGTCAGTCAGGAAGCCACTGATGCCAAGGCGCACGAAGCCAATGCCGCGAAGGCTGGCGTCGACGCGGCGGTGGCTCAGGTCGCGGCGGCACGGCGCGACTACGAACGGGCGCAGGCCGATGTCGCTGGCATCGGCAAGCTGCGTACGCAGGCACGGCTCGTGAGCCCGGTCGATGGGGTGGTCAGTGCGCGGTTGGTCGAACCCGGGACGACGGTCGTCGCCGGCCAAGCAGTCGTGCAGGTCATCGACCCGGCGACACTGTGGGTCAGGGCGCGGATCGACCAGGCGCAGTCCGGAGGAGTTCGCGTGGGCCAGCCGGCCGAAATCGTACTGCGCTCCGACGCGAAACGCCCCTACCGCGGGGAGGTGCAGCGCGTCGACCTCGTGAGTGATGCCGTCACGGAGGAAAGGATCGTCAACGTTGGATTCGCCACCCGGCCGGAAGCCATCTCCGTCGGCGACCTGGTCGAGGTGACGATCCGCATCGCGGAGCTTGCCAACGTCCGCTCGGTGCCTGCGGCCGCTGTGAAGCGCGTCGATCGGCAGGACGGCGTGTGGCGAGTCAACGAGGCGCGCGTCACATTTCGACCGGTGAAGGTCGGTACGACGACGCTGGAGGGGCGCAGCCAGATCCTCGATGGCCTCGATGACGGCGACGAGGTCGTCGTGCACAGCGAGCAGGCATTGAAGCCGGACGCAAAGGTAAAGGTCGTCGCCGCCATCGTTCGTTCCGGACCATGATCAATCTCGCCGCGCGCGACATCCTGCACGGGTGGGGCAAATTTGTCTTCACTGGGCTCGGGCTCGGTTTGCTCATTGGCCTCACGTTGTCGATGGCTGGCATTTATCGCGGCCTGGTCGACGATGGGCAGGCGCTGCTCGCCATCGGCGGCGCCGATTTGTGGGTCGTGCAACGCGACACGCTGGGGCCGTATGCTGAGCCATCGAGCGTGCGCGACGACGCCTATCGGAGTCTGCTCGGCGTCCCTGGTGTCGCGGCCGCCGGAAACGTGACCTACCTGACCATGCAGGTCCAGCACGCTGGCGGCGACGTGCGCGTGATGCTGGTCGGCTTTGAACCAGGACATCCGGGCGAGCCCGGGTATCTCGTCGCCGGCCGTCCCATCACGCGGTCGCACTATGAGGCGATCGCCGATGTGCGGGCCGGACTCGGGCTGAACGACCGCATCCGCATTCGGCGCCACGAGTACACGGTGGTCGGCCTGACGCGGCGCATGGTGTCGTCGGGCGGCGATCCGATGATTTTCGTCCCGCTCAAGGATGCGCAGGAGGTGCAGTTCCTGAAGGACAACGATGCCCTCGTCAACGAGCGTGCGCGCACCGCCGCCAATCCGGCGTTCAATCGCCCAGGCGTACCGGGGTTGCTCGAAGCGGTACAGGCGAGCCAGGCCAACAGCCACAATGTGAACGTCGTGTTGTTGCGGCTCGCCCCGGCCGCCGATGAAACCGTGGTCGCAGCCCAGATTCGGCGCTGGAAACATCTGGAGGCGTATACGCGCTCCGACATGGACGAGATCCTTGTCGCCAAGCTGATAGCTACGTCGGCGAAGCAGATCTTCATGTTTCTTGTCATCCTCTCGGTGGTCAGCGCAGCCATTGTCGCCTTCATCATCTACACGATGACGCTGAATAAGGTCCGCGAGATCGCGGTGCTAAAGCTGATCGGCGCCCGCAACCGCACCATTGCCGGGATGATCCTGCAGCAGGCGCTCGGCCTCGGCGCGATCGGCTTCATCATCGGCAGGGCCGCAGCAGGGCTGTGGGCGCCAGTCTTTCCAAAATACGTCCTGCTGCTACCCGGGGACGCCGTCCGCGGCGCGCTGCTGGTAGTGGTGATCTGTGCGCTGGCCAGCGTCGTTGCGATCCGCGCGGCGTTGCGCGTCGATCCGGCGGCGGCGATCGGGGGCTAGATGCAGCCAGCGATCGAAATCAGCGGACTCACAAAACGCTACGGCGAGGGTGATGCGGCGGTCGACGCGCTGAAGGGTGTGGACATGGTCATCCGGCCGGGCGAGGTCGTGGGGCTGATCGGTCCCAGCGGCTCCGGCAAGAGCACCCTGCTGAAGTGCCTCGGTGCCGTGATCGAACCAACGTCGGGCCGGATGGCGCTGGCCGGCGAGACGATCTATGACAACGGCTGGAGCGTCACCGACTTGCGGGCATTGCGGCGTGACCGCATCGGCTTCGTGTTCCAGGCACCCTATCTAATTCCGTTCCTCGATGTCACCGACAACGTCGCGCTGCTGCCGATGCTCGCTGGCATGTCCAACGGCAAGGCACGCGACGAGGCGCGGGCGATGTTGGTGGCGCTGGATGTCGGCCACCGCGCGCAAGCGCAGGTGGCGCAGCTTTCGGGCGGCGAACAGCAGCGTGTCTCGATTGCGCGGGCGCTGGTCAACCAAGCGCCGATCATTCTCGCCGACGAACCGACGGCACCACTTGACAGCGAGCGGGCGATGACCGTGGTCCGCATCCTGAACGAGATGGCGCAACGATTCCAAACGGCCATCATTGTCGTCACCCACGATGAAAAGATCATTCCGACATTCAAGCGGATCTATCACATTCG
>DAOMGB010000103.1:0-4413 GCA_035430095.1 Casimicrobiaceae bacterium | reverse complement strand
ACGGGCGGTATGAGCAGGGCCTGGGGCCGAACCACCGGGGTTTCGCTAGGCATCGGCAGACCAAAGGTGCCTTTCACGACGATAGCACCGGGATACCATTCGCGGAACTGAAGTGGCGCGCCTTTCTGCACCACAACAGGAAGCGCCGCGGTCGCACCGTGTCTTCGAAAGTAATGAGTTGCGAATCTCGGGTCGAACTCGCCCTGAATTGGCCAATAAAATCCTAGTGTCATCGACCTCAGGAAAGGGAACCCTTCAATCAATAGTCGGGTGATGGACGCATTCCATTGACTTCGTTCCGCGTCGGAGATTGCACGGCGACGCGATAGCAGTTCGGTACGGCGCTCCTTCCTCCACTGTTTGCATTCTTCAGACATTCCCACGCCGCACTCCTTGCCAATGCGCCCTGGTCCTGAAGCGCGATCTACCCGATGCGCCGGTGCGCGGTCCGAGGCAGCGGCTCGGCCTCGCCGCTAGTTCGTGAAACGATCACCCGCCACGACGAACCAGGATCTAGTCCTCGGTCCCGTCCCAGCCGGGCAGCGAGAATTCCTCCTTCAGCATGCGCAGTTCGGGCTGGTGTAACAGCGCGAGCGCCTGGACGGCAGCTTTTCCTTTCGCGGTGAGATGGACTTCTACCTGTCGCCGGTCCGTCCGGCCGACGCGACGCCGAACGAGTCCGATCGCCTCGCAGCGCGTCACCAGCGAGACCGCCCCGTGGGGCTGCGCCTGTAGACGTTCCGCTAGTTCGCCGATCGTTACCCAGTCACGTCCCGGCTGGCCGGCGATCTGCAGCATTGCCTGGTATTGAAGCGGCGTCAGACCGTGTTCTCTGCATAGATCTTCGCTAGCACGCAGAAATCGACGCAGGCCATAGCGAAAGTGAGCCAGGCGCTCGAAGTCGGCTTTGACGAGGTGGCGCACAGGTCTTGACATTCGCGGGTTCCGATGTTGATAATATATCACAACGTGACATAAAAACATCCGCGCCGAGGGCGCTCGGGTGGTTTGTCACGCTACAGAGGAGACTTGGTGATGACCCTTCAATCGGTACTGAGGCTCGCCCTCGCGGACCGCGGCGGCTGGGACGAACTCAAAAGGATACCGCCACCTCTCGCGCGACTGTTTCTGCGGGTCGTGCTTCCCTTGTCGCTCCTGCCGCCGGCAATGGTGTATTACGCCGGAACGTATCACGGCGAGTCGTTCGTGGTCGGCTTTGGCGGGAAGCCGTGGCTGCCGATCGCCATCACCTTCCTACTGGCGAATTGGGTGACCGTGGCGGGGATGGGTTGGGTCATCAAAGCGATCGCCGCCGCCAACCGCGTGCGTTGCGAGTACCGGGACGCATACATGCTGGCAATGTTGTCGCCGATCCCGCTGTGGCTATCCTCGCTCACGCTGGTCGTTCCCAGCCTATCGCTGGCCGCAGGCGTGTCGATGATAGCGCTCGTGACTTCGACCGGCATCACGTACCACGGTGTGCGGTCTCTGTGCCGAGAAAACGAGGAAGTGGTGGTGGCCTCCATCACTCATGGCATCGTTGCCGTGGGGCTCATGGCCTGGGCGCTGCTGCTGGTGCTGATCATTCCCGTCTGAGCGCGCGCGCGGTCGGCTCAAGACCGGATCGTGCTGGGCAGATAAGGCCGTAGCGCCAAGGCCCCAGTGGGTGGGGGTGTCCCGCTGGCGCGCTTTGCCGATCAACTGCGAATCAGCACCTCCCTGAGTGCGCGTGGCCTCTCGACCAGGTCGGCGAGTGTGTGTTCGTCCAATGACTCGTAGAGGGCATTGAAGGCATCGATCAGGAGGCCCTTCAACCGGCAGGTGGACGTGATTCGGCAGGCACGCGGGTCGCCCGAGAGGCACTCGACGATCGGCGCGTCGCCTTCAGTCGCCCGCACGATTTCCCCGAGGCGAATCTCCTCAGGGGCTCGCGCCAGGCGAATTCCACCGCCTTTTCCCCGTGCGGTCTCCACGATGCCGGCGCGTGCGAGCTGGTGGACGACCTTCATCAGGTGGTTTTCGGAAATGCCGTAGGCGGTCGCGATTTCAGGGATCGTCGCCAGCCGTGTTCGGTCGAGCGCCAAGTACATCAGCACGCGTAACGTGTAATCGGAAAAGACGGTGAGGCGCATTTGGTTTTAAAGGTGTATGGCGAATATTGCTTTTGCGGTCGGTTGGGCGTACGATGAAGCTGTATGGATGATACATCTTTAACGATTTGGCTGCCGCATCGGTGTGGCCTTAGCCGCCGACATCCGAAATGAACGACATGATGACGCCTCTCCAGACCCGACCCGGTTTCCGCCACGTCCGGAGGTGGGAGCGCTGTCCGCGGTGCAGGACAAGTCCGCTCATTCGTGGGTAATCCCGGCGTCCATCCAGGGAGAGCAATCATCGAGACGCTGTTGCAATCGGGAGCCCCCGTCGGATTGGCGCCGCCGCCGGCCGCCGTTACCCGCTTCACGATCGAGAACGTCATCGCAGTGCGTCACTGGACGCCGCAGTTGGTGTCGTTCCGAACGAGCCGGGCCCCTGGCTTCCGGTTCACGCCCGGGCACTACACGAGGGTTGGCCTCGCTGGTGCGGGCGGCAATCTGGTCTGGCGGCCGTTTTCGATCGTATCCGCGACCTACGATCCGTATCTCGAGTTCGTCGCCACACTGGTCCCCGACGGGCAATTCTCCGCTCTCTTGGCGGGAATTCGCGCGGGCGCGCCCGCGCGTGTGGACAAGTCAAGCTACGGCTTTCTCACGATCGACCATTTCGCGTCGGGCGAGGATCTCTGGCTCCTGGCGAGCGGCACCGGACTCGGCCCCTTCGTCTCGATCCTGCGCGATCCGGCGACCTGGGCCGCCTTCCGGACGGTCGTCGTCGTGCACAGTGTCCGCCATGCCGATGAACTCGCTTACCGCGATGAGATCGCGGCCATTCCGGATGGGGAATCGACAGCAATCGAACCGGAGCGATTGAAGTACGTGCCCGTTGTCACCCGCGAATCCTGCCGTGGGGCGTTGAATGCGCGAATTCCGCAGCTTATCGAGGGCGGTCGCCTCGAGTCTGCGACAGGGATAAGCCTCGATTCGCGGCGGTCCAGGATCATGGTGTGCGGCAATCCCGACTTGGGGCACGCGCTGCGCCGGCAACTCACTGCGCGGGACTTCCACGTCAATCGGCGCGCCACGCCGGGGCAGCTCGCATTCGAAAATTACTGGCAGGCAACGCCGTCATGACCTTTGTGGTGACCGAGTCATGCATCCGTTGCAAGCACACGGACTGCGTGGACGTTTGTCCGACGGATGCCTTTCGCGAAGGTCCCAACTTCCTCGTGATCGACCCGGACGAGTGTATCGATTGCACGCTGTGCGTCCCGGAGTGCCCGGTCGAGGCGATCTTTGCCGAGGATGACGTTCCACCCGATCAGCGCGCCTTTACCGAACTCAATGCCGAGCTGGCGAAAGTTTGGAAGCCGATTATTGAAATGAAGCCTGCACTACCCGATGCCGACGAGTGGGCGCAGGTCAAGAACAAGCTGGACCAGTTGAAACGCTGAGTGGACACTTGGTTCCGCCGGTTTCAGGATACATGCAGTCCCTCTTCTTCAACCATGACAGGAGTTTGAACCATGTCCCAACCCGCACATGTTCACCTTTCACCCGACGCAATCTATCCGTTCGATGCTCGTGGTGTTGCCAAGCGCTTCCGGCATGCCGCGATTTTTGGGGCGCTCGACGCCCTGAATCACGGCGAGACCATGCGCTTCGTCAATGACCACGATCCCCTTCCGCTGCTCGACCAGCTCGTGACGCGATACGGTGAAGCAGTCACTATTCGGTATATCCAACGTGATCCGGGCGCGATCGTGATCGACTTCGTGAAGAACTGAAGGAATGACGGCTGCGCGCCCATGTCCAACTTGAATATCTCCACCTTCGACGACCTGCTGCGTGCAGCTCGCCAGCAGCCCGAACCGCAGCGCTTGCTCTTTGTATTCGCGGGTGCCGAGTTGCCGGAGCACAGCACACCGGAGCAGCGCCGCCGCTTTGCCGCTGGTGCTGGCGGCGCGCTCACACCACTGATGTGCGTGGACAAGACACCGGAGGAACTGGGTACGTTTTCGGAACTCGTCGAAGAGTCGCGTTCGATGGGGCCCGAGTGGACGATCGTCTTCGTCGCGAGCCTGGCCGGGCAGGGTGGCCGCGCTCCGACCAGTGAAGGCGCCGAGGCGCCGCTGCGAAGCATGGTCGAATCCATCAAGGCCGGGTCGCACAGATCGTTCATTCCGTTCGACCGGAACGGGCGGCCTGTCTTGTTTCAATGAGGTGCTCCGAGTGGATTCGGCAACCGTGGCGGGAATGCAATGAACGACTACGTGAAAGCCTGGCAATGCATTGGCTGCGGAAAGATCGAGGCCCC
>DAOMGB010000102.1:0-8225 GCA_035430095.1 Casimicrobiaceae bacterium | reverse complement strand
GGATGAAGAACGGGATCGCCATGATCTCGAACTTCTCGATGCCGGTGAAGAGCTTCAGCGCCACCGACTCGATCGGCACCGTGGTCATCGTGAACAGGTACGTGAGCACGGTGAGGCCGAGCGAGATCGAGATCGGCATCCCGGTCAGCATCAGGCCGAACAGCAGCGCGAAGATGATCCACGCGTTGGCGATCGGCACGCCGGCCAGCTTCAGCACGAACGGAACGGCGATCAGTACCGGCGGGATGAGCCCCGGCCAGCGCGGGGCATCGGCGGGGACCGGGGGGACGAGCGTGCTCATTTCCTTCCTCCCTCGACGGCGTCGGCTGGATGCAGGTTGTCGGGCATGTTGTACGGATTGATGTCGGCCGTGTCCTCGATGCCCTCGACATGCGCGACGTCGTGCTTCGGCAGTTCGCCGGTCTTGGCAAAGTGCCACGCGACCTGCAGGAAGCGGAAGCACATCAGGTAGGAACCGAGGGGGATGCACAGGTACACGATCCACTTCGGAATCTCGAGGTCGGGCGACGTCGAGGTGGTGTGCGCGATCTCCCACGTAAACTTGGCCCCAAGCGTGCCGACGATGGCGGTGAATGTCGCGCCAGCCAGCAGCCCGAACAGGACGTACAGCTTGCGCGTTGCGGCGGGCAGCTGGTTGATCATCACGTCGACGCCGACGTGGATGCCGGTGCGCACCCCGTAGGCGGCCCCGAATTTCGCCATCCACACGAACATGTAGATGCACAGCTCCTGCGCCCACGACAGGTCCATCGCGAGTAGCGCGTCCTGCACCAGCGGAATCGGCCAACCCGCCGCGTAGCGGTGAAGCACGGCCACGAAGATCAGCAGCGTGGCCGCGCCCATCAGGAACGCGATCAGCCCCTCCTCAAGATGATCCAGCAATTTCACGTGCTCCTCCTTGGGCCCGGGTTTGGTCCCGTTTGCCTGTCAGCGATTCTCCCCCTCCCCGGGGCGCCGTACCCCGGGATTGCCGCCAGCTTACTCTTTCTTGTCGGGTAATTTACAGCTTCTTGGGGTCGAATCCGGTCTCCCTGTATATGTCAGCGAGCAGCGCCTTGCCGATCCGGCCTTCCATTTCGGCGTGGACCTTGATCAGCGCCTTCTTCCAGGCACGCTTCTCCTCCGCGGTGAGTGCGATGACCTGCGTCCGCCCCGACTTGCGGACGCCCTCCAGCGCATCGTCGTTCTCTTTCTTGGCGATATCGTTGGCGTACTTGGTGGCGTCCTTCATCGCGCCCTCGAGCGTCGTTCGGATGTCCGCCGGCAGGCCATCCCAGAACTTCTTGTTGGCAATGACGGCGTAGCCGATGTAGCCGTGATCGGTAAGCGTCAGGTGCTTCTGTACTTCAAACATCTTCTGCGTGTAGAAATTGGAGATCACGTTCTCCGTGCCGTCGACGACGCCCGTCTGCAGCGCCTGGTACACCTCCGACAGTGCCATGACCTGAGGCAGCGCACCGAGCGCCCGCATCTGCGCGTCGAGCACCTTCGAAGACTGGATGCGCATCTTGAGTCCCCTCACGTCCTCCGGCTTGTGCAGCGCGCGGTTGGCCGACATAGGCTTGAATCCGTTGTCCCAGTAGGCGAGGCCGGTGATGCCTTTGGTGTCCAGCTTGGCCAGCAGCGACCGGCCGATGGGGCCGTTGGTGACCTTGTGGACCTCGGCGTAGCCGTCGAAGATGTACGGCAGGTCGAACACTTCGAATTCGCGAATGCCGAGCGGTCCGAATTTGGACAGCGTCGGCGCCAGCATCTGCACTGATCCGAGCTGCAGGGCTTCGAGCTCCTCCGCGTCCTTGAACAGCTGGCTGTTCGGGAAGATCTCGACCTTCACGCGACCCTTGGTTCGTTCCTCGGCGAGCTTCTTGAAATACTCGGCGGCGCGCCCCTTGGTCGTGTCTGCGGCGGTTACGTGGCTGAACTTGATGACGATGGGTTGCTGCGCCGACGCGGTGGCGGCGATCAGCAGACTGCAGATGGCAATCAGGAAACGCTTCATGGATACCTCCGATGGATCGGGCTCGAGCTTCCCCGCTGGCGCGGACTTGCGGCTTGACTGTTCGGCGGCCATTCTGGGTCACGGTGATCACCGCGTAAAGTGCATAGATTGATATGATTGTTGCGATATCGGCATGATCATCGTCAGCGCGGGGGAGGGCTCGTGAAGATCGACTTCGATGGCGTGCAGGCCTTTGTGACGGTCGCAGAGTCCGGCGGATTCGGGAAGGCGGCACGGGTTCTCAATCTTACCCAGACCGCGCTGACGCGACGGGTGCAGAAGCTCGAGGGCTATCTCGGCCTCAAGCTGCTGGAACGGACGACGCGGTCGGTTTCGTTGACGCCGGTCGGCATCGATTTCCTGCCGCAGGCGCAGCGACTGGTCGGCGACCTCACGTCGATGGTCAGCCGGCTGCGCGATGCGTCGCGCAGCAAGCGGGGCGACCTCACGCTCGCATGCATTCCGACCATGGCCTATCAGTGGCTGCCGGCGCATATCCGCCGTTACGCCGAACGATACCCCGGCAATCGCATCCGCATCCTCGACCTTTCGGCGGGATCGGTGGTCGAAAGCGTGCTGCAGGGGCAGGCGGAGTTCGGCGTGACGATCCTGATGGCGGCCCATCCGGAGTTGGCCGAGCGGCCGATTCTGCGGGAGCCGTTCGCGCTGTTCTGTCGCACCGATCATCCGCTTGCAGAGTCTTCCGCCTTGTCGTGGCGCGACCTGCGCGCCGAGGACCTGATCGTGGTCAGCACCGCGTCGGGAAACCGCGTGCTGCTCGACTATCAGCTCGCAAAGGCCAGGATCAACGTCAACGGTGCCTACGAAGTGAATCATCCGTCGACCGCGCTCGGACTGGTCGCCGCGGGCGTAGGCACCGCCATCCTTCCGCTTTCCGCGATCCAGGAGGGCTCCCATCCGAACGTGCGCAAGATCCCGCTGACCGGGCCGGTAGTGGTGCGCACGATTGCCCTGGTCCGTCGTCGCAAGGGGACGCTGTCGCCACCCGCGCAGGCATTCTACGAACTCCTGGCGGATGACTCCGCGCGAAGCGGCGGGGTCGGCAAGCGCCCCCGTCATCCGCGGTGAGGCTGCCGCAACGCTCCCGTGCAGTCGGGAGCGCGGAATGGACCGATCATGCGCATTCGGCATCAATGGAGTCCTTTGTTGCATTTCCATTTGAGGTGCCCGGCGTTCAGAATCCGCCTGGAGACAAAGGAGGAATTGAGGTGAATCCGAGTGATTGGATCGGCAGGACGGAGAGCGTCTCCGACGTCGTAATGGCCACGCCGTATGCCGCGCTTTCGGCTACGCTTGACCGGCCACCCGAGCGACCCGCGGCCGGCACCCCGCTGCCCGCCCTTTGGCACTGGCTGTATTTCCTGCCGCTGCACAGGCAGTCGGACATCGGGCCGGACGGCCACGCGAAGCGGGGCGGATTCATGCCGCCCGTACCGCTGCCGCGGCGGATGTGGGCCGGGAGCCAGTTCGAGTTTCATCATCCTCTGCGCGTCGGGGACGCGGTCGTGCGCAAGTCGACGATTCACGACGTGACGGAGAAGTCCGGTCGGACCGGCCCGCTCGTTTTTGTCAAGGTGCGCCACGAGATAAGCCGTGCCGGCGAAACGGCGATCGCGATCACCGAATTCCACGACATCGTCTACCGCGAGGCTGCAAAGCCCGGCGATGCGCAGCCTCCGCCAAGGCCGGCCCCCGCCGAGCGGGCGTGGGAACGCCGCTGGGTGCCGGACGACGTGCTGTTGTTCCGTTATTCGGCGTTGACGTTCAACGGTCACCGAATCCACTACGACCGGCGCTACGTGACCGAGGTCGAAGGGTATCCGGGCCTGATCGTCCATGGCCCCCTGCTGGCGACGCTCATGCTCGACCTGCTCCGCCGCGAAAAGCCGGAAGCCACGGTCGCGCGCTACGAGTTCCGCGCCATGAAACCGGTGTTCGACACCCATTCCTTCTCGGTCTGCGGCGAGCCCAAGCCCGACGGAAGGACCATTCACCTTTGGGTCCGAGATCACGAGGGTGCGCTGGCGATGGACGCGACGGCGGTGATAGCGTGAGGCCGGCTCGATGAGGCCGCTGGCGGGCATCACGGTGGTTACGCTGGAGCATGCGATCGCGGCGCCGTTCGCGACACGGCAGCTCGCGGACCTTGGCGCGCGCGTGATCAAGATCGAGCGCCCGGGCGTCGGCGATTTCGCGCGAGGTTACGACGAGCGCGTGCGCGGCCTTGCGTCGCATTTCGTGTGGACCAATCGCTCGAAGGAGAGCCTGACGCTCGACGTCAAGCATCCGGAGGCGCAGGTCATCCTGAAGCGCCTGATCAGCGAACAGGCAGACGTCGTCGTGCAAAACCTCGCGCCGGGAGCCGCGGCGCGCCTTGGACTGGACTACGCGGCGCTGGCAAGGGAAAAGCCTGCCATCATCGTATGCGACATCTCGGGTTACGGCGCCGACGGCCCGTATCGCGACAAGAAGGCCTACGACCTGCTGATCCAAAGCGAATCCGGCCTGGTCTCGATCACCGGCACCGAGGAGGAGCCGTCGAAGGCAGGGCCTTCCATCGCCGATATCGCGGCCGGCATGTACGCGTATTCGAACATCCTGGCCGCGCTGATGCATCGCGGGCAGACCGGACGCGGCCAGCACATCGACATCTCGATGCTGGAGTCACTGGTCGAGTGGATGAGCTATCCGCTCTACTACGCATTCGACGGCGCGCCGCCGCCCGCGCGCACGGGCGCGAGCCACGCCACCATCTATCCCTACGGACCGTTCCCCGCCGGCGACGGCAGGGTCGTCATGCTCGGGCTGCAGAACGAGCGCGAGTGGGGCGCCTTCTGCGAGAAAGTGCTGCTGCAGCCTGGGCTCGCCACCGAGGCGCGCTTCTCAACGAACTCGAAGCGCAGCGCCGCGCGCGGTGAACTGCGGGCGCTCATCGTGGCGGCCTTTGCGGCACTGTCGGCGGACGAGGTAATCGCGCGGCTCGATGCCGCGCAGATCGCCAATGCCCAGGTCAACACGATGCGCGACGTGTGGTCGCACCCGCAACTCGCCGCGCGACATCGCTGGCGCGACGTGGACACGTCGGTCGGCAAGGTGCCCGCGCTCCTGCCGCCCGGCTCCTGGGAAGAGGGCGAGCCGCGCTTCGACGCGGTCCCCTCGCTCGGGCAGCATACGGATTCCATCCTAGGCGCCCTCGGCTATGCGCCGTCGCGCATTGCCGAACTGAGGGCGCAGAAGGCCATCTGACGAGAGCAGGGCTCAACCGACGCCATTTCGATGAAGCCGCCGATCACCTACCTGTTCGTGCCGGGCAACCGTCCGGAGCGCTTCGACAAGGCCATGGCCTCCGGCGCCGATGCGGTGATCGTCGACCTGGAGGATGCCGTTGCGCCGCCGGACAAGGATGCGGCGCGGGACCGGTTGAGGCGCTGGCTCGAATCCGTGCCGGCGCTGTCGGCGCGGATCGTGGTCCGGATCAACGATGCCGGCACGCCCTGGTTTGCCGGCGATCTCGCCCTCGTCTCAAGCGGTCTTCCGCGCTGCGTGATGCTGCCCAAGGCCGAGGCGGACGAACAGATTGCCGTCGTGCATCGCGCCCTTGCCGGAAATGGCGCGGTGATTCCGATCATCGAATCCGGGCGTGGCGTCGAGGCGGTCGACGCAGTTGCTGCCGCGCCGGGCGTTGCCCGCCTGGCCTTCGGCACGCTCGACTATGCCGTCGATCTCGATCTTTCCGGCGACGAGCGAGGGCTGATCTATCCGGCGAGCCGCATCGCCATCGCGTCGCGCGTGGCGGGTCTTCCTTCGCCCATCGCGGGCGTCACCGCGTCGGTCGACGACGAGGCCGCGCTGCTTGCCGACCTGGCCTTCGCGCGCGCCGCTGGTTTCGGCGCCAAGCTGTGCATCCATCCGCGCCAGGTGGCCGCCGTTGCGCGCGCCATGCGTCCATCCGCCAAGGACGTCGACTGGGCACGGCGGATCGTTGCGGCGGCAGATGCCGGAACCGGCGTGGTCGTGGTCGACGGCAGGATGGTCGACCGGCCCGTGCTGCTGCGCGCACGTGCCATTCTCGACCGCACGGCGGAATGAGCCTCATTCGAGCTGAAGTTCGCTATCCACAACAACACCGTCCTGCAAGGAGCCCGCCGCCATGGCCGCCACAATCATCGATTCCCGCATCTTCGGCGACATTTTCAGCAGTGAAGCGATGCGAAAGGCATGGTCCGACGAAAACCGGACCGCGGCCTACGTCGAAATCGAGCGCGCGCTGGCCGTCGTCCAGGGGCGGCTGGGCATCATCCCGCAGGAAGCTGCCGACGAGATCGTCAGTCGCTGCGACATCCGCAACATCGACATGGGCAAGTTGCGAGTGCAGACCGAGCGGATCGGTTATCCGATCCTGGGCGTGGTGTCGCAACTGAACGCGTTGTGCCGCGACAAGCTGGGCGAATACTGCCACTGGGGCGCAACGACGCAGGACATCACCGACACCGCCACGGTCATGCTGATCCGCGAGAGTCTCGACCTGGTCGAGCAGGACCTCGCGGCGATATCCGCGGCGCTCGCCAAGCTGGCGCGCGCGCACCGGGACACGCCGATCGTCGGCCGCAGCAATCTTCAGCAGGCGATTCCGGTGACGTTCGGCTACAAGATGGCGACCATCCTCGCGGCGATCGAGCGCCACCGCGAGCGGCTTGGTCAACTGCGCCCGCGGGTGCTGGTCGGCGAGTTCGGCGGCGCATGCGGCACGCTGGCCTCGATTGAACACGGTGCGATGGAAACTCAGGCGGGCCTGATGGCCGAACTCGGCCTCGGGCAACCGCTGATCGCGTGGCACACGGTGCGCGACTCGATCGCGGAGGTCGGCTGTTTCCTGGGGCTGGTCGGCGGGACGCTGGGCAAGATCGCCATGGACGTCAAGCTGATGATGCAGACCGAGGTGGGCGAGGTCTACGAGCCGTTCGCGCACGGCCGCGGCTCGAGCAGCACGATGCCGCAGAAACGCAATCCGATCTCGTCCTGCTACATTCATGCCGCGGTATCGATGGTGCGCCAGCACGCGGCGGCGCTGATGGACGCGATGATCGCCGACCACGAGCGCTCCACGGGTCCATGGGAGATCGAATGGATCGCGCTGCCGGAGGCGTTCTGCCTGACGGCCGGGGCGCTGAAGCAGACCCGCTTCGTGCTGGAGGGGCTGGAAGTCGACGCGGCGCGGATGCGCGCGAACATCGACATCACCAATGGCCTGGTGATGTCCGAGGCCGTGATGATGGGGTTGGGCCGCCACATCGGCCGCGAATACGCGCACGACCTCGTCTACGACATCTGCCGCGACGCATTGAAGCAGGACCGGCCGTTGCTCGACCTGCTGGCGGAGAACCCGGAGATCAGCCGGCACCTTGACCGCGCGGCGCTGGCCCGGCTGTGCGATCCCGCCAATTACCTGGGGCAGGCCGGCGTCATGGTCGACCGGGTCTTGGACTCGGCGTCCGGGCGGGCCTGACAAGGGGCACATCCCCGGGGTCGACCCCAAGCGTCGCTTCGCGATTGCCCCGATCCCCGGGCGCTTCGCGCGCGGGTTCTCCCGCCGTCGCTGCTGCCGCTACGGCTTGAAGTCCGTCGCCTTGTAGACGTCGGCGATGACTTCCTTGCCGATGCGCGATTCGTTTTCCTTGTGGACGGGCACCAGCGCCTTCTTCATCGCGGACTTCTGCTCCGGCGTGAGCGTGATGACCTCGGTCTTGCCGGACTTCCTGACGGCCTCGAGCGCGTCGTCGTTTTCCTTCTGCGCGATATCGTTCCCGTACTTCGTGGCGTCCTTCATCGCGCCTTCGAGGATGGTGCGGATGTCGGGCGGCAGTCCATCCCAGAATTTCTTGTTGGCGATGACCGCATAGCCCAGGTAGCCGTGGTTCGTGAGCGCAAGATACTTCTGAACTTCCTGCATCTTCTGCGTGTAGAAATTCGACGGCGGGTTTTCCGTCCCGTCCACCACGCCGGTCTGCAGCGCCTGGTAGACCTCGGAAAACGCCATCACCTGCGGAATCGAGCCAAGCGCCTTCATTTCGTCGCCCAGCACCTTCGACGACTGGATGCGCATCTTCAGGCCCTTGTAATCGGCGGGCATGCGGATCGGCTTGTTGGCGCTCATCACCTTGAAGCCGTTGTCCCAGTAGGCGAG
>DAOMGB010000101.1:5272-8321 GCA_035430095.1 Casimicrobiaceae bacterium | reverse complement strand
TCGGCTTGTTGGCGCTCATCACCTTGAAGCCGTTGTCCCAGTAGGCGAGGCCGACAAGACCCTTGCCTTCCAGCTTCTTGAAAAGCGAGGCGCCGACCGGACCGGTCGTCACTTTGTGGAGGTCCGCCGTGTCGTCGAAGATGTAGGGGAGGTCGAACACCTCGAACTCGCGCACGCCCAACGGGCCGAATTTCGCGAGCGAAGGCGCCAGCATCTGCACCGAACCCAGTTGCAGTGCCTCCATTTCCTCGCCGTCCTTGAACAGCGAGCTGTTGGGGTACACCTCGACCTTGACGCGGCCCTTGGTGCGTTCCTCGGCGAGCTTCTTGAAATACTCGGCGGCCTTGCCCTTTGGCGTGTCGAGGGCGACGACGTGGCTGAACTTGATGACGATGGGCTGCTGCGCCAGGACGCTGCCCGCGGCGAAGGCTAATGTGGTGCATGCCGCAGCGAGCGCAAGTGCGAACCTTGTGACCTTCATGATTCCTCCGGTAGGGCGATCGACGGCGGCGCCATTCGTGGCGGCACCTTATGCCGAGCATTAGGCATTTCAGGGAGCGGCGTTGTCAACACGGGCGGACGGGTGCTTGACCTGCGTCAAGGCGGTGCACGTCCGCCGGCCTCCGTCCTGGCTCGGCGAGGCGTCGGGTGCCACGCGACGGTCACGCCGGGTTGCGTCGGCCGGGCGCGAAATCCGGCATCGACGCCCACCCCTGCGACCGCGGCCAGCGCGTCGCCGCAGAAGACCAGCGGCAGGTCGCAACGTTCCCATGCGGGAATGCCCGAGTCCCGAAGTATCGATTTCAGCGCGCGTCGCGGCCGGTCCGGGGCGAGCTGGAAGCGCTCGCCGCCCGCTCGCGGGCGGACTCTCACCGCCGCCGAGGAGAGCCGCTCCGCGTCCATGCCCCTGCCCAAGGCCCGTTCGAACTCGAGGACCCCGTGCGGCAGCGCCAGACGGGACTCGCCGCTCCAAGGCAAGTCGAACGGCGCCGACCGGGCCGGGTGCACGACGATGCGTCCCTGGTGAACACCGATCTCCGTTCCCGCGTGGGCGAGGCGAACCATGGCATCGATCCTCGCGCCGCGCAGTTGATCGAGCATGGCGGCGAGCCGCGCGGACGATGGCGCCGGCAGCCCCTGGCCCCGCAGGAACCAGCGCAGGAGGTTTCGCCCGCGATGCGGCGAAAGATCCAGCAATGCCGCGCGACGAAGCGCGGTACCCTCCAGCGCCTGCTGCGCATCGTGCGCCGCCAGTTCGTCGAGCAGGCCGGCTGCCTCCGCCTGGTGCGCCGCCGCCCGGGCCAGCACGGCGTCAGCGTGCGGCGCGACCTCGCGCAGAGCGGGCATGACCGATTGCCTCACCGCGTTGCGCGCATGGCGCCGGTCGGCATTGCTTTCATCCTCGATCCAGGCGAGCGAGCGGTCGCGCGCGTAGGCATCGACGTCCGCGCGGGAAAGTTCGAGCAGCGGGCGCCACCAGGCGATTCCCGCGGAATCGACGCGCACGGCCGGCATCGCAGAAAGGCCGTGCGGGCCGGCGCCCCTCAGCAGTTGCAGCAGCAGCGTCTCGGCCTGGTCGTCGCGGTGGTGCGCGAGCGCCACGACGGCCGCGGAAGCGGCGCGCGCCGCATCCGCGAGCGCCGCATACCGTGCGGCCCGGGCTACCGCTTCCAGGCTGGTCCGCGGCGGCGGGTCGACGTCCACCTTGCGCACTACATGGGCGACACCGAGGGTGGCGCAACGGTCCGCGCAGAATTGCGCCCATGCGTCGGCGTTCGCCGAAAGTCCATGGTGGACGTGGATCGCGGTGACCGTGTGGCCGAGCGGCGGCGCCAAAGCGGACAGCGCGTCGAGGAGGACAATGGAGTCGCGGCCGCCGGACAACCCCAGCGCCAGCGGTGCGCCCCGCGGCACATGGGCCTGCAGTGAACGGCGGACGGTCTCGCGCAGGATTCCGGTCGCGTCGCGTGACGGGCGCCGCATGAGGGGCAAATTGCCGCGCGGTCAGCCGGCGGCGATTTCCTTGAACTTTCCGTAGGCGAGGATCTTGTCTTCGCGCGCTTCCAGCAGTGCCTCGATGGGCTGGTCCTGCAATTGCCTGAGCGCTTCGGTGAGGGCTTTTTTCAGCGGGATCATCATGGCGGCGTGATCGCGATGGGCGCCACCCAGGGGTTCGGTCACCACCTTGTCGATGAGCCCCAGCTGTTTCAACCGCGCCGACGTGATGCCCAGGGTCTCCGCGGCCTCAGCGGCGTGGTCGGCCGACTTCCAGAGGATCGACGCGCAGCCTTCGGGTGAAATCACCGAATAGGTCGCGTACTGGAGCATCAGCGTGATGTCGCCGACGGCGATGGCGAGCGCGCCGCCGGAACCGCCTTCGCCGATGACGGTGGTGATGATCGGGATGCGCAGTCCCGCCATTTCATAGAGGTTGCGCCCGATCGCCTCGGACTGGCCCCGCTCCTCCGCGCCGATTCCCGGATAGGCGCCCGGGGTGTCGACGAACGTGAACAAAGGCAATGCGAACTTCTCCGCGAGCTTCATGAGGCGCAGCGCCTTTCGGTAGCCTTCCGGACGCGGCATGCCGAAGTTGCGGTGGATCTTCTCCTTGGTATCCCGGCCCTTCTGGTGGCCGATGACCATGCACGGCTTCCCGTTGAAGCGCGCGAGGCCGCCGACGATCGCCGGATCGTCGGCGTAGGTGCGGTCGCCGTGCAGTTCCCGGTAGCCGCTGAACATGCCGTCGATATAGTCCTGCGTGTAGGGGCGCTGAGGATGGCGCGACACCTGCGCGATCTGCCACGACGAAAGCTTGCCGTAGATGTCCTTGGTGAGCTGCTGGCTCTTCTTGGCCAGGCGCGAGATCTCGTCGGATATATCGACCGCGGAATCCTCGTGCACGAACCGGAGTTCGTCGATCTTCTGCTGCAGTTCGGCGATGGGCTGCTCGAAATCCAGGAACGTCTGCTTCATGGACGTGCCGCCTCGTTAGGTGAGGCGCGAATCATAGCGCAATGGCATCCCAGATCAACTTGAGGCCGGTGGCCAG
>DAOMGB010000101.1:0-5172 GCA_035430095.1 Casimicrobiaceae bacterium | reverse complement strand
CGCCCGCAGCCGCGCCGGGAGGTCCGCGCCCGGCGGCAAACCGCGCGGCGATGCGCTCGGTCAGTCGCAACCATTGATTGAGCGCGAAGGTCACGCTGATGATGCCGAGCAGCAACCGGATGCCGTTGACGGGCAACGCGCCGAAGGCGGCCGCGCCCAGCGCAATGCCGACAACGGCGCCGGGCAGCATGATCTTCAGGTGCTCGCGCGACCACAGCCTGCGATAGGCGTGAACGCTGAAGATGTCCATCGCGCAGAGAATCGGCAGCATGATGCCGGCGGCCTCCGCCGGCAGGATGAACATCGACATCAGCGGCACGGCGATGCCCCCGGAGCCCTGGCCGAAGCCGCCCTTGGCGATGCCGGTGATCAGGATCGCGAGCGCGGCGACGACGTAGAATCCGAATGGAAAATGCGGCAGGCTCATCGCGAAGTTTGCCCGCGTGCGCGGCCGATCCGCGTGCTCACGGCCCCGGTGCGGGATCGTGAAGCACCGGGTCCTTGCCGCGCCACGCTGCGAACACTTCGTTGGCGACGACGGCGCCCAGGACGATGACGCCGCCCAGCAACGCATGGCCGCCGGGATCCTCGCCGAGCAGCACCCAGACCCAGATCGGGCCGGCTATCGGCTCGAGCAGAGCCAGCAAGCCGATTTCCGTGGCGGTGAGCGTGCGCGACGCGGCCGTTGCGAGCAGGCAGCCGATGCCCAGCTGGACGCAGCCCATGAACGCCAGGATCACGATGTCGCGCGGCGTCGCGGCAAACGCTCCGGCGAGGAGGAATGCCGGCGCCAGCGTCCACAGTCCGGCGATCATCACCTGCGGCAGCATGTCGACGGTTGCGTGGAACTTGCGCAGCATGGTGAGCTGGGCCGCGAAGCAGATCGACACGCCGAATGCGAGCAGGTTGCCCAGCAGCCGACCCGAGTCCATGGCGTCCCCGAACATGACGACGATCCCGGCGAAAGCGACGGCCATCGCCAGCCACGTCCTGGGAGGCACCGGTTCCTTCAGCACCAACCTGCCCGCGATGGCCGCGAGGAACGGCGACACGCTCATCAGCACGAACGTGTTGGCAACGGTGGTGTGCGTCAGCGACGCGATGAAGAAGAAGAATGTGCCAGCAAGGAACAGGCCCGAAAGCAGGCCGGGCCATCCGACCGCCCGCACGGCGCGCGGCATCCCGCGGCCATGCATCGCGATCAACACGCCGGCAACGAACAGCGACATGAACAGCGACCGCCAGAATACGATTTCCCAGGCATTGGTGATCGACAGCTTGCGGACGAGAATGCCCCCGGACGACCAGCAGATCGCAGCCACGATCATGAAGACGATGGCGCGGCGATGCCGCGCTGCGGGTGTCGAATGCGGCATGGAGTGATCGGCTGTGCTGAGACGAAACCAACAAAAAGCCGGCACGCACTGCTCAAGCGGGCCGGCCGACGGGTAGATGCAGCCTCAAGGATAAGGCAAACGCGAGGCGAACGCGACTTCCCGCCGCCATCCATTCCCGATCGGCCCGCGGGTCGTCGTTCAGACCTCCACCAGTTCGAACCCGGGGAACATTTCCTTGGCTTCGCGGAGATCGCTCAAAGTGACGTAATCGCAGCATGCCGCGTAGCGTTCCCATAGCGCAAGCACGGCTGGATTGTCATGCGCCGCGTCGATCGCCGCCTGCGATACCCATTCGAAGATTTCCAGCAACGTTCCGTCGGCCGCGCGCATGACGGTGGAGGGGCGGCTGGTTGCCAGGCCCTGTGCGCGGAGCACCGGAAGATGGTCACGCGTGCAGGCCAGGAGGTCTGCACCCTTCCCCGGCCTGGGCCGGAACAACGCAATGACCATCTGCCCCATGGTGTCCCCCTCGTGCGCCGGCTGAAGAAGGCCGAAACGATAGCCCGTCGGCCGACCTACGTCGAGGCCGCGCGTGCGCCACCCGTGCCGGCAGCCGGTGCCCCGGCCGCGGCGGCGGCGGGCGGGAAGTCCGCGCCGAAGTCTCGCCCCATGGCGGTTGCAATCAGCGCGAAATCCTCCTCCGGAACGCGCAGGAATCCGAAACGGAACGCCGCTCCCCAGTGAGTCTTGCTTCGAATGAACGAGAGCGCTTCGATCAGCGGCCTGATCGGTGCCTCCCGCGCAGGCAGGTAGTCGACATCGAGGCGGAAAGACGCGGCTCCGTTTTCCATGGCGCCATTACCGTGTCTCGCCTGGTAGACCGTGCCGTCGCGAATGCGGCCGATGGCCGTGAATGCCTGCAGCGCCGGGCCGTGGGGATGCGACGTTCGCGGCGAATAGAAGGCGAAGCCATCGCCCGCGCGCATTCGCTCGAGCGGACCAGCCCGGCCGTGGTTCAACTGGGTGAAGCTGCCCGAGACTCCCAGGGCGACGTGGTCCCTTGAAACGACTCCGACCCAGTAGTTCCGAACGATCATGGCGCCTCCCCCGCGTTGGCACACGCTTTCCGGCCGTCGTCGGGAACGATACAAATGTTGCGCCAATTTCGCCTATCGGCGCTTTGGCCGAGGCCGCAGTTGCCCTGTCCGACCTGGTCAATTCGGCCCCGGCCAAGGGGGTCACCGGGGGGAAATGGCGGCCAGGTTTACAACGGCGAACCGGCGCCGCCGCTGCCGAAGTCCAATCAATTGATTCATAACAGTATTACTTGATGGCATGGCGGTTGCTAATAGTTGTACCTCACATGTATTTTTGCTAAAGGGTGTAAAAAATGTCGACGCAACGTTCCTTCGTCAGGTTCCTTGGAATTTCGGCCTTGGCTCTGGTCGGACTGGCACCCATGGCGCCGGCCAACGCCGGGGTCTGTGCGGATCAGACGACCTGCACCTTCAACTTCTCGAACACCAACGTCACGGGCCTGGTCGTCAACATCGAGGTGATCGTCAACAACCTGTCCTTCGCCAACACGCAGATCACGGTCAATTTCCTGTCCGACAACATCACCAACACGGCGCTCGGAATCGACAAGTTCGCCTACAATTCCGCGGGCAATGTTTTCCCGGCCGCGTCGCTGCCGGGTGGATTCACCACGGCGGCCAATTGCAGCGGCCCGGGGGCGCCCGCCTGCCAGATGGACGGATTCGGTCCCTTCGACATGGAGATAGACGACCCGGCCGGCACGCTGCTCAATTTCAGCTTCTTCCTGAACGGCAAGGAAACGAACTTTGCCGACAATGCCAATGGCGGCGAATTCGCGCTGCACATCCGTTACAGCGGAAGCTGCTCCGGGTTCGTGTCGGACGGCACAAGCGGGAATCCGGGCGCGAACACCGGATGCATTCCGGATAACAACGACGGGCGGTTGCCGGAGCCGGGCACGCTGCTTCTGTTGGGAATCGCGATGGCGGGTCTGGGTTTCTCGCGTCGCGCCGGGCTCTTCCGCAAGAGCTGACCGCAGCGATCCAATCGACATGAAAAGGCCGGGCGACGCCCGGCCTTTTCTTTTGTGCGTCGCCGGACGCGGCCGACGGTCGCCAGCGGTCTTGGCACCGACGCTTCGCTGACGGTCCCGGGGAGCCGCAATCGCGTGGCCGGGCGGGACTGCTAGAATTTGGCGTTCCCACGGAGACGCAAATGACCACGCACCGCATTGCAGTCATGCCCGGCGACGGCATCGGCAAGGAAGTCGTGCCGGAAGGACTGCGCGTGCTGGAGGCGGTGGCGCGCAAATTCAACATCGATTTCGCCTGCACGGAGTTCGACTGGAGCTGCGACTACTACGCGAAGCACGGCCGGATGATGCCCGAGGACTGGTTCGCGCAACTGCGCGGATTCGACGCGATGTTCTACGGCGCGGTCGGGTGGCCCGCAACCGTGCCCGACCACGTGTCGCTGTGGGGATCGCTGATCCAGTTCCGCCGCGGCTTCGACCAGTACGTGAACCTGCGCCCCTGCAAGCTGATGCCGGGCATCCCGTCCCCGCTGGCGAACCGCAAGCCCGGCGACATCGACTTCGTCGTCGTGCGCGAGAATACCGAAGGCGAGTATTCGTCGGTCGGCGGCAGGATGTACGAAGGCACCGAGCGCGAAATCGTTTTCCAGGAATCGGTCTTCTCCCGCAAGGGCGTGGACCGGATCATCAAATTCGCGTTCGACCTGGCGCGAACGCGTCCGGCAAAGCACCTCACGTCGGCGACCAAGTCGAACGGAATCTCGATCACGATGCCGTACTGGGATGAACGCTTCCGCGAGATCTGCAAGGCCTATCCCGACATCCGCACCGACCAGTTCCACATCGATATCCTGAGCGCCCATTTCGTGCAGCGGCCGGAGCGCTTCGACGTGGTGGTCGGCTCCAACCTCTTCGGCGACATCCTGTCCGACCTGGGGCCGGCGGTTTGCGGAACGATCGGCATCGCGCCGTCGGGCAACATCAACCCGGAGCGAACGTTCCCGTCGCTGTTCGAGCCGGTGCATGGCTCGGCGCCGGACATCGCGGGCAAAGGCATTGCCAACCCCATCGGCCAGATCTGGTCCGGCGCTCTGATGCTGGATTTCCTGGGCCACCCGGAGGCCGCCGCAGCCGTCGTCGCCGGCATCGAGCGGGTGCTCGCCAATCCCGCGGCGCCGCGCACGCCGGACCTGGGTGGTCGCGCCACGACGGCCGAACTCGGGCGCGCGATCGCATCGGAAATATGATGGGGATGTATCCTAGCTAGAAATCCATTGCGGGCCGCGCCCTTCCGGGGACGGCCCGCCGGTGTTCCAGGGAGAAATGCATGTCTTTGCTGATTGGAGTGCCCACGGAGGTGTTCCCGGGCGAGAAGCGGGTCGCCACCGTTCCCGATGTAGTGACGAAACTGGTCAAGCTGGGCTTCCGCGTCGCGGTCGAAGCCGGCGCCGGCGACGCCGCGCAGATCAACGACGACGCCTACCGTGAAGCCGGGGCCGAAATCGTCGCGGATCGCGCGAAGTTGTGGAGCCTGTCCGACATCGTGTTCAAGGTCCGCGCACCGAACAGCGAGGAAGTCGGCCTGCTGCGCGAAGGAGGAGTGCTCGTCAGCTTCATCTGGCCGGCCCAGAACCCCGAGTTGATGCAGCAGCTCGCTGCGCGCAAGGCGACCGTGCTCGCCATCGACTGCCTGCCGCGTCAGCTGTCGCGGGCGCAGAAGATGGACGCGCTGACCTCGATGGCCGGCGTCAGCGGCTACCGCGC
>DAOMGB010000100.1:0-8340 GCA_035430095.1 Casimicrobiaceae bacterium | reverse complement strand
CTTCAACGAGGCGTACCTGATGCACACGTCGACGTCGCCGCAGTACGCGATCATCGCGTCCTGCGACGTGTCTGCGGCGATGATGGAGCCGCCCGGCGGCACCGCGCTGGTCGAGGAGTCGCTGGTCGAGGCGCTCGATTTCCGGCGCGCGATGCGCAAGGTCGACGACGAGTGGGGCAAGGACTGGTGGTTCAAGGTCTGGGGACCCGAGCGACTCTCCGTAGAAGGCATCAAGCGCGACGACTGGTTCCTGCGCGCCAACGAGAAATGGCACGGCTTCGGCGACCTGGCGCCGGGCTTCAACATCCTCGACCCGATCAAGGCGACGATCATCACGCCCGGACTGGACGTGTCGGGCAAGTTCGCCAGGACGGGGATTCCCGCCTCGATCGTCACCAAGTTCCTGGCCGAACACGGCGTGATCGTGGAGAAGACCGGGCTCTACTCGTTCTTCATCATGTTCACGATCGGCATCACCAAGGGTCGCTGGAACACGCTGGTGACGGCGCTGCAGCAGTTCAAGGACGATTACGACAAGAACCAGCCGCTGTGGAAGATCCTGCCGGAGTTCGTGGCCAAGCAGCCGCAGTACGAGCGCGTGGGGCTGCGCGACCTCTGCCAGCAGATCCACGAGACCTACAAGGCGCACGACGTGGCGCGGGTCACCACGGAGATGTACCGGTCGGACATGCAGCCGGCGATGAAGCCTTCGGACGCCTATGCGTGCATGGCGCACCGGGAACTCGACCGCGTCGAGATCGACGATCTCGAGGGCCGCGTGACCAGCGTCCTGCTGACACCTTATCCGCCGGGCATCCCGCTGCTGATACCGGGCGAGCGGTTCAACCGCACGATCGTCGAGTACCTGAAGTTCGCGCGGATGTTCAACGAGAAATTTCCGGGATTCGACACCGACATCCACGGGCTGGTCGAGGAAGTCGATGGCGGCAAGACGCGCTATTACATGGATTGCGTGCGCGTGGCGGCGGTGAACGGACGGTAGCGGTGTCGTGCAGCAGCGTGGCGGACGGGGCCACGTGGGCGACTCTGTTTGTCGCGTCGGTTGGAGCCACTGGGGCCAACGGAGGTCGCAACCGCCAGCCTGCCGGTGCCCGGCGCGTCGGCGCTCGTCAACACAAGACTTCGCTTGACGCGCCACCCGCGACGGCCGGCGCGACCTACGCACGCCCCAGTGGCTCCAACCGACGCAACCCTCGTGGCGCGGAGCGCAACCGGGGGGCGGGTCCCCGCTATTGTCGGGTCGCCTCGGCCTCAATGGCGGCTGGCGTGAATTGCTGATCTCGAATTCGGCCTTGCGCGGCCATTCGAAATTGCTCGATCGCCACGCGCTCGACGCTACGCGCTGCTTACGCCGCGACCTTGCTGCTTGACTCGGCGACGATCGAACGGCCGGCAGGAAGGGCCTGTCCGGCAACGGTATCGCCGACACCGGATGCGGCCAGCGACGCCAGCACGCACGATGCCATGCGCACTTCCATCGAATCGTTGCGCGCCGGGATCACGATGGGAACGCGGGCGCCAAGCACAATTCCCGCGACCAGGCCCGCGTTCAGCGCCGTCAGCGTGCGCAGGACCATCAATGCGGATTCCATGGACGGCGCGATCATTACATCGACGCGGCCCGCAACCTCCGAGGTCACACCATTCGCGCGCGCCGCGTCGCCCGACAAGGCGCTGTCGGGCGCCAGCGGGCCGTCGACGACGGCGCCGGGGAACATGCCCTGCGCGGCCATTGCCTTGAGCGCCACGGCCTCGGTGGTGGAGGGAAACGCCTGCGCCGGGCCGTCCATCGCGGCCAGCAGCGCGACGTTTGGCGTCGCGATGCCGAGCGCCATGGCGAGCTGGAGGGTATTGAGGACGATGTCCCGCTTGGCGGCCAGGTTGGGCGAAACGTTGAGTTGCGCGTCTGCGAGCAGCAGACCGCGCGGCATGCCGCGAAGGTCCAGGAAGAAGGCGTGGGACAAGCGGCGGTCGGTACGAAGTCCGGAATCGTGCGCGGCAACGGGCGCCAACAGGTCCTCGTTGCCGAGGCTGCCCTTGATCAGCGCCGAGACCCTGCCTTCGCGCGCCAGCTCGACCGCGCGCGAACCTGCCGCCCGCGGCTCGTCGACCGTGTCCACGACATCCAGCCGCGAAATGTCCAGGCCGAATTTGCCCGCCAGGTCGCGAATTCGCGATTCGGGGCCGACCAGCGTCGGCGAAAGGTAGGCGGCAAATGCGCCCGACAGGGCCAGTTGCAGCGACTCGCGGTCGCACGGGTAGACCACGGCGGCCGCCAGCGGCGGCTGCATCCGCGTCCTTTCGACCAGCTTCTGGAAGTGCGGGCGGAGTGCCATTCGTCAGAGGGTGGCAAGCCCGCATTCCCTTGTCAACCTACCCCCGACGGAAGGCGAGTTTGGGGGCAGGCGCGGCGGCCTGCACTGCAGCATCGGCCCGCGCCGGGGCGCTAAACCGACGCCAGGGTCGAGCGAAGTATCCCGACCATCGTGTCGACATGCGACCTTTCGGCAATCAGCGGCGGCGCGACGATCGCCGTGTCGCCGGTCGTCTTGAGGTTGAGGCCGTTGTCGAAGAGTATCTTCTGGAACACGTGGCCACGCCGGCCGGCGACGCCGTCCGATTGCAGTTCGATCGCGGCCATCATCCCGTAGCCCCGGATGTCGGCGATTCCCGGAACGTCCTTGAGCGAAAACATACCGTCGAGGAAGTAGGGCGACAGTGCACGGCCACGTTCAAACAGGCCTTCGTTCCGGTAGATGTCGAGAGTGGCCAATCCTGCCGCGCAGGCCGCCGGGTGGCCGGAGTAGGTATAGCCGTGGAAGAACTCGATGGCGCCTTCCTGCGCCGCCGCGAAGACCGTGTCGTGGATGCGCTCGGAAATGGCCACGGCGCCCATGGGCTGGGCGGCGTTGGTCAGCGCCTTGGCCATGGTCATCATGTCGGGCGTCACGCCGAAACTCTGCGCGGCGAACGCCTCTCCGGTGCGGCCGAAACCCGTGATGACTTCGTCGAACACCAGCAGGATGCCGTGCTGGTCGCAAATCTCCCGCAGGCGCTTGAGGTAGCCCTTCGGCGGCACGAGGCATCCGGTGGAGCCGGCGATCGGTTCGACGAAGCATGCCGCAATGTTCTCCGCGCCATACAGATTGACGAAACGCTGCAGGTCGTCGGCCAGTTCCGCGCCATGCGCGCCTTCCCCGGGCGTGAAAAGATTCTCCGGAAGGTGCGTGTGGCGCATGTGGGCGATGCCCGGCAGCGTCGGGCCGAAGCGGCGGCGATTGTTGACCAGGCCCGACAGCGACACGCCGCCGAAGTTGACGCCGTGATACGCACGCTCGCGTGAGACGAACATGTTGCGTCCGCCTTGTCCGCGCGCCTGGTGATAGGCCAGCGCGACCTTCATCGCCGTGTCGATCGCCTCGGAACCGGAGTTCACGAAAAAGATGCGATTGAGGTCGCCTGGCGTCAATTCGGCCACGCGGGTCGCCAGTTCGAACTGCTTCGGGTGGCCCCGGAGGAACGGCGCGCTGAAGTCCAGTTCGCGCAGCTGCCGGCTCACCGCATCCGCGATTTCTTTGCGGCAGTGGCCCGCGGCGACGCAGAAGAGTCCGGAAGACGCGTCAATGATCCTGTCGCCGCGGTCGTTCCAGAAATACATGCCTTCGGCACGCACGACCATTTTCGGATCGTGCTTGAATTCGCGGTTGGGCGTGAACGGCATCCAGTACTCGTCCAGCGAGATCTGGCGTGCGGCGGCTTGGTCGTGCAAGGTGAGTTCGGCGTGGCCCATGAAAGTCTCCTGGCGCAAGGCGTCGAAAGTCCGGCGGCTTTCAATGATAAACCTTTGGGGATCGCTTCGAGCGGGTCTGGCGCGAGTCCGCACTTCCCGCGTAATCTTCGCTCCATCGCGTTCGGAATGGAGACGGCCATGCGCATCGGCGTACCGAAGGAAATCAAGGTCCTGGAAAACCGGGTCGGCCTGACGCCGGCGTCCGTGCACGAACTGGTCGCCCACGGGCACGACGTGGTGGTGGAACACGCCGCCGGGCAGGGAATCGGCATGGACGATGCGGCCTATCGCGGCGTCGGCGCGACCATCGCCGCGACGGCTGCGGAGGTTTTTCTGTCCGCCGACATGATCGTGAAGGTCAAGGAACCGCAGGCCGAGGAGCGCCTGCGGCTGCGTCCAGGGCAGATACTCTTTACCTACCTGCACCTTGCCCCCGATCCCGAGCAGACCAGGGACTTGGTCGCCAGCGGCGCAATTTGCATCGCCTACGAAACGGTGACTGCGCCGACGGGCGGGCTGCCGTTGCTGGCCCCGATGTCCGAGGTCGCGGGCCGCATGGCGGTTCAGGCGGGCGCGCACTATCTCGAAAAGCCGAACGGCGGACGCGGCGTCCTGCTGGGCGGCGTGCCGGGCGTGGCACCGGGCAAGGTCGTGATCCTGGGCGGCGGCGTCGTCGGCACGCACGCCGCGATGATCGCCGTCGGCATGGGCGCGGATGTCACCGTGCTCGACCGCAGCCCCGAAGCGATGCGCGCGCTGTGGCGGCAATTCGGAACGTCGTTGAAGACCGACTTTTCGAGCCGCGCCGCGGTCGAGCATCACGTCGCCGGCGCAGACCTGGTGGTGGGCGGCGTGCTGATTCCCGGCGCATACGCTCCGAAACTGGTCTCCGCCGCCATGATCAAGTCGATGCAACCCGGCTCGGTCGTCGTCGATGTGGCGATCGACCAGGGCGGGTGCTTCGAGACATCGCACGCGACGACCCATGCCGACCCGACGTACGTGATCGACGGCGTGGTTCATTATTGCGTCGCCAACATGCCGGGCGGTGTGCCCCGCACATCCACATTCGCGCTCAACAACGCCACGCTGCCGTTCACGCTGGCCCTCGCCGACAAGGGCTGGCAGCGCGCGCTGTCGGAGGACCCGCACCTGCGCAACGGACTCAACGTGGCGTCGGGCAAGGTCACGTGCCAGCCGGTGGCCGAGGCGCTGGGCTACAGCTATGTTCCGCCCGAGGTCGTGATGCAGTGACACTCGCCAGCGTGTCCGCCGCCGCGTTCGACTACATCATCGTCGGCGGCGGCACGGCCGGTTGCGTGCTGGCCAACCGCCTTACCGAGGATGGCGTCACCCGGGTGCTGGTGCTCGAAGCCGGACCGCGCGACAACTACCTGTGGATCCACATCCCCATCGGGTATGGCAAGACGATGTTTCACCCGGTCTACAACTGGGGATTCGATACCGAACCGGAGCCGGGCATGAACGGCCGCAGGATCTACTGGCCGCGCGGCAGGGGGCTGGGGGGTTCGTCGTCGATCAATGGCTTGATCTACGTGCGCGGGCAGCCGCAGGATTATGACGGTTGGGCTGCCGAGGGCAACAACGGCTGGAGTTGGCAGGACGTGCTGCCCTATTTCATCCGCAGCGAGGGCAACCGGCGGGGCGCCAGCGCGACGCACGGCGCCGATGGTCCGCTCGTGTGTTCGGACATCGGCACGAAGCACGAGCTGATCGAGGCGATCATCGCGGGTGCCGAGGAGTTGGGCGTGCCGCGTACCGACGACTTCAATGGCGGCGTGCAGGAGGGGGCCGGCTACTACCAGCTCTTCACCAACCGGGGGTGGCGCTGCAGCACGGCGGTGGGTTATTTGCGGCCTGCGCAGCGCCGTCCCAACCTCGCCGTCGAAGTCGGCGCGCAGGCCACGCGCATCCTGTTCGACGGCACGCGGGCGACCGGCGTCGAATACCTGCAATCCGGTGAACGAAGGCGCGTGTCCGCGACGCGTGAAGTGATCCTGGCGGCCGGATCGCTGCAGAGTCCGCAGCTGCTGCAGCTTTCGGGCATCGGACCGGGGCCGCTTTTGCAGGCATTCGGCATTCCGGTCGTGCACGACCTGCCCGGCGTCGGCGAGAACCTGCAGGACCACCTGCAACTGCGGCTCATCTACAAGTGCACGAAAGCGATCACCACCAACGACGACCTGGCGTCGACGTGGCGTTCGGCGAGGATCGGGGTGCAATGGCTGTTGCGACGGACGGGGCCGTTGGCCGTCGGGATCAACCAGGGCGGGCTGTTCACGCGTGTGATGCCGGATTCGGCGTCGCCGGACATCCAGTTCCACTTCGCGACGCTGTCCGCGGACCTTGCCGGTGCCAAGCCGCATCCGTTTTCCGGCTTCACGATGAGCGTGTGCCAGCTTCAGCCGACTTCGCGTGGACATGTGCGCATCAAGTCCGCCGATCCGCTGGCGGCGCCCGCGATGCAGCCCAATTACCTTTCGACCGAACGGGATAGGCAGTGCGCGGTCGCCGGCGTGAAATTCGCGCGCAGACTCGCGGCAACGGACGCGATGCGGCCCTATGTGCAGGAAGAATATCGGCCCGGCCCGGCGGCGTCGACCGACGCCGAGTTGCTGGAATTCGCGCGCAATTTCGGCGCGACGATCTTTCACCCGTCCGGGACCTGCAAGATGGGATCCGATCCGATGGCAGTCGTCGATGACCGCTTGCGCGTCCGTGGCATCACGGGCCTGCGCGTGGTCGACTGTTCGATCATGCCTTCGCTGGTCTCCGGAAACACGAACGCGCCGGTCGTCATGATCGCGGAGAAGGCAAGCGACCTGATCCTCGCGGACCGCTGACCGGGCGAAGTCGGGCGCAGGTTTGGCCACAAACGACAAGTAATTGAAAAACAGGGCTAATAGGTAAATTTTCCATCCGTGACCGGGGCTGTCACGAAGTGCAATGTTCCTGTCATCCTGGTGTAACGCGGTTGCTTGACAATCGGCCTCCACGCATTTCAACCGAGGCAAGACATGAACCCCACCCATGCGATCAAGAGCTTTCTTGCTGCCGCCGCGCTGGCCTTCGGCGTCGTCGCGCACGCGGCCGACATCACCGGCGCCGGCGCCACGTTTCCGTTCCCGATCTACGCCAAGTGGGCCGACGCCTACAAGCAGAAGACCGGCGTCGGGATGAACTACCAGTCGATCGGCTCGGGCGCCGGCATCAAGCAGATCCAGGCCAAGACCGTCGACTTCGGCGCGTCGGACGCGCCGCTCAAGCTGGAGGAACTGCAGAAGTCCGGGTTGATGCAATTTCCGGCGATCATCGGCGGCGTGGTCCCCGTGGTGAATCTCGAGGGCATTGCGCCGGGCAGCCTGAAGCTGACCGGTGCGGTGCTGGGCGACATCTACTTAGGCAAGATCAAGAAGTGGAACGACAAGGCCATCGCCGACCTCAATCCTTCGCTCAAGCTGCCCGACGAGAACATCACGGTGGTGCGCCGCTCCGACGGCTCCGGCACGTCGTTCCTCTGGACCACGTACCTGTCACAGGTCAATCCGGAATGGAAGGAAAAAATCGGCGCCGCGACGGCCGTGGCCTGGCCGGAAGGCGTGGGCGGCAAAGGCAACGAGGGCGTCGCATCGTACGTCCAGCGGATCAAGGGCGCGATCGGGTACGTCGAGTGGGCGTATGCGAAGAAGAACAAGATGGCGCACGTGTCCGTGAAGAATCGCGACGGCGAGTTCGTTCAGCCGGACGACCCGACGTTCCAGGCGGCCGCGTCCTATGCCGACTGGAAGAACGCCCCCGGCTTCTACCAAATCCTCACCGACCAGCCCGGCAAGAACAGCTGGCCGATCACCGGCGCCAGCTTCATCATGATCCCGGTGGCCTCGGACAAGCCGGCCAATACGACCGAGGTCCTCAAGTTCTTCGACTGGGCGATGAAGAACGGCCAGAAGATGGCCGAGGAACTCGACTACGTGCCGATGCCGGCGCCGGTGGTCGCGCAGATCGAGGCGGCTTGGAAGGCGCAGGTCAAGGACGCCGGCGGCAAGGCGCTCTGGAACTGATGGTTCAGGCCCGCGGTGGCCGCGGCCGCCGCGCCTGAGGGGATGACGGCCGGGATCCGCGATGCCCGGCCGATTTTTTTGCAAGGGGCTATGATGACGTCCGCCATTTCCGCGACCCTGCCCATGTCCGCCGAACTGCCCGCCCGCGCGCAGCGCGAGCCCCAGCCGCCTCCGGTCGCGAAGGGCGCCCCGGCATGGCAGGACGCGCTGTTCGAGAAGACGACGCAGGCCTTTGCGCTGTTCGTGCTGGGCCTCCTGGTCGCGATCCTCGTCGCTCTCTCCATCGCCGCGGTCCCGGCGATCCAGAAGTTCGGGCTGGCGTTCTTCTGGACGGACGTCTGGAATCCGGTGACCAAGAATTTCGGCGCGCTGGCGCCGATCTACGGCACGCTGGTCACGTCGGCGATCGCGCTGCTGATCGGCGTGCCGGTCAGCTTCGGCATCGCG
>DAOMGB010000099.1:0-8375 GCA_035430095.1 Casimicrobiaceae bacterium | reverse complement strand
CGGCGGCGGTGGAGGGCGGGGCGGAGGTGGTCGTCGCTGACGACCGGAGAATCGCCATGCACCCGTTCACCTCAATCGACAGCAAGGCAACATCCATGAACATCACACGTCTGTGGTCCCAGCTGCGCCGATACGCGCTGGCGTTCCTGTTGGCCGTGCCGCTTGCCGCGGCCGCCGCCCCGCAGGAAACATTCGCCACGCCGGATGCAGCGGTCGATGCGCTGATGGCCGCGCTCAAGGCCGACAGTGACCAGTCGATGATTGCGATATTCGGCGAGCAGAATAAGGACTTGCTCATCAGTTCCGATCGCGCGGCGACGACCGCGACACGAGCGAAAATTCTCGCCGGCATGCAAATACTGCGCGTTCTGCAATCGCCGGCTCCGGACCGCCGCGTGCTGGTGATCGGCGATGAGGCGTGGCCCATGCCCATTCCCCTCGTGCGAACCGGCGACCGCTGGCGCTTTGCCACCGAGGAAGGCAAGGACGAACTCATCAATCGCCGCGTTGGTGGCAACGAGCGTAATGCCATTCACGTGCTGCGTGCCTACATCGACGCGCAGCGGGAATTTGCGTCGCGCGACCGCGACGGCGACGGCGTGCTCCAGTATGCACAAAAGCTGGCCAGCACGCCGGGCAAGCAGGATGGGCTCTACTGGCCCGCGAATGTCGCGAAGGGCGAGGAGGCGAGTCCGTTCGGGCCGCTGATCGCCGAAAGTGCCGGCTACCTCAAGGGCCACACCGAAGGCGACCCCTATCGCGGCTATCACTTCCGGATCCTCACGCGCCAGGGCAAGGACGCTCCGGGTGGTGCATACAACTACGTAATCAATGGCCGCATGATCGCCGGCTTCGCGATGGTTGCGTACCCCGCCGAATACGGAAACAGCGGCGTTATGACGTTCATCGTCAGCCACAATGGCAAGGTCTACGAAAAGGACCTCGGGAAGAATTCTGCCGCCATTGGCACGAAGATGTCGACATTCGATCCGGGCGCCGGTTGGAAGGAAGTCGCACGCTGATCGCTTGAACCTCCTGTGGAAGGAAATTCGTCACGGCCAGCTGCTGTGGCCGGTGGCGGTTTCGCCGGGAGTGTTTGCCGCCTCCCACTTCGGCACGAAGGGCGGGCCGGAACCTGCCAATGTCGACGCAATACCGGTACCACATGGAACTGCTGATCCGCTACGGCACCTTCAGGGACGGCTCGGCGGGCCATCCGACGCCGGCCAACCGCGACCAGGTGTTCGTCGGCATGATCGGTGCGATGTAGTGAGCGCGGCCCGCACGGCGGCAGATTTCGCGGAGATTGCAACATGCGCTGGAATCTGAAGTACGCCATCAGAAGCTACATCAGCCACTCGATGTGGCTGGTGCCGCTTTTCGCACTGCTGTTCTATTTCGTGTTCGCGCAGGCTACATTGACCATCGAAGGCTGGCTGCTGCGGACAGGGCGGCTCGACGCATCGACGGCGTACCTCGGCCTATCGCTGGCGGGCGCGCGGTCGCTGCTGGAGACTGTGGTCACGCTGAACCTCTCGTTCCTGGTATTCACGTTCGGCTCGCTGCTCGTGGCGATCCAGGTCGCGGGCGGGCAGTACACGCCGCGGATCATCGCGACGACGCTGCTGCGCGACCGCGTGATCCGCGGCACCGTGGGTTACTTCGTCTTCACCCTCATTTTCGCGCTTCGCGTATTGACGCGAATGGACGATGCGGTCCATCAGTTCAATACGTTCATTGCAGCGTTGCTGGGCATCACCTCGATGATGGTCTTCCTTTTCCTGATCGACTACGCCGCGCGATTCCTGCGTCCGGTCAGCATCGTCGCGAAGGTGGGGGAATTCGGCGTCGACGTCATCCGGAATGTCTACCCCGGCTTGACGGAGCGCCCACGTCCCGGCCCGCCGCCCGCCAGGCTCGGACCAGTGGGTCGGGTCGTCGTCAACGCGGGCCCGCCGGGGGCGGTGGTGGCGATGCACGTTGCGGGACTGGTTGAACAGGCCCGGCAGGCCAACGGGATCATCGAATTCGTCCCGCACGTAGGGGATTTCCTGGCCGTCGACCAGCCGCTGTTCCGCTTGTACGGCGCAGCGGGCACCATCGACGACAACAGGCTGCGGGATGACGTCGTGCTCGGCACCGAGCGCACGATGGAACAGGATCCGACGTTTTCGTTGCGCATCCTGGTCGATATCGCGATCAAGGCGCTGTCGGCCGCCATCAACGATCCGACCACGGCCGTGATCGCCATCGACCAGTTGCATCGCCTGCTGCGGATGGTCGGGTTGCGCGACCTGCGCGGCGAGGAGTTCCGCGACAAGTCGGGGCAACTGCGGCTGGTGTTCCGCACGCCCAACTGGGAGGACTTCGTGCACCTTGCCTGCACCGAGATCCGGCAATGCGGCGCGGGCAGCATCCAGGTCATGCGGCGTATGCGCTCGATGCTGGAGAACCTGATCGATACGCTGCCGCCCCATCGCCATGCCGAACTGCGCCAGCAGCTCGAGCTCCTGGATCGCACGGTCGACGGAAGCTACGCGTTTCCCGAAGACCGCGCGCTCGCGCGCATCCCCGACCCGCAGGGGTTGGGCGGGGCCTTGGGCGTGCAACGCCTGGGCGAGACGCCGGCCGCTGAAGCCGGAAGGCGCGACGTCTGACGAGCGGATTGAACTTCATGTTTCACATGCATGCGATCCGGGGCTCGGCAATTGCCAAGGTTCTGCTCGTCGCATTTGTACTCGTGGGGGCTACACCGCCGGCGGGCGCACAGGACATCGAGCCCCGCGCCTATTCCAATGCCCCGGTCGGTGTCAACTTCCTGATCGTGGGCTACGCGTATACCCGGGGCGGGTTGTCGTTCGATTCTGCGGTGCCACTGACCAATGAGAATCTCAACACGTCGAACGCCGTCCTGGCGTACGCCAGGGTGCTCGACTTGTGGGGGATGTCGGGGAAGGTCGAGGCGATCATGCCGTACACGTGGCTGTCCGGCACGGCCGATTATCACGGCGAGCCGATCGAACGGATCGTCGATGGTTTCGCCAATCCGGCGTTCAAGTTGTCGATCAATCTCTACGGGGCCCCGGCGCTCACGCTGAAGGAGTTCGCCGATTGGGAGCAGGACCTGATCATTGGCGCCAGCTTGCGGGTTATACCGCCCTGGGGCCAGTACGATGCAAGTCGGGTCGTCAACATCGGCACCAATCGCTGGTCCTTCAAGCCGGAGATCGGGATCTCTAAGGCGGTCGGTCCGTGGACTCTGGAGTTGCAGGCGGCGGCCACGATCTTCACCGACAACACGGATTTCTACGGGGGCAACAGGCGCTCGCAGGATCCGATCTACTCGCTGCAGGGGCACGTGATCTACGGCTTTCGCAATGGGATCTGGACGTCGGTCGACGCCACGTACTTTGCCGGCGGCCGCACGACAATCAATGGCGCGCTGAATTATGACCTGCAGCAGAACTGGCGCATCGGCGCAACTCTGGCGCTCCCGGTGGACCGATGGAATTCCATCAAGTTCTACGCCAGCAGCGGCGTGTCGGCACGCACCGACAACAGCTTCGATCTGGTCGGCGTCGCGTGGCAATACCGCTTCGGCGGTGGACTTTGAGGAACCCGCCGTGACGGACGACCACAAGCCCATCTATACCGCGGAGGAGGCGCTTGATCGTCTGAAGGAGGGCAACGCGCGCTTCCTCAGTGGCCGTGCGCGGTTCCCGACACTGCAGAAGGAAGTCCTGGCGGAGCTCGCCAAGGGCCAGCGGCCTTACGCCACCATTCTCGGGTGCAGCGACAGCCGGGTGCCGCCGGAGCTCGTGTTCGATGCCGCGTTCGGCGAGCTGTTCATCATTCGAGTGGCCGGCAACGTTCTCGGGGAATCGATTAACGGGACGCTGCAGTATGCCGGCACGCACCTGCACACGCCGCTGTTCGTGGTCCTGGGACACGAGGGCTGCGGCGCAGTCGAGGCGGCGCTCGCCGAGAAGTTCCACGGCGCCAGCCATCGCAGCCGGATCGCCTTGCTGCTGGAGAACATCGTTCCCGCGCTGGACAACCTCGACCCGATGCTGCCGCACGCGGCGCTGCTCAGTGCGGCAGTCGAGGCGAACGTCCGCCGGACCATTCGGGAGCTGCTCGAATCGCCAGAGGGGAAGGCCCGCATGGCGCAGGGCGGCGTGAAGCTGATCGGCGCAGTCTATGACCTGGTCACCGGCCGTGTCCGGTTCCTGGAGCCTGAGGGCTGCGCGCCAATACTCGCCGACGGGGCAACGCCTTGATGACGAACGTACGTGCTGCACTTTGCATGGCGACGGCGCTCGTCCTCGCGTCGCATGCGGCTGCCGCCGATTTCGGAACGATCGGCGGTCCCGAACCCGCCAACGTCGACGAGATCGCGAACGTGCTGCGGCAGGACCCCTATGACCTTGAACTGCTGATCAGCTACGGCACGTCCAAGGGCGGCTCGGCGGGCCATCTGGCGCTGGCCATCCGCGACCAGGTGCCGGGTGACGACATCGTCTACTCGGCCAACTTCTATGCCGACCGGACGCCCGAGCACGAGAAGGGTTTCTACACCGCCGATCTGATGGTCGGGATACCGAAGAAGGAGTACCTGTTTGGGACAACCTCGTCGCTCGGCGACACCGCCTCGTTCGGCCTCGACTTTGGCGAAATCTACAAGCGATCGGTCGTCGGCGTGCGCGTCTATGGGGTGCCGGCCCGCGAGAAGGAGGCGCTGGTCGCCTTCTTCAAGCGCATCAACAACGACTATCACAACCAGGTTGCCAGGACCGAATACCACGACAGCGAGATCAAGTATGACTACCTGCGCTTCAACTGCGCCAAGACCATCGGAGCCGGATTCAAGTATGGCGCCGGATACAAGGACCTCGAGGTCACGAGTGCCCAGGTCCTGCCGGCCCTGACAAGGGTAGTGGCGGCGGCGAACGCCAACATTCCCACCGAAATGGCGATGAAGCTCTTGAAGGAGTGGAACGCGCGCGGGTACCGGCTGGACGCGGTGCTATACAGGAAATACGAAGGCTCGACCTACGTGGATCCGCATGAAGAGGAGAAGGTTGCGTTCAAGGACCTGCCCAACCGATTCCCCTCCGTCCTGTCCCGCGATTTCCGGAAGGAGCAGGGACATTACGAAGATTTCGACAATCTCTTCGCGATGTATATCCTCTACAACATGGGCAAATACGACGTTCGAGTGAACGACCAGACGAAGTTGCTGGAGATCGGGAAGAGCAAGCATCCCATGGAGTACGCGGACGCTGCCGCACTTGCCACGAAGAGCGCCAAGTCGGACAGCGAGAATTTTCGCCGGCGCTTGCCGTTCCGGCCGCGCGGGACGGCGGTCGGGGGACCCATGGATAACGCGCCTAACTAAGCTCGTCAACGCGGGAATGCACTTCGATGTCCGACTTCAGAATCATGTAGTGGAGGACGACGAGGGACTCCTCCTCGATGGCCGTGACGGCGCTATTCGGGTTGTGCACCGGTGGTGACGCGGCAGGTTGCCAAGCGCTGTGCGCACATCAGGCAACATTTCCTTCAGGAACCCGAGCATGCCGAAGGAGGAAAATCTCGCGCGTTGCACTTGATCTGCCTCAATGGGCACGTTGTGAAATGGTGAGCCAATGACGGAATCAGGTAAATCGACTCCGACGTGGAGGTTCAAAATCTTATTCGTGGGCATCGTCCGGGCACTTTTCGGACCGTACCCCACGGGAGAAGGCCATGACGAACCGTGCGATGAATCAACCTCGAACCAAACACGCAGGATCCGGCCGGCAATGGGGCCGGTGGTTGTTGCCGTTCGCAATGTGTTCAGTCGGGATGGCGGCCGCCTCGGCGCAAGGGATCTACGCGGGTGATCCCGCCAAGGATGCCTACACGCTCCCCGGCGGATTCGAGCCCGTGGTGCAGTTGCGGACCTATTACTTCGATCAGGAAAGTCTCACCGGCGTACCGAGCGCCGCGTGGGCGATCGGCGGCTGGGCGGGCCTTCGCAGCCCGTGGTGGGGCGATCTGTTTCAGGTGGGGATCGTCGGCTACACGTCGCAGAAACTCTATGGTCCGGACGACAAGGACGGGACGAAGCTGCTCGCAACGGGGCAGGAACCGATCACCGTGCTGGGCGAGGCCTTCGGCGCTGTGCGGATTTTCGGTCAGACGGTCACCGCCTACCGGCAGCTGATCAACCGGCCATTCATCAACCCGCAGGACAACCGGATGGTGCCCAACACGTTCGAGGCCTACACGCTGACCGGGTCTGCGAAGGAGGTTTCCTACACCGGCGGCTACATTACGAAGATGAAGGTCCGCCAATCCGAGAGCTTCGTCTGGATGTCGAACACTGCCGGCGGAACCGGCAGCCAGGAAGGCGTGATCTACGCCGGCGGAACCTGGGACTTCGCCAAGAACGGATACGTCCGGATGGACGAGCAGTACGCCGTCGACGTCTTCAACACGTTCTACGTGGACGGCAAGTATCCGATCGCAATCGACGACAAAACCTCGCTGACTTTGGGTGCCCAGTACTATCCGCAGAGTTCGGTCGGGGATGCCCAGATCGGATCGTTCTCGACGTACGGCATTGGCCTGCAGGGCGCGGTCGCCTATGGGCCGGTCGGGTTCCAGCTGTACTACACTCAAACCGGCAAGGGCTTCGACACCCAGAATCCCTTCGGCAGCCACGCGTCCTATCTCGACCTGATGCAGGTTTCGTTCAACACTGCGGGCGAGCGCGCCTGGGGGATCGGCGGCAACATCAACTTCGCCGATCTCGGCGTGCCAGGACTCACGGCGGCCGCGATATACGCGGACGGCCGCGACCGCATCGACGACCAGACCGGCAGTCCGATGCCCAACCACAACGAGACCGACGTCCGGGTCGATTACGCGATCGGCAAGGGAACCTTGCTGGAAGGGCTGGTGGCGACGTTCAGGTACTCATGGCTGCATCAGGATGGCTCGCCGCAGACACAAACGCAGCTGCGCGCCTACCTCAACTACGCGATCCGCTTCTGAATCGTCGCCGCTTCCTTGATCTCGCGCAAGCAAGGCAACCATCGCTTTCCAGAATTCTGCGGCAACTGCCTTAAAATACGTGGTGTAACCGCAACTTAGGGCGAATAGTTGACAAGAGAATCCGAGCGCTCGACGATGCGTTCGGTGCGCTCCTTCGCCGCGATCGCCGGAAATCTGGGTTCATCGCGAACTCGGCGGGTTTGGGTCGGTTCCGTTGTCTTGAATCAGGGCGCCCCAATTCAATTGGATCGCCCCGACTGCTGACTTTTTGCAACGACGGAACCTGAAGTACGGACTTCCGTTGACAGCAAGAAAAGGTGCAATCATGGACGCCACCAGGCAAGTCGCAAGAAGCCTAGATATTTCCACCAAGGTCGCGCAGCTCTACGGGAAACGAACGAAGCTGGCCCGGGAGCGCTTCAGCGAGCGGATCGGGAAGGCCTATTCGGAGTGCGCGGCGGGCTTGGCCGAACGGCCCCTCGCTCCCGCGGATGCCTGGTCGCAGTGGAATGCTTACGCAACCGATGTTGCGCAGCGCTCGATCCTGTTCTGGGACACGCTGCGCCAGCGCGGCAACAACTTCATCGAGCACAACCGCGAGGGACTGACTCCGGTTCTGCATTTCGACTACGAAACGGTCGTCGATGGACGCACGCTCGAGCGGCCGGTCAACTACGCTCTGGTGCGCATCATCCCGCCGGAAGGCGTGAAGATAGATTCGAAGCTGCGACCCTACGTGATCATCGATCCGCGCGCCGGCCACGGCCCGGGCATCGGTGGATTCAAGGACGACTCGCAGGTAGGCGTCGCGCTGCGCGAAGGACACCCGGTCTATTTCGTGATTTTCTTCCGCGACCCCGAGCCGGGACAGACGCTGCTCGACGTCTGTACTGCGGAGCAGCAATTCGTGAAGACTGTGCGCGAGCTGCATCCGGCGAGCGCGAAACCGGTGATCGTCGGCAATTGCCAGGGCGGCTGGGCGGCGATGATGCTCGCCGCGGCAGATCCGGAGGATACGGGCCCGATCGTCATCAACGGCGCGCCGATGTCGTACTGGGGCGGCGCATTCGACGAAGGCGCAGGCGACAACCCGATGCGTTACGCGGGCGGCATGCTGGGCGGCACCTGGCTGTCGTCGTTCGCGGCCGACATGGGCAACGGCATCTTCGATGGTGCGTACCTGGTCGAGAATTTCGAGAATCTCAATCCGGCCAACACGTTCTGGGACAAGTACTACAACCTCTATTCGAATGTCGACACGGAACCCGAACGCTTTCTCGAGTTCGAGCGCTGGTGGGGCGGCTTCTACCTCATGAACCGCGAGGAGATCGAGT
>DAOMGB010000098.1:0-8867 GCA_035430095.1 Casimicrobiaceae bacterium | reverse complement strand
AGGGGCTGCGCTTCGCGATTCGCGAAGGCGGCCGCACCGTCGGCGCCGGCGTCGTGGCGAAAATTCTGGAGTAAACGGTTCTAGGCCAGTAGCTCAATTGGCAGAGCGGCGGTCTCCAAAACCGCAGGTTGGGGGTTCGATTCCCTCCTGGCCTGCCACTTCAGGCGCCGGCATTCGATGGACGGCCGGAAGTGGCGGAAGTGTAAAGACGGGCGGAAGCGCAACGAAGCATTGATCACTGGCTACTGAAGACTCAATGGACAAGGTAAAGATCGTATTGGCGCTGGCGTGCGTGGTTCTCGGCGTGTGGGGCTACTACCACTTCTCGGAAACCGCGCAGGTGCTGCGCATCCTGATGGTGATGGGTGGCCTGCTCGCCGCGGCCGGCGTGGCATGGCTGTCCGCGCCGGGCAAGGAATTCTTCGCCTTTGCCCAGGAAGCGTGGCAGGAAGCCGAACGCGTGTCGTGGCCGACGCGCAAGGAAACGATACAGACGACGGGCATCGTGTTCGCGTTCGTGGTGATCATGGCGCTGTTCCTGTTCGGCGTCGACACCATGCTCGCGTGGATCATCAAGATGTTGACGGGCAGAGGCGAGTGATGAGCAAGAAGTGGTTCGTCGTCCACGCCTACTCGGGATTCGAGAAGAGCGTCCAGCGTGCGTTGATCGAGCGCATCAAGCGGTCGGATATGCAGGACCTGTTCGGCCAGATCCTCGTGCCGGTCGAGGAAGTGGTCGAGATGAAGAACGGCGCGAAGGCCATTTCCGAGCGCAAGTTCTTTCCCGGCTACGTGCTGGTCGAGATGGACATGACGGACGACTCCTGGCATCTGGTCAAGAGCACGCCCAAGGTCACGGGTTTCGTGGGCGGCACGGCCAACAAGCCGACGCCGATCACGCAGAAGGAAGTCGACGCGATCCTGCGTCAGGTGCAGGAAGGCGTGGAAAAGCCGCGCCCGAAGGTGCTGTTCGAAACCGGCGAGGCCGTGCGCGTGAAGGAAGGTCCGTTCACGGATTTCCACGGCAACGTCGAGGACGTGAACTACGAAAAGAGCAAGTTGCGCGTGTCGGTCACCATCTTCGGCCGGTCGACGCCCGTGGAGCTGGATTTCTCGCAGGTCGAAAAGGCATAGGCAGTTCCTAAGCTGCATTGATTCAACAGGGGAGGGCGCGCACTGAGACTGCGGCCCGCTAAAACCCAAACCAGGAGCAACTCATGGCGAAGAAAATCGTCGGTTTCATCAAATTGCAGGTGCCGGCAGGCAAGGCCAATCCGAGCCCGCCGATCGGCCCAGCGCTCGGCCAGCGCGGCCTCAACATCATGGAATTCTGCAAGGCGTTCAACGCCCAGACGCAGAAGATGGAGCCCGGCCTGCCGATTCCCGTGGTGATCACGGCGTTCGCGGACAAGAGCTTCACGTTCATCATGAAGACGCCGCCGGCAACCGTCCTCATCAAGAAGGCGGCGAAGGTGGACAAGGGCAGCCCGAAGCCCCACTCGGACAAGGTCGGCAAGCTGACCCGTGCGCAGGCCGAGGAAATTGCCAAGGCCAAGATGCCTGACCTGACCGCAGGCGGTCTCGATGCGGCGGTCCGCACGATCGCCGGCAGCGCCCGCAGCATGGGCATCACCGTCGAAGGGGTGAAGTAATCATGGCTGAGCAAAAGACACCGCGCCTGTCCAAGCGCATGAAAGTGGTCCGCAGCAAGGTGGACCGCGCCAAGTTCTATCCCGTCGACGACGCGCTGAAGCTGGTCAAGGAATCGGCCATCGCCAAGTTCGACGAGTCGGTCGACGTCGCCGTCAACCTGGGCGTCGATGCCAAGAAGTCCGACCAGACGGTCCGCGGTTCCGTCGTGCTGCCGGCGGGCACCGGCAAGAACGTGCGCGTCGCCGTGTTCGCGCAGGGCGACAAGGCCAAGGACGCGACGGCCGCCGGCGCGGACATCGTCGGGTTCGAAGACCTCGCCGCGAAGATCAAGGAAGGCTTCATGGAATTCGATGTCGTGATCGCCTCCCCCGACGCGATGCGCGTCGTCGGCCAGCTGGGTCAGATTCTCGGCCCGCGCGGACTGATGCCCAACCCGAAGGTCGGCACCGTGTCCGCCGATGTCGTGCAGGCGGTCAAGAACGCCAAGGCCGGTCAGGTGCAGTACCGGACGGACAAGGCCGGCATCGTGCAGTGCACGATCGGCCGCGCGTCGTTCACGCCGGAGCAGCTCAAGACCAATCTGATCGCGCTGATCGAAGCGCTGAACAAGGCCAAGCCGCAGGGCCTGAAGGGCGTCTACCTGCGCAAGATCAGCCTGTCGTCGACGATGGGCGCGGGCGTTCGCGTCGACCAGTCGTCGCTGCAGCAACCGGTGGCATAAAGAGAGAATGGAAAGTCGAGGTGTGCCTCGTACTTCAGGCACACCTCGGGTCCACGAGACGTGTTAAGACCTTTTGAGGGACCGCCCGGGCAGCAGTGCCGGGGCGGGCCGTCAAAGACCGCTGGAGCACTTGCTTAATCCGGGATCTCGGTCCCGATCCGGCGCAGATGGTGCCCTCGTACGGGATTTCCTGGACGAATGGTCACCGCAGGAGGCGCCTGGCGGAACATCGCGGGCACCAGGGCGACGGAGGTGCGCAGTCTGCATCGCCGCCGAAACGAAAAGAGGTGGACCTTGAGTCTAAATCTGCAAGAGAAGCAGGCAGTGGTCGCAGAGGTCGCGAAGCAGGTCGCCGGTGCGCAGGCGATCGTCATGGCCGAGAACCGCGGGCTTGCCGTTGCCGACATGACGAAGCTCCGCGCGCAGGCGCGTGCTTCCGGCGTGTATTTCCGGGTGGTCAAGAACACCCTGGTGCGCCGCGCGGTCGCCGACACGCCGTTTTCCACGCTGGCCGACAAGATGGTCGGTCCGCTGGCTTATGGCATCGGTCCCGACCCGGTCGCCGTGGCGAAGGTCCTCAATGACTTTGCCAAGGGCAACGAAAAGTTCGTGATCACCGGCGGTGCGATGCCGGGCAAGATGATTTCCACCAAGGAAATCAGCGCGCTCGCAGCGTTGCCGTCGCGCGAAGCGCTTATCGCCAAGCTGCTCGGCACCATGCAAGCCCCGATGGTGAACCTCGTGCGCACGATGAACGACGTGCCGTCGAAGTTCGTCAGGGTGCTCGCCGCCGTGCGCGACGCGAAGCAAGCGGCTTGAAGCACCGGCCACGACAACCCATTTCCAACCGTTACGTTCCAGGAGCAAAAAAATGTCCGCAGTTCAAACTGAAATCCTCGACAAGGTCGCGTCGATGTCCGTCCTCGAGCTCTCCGAGCTCATCAAGGCCATGGAAGCCAAGTTCGGCGTTTCCGCCGCCGCCGCCGTCGCCGTTGCCGGTCCGGCCGCGGGTGCCGCGCCGGCCGCCGCCGCCGAAGAGCAGACCGAATTCACGGTCGTCCTCTCCGCGATCGGCGACAACAAGGTCAACGTCATCAAGGCCGTTCGCGAATTGACGGGCCTCGGCCTGAAGGAAGCGAAGGACCTGGTCGACGCCGCGCCGAAGCCGGTCAAGGAAGGCATCAACAAGGCCGACGCCGAAGCCGCGAAGAAGAAGCTCGAAGAAGCGGGCGGCAAGGCCGACATCAAGTAAGTCTGAAGAACGACGGGCCCGGGCGGATCGTTTGCCCGGGTCGCTTTGGCCAGCAGAGGCCGAAGCAAAGCGGGTCGAACGGCCCGTTTTGCTTCGCTTTCTGAATCGACTGCAGAAAGCAGGTTTGGTCGGGCGTTTCCGCAAGGGAATGTCGTCCGCCAGCGGCTGGTAGTGGCCAGCCACCAGGCCAGGGGTGCAACGCCCCCGGACAGTCGAAGCGGTACAGCCTGCCGGTCGAGCAGGCTGGCAGTGATCGAGGCGTCGCGCACCTTCGCGCGGCCAGGTTTGCACGCAACAACGGGATCCGCGCAACGTCGCGCGGCCCGACGAATCGGAGACGGGACGAACCACATGGCGACCACGCACGCTACCCCCTATACCTTTACCGAGAAGAAGCGCATCCGCAAGAGCTTCGCCAAGCGCGCCAGCGTATTGCAGGTGCCCTTCCTGCTGGAAACGCAGCTTGCTTCGTATCGCGCGTTCCTGCAGGAGTTCACCGACGGAGAATCGCGCAAGAACGAGGGCCTTCAGGCCGCGTTCACGTCGATATTCCCCATCTCGAGCCACTCGGGCAACGCCCGCCTCGAGTTCGTGAGCTTTTCGCTGCTGCCCCCGGCGTTCGACGTCGTGGAATGCCAGCAGCGCGGCCTCACGTTCTGTTCCGCGCTGCGCGCCAAGGTCCGGCTCATCATCATGGACAAGGAAGCGCCTAAGGACACGGTGAAGGAGGTGAAGGAGCAGGAGGTCTACATGGGCGAGATCCCGCTCATGACCGAGAACGGCTCGTTCATCATCAACGGCACGGAGCGGGTGATCGTCTCGCAGCTGCACCGCTCGCCCGGCGTGTTCTTCGAACATGACCGCGGCAAGACCCATTCGTCCGGCAAGCTCCTGTTCTCCGCCCGCGTGATCCCGTACCGCGGCTCGTGGCTCGACTTCGAATTCGATCCGAAGGACTTCCTGTTCTTCCGCGTCGACCGTCGCCGCAAGATGCCGGTCACGACGCTGCTCAAGGCGATCGGTCTCACCAACGAGGACATCCTCAAGCAGTTTTTCGTGTTCGACACGTTCCACCTGGGCGTCAAGGGATCCGAGCTCGACTTCGTGCCGGAACGCCTGAAGGGCGAAATGGCCCGCTTTGACGTGCTGGGCAAGGACGGCAAGGTCGTCGCCGCCCGCGACAAGCGCATCACCGCGCGGCACGTCCGCGAGCTGGTGGACAGCGGGCTGAAGAAGATCGCCGTTCCCAACGAATACATCCTGGGCCGCACGCTCGCGACCAACGTGATCGACAAGACCACAGGCGAATTGATCGCCAAGGCTAACGACGAGATCACCGAGGACCTGCTGGCCAAGCTGCTCGACGCCTCCGTCGCCACGGTGCAGACGATCTACACCAACGACCTCGACATGGGTCCGTTCATCTCGCAGACGCTGCGCACCGACGACACGCCGGACCAGTACGCCGCCAAGGTCGGGATCTACCGGATGATGCGTCCGGGGGAACCGCCCACCGAGGACGCGGTCGAGTCGCTGTTCCACGGCCTGTTCTTCTCCGAGGAGCGCTACGACCTGTCGGCCGTGGGCCGCATGAAGTTCAACCGCCGCATCGGGCGCCCCGAGCTCAAGGGGCCCTCGACGCTGACCAACGAAGACATCATCGCCGTCATCAAGATCCTCGTGGACCTGCGCAACGGCCGCGGCGAAATCGACGACATCGACCACCTCGGCAACCGTCGCGTCCGCTCGGTCGGCGAACTGGCGGAAAACCAATTCCGCTCGGGGCTGGTGCGCGTCGAGCGCGCGGTGAAGGAGCGACTGGGCCAGGCCGAGTCCGACAACCTGCTGCCGCACGACCTCATCAACGCCAAGCCGATCTCGGCGGCGATCAAGGAATTCTTCGGCAGCTCGCAGCTGTCGCAGTTCATGGACCAGACGAACCCGTTGTCCGAGATCACGCACAAGCGTCGCGTGTCGGCCCTCGGGCCCGGCGGACTGACGCGCGAACGTGCAGGCTTCGAAGTGCGCGACGTGCATCCGACCCATTACGGCCGGGTGTGCCCGATCGAGACGCCCGAAGGCCCGAACATCGGCCTCATCAACTCGCTCGCGCTGTACGCCCGCACCAACGAGTACGGCTTCCTCGAGACGCCGTATCGCCGCGTCGCCAACGGCAAGGTCACCGACCAGATCGACTTCCTGTCGGCGATCGAGGAAGGGCAGTTCGTGATCGCGCAGGCCAACGCCAAGGTCGACAAGACCGGCAAGCTGGCCGACGAGCTCGTCTCCTGCCGCAGCAAGAACGAATTCATGCTGTCGACCGCGGACAAGGTCAATTACATGGACGTCGCGCCGTCGCAGATCGTGTCGGTGGCGGCGTCGCTGATTCCGTTCCTCGAGCACGACGACGCCAACCGCGCGCTGATGGGCTCCAACATGCAGCGGCAGGCCGTGCCTTGCCTGCGTCCTGAAAAGCCGCTGGTCGGCACGGGCGTGGAACGCACGGCGGCCGTCGACTCCGGCACCGCCGTGATGGCGCGCCGCGGCGGCAAGGTCGACTACATCGACGCTTCGCGCATCGTCGTTCGCGTGCACGACACCGAGACGGCGGCCGGCGACGTCGGCGTGGACATCTACAACCTGACCAAGTACAAGCGGTCGAACCAGAACACCAACATCAACCAGCGCCCGCTGGTCGTCGTGGGCGATGTCATCGCCAAGGGCGACGTGATCGCCGACGGCGCGTCGACGGACATGGGTGAGCTGGCGCTCGGGCAGAACATGCTCGTCGCGTTCATGCCCTGGAATGGCTACAACTACGAAGACTCGATCCTGATCAGCGAGCGCGTGGTCGGCGACGACCGCTACACGTCGATCCACATCGAGGAACTCTCGGTCGTCGCGCGCGACACCAAGCTCGGACCCGAGGAAATCACGCGGGACATTTCGAGCCTCGGTGAAGGCCAGCTGGGACGCCTCGACGACTCAGGCATCGTTTACATCGGCGCGGAAGTCGAGGCCGGCGACGTGCTGGTCGGCAAGGTGACGCCCAAGGGCGAGACGCAGCTGACGCCGGAAGAGAAGCTGCTGCGCGCGATCTTCGGCGAAAAGGCGTCCGACGTGAAGGACACGTCGCTGCGCGTTCCGTCGGGCATCTCGGGCACGGTGATCGACGTGCAGGTGTTCACGCGCGAAGGCATCGAGCGCGACAAGCGCGCCGCGCAGATCATCGAGGACGATCTCAAGGGCTACCGCAAGGACCTGAACGACCAGCTGCGGATTGTCGAGAACGACCAGTTCGCGCGGATCGAGAAGCTGCTCCTGGGCAAGACCGTCAACGGCGGACCTAAGAAGCTGGCCAAGGGCGCGAAGGTCACCAAGGAATACCTGGAAAGCGTTCCGCGCCACGACTGGTTCGACATCCGCCTGGCGAGCGAGGAATCGGCGCAGCAGCTCGAGGCGAGCAAGGAATCGCTGGCCAAGCTGCGCGACGAGTTCGACAAGATGTTCGAACTGAAGAAGAAGAAGCTGACGCAGGGCGACGAATTGCCGCCGGGCGTGCAGAAGATGGTCAAGGTCTACGTCGCGGTGAAGCGCCGCCTGCAGCCGGGCGACAAGATGGCCGGCCGCCACGGCAACAAGGGCGTCGTGTCGAAGATCGTTCCGGTGGAGGACATGCCGTACATGGCGGACGGAACGCCGGTCGACATCGTGCTGAACCCGCTGGGCGTGCCGTCGCGGATGAACGTCGGGCAGATTCTCGAGGTTCACCTGGGCTGGGCCGCCAAGGGACTCGGCCGCAAGATCGACGACCTGCTGAAGGCGCAGGCCAAGGCGGCGGACGTGCGCAAGTTCCTGGAGAAGATCTACAACACCACGGGACGCGCCGAGCAGCTGGACGCGTTCGACGATGCCGAGGTCATCCATCTCGCCGAAAACCTCACCGGGGGCGTGCCGTTCGCCACGCCGGTCTTCGACGGCGCGACGGAAGAGGAGATCAAGGGCATGCTCGACATGGCCGGCCTGCCGCGCACCGGGCAGGTGACGCTGCACGACGGGCGCACCGGCGAGGAGTTCGACCGCCAAGTCACCGTGGGCTACATGCACGTGCTGAAGCTGCACCACCTGGTCGACGACAAGATGCACGCGCGTTCGACCGGACCTTACAGCCTCGTCACGCAGCAGCCGCTGGGCGGCAAGGCGCAGTTCGGCGGCCAGCGCTTCGGCGAAATGGAAGTCTGGGCGCTTGAAGCCTACGGCGCGGCCTACACGCTGCAGGAAATGCTCACGGTCAAGTCCGACGACGTCAACGGCCGGACCAAGGTCTACGAGAACATCGTCAAGGGCGAGCACAAGATCGAGGCCGGCATGCCGGAGTCGTTCAACGTCCTGGTGAAGGAAATCCGCTCGCTGGCGATCGACGTCGACATGGAACGCGATTGAACGCGGCCATCCGGAATTTCGGTTTTGCAGTAACTCCGACCCATACTCGGGAGTACGCATGAAAGCATTGCTCGATCTGTTCAAGCAAGTCACGCAGGAAGAAGAATTCGACGCCATCCGCATCGGCCTGGCGTCACCGGAGAAGATCCGCTCGTGGTCGTACGGCGAAGTGAAGAAGCCGGAGACGATCAACTACCGCACGTTCAAGCCCGAGCGCGACGGCCTGTTTTGCGCCAAGATCTTCGGCCCGGTCAAGGACTACGAGTGCCTGTGCGGCAAGTACAAGCGCCTCAAGCACCGCGGCGTCATCTGCGAGAAGTGCGGCGTCGAGGTGACGCTCACCAAGGTGCGCCGCGAGCGCATGGGCCACATCGAGCTCGCCAGCCCCGTGGCGCACATCTGGTTCCTGAAGAGCCTGCCCTCCCGCCTCGGGATGGTGCTCGACATGACGCTTCGCGACATCGAGCGCGTGCTCTACTTCGAGGCCTACGTCGTCACCGACCCCGGGATGACGCCGCTCAACCGCTGCCAGCTCCTCTCCGAGGACGACTTCCTCGCCAAGGTCGAGGAGTACGGCGACGACTTCCACGCCTCGATGGGCGCCGAGGGCATCCGCGCGCTGCTGCGCGCGCTCGACGTCGGCCACGAGATCGAGACGCTGCGCAGGGAACTGGCCGCCACCGGCTCCGAGACCAAGATCAAGAAGATCGCCAAGCGCCTGAAGGTGCTCGAGGCGTTCAACAAGTCCGGCATCAAGCCCGAGTGGATGATCCTGGAAGTGCTGCCGGTGCTGCCGCC
>DAOMGB010000097.1:0-9043 GCA_035430095.1 Casimicrobiaceae bacterium | reverse complement strand
ACCTGCACGTCGTGCTTCCACGCGATCTGCGTCAATTCGCCGAGCGTCGCGAGCTCGCCCATCTGCGCGTCGTCGTTGGCGTCGTGGATCGATCCCGGGCGCAGGCCGTCGCCCAGCGAGAACGCGACGTCGTAGGCCTTCATGATCTCGCAGATTTCCTCGAATCGCGTGTAGAGGAACGATTCCCTGTGATGCGCGAGGCACCACTTGGCCATGATCGAGCCGCCGCGCGACACGATGCCGGTCATGCGCCTGGCGGTGAGCGGGATGTAGCGCAGCAGCACGCCGGCGTGGATGGTGAAATAGTCGACGCCCTGTTCGGCCTGCTCGATCAGCGTGTCGCGGTACATCTCCCACGTCAGTTCCTCGGCCTTGCCGTCGACTTTTTCCAGCGCCTGGTAGATCGGCACCGTGCCGATGGGCACCGGCGAGTTGCGGATGATCCACTCGCGCGTCTCGTGGATGTTCTTGCCGGTGGACAGGTCCATGACCGTGTCCGCGCCCCACCGCGTGGCCCACGTCATCTTTTCCACTTCCTCGCCGATGGACGACGAGACGGCGGAATTGCCGATGTTGGCGTTGATCTTGACGAGGAAATTGCGGCCGATGACCATCGGCTCCGTTTCCGGGTGATTGATGTTGCTGGGGATGATGGCGCGGCCGCGCGCCACCTCGTCGCGAACGAACTCGGGCGTGATCGCCGGCGGCATGGCGGCGCCGAAATTCTGTCCCGCATGCTGGCGCGTGACCAGCGCCGGCAGCGTCGCGAGCATTTCTTCCCGTTTCTGGTTTTCGCGGATGGCGACGAATTCCATTTCCGGCGTGACGATGCCCAGGCGCGCATAGTGCATCTGGGTGACGTTGCGGCCGGGCGCGGCGCGGCGCGGCGTGCGCATGAGGTCGAAGCGGAAGCCGGCGAGCGCCGGGTCGGCCAGGCGCGCCCGGCCGTAGCCTGACGTAGGTCCGGCGAGCTCCGCCGTGTCGTTGCGCTCGGCGATCCACGCCGCGCGCAGCGCGGGCAGTCCGCGGCGGATGTCGATTGTCGCGGCCGGATCGGTGTACGGACCCGACGTGTCGTAGACGGCCAGCGGCGGATTCCTTTCTGCGCCGTCCGGAGAAAAGGACGACGGCGTCTCGGACTGGCTGATCTCCCGCATTGGCACGCGAATGTCGGTTCGCGACCCCTGCACGTAGATCTTCCGCGATGCGGGCAGCGGAGCGACCGCGGCGGCATCAACCTGCGCGTCGCGGGCAAAGAACTGGTCGTTGGCGTTCATGGTGCTCCTCGTGGCGGATGGCTACGGGAAGTCCATGAGGAGCTTGGAGCCTGCTGCCCACGCTTCCCTGCGCCGGCATTATCCGAACAGGTTCCAAGGGTCTTTTCTCACCCGGCCGCATTGCGTTTGAACTGCGGTGGCCAGGACCCCTAGCGTTGGCGTCAAGGTACGCCGATTTGCCATCGTGGGCAACCTGCCCGGGCCGCCTCCCTGGGGCGCCCGCCCTGCCGTCAGGCCGCGTCGGACTTGCCGCGTCGTTCCGGGATGGATGGGCTGCGCGCGACCAGCATCAGCGCGCCGATCACGATGAGAATCACCGAAATCAGAAGCGTCCACCGCACGCGATATGCGTCGTGCAGCCACCACGCGATGCCCAGCGCGATGAGCGTCGGCCCCAGCACGATGGAACTCTTGGTGATCCCGTCCATGGCCAGGATGGCCACGCCGGCGCCGACGAGCGCAATGGTCGTGATCGAATCGAAATCGGGAAACCAGCCCAGGTACCAGATCACGCCAAGGATGCCGAATACGATCAACGTGACGGGCATGGCCGCATTGCGCATGAAGAACTCCGGGAGAGGACGGTTGCGCGAAAGAATACCAAACGCGCGGGCCGGGACGGCCTTCGAGTTGTTGCGACGGCCCGCCCTCGCCGCGCGGCACGGAACCGGCCGGTCCGTGACCTTCGGGTAATTCTTGCATCTCGCGACCCCGTTTGCGACGCACCGGCCACGACGCGTAAGATAGGCGGCCTCGCGGGTGTAGCTCAATGGCAGAGCAGAAGCTTCCCAAGCTTACGACGAGGGTTCGATTCCCTTCACCCGCTCCACGATTCAAGTGCGCGGACACGCGCGTCGAGGACCCATCATGCACGTCGTGAATGCCGCCTGCCGCCTGTTTGCCGCCACGATGCTGGCATCCCTTTTCGTCGCCGGAAACGTTCAGGCGCAATCCGCCGCGCCGGCGGCGACCCGATCCAGGGTCGTCATGCAGGTTAGCGACGGCGACGCCGCCAAGTGGAATCTCGCATTGAACAACGCGAAGAACCTGCAGGCCGACCTGGGCGCCGCCAACGTCGACATCGAAATCGTCGCGTACGGCCCGGGCATCGGCATGCTCAAGTCGGACTCGACGGTCGGCAGTCGCGTCGATGAGGCGGTGGGTTCCGGTGTGAAGGTGATGGCCTGCGAAAACACCATGCGCGGCCAGAAGCTCACCAAGGCCGACATGCTGCCCAGCGTCTCGTACGTGCCTGCGGGCGTGGTCGAGATCATGCAAAAGCAGCAACAGGGCTGGGCGTACATCCGGCCTTGAGTTTCAGGTGCCGATCGCGGCGGCCCTCGGCGCCATCCTGCTCTGGAGCACGCTGGCGACCTTCGGCGTGGCGCTCGGGCACCTGCCGCCGCTGTTCCTGACCGGCTGCGCGCTGACCATCGGCGCGTTGCCCGGGCTGCCGCATCTGCGGCAATGGCGCGTGCCTCCAGTGACCCTTCTGCTTGGCGTCGGCGGCCTGTTTGGCTTCCACCTGCTGCTGTTCCTCGCGCTGCGCTACGCGCCGCCGGTCGAGGCCAACCTCGTCAACTACCTGTGGCCGCTGCTGATCGTGCTGCTCACGCCTGCGCTTCTGCCCGGTTGGCGGCTTGCGGCCAGGCATGTCGTGGCGGCCGTCCTTGGCTTTTCGGGTGCCGCCCTGGCCATTGGCGCCGCGCCGACCGCGTTCCTGCCGTCCGCGGTGCTCGGATTCGCATTTGCCGCCGGATCGGCGCTGGTCTGGGCGTGCTACTCGCTGCTCACCCGGCGCGTCGCGCCTTTTTCCTCCTGGGCCATCGGAGGATTCGCCTTGGCATCGGGCGCGTTGGCGCTGGCCTGCCACGCCGCGTTCGAACCGCCGGTACAAATTCGCGTCGGCGACACCTGGCGGCTCGTGCTGCTCGGCCTGGGACCCATGGGCATTGCGTTCTACCTTTGGGATTTCGCGATGAAGCGCGGCGACCCTCGCGTGATCGGTGTGCTGGCGTACGCCACGCCGCTCCTGTCGACTGCGCTGCTGATGGTCACGTCCGGGCGACCGCCGACCGCCGCGCTGTTCGCGGCGACGCTGCTGGTGGTCTGCGCCGCGGTCATCGCGAGCTACGTGCCGCAGCGAGGCGCCGATGGCGGCAAGGGCCGCTGACTGGTAAAATGGTCTGACCAATTGCCGGGCGGGGGCCAGCCGGTCGCCCGGCAATTTTCATTTTCCCGCTGCAGGGCGCGCCGTGGCCCGGCGAATTCATTTGCAGCTTCATTTCGATCCCGCCGTCCCCCGATCCCGGCATCCGCTTCGCACCATGACTCGCGCGCACGTCCACATCCCGCCTTCTGCAGTGCTGATGATCGCAGGCGCAGTGGCGTGCTTCGCGGTGCTCGACGGGACGATCAAGACGCTCGCGACGCGGCACCCGGTGCCGCTGCTGGTATGGGCGCGGTGGGGGTTCCAGGTGCTGGCGATGCTGATCTGGCTGGCACCGGGCATGGGCTTCCGCATGCTGCGCACGCGTCAACTGCGCCTGCAGCTCGTGCGCGGCTGCCTGCTCGTAGGCTCGTCGCTGTTCTTCATGTCGGCGCTGTCGCGGCTCCCGCTGGCCGACGCGACTGCGCTCAATTACATGACGCCGACCATCGTCATCGTGCTCGCAATCGTCTTTTTGAACGAGCGGGTCACGCTGGCGCGATTGGCGTTCGTCGTCGCGGGACTGTCCGGCATGCTGATGATCGTGCAGCCGGGCGCGGAGCTGTTCAGGGGCGCGTCGTTGCTGGCCTTGGGATCGGCGGGTTGCTACGCGGTATACCAGATCACGACGAGGATGCTCGCGGGCGAAGATCCGCGCGTCTCGCTGTTCTATCCCGCGCTGGTCGGCACGCTGATCATGACGTTCGTCTGGCCGTGGTTCGGCTCGCGCATCGACCTGACCTGGACCGACGTCGCCATGCTGTCAGTCATCGGCGTGCTCGGCACGGTCGGCCACTTCCTGCTGATTCTCGCCTTTCAGCGCGCCCCGGCGTCGGCGTTGACACCGTTCACCTACATCCAGGTCGTCTACGCGACGCTGATCGGCTGGCTCGTGTATGGCGACTTCCCGGATTTGTTGACGCTGGCCGGCATGGCGCTCATCGCCGGCAGCGGCCTGCTTCTCACATGGCACGAACGCCGGCGCGCATTGATCGCCGCACCCGAGCCGACGGCTGTCGACTGAAAATTTTCACCAAGGAGGCAACACATGGACAAGCCACGCATCGGATTCATCGGCATCGGCCTCATGGGCCACGGCATCGCGAAGAACCTCGTCACCAAGGGCTTTCCGCTGACGGTGCGGGTCAACCGCAATCGCGCGCCGCTCGAAGACCTGATTGCCGCGGGGGCCAGGGAAGTCAAGACCAATGCCGATGTCGCGCGCGACGCCGACATCGTGTTCCTGTGCGTCACCGGCGCGCCGCAGGTGGAGGAGATCGTCAACGGCAAGGACGGCATCGCCGGCGTCGCGCGCAACGGCCTCGTGGTGATCGACACGTCCACCAGCGAGCCGGCCACGACGGCCAGGATGCGCGAAGCGCTGGCCGAGAAGGGCGTTCGTTTCGTCGATGCGCCGCTGGCACGCACACCGGTCGAGGCGGAGCTCGGCAAGCTCAACATCATGGTCGGCGCCGACGACGCGACGTTTGCGGAACTGAAGCCTGTTCTCGCCGCGTTCTGCGAGAACATCATCCACGCCGGCCCGGCGGGCCACGGGATCATCCTGAAGCTCATCAACAACTTCATCGGCCAGGCGATCACGACCGCGACCGCCGAAGCACTCGCCGCCGCGGCGAAGTCCGGCCTTTCGATCAGGAAGCTGCATGAAGTCATTTCGGCCGGTGCCGTCAACTCGGGACTGTTCCAGATGATGGTGGGCAGGATGCTGGACGGCGGCGACCTGACGGGGCTCAAGTTCACGCTGGTCAACGCGATGAAGGACCTGCGCTACTACACGCACTTCGCCGAATCGCTGCCGGTGTCGGCGATCGTCGGCGAGGCGGTGCACCAGAGCCTGGTCAACGCCAACCTGATGGGATTCGGGGACAAGTACGTCCCGTCGCTCATCGAGGCGCAGGAAAAGCTCTGCGGCGTGAAGATCGTGCCCCGCAAGTAACCCGAGGCAACGGGAGTCGGACATGCGAATCCTCTTTCTGGGTGGGACGAAGTTCCTGGGCCGTCACGCGGTCGACGCGGCGCTGGGCCGCGGGCACGCGGTCACGGTGTTCACGCGCGGGCGTTCGCCCAATCACTGGGGAGCGCGGGTCGAGGCGCGGGTCGGCGAGCGCGATCCGCTGATCCCGCCGGGCCTGGACGCGCTGCGCGACGGGACGTGGGACGCGGTGATCGACACCAGCGGGTACGTTCCGCGCGTGGTCGGCGCGTCCGCGGCGCTGCTGCGGGATCGGGTCCGCCGGTACCTGTTCGTCTCGTCGATCTCCGTGTACGCGGGCGGCGGCGGCCCCGACCGCGACGAGTCAGCGGCGATTGAACCGCTTGATGATCCAACCACCGAGGAGGTCGCCAAGCACTACGGCCCGCTGAAGGCCGCGTGCGAAGACCGGGTGCGGGCCGTTTATGGCGATGCGGCGACCATCGTTCGCCCCGGGCTCATCGTGGGGCCGCACGACGGGACCGACCGATTCGGCTACTGGGTCGCGCGTTTTCGCCATCCGGAATTGCTGGGGGACCGACCGCCAACCGCCGTGGTCCCCGCGCCGCGCGACGCGCCGATGCAGTTCATCGATGTACGCGACCTGGCGACATGGATGATCGACCTGGTCGAGGCCGGGGTCGGCGGCACGTTCAATGCGAACAGTCCCGCGCGATACTGGACGATGGGCGATGTCGTCGACGCGCTCCGTGCGCACGCCGGGACGCCCGATGCGACCTGGGTGGACGAGGAGTTGCTGATCGAACAGAAGGTGGAACCGTGGACCGGCCTGCCGCTATGGATTCCGTCGACATTCACGGACGAGGCCGGATTCATGGAATTCGATTGCCGCCGGGCAGTGGCCGCCGGCCTGCGCACGCGATCGCTGGCCGATACCATCGATGCCACGGCGGCGTGGCTCGCGTCCCGCGACAACAGCCAGGCATGGAAGGCGGTGCTCACGGCGGCGCAGGAGCGGGAGATCCTCGCCTATGCAGCGGGACGCCCGCCCGTGCGATGATTGCGGCGCGCAGCCCGGCGCATTTTCATCGACCATGAATCCCCGCGACGCCGAGAACTACCTCGAATTCGCCTTTCGCGTGGCGCTTGCCGCCGGCGGTGCGATCCTCCCGCATTTCCGCGAAATCATCGACGTCGAGGACAAGCGTAACGTGCATGGTTACGACCCGGTGACCATTGCCGATCGTGCGGCGGAGGAGGTGATTCGCGCGGAAATCGCGCGCGCCTATCCGGACCACGGCATCCATGGCGAGGAGCACGGAAGGCGGGCGGGCAGCTCGCCGCTGACCTGGGTCATCGACCCGATCGACGGCACCAAGAGCTTTATCCTCGGGCAGTTGCATTGGGCGACGCTCATCGCGCTGCATGACGCAGAGCATCCGGTGGTGGGCGTGGTGCACCAGCCGTTCGTCGGCGAGACCTTCCTGGCGACCCGGGGCGGCGTCGCGCAATGGCGGCGCGGCGACGATCGGCGCACGCTGCGCACGCGCCGCTGCGCGAGGGTCGAGGACGCGATCGTCGCGACCACCGATCCCCGGCATTTTCAGTCCGCGCGGCAACTCTCGGTCTACAACGCGATCACGGCCAACGCGAGACTTACGCGTTTTGGCGGCGACTGCTATTGCTACACCCAGCTCGCGATGGGCTTCGTCGACATGGTGGTCGAGACCGGCCTGCAGCCCTACGACGTCCAGGCGCTCATCCCGCTGGTCGAGGCCGCCGGGGGCGTCATCAGCAATTGGTCCGGCGGGTCATGCGACCAGGGTGGCGATGTTTTCGCGTGCGGCGACCGGGAATTGCATGCACAGGTGTTGAAGCTCCTCGAGTGAACGGGGTATTCGCGCGGAAACACGACCCGTGCGCAGGCAACCCTGATGTCGAAACGGCGCCCTTGGGGCGCCGTTTTCAGACAAATGACTTGCTGCTCGAGGCTGGCGAAACATGACGTCGCGACCGACCCGACGCCTTGCGCGACCGGCCCGCTAGGATTTCTTCCCAGCCACCGGCTTGGCAGGCCTTCTGGCGCGCTTCGCTGCCGCCGGACGGGCCACCTTCGTCGCCGGCTTCTTCGCCACCCGCTTCACCGGTTTTCCCGCAACGCCCCTGGCTGCCTTGGCTACCGCGTTTCCCGCCTCTTTCAGGGACTTGCGCACCTTGGCCACGCCCTTCTTCACGGTGGACTTGGCGGTGGCCGTCTTGCGCCTGGCAGCGGGTTTCTTGTCGCTCATCGCGCGCTCGACCTTGCCGGCCGCTTTCTTTGCGCCCGTTGCTGCCGCCTTGGTCTTCGCCTTGACCGCGCGCTTGGCCTTGTTGACAGCTCTTTTCACATCCGTTTCGGCCGACTTGGCGTTTCGCTTGATGCTTCGGGTTGCCTTCCCCACCGCTTTCTTCGCATCCGCGCTGGCGGCCCTGGCTTTCCGGGTCAGGCGCGCCTTAGTGGAACGGGCCTTTTTTTCCACGGTGGCGCGCGCCTTGTTCACTTCGCGCTTGGCATCGGTGGCGGCAACCTCAGCCTTCTTCGCCACGGATGCGCCCATTTCCTGCGCCTTGGCCTTGGCGGCTTCCATCGCGTCGCCGATTCTTGTGAACAAGTTCTTTTCTTCAGCCATCATCGATTCTCCTTTTCATTGGCCGGGCCAGCCGTGAACGGCCTCCGACAGTTCGCCATCATCGTCTGGCATTGCTTCATCGATTGAAGAATATCAAGGAATGGCCGGCGACACATTGCGATGGAGCAACCGCGTCGAATTCTTGCCGGACGCGCCGCCCGGATGCGGCGCGCATCGGAGATGCTTTGCGCCCGCGCAGATTGTTAAACTGGACGTCCTTTCACTTTTCGGAAGCTGACCATGGCTGCCCTGAGACCCTCGCTCTGGGAGAACCCGCTGGGAACCGATGGCTTCGAGTTCATCGAATACGCGGCGCCCGATCCGGCGGCGCTCGGCCGTCTGTTCGAGCAGATGGGCTTTGCCGCGATCGCGCGCCACCGTTCCAAGAATGTCCTGCTCTACCGCCAAGGCGACATCAATTTCATCGTCAACGCCGAACCCGACTCGTTCGCGCAGTCCTTCGCGCGCGTGCACGGTCCGTCGATCTGCGCCATCGCCTTCCGGGTCGCCGATGCCGCCGCGGCCGCCAAGTCGGCCGTTGCGCAAGGCGCGTGGGGTGTGACGAACCATCCGGGTCCGATGGAACTCAACATTCCCGCGATCAAGGGCATCGGCGACTCGCTCATCTACCTTGTCGACCGCTATCCGGGCTCGGCCGCCAACGCAGGAAGCAACGTGTCGATCTACGACATCGACTTCGTGCCGCTGCCCGGCGTGGACCCGCATCCGGCAGGCGCGGGCCTCACCTACATCGACCATCTGACACACAACGTGCACCGCGGCCGGATGGGTGAATGGGCCGATTTCTACTCGCGCATCTTCAATTTCCGGGAGATCCGCTATTTCGACATCGAGGGCAAGCTCACGGGTCTCAAGTCGAAGGCGATGACCAGCCCCTGCGGCAAGATCCGCATCCCGATCAACGAAAGCACCG
>DAOMGB010000096.1:0-9071 GCA_035430095.1 Casimicrobiaceae bacterium | reverse complement strand
CTTGCGCGTAACCCCTTGGTTCAGTGTGGTGGGCATTGCTGGGTTCGAACCAGCGACCCCTCCCGTGTGAGGGGAGTGCTCTACCGCTGAGCTAAACGCCCCGCGAACCCAGACAGGAACCCGGATTTAACCATAACGCCGAAACGAGGGTCAAACCGATGTTCTGCCCGTGTCCATGGGTGTCATGGACAAAAACGCACCGAGTTGGTGCCAATTCTCGCATTTGCCGCGTCGCAGCACTCCCGCGCTACAATCGGGCACGGCTAACCCATTGGCCACCTGAGCAATTCCGGGCTTGGCTCGCCGATTGCTAAGTCAGGCCGAGACTGAAAAATCGATCGCATGTCCTCCCTCCCTTTTGACGAAATGTCGGCCCCCGATGGCGGGATACGTTCCCACTATCGCGCATTTGCCGATTGGCTGGAGCGCACGGACAGCGCCCACATTGCACAAAAACGGGACGAGGCGGAGCGTGCGTTCCACCGCGTCGGCATCACGTTCGCGGTGTATGGCGAGGACGCGGGGACGGAGCGCCTGATTCCCTTCGACATCGTTCCGCGGATCATTCCCGCGGACGAGTGGCGCATCCTCGAAGCCGGGTTGAAGCAGCGCGTGCAGGCACTCAACCTGTTCCTCGCCGACGTCTATCACGACCAGAAGATCCTCAAGGACGGTGCGATTCCCGCCGAGCGAGTGCTGGGCAACACGCAGTATCGGCGCGAGATGGCGGGCATGAACGTTCCCGGCGGAATCTACGCGCACATCGCCGGCGTCGACCTGGTGCGCGCCGGTGCAGGCGAGTACTACGTGCTCGAGGACAACTTGCGGGTCCCTTCGGGCGTGTCGTACATGCTGGAAAACCGCCGGATGATGATGCGGCTGTTTCCCGAACTCTTCGCCACCCGCTCGATCCGCCCGGTCCAGCACTATCCGGACATGCTGCTCGAGAACCTGCACGCGGTCGGGCCCCAAGGAGAGGAAACACCGACGGTGGCGGTGCTCACGCCGGGCGCCTACAACTCCGCCTATTACGAGCACGCTTTCCTCGCGCAGCAGATGGGCGTCGAGCTGGTGGAGGGACAGGACCTCATGGTCCAGAACGACACGGTCTACATGCGCACGACGCGGGGACCCCGGCGCGTCCACGTGATCTATCGCCGCGTGGACGACGACTTCCTCGATCCGTTGGCATTCCGCCCCGATTCGATGCTGGGCGTGCCGGGACTGTTCGCCGCCTACCGCGCGGGCAGGGTGACGCTGGCCAACGCCATCGGCACCGGCGTGGCGGACGACAAGTCGATCTATCCGTTCGTCCCGGACATGATCAAGTACTACCTGGCGGAGGAGCCCATCCTCCACAACGTCCCGACCTTCATGCTGTACAAGCCGAAGGACTGCGAATATGCGCTCTCCAATCTCGACAAGCTGGTCGTGAAGGAGGTCCATGGCGCGGGCGGCTACGGCATGCTGGTGGGCCCGGCGGCGACCGTCGCGGAACGCGAGGCGTTTCGGGACCGCATCGTGGCCGAGCCGTCGAAATACATCGCCCAGCCGACGCTGGCGCTGTCGACGTGCCCCACCTTCGTCGAATCCGGCCTGGCGCCGCGGCACATCGACCTGCGACCGTATGTGCTGTCGGGCAAGGACGTCGACCTCGTTCCCGGCGGATTGACGCGTGTCGCGTTGCGCGAGGGGTCGCTCGTGGTCAACTCGTCGCAGGGCGGCGGGACCAAGGACACCTGGGTCCTCGCTGACTGAGGAAACCGTCATGGCCGCCATGCTCTGTCGAACCGCGAACGAACTCTTCTGGATGGCCCGGCACATCGAGCGTGCCGAGAACACCGCCCGGCTGCTCGACGTCACCTATCGTACGTCGCTCCTTCCTTACCATATCCAGGAACCGGGACTCGCCTGGGCGGAGCCGTGGTCCGTGCCGCTCATCTCGACCGGCATGGCCACGCCTTACTACAAGCAGTACCCCGAGCTCAACGCCGAGAACGTGCTCAAGTTCATGATCATGGACGAGAGCAACCGGTCGTCCATCCGGAGCTGCCTGTGGGCGGCCCGCGAATCCGCGCGCAGCGTGCGCGGCGCGATCACGTCCGAAATGTACGAGGACCTGAACAGCGCGTGGATCGCGATTCGCGACCACGGCTTCGATCGGCTGAAGGGGCAGGGCGTGTCCGAATTCCTGGACTGGGTGAAGATGCGTTCCCACCTGTTCCGCGGCGTGACTTTCGGGACCATGCTGCGCGACGAGGCGTATCACTTCATCCGCCTCGGCACGCACATCGAGCGCGCCGACAATACGGCGCGCATCCTCGACACCAAGTACCATATCCTCTTGCCGTCCACCGCAGACATCGGCGGCGCCGTGGACTACTACCAGTGGGCATCGCTGCTGCAGTCGCTTTCGGGATTCGAGTCGTACCGGAAGATTTACAGCGACGTGATTTCGCCGCGGCGGGTGGCCGAGCTGCTCGTGCTGCGCGACGACATGCCCCGTTCCCTTCACAGCTGCCTCAACTTTATCGATGACACTCTCGAGATCCTGTGCGACGACAACAGCCGCGAGCTCAGGCGGCAGGCCGGCGAGCTGCATGCGCGGCTGCACTACGGCAAGACCGAGGAAATCATCCGATTCGGCCTGCATGAATACCTGATGGACTTTCTGTCGCGCGTGTCGGCGTTGGGCGGCGAGATCAGCCGCCGCTTCCTCGTGCCCACCTACTAGCCGACACCGGACTCCATGACCTACTGCGTTGCCATGTCCCTCGATGCGGGGATGATTTTCGCGTCGGACTCCCGCACCAATGCCGGTGTCGACCAGATCGCGCGCTTCTCCAAGATGAAGGTGTTTGCCAGGGACGGCGATCGCGTCATCGTCACGCTGTCCTCGGGCAACCTCGCCGTCACGCAGAGCACGCTCAACAACCTCGACCACCAGGCCCGCGTCGACCCCGACGGAGTGAACATCTGGAACGCGCAGTCGATGTTCGACGTGGCCCGCCTGGTCGGCGATTCGCTGCGCGAGACCAAGGCGCGCGACGGCCCCTACCTCGCGCAGAACAACATCGACGCGTCGGGCAATTTCCTGATCGGCGGGCAGATCCGCGGCGAGCCGCATCGCCTGTTCAACGTCTACGGCGAGGGTAATTTCATCGAGGCCTCGCCCGACACCTGCTACTTCCAGATCGGCGAATCCAAGTACGGCAAGCCGGTGATCGATCGCGTGATCAAGCGCAATTCCAGCCTGCTCGACGCCACCAAGTGCACCGTCGTTTCCTTCGACTCGACGATGCGCTCGAACATTTCGGTCGGGCTGCCGATCGACCTGATCGTGTACGAGGCGGACAGCCTGGGCATCAAGATCCAGAAGCGCATCGACGAAACGGACCCGTACTTCCAGATGATGCATCGCGAGTGGGGGGAGGGCCTGCGACGCGTGTTCTCCGAATTGCCGGACCCGGACTGGACGTAGGGCGCAGGCTCCTTCCCAATGGCCATTCGCGTAGCGCTGTCGCATTGCACGACGTATCGCTTCGATCGCCACGTCGCGATCGCACCGCATGAAATCAGGCTGCGCCCGGCCCCGCATTGCCGCACGCCGATCCTCAGCTATTCGTTGAACGTCCTGCCGGAACCGCACTTCCTCAACTGGCAGCAGGATCCCTACGGCAACTGGGTCGCGCGCCTGGTGTTTCCGGAACGCGCCGGCCTCATGGAGATCGAAGTCGACCTGGTGGCCGACATGACGGTGATCAACCCGTTCGATTTCTTCGTCGAGCCCTATGCCGAGAAGTTTCCGTTCACCTATGCCCCGGCGCTGGCGAAGGAACTGATTCCGTTCCTCGAGACCGCGCCGCTCGGGCCCCGCCTGTCGGCATGGCTCGACGAGTTTCGCCGGACCATCCTGCCGGACGAAAGCCCGGTCCTGATGCTGGTGCGGCTCAACCAGATGCTGCAGGGCCAGATCAAGTACCTGGTGCGCATGCAGCCCGGCGTGCAGACGCCGGAGGAAACGCTGGCCAACGCCAGCGGGTCGTGCCGGGACACCGGCTGGCTGCTCGTCCAGATCATGCGTCACCTGGGGCTGGCCGCGCGCTTCGCCTCGGGCTACCTCGTGCAGCTCGTGGCGGACATCAAGGCGCTCGACGGTCCTTCGGGCACGACCAAGGACTTCACCGACCTGCACGCGTGGGCGGAAGTTTTCATCCCGGGTGCGGGCTGGATTGGCTTCGATCCGACCTCGGGCCTGCTGGCCGGCGAAGGCCACATTCCGCTCGCGTGCACGGCGGATCCGGGCAATGCGGCGCCGGTCATCGGCTACACCGACGTGGCCGACGTCGAGTTCACCGTCACGATGAGCGTCACCCGCATTCACGAGGACCCGCGCGTCACGCTGCCGTACACCGACTCGCAGTGGCTTGCGATCGACCGGCTGGGAGAGCAGGTCGACGCCGATCTCGCGGCCCATGACGTTCGGCTCACGCAAGGTGGCGAGCCGACCTTCGTGTCCATCGACGACATGGATGGCGCCGAGTGGAATTACACGGCGTTGTCGCCGAAGAAGCGGCAGCTGGGCGAGATCCTGATCAAGCGCCTGAAGGAAAGGTTCGCTCCCGAAGGCTTCCTGCATTACGGACAGGGCAAGTGGTATCCGGGCGAGCCGCTGCCGCGCTGGGCGCTGGGCGTATTCTGGCGCGCGGACGGCATTCCGCTGTGGCGGGGCGACACGCTGGTCGCCGATACCACCAGGCCGGGCGACGCCACGGACGCGGTCGCGAAGGCGTTCGGCGAGCGCGTCGCCGCCAGGCTGGGACTGCCGGCGTCGCTCCTCATCACCGCCCACGAGGACGTTCCGAAACTCCTGCAGGAGGAGGCCGCACTCCCTGAAAATGCCGATCCGCTCAAGGCGGATCTCAGCAAGGCCGACGAGCGCGCGCGGCTGGCGCGCTTGCTCAGTGCCGGATTGGACCGGCCCGCCGGCTACGTGCTTCCGCTCAAGGCAGCGATTGCCGGCGATGCCGGCGTCACCTGGGAGTCCAGCCCCTGGCCGCTGAAGCGCCTGCATCTGTATGCGCTTCCCGGCGATTCGCCGCTGGGGTTGCGCCTGCCGCTCAGCTCGCTGCCCGAGTTGCTGCCTGAGGAGGCGGAACAGGAGTTCCCGGTCGATCCATTTGCGCCGCGCAATGCGTTGCCCGGCCGGAAGACCGGAACCTCGAGCCATTCAAGGGTGCGCGGCGGCAAGCCCCGCGAGGTCATCAAGACGGCATTGACGTTGCAGCTGCGCGCCGGTCACCTCTTCGTGTTCATGCCGCCGTGCGAGCATCTCGAGGCCTACGTGGCGCTGCTGGCCGCGATCGAGGACACCGCCCGCGAGTTGCGCACGCCGGTGGCCATCGAAGGCTACACGCCCCCGCGCGACCCCCGCGTGAAGGTCCTGATGGTCACGCCCGACCCGGGCGTGATCGAAGTCAACATCCATCCCGCATCGTCGTGGCGCGACCTGCTGGCGACCACCGAAACGCTGTACGAGGAGGCGAGGCAGTCCCGGCTGGGCACCGAGAAGTTCATGCTCGACGGGCGGCACACCGGCACCGGCGGCGGCAACCACGTCACGCTGGGCGGCGCGACGCCCGCGGACAGTCCGCTGTTGCGCCGGCCCGACCTGCTGCAGAGCCTGATTACGTACTGGCAGAACCATCCGGCGCTGTCGTACCTGTTTTCAGGCATGTTCATCGGGCCGACCAGCCAGGCGCCGCGCGTCGACGAGGCACGTGACGACAGGCTCTACGAACTTGCCATCGCCTTCCAGCAGCTGGGTCGCAAGCACGCGGCGGGCAGCGAGTCGCCGCAGCCGTGGCTGGTGGACCGCCTGCTCCGGCACATGCTGACGGACCTGACGGGCAACACGCATCGCTCGGAATTTTCGATCGACAAGCTGTACTCGCCCGACAGCTCGACGGGACGCCTGGGCATCCTCGAGTTTCGCGCATTCGAAATGCCGCCGCACGCGCGGATGAGCGCGGTGCAGGTGTTGCTTCTGAGGGCATTGGTCGCACGCTTCTGGGTTCAGCCCTATCGCGGCGAACTGGTCCCCTGGGGCACCGCATTGCACGACCGCTGGCTGCTCCCGCACTTCGTCGCGGCCGACATCCGCGACGTCGCCGACGACCTGAATCGCGCCGGCTATGCGTTCGATCCGGCGTGGTTCGAGCCCTTCGTGGAGTTCCGCTTCCCCCGTTTCGGCACGGCCACATATGCTGGCGTGACGCTGGAACTGCGGCAGGCGATCGAACCCTGGCACGTGCTCGGGGAAGAGGTGAGCCTGGGCGCCACCGCGCGCTACGTCGACTCGTCGGTCGAGCGGATGCAGCTCAAGGCGGTGGGAATGACCGGCGGCAGGCATGTGGTCACCTGCAATGGCCGCGCGCTGCCGCTGACGCCGACGGGGATCCCCGGCGAGTTCGTTGCCGGCGTGCGCTTTCGCGCCTGGAACCCGCCGTCGGCGCTGCATCCGACCATCGGCGTGCAGGCGCCGCTGACCTTCGACCTCATCGACACCTGGTCGCAGCGTGCTTTAGGCGGCTGCACTTATCATGTCGTGCATCCGGGCGGCCGCAACTACGACACGTTCCCGGTCAATGCCAACGAGGCCGAGGCGCGGCGCGTCGCGCGTTTCTGGGCCCATGGCCACACGCCCGGACCGATGGTCGTGCATCCGGAACAGCCCAATCCTGCCACGCCGGCCACGCTCGATTTGCGCTGGCAGCCGGCTCGTTGACGGCCAACCGGTACACTGCGTCCTTTTGCCCAGGACGCATCCGTTGAGCGACTCATCTCGCACCATCAGGAGCCGTTTCGCCCCCAGCCCCACGGGATACCTTCACCTGGGCAGTGCCCGCACGGCGCTGTTCGCGTGGGCGTACGCGCGGCACTTCGGCGGCAAGTTCATCCTCCGCGTCGAGGACACCGACGTCGAGCGATCGACCCCCGCAGCGGTCAAGGCGATCTTCGACGCGATGGCCTGGCTCGAACTCGATTACGACGAGGGTCCGTTCTTCCAGATGCAGCGCATGGCGCGGTATCGGGAGGTGCTGGCGCAGATGCTCGCCGCGGGCCAGGTCTACCGCTGCTACATGAGCAGCAAGGAACTCGATGCCTTGCGCGCGGAGCAGGCGGCGCGCGGCGAAAAGCCGCGTTATGACGGCCGCTGGCGGCCGGAGAACAGCGCCGGATTGACGCCGCCGCCCGACGTGAAGCCCGTGCTGCGCTTCCGCAACCCCGATGCCGGCGTCGTGGTGTGGGACGACGGGGTCAAGGGACGCATCGAGATCGCGAATGCCGAACTGGACGACCTGGTCATTGCCCGGCCCGACGGCACGCCCACCTACAATTTCTGCGTCGTGGTCGACGACATCGACATGCGGATCACCCACGTGATTCGCGGCGACGACCACGTCAACAACACGCCGCGGCAGATCAACATGTTCCGGGCGCTCGGTGCAGAGCCGCCGGCCTACGCGCACGTCCCGACGGTGCTGGGCGAGGACGGCGCCAAGCTGTCCAAGCGCCACGGCGCGATGGGCGTGATGGAATACGAGGCGCAGGGATACCTGCCCGAAGCACTGATCAATTTTCTCGCGCGCATCGGCTGGGGACATGGCGACGAGGAGATCTTCACCCGCGAGCAGCTGGTGCAGTGGTTCGATCTGCCGGGGATCAGCCCCGCGCCGTCCCGGTTCAATGCCGACAAGCTGAAGTGGGTTAACCAGGAGCACATGAAGCGCATGCCGGAGGCGGAGTTGGGGCGTCGCCTGGTGCCTTTCCTGGCACGCGCGGGACTCGATCCCGCCGCCGGACCCGATGCCGGCGCGGTGGCCGCGCTGCTGCGCGATCGCGCCGACACGCTGGTGGCCATGGCCGACGCGGCGCATTACCTGTACGCCGCGCCGACGGTGTCTGCGGAGAAAGTCGCGGAGCAGGTGAACGACGCCAATCGCCCGGCGCTTCTCGAATTGCACGCGGAATTCGCGAGCCTGCCATGGACCCGGGAGGCATTGATGTCGGCGCTCAAGTCCGCGGCCGCGCGCCATGGCCTGAAGCCGCCTCCGATCATGATGGCCGTGCGCATGCTGGTGGCAGGCACCACGTCCACGCCGGCGATCGACGCAGTACTGGCCCTGCTGGGACGCGACGCGACGCGCGAGCGCATGGCGGCCGGGCTGGGAATCTGATGGCCCGACACTGTCGCCCCCGCGAATGTGGGGCTCCATTGACTTGGTATTGCGGGCGAATGGCAACGCCACTGGATTCCCATGTTCGCGGGAACGACGGCCCGTCTGGTAGAGCGGAAACGTTGCGGAAGTGGTGTCCACGCCGGTTTTCCGCTGCGCTTGGAGGGATCGCCAACTCGGAGTAAAATGGGAATTTCCCGGGGCGAGAAGCATCATGACCCAGTTTGTCTTCGTAACCGGTGGTGTCGTTTCCTCGCTCGGGAAAGGAATCGCCGCCGCGTCACTCGCCGCGATCCTCGCCTCCCGCGGCGTCCGCGTCACCAATCTCAAGCTCGACCCCTACATCAACGTCGATCCTGGAACGATGTCGCCGTTCCAGCACGGCGAGGTGTTCGTCACGGACGATGGCGCAGAGACGGACCTCGACCTCGGCCATTACGAGCGCTTTACCGACGTCCGGATGGGGAAGCGCAACAATTTCACCACCGGCCAGATCTACGAATCGGTCATACGCAAGGAACGCCGCGGCGATTACCTGGGCGGCACCGTGCAGGTCATCCCGCACATCACCGACGAGATCAAGAGCTGGATCCTTCTCGGCGCGCAGGATGCCGACGTCGCAATCGTCGAAATCGGCGGCACCGTCGGTGACATCGAATCGCTGCCGTTCCTCGAGGCCATCCGGCAGCTGGGCATCACGCTCGGCCGCGACAACGTGTGCTACATCCACCTGACGCTGCTGCCATACATTCCCACCGCCGGCGAAATGAAGACCAAGCCGACGCAGCACTCGGTCAAGGAGCTGCGCGAGATCGGCATCCAGCCCGACGT
>DAOMGB010000095.1:0-9969 GCA_035430095.1 Casimicrobiaceae bacterium | reverse complement strand
TCAAGCTGCGTCCGCCGGACTACGTGCACCTCGCGGCGCTCGACGAAATGTCGCGAGGCCACATGATCGCGGACGTGGTGGCGATCATCGGCACGCAGGACATCGTGTTCGGGTCGATCGACCGATGATCATGCGCGTACTTCTCGCAATGGCGGTGGTGGGCTGGTTCCCGCTCGTCGCGGGGCAGACTGTCGCGCCTCCGCCGGCATCGACGCCGACGCCGGCGGCAGCAACGCCGCCCGCCGGCGGCGCGGCGCGTCCCTCAACCGGCAGCGAACCCGCGCAGCCGACCATGGGCGACGACAAGGATACGATCGCGGCGGCCCAGAAGTGGCTCGCGTTGCTCGATGACGGCAAGGTCGGCGTCGCCTGGGACGTGTCGTCCAAGCACCTCAAGTCGGTGGTCACGCGCCAGGAATGGGTCAAAGGCATTGCCGATGCCCGCAAACCATTCGGCAAGCTCAAGTCGAGGACACCGGAGAAATTTGCGCGCAGCCATGCCATGCCCGGAGCTCCCGACGGCGATTACTCGATCATCGAATTCGTTTCCGAGTTTGCCAATGGCAAGCGCGCGCAGGAGCAGTTGATCTGGATGCTCGAGCCCGGCGACGTCTGGCGCGTCTCCGGTTATTACATTCGTTAGCGCTCATTCGACACACTACAGGCGCCATCAGCATGCTGTCGTCAGAGACATGCAGGAAAATCGATCGCGAGATCGCCAAATACCCGGCCGACCAGAAGCAGTCTGCGGTGATGTCCGCGCTCGCGCTTGCGCAGGGCGAGCACGGTTGGCTTTCGACCGAGGTGATGGACGCCGTTGCGGGCTACCTCGGCATGCCGCCCGTCGCGGTCTACGAAGTTGCGTCCTTCTACACGATGTACAACCTGAGGCCTGCCGGACGCTTCAAGGTGACGGTCTGCACCAACCTTCCTTGCGCATTGCGGGGCGCCACCGCCGCCGCCGAGCATCTCAAGGACAGGCTGGGCGTCGGATTCAACGAGACCACCGCCGACGGCGCCATCACGCTGAAGGAAGGCGAGTGCATGGGCGCATGCGGAGACGCGCCCGTGCTCATCGTCAACGACCGCCGGATGTGCAGCTTCATGTCCGGAGCCAAGCTCGATGAACTGGTGGACGACTTGAAGGCGGCGGCGGGTCGCGGTGAAGGCAACCCTGCGCCCGCGGACGCGACCAAATGAACGCGCCATCCGAATTCCTGGATTACGGGCCGGACGCCATCCTGATGGCCGGCCTCAATGGCGAGAACTGGCGTCTGGCCGACTATGTGGCGCGAGGCGGCTACGGCGCGCTGAAGAAGATCCTGGACGAGAAGATATCCCCGGAGCAGGTGATTGCCGAGGTCAAGCGATCCGCGCTTCGCGGCCGGGGCGGCGCAGGCTTCCCGACCGGGCTCAAGTGGAGCTTCATGCCGCGCCAGTTTCCCGGCGACAAGTACGTCGTCTGCAATTCGGACGAAGGCGAGCCCGGAACGTTCAAGGACCGCGACATTCTCAACTACAACCCGCACGCCGTGATCGAGGGCATGGCCATCGGCGCCTACGCGATGGGCGCCTGCCGCGGGTACAACTACATCCACGGCGAGATCTGGGACACCTACCTGCGAAACGAGGAAGCGATCGACGAGGCGTACGCCGCGGGCTTCCTCGGCCACAACATCCTGGGGTCCGAGTTCTCATTTCACCTGTACAACCATCACGGCTTCGGCGCCTACATCTGCGGCGAGGAGACGGCGCTGCTCGAGTCGCTCGAAGGCAAGAAGGGGCAGCCGCGCTTCAAGCCGCCGTTTCCTGCGTCGTTCGGCGTATACGGCAAGCCGACGACGATCAACAACACGGAAACCTTCGCGGCCGTGCCCTGGATCATCAACCATGGCGGCGAGGCGTTCCTTGACCTGGGCCTCCCCAACAACGGCGGCACCAAGCTGTTCTCGGTGTCCGGCGACGTCGAGCGCCCCGGCAATTACGAAATCCGGCTCGGCACGCCCTTCGCGAAACTGCTTGAGATGGCGGGAGGCATGCGCGGCGGCCGCAAGCTGAAGGCCTGCATCCCCGGCGGCTCGTCGGCGCCGGTGCTGCCCGGCGACGTCATGCTGGCGACCAACATGGACTACGATTCCATCGCCAAGGCCGGCTCGATGCTCGGATCTGGCGCCGTGATCGTGATGGACGATACGCGCTGCATGGTCAAGTCGCTTGCGCGCCTTTCGTACTTCTATTACGAGGAATCCTGCGGCCAGTGCACGCCCTGCCGCGAAGGCACCGGGTGGATGTGGCGCATGGTCGATCGCATCGAGCACGGACAGGGTCGCAACGAAGACCTGGACAAGCTGACCTCGGTGGCCGACAACATTGCCGGCCGCACGATCTGCGCGCTGGGCGATGCGGCGGCCCTGCCGGTGAAGAGCTTCATCAAGCACTTCCGGGACGAATTCCAGCACCACATCGACCACAAGCGCTGCCTGGTCGCCCCCTACGTCTGATGACCTCTCCATGCTGAAGATAGAAGTCGACGGCAAGCAGGTTGAAGTCGCGCACGGCGCCACGGTGATGGACGCCGCGAACCAGCTCGGCATCTACGTCCCGCACTTCTGTTATCACAAGAAGCTTTCGATCGCCGCCAACTGCCGCATGTGCCTGGTGCAGGTGGAAAAGGCCCCCAAGCCGCTTCCTGCCTGCGCCACGCCCGTGACCGACGGCATGAAGGTGTGGACCCATTCGGAACCCGCGGTGAAGGCGCAGCAGGGCGTGATGGAATTCCTGCTCATCAACCATCCGCTTGACTGCCCGATCTGCGACCAGGGCGGCGAGTGTCAGCTGCAGGACCTTGCCGTGGGCTACGGCGGCTCGGCATCCCGCTACGGTGAGCCCAAGCGCGTCGTGTTCCACAAGGAACTGGGACCGCTGATCTCGGCCGAGGAAATGACGCGCTGCATCCAGTGCACGCGCTGCATTCGCTTCGGCCAGGAGATCGCCGGCGTGATGGAGTTGGGCATGATCGGGCGGGGCGAGCACGCCGAAATCGTCGCGTTCATGGGCAGGACGGTCGACTCCGAACTTTCCGGCAACTCGATCGACATCTGTCCGGTCGGCGCGCTGACGTCCAAGCCGTTCCGCTATTCGGCGCGAACATGGGAACTCGCGCGACGTAAATCGGTGTCGCCGCACGACTCGCTGGGCAGCAATCTCGTCGTCCAGGTAAAGAACAATCGCGTGATGCGCGTGCTGCCGCTGGAGAACGAGGCCGTCAACGAGTGCTGGCTGTCGGACAAGGACCGCTTTTCCTATGAGTCGTTGAACTCGGACGAGCGCCTGACCACGCCGATGGTGAAGCAGGGCGGCGAATGGACGAGCGTCGATTGGCAGACCGCGCTGGAGTTCGTCGCCAACGGACTCAAGGATGCGGTTTCAAGGCACGGTCCGCAGGCGCTGGGCGCGCTCGTGTCCGCGCACTCGACTTTGGAAGAATTGGCCCTGGCCGCGCGCCTCGTGCGCGGGCTGGGCAGCGACAACATCGACTTCCGCCTGCGGCAGAGCGATTTCCGTGGAGATGGGGTTTCCGGAACGGCGCCGTGGCTGGGCCTGCCGGTGGCCGAACTGAATTCCCTCGACCGGGCGCTGGTCGTGGGCAGTTTCCTGCGCAAGGATCACCCGCTCGTCGCACAGCGACTCAGGCAGGCCGCGAAGAAGGGCACGCAGGTTTCGATGCTGCACTCCGTCGACGATGAGTGGCTGCTGCCGGTCAGTCACAAGGAAATCGTACCGCCATCGCAACTCCCGTCGGCGCTCGCGGGGATCGTGGTCGCGGCGGCGCAGGCCGCGGGCAAAACCGTTCCGGCTGCCCTGCACGGAATCGAGCCCACCGACCCCGCCAAGGCCATTGCGGGCAGTCTCCTGTCCGGGAAAAAAGCAGCGATTCTGCTGGGCAACAATGCGACGCAGCACGCGGCCGCGTCGCAGTTGCACGCGCTCGCGCAACTGCTGTCCGAAATCACCGGCGCGACCTTCGGATTCCTGACCGAGGCGGCGAACACGGTGGGCGCGCACCTGGCGCGAGCCCGCCCGCAGTCCGGAGGAATGAACGCGCGCGCAATGCTCGAGGATCCGCGCCATGCGTACCTCGTCCTCCACGCCGAGCCTGAATTCGATTTTGCCAATGCCGTCGTTGCGCGCTCGGCGCTCGAGAAAGCCGACCTGGTCGTGGTGATGAGTCCGTTCCGGCATGGCGTTGCCTATGCCGACGTGCTCCTGCCGGTTGCGCCCTTCACCGAGACTGCGGGAACGTTCGTCAGTTGCGAAGGCCGGGCACAGAGCTTCCACGGCGTGGTGCAGCCGCTGGGCGAAACGCGGCCGGGATGGAAGGTGTTGCGCGTGCTGGGCACGCTGCTCGGCCTGCCGGGGTTCGAGTTCGACACGGCGGAAGACGTGCGGACGTCGGTGCTGCCGAATGGCGGCGACCTGACGGCAAGGCTTGCCAATGTCGCATCGGCGTCGGTCGCCAATCCGGCGGCAGCGACTTCGCCGGTGGAGCGGGTGGCCGACATTCCGATCTATTTCGCCGATCCGCTCGTGCGCCGCGCGGCTTCGCTGCAGCTTGCCGCGGACGCCAGGGCGCCCAAGGCGCGGATGCACCGCTCCCTGTTCGAAACGCTGGGCCTGGCAGCGGGCGCGCTGGTCAAGGTGACGCAGGGCCAGGGCGAGGCCGTGCTGACCGCAGTCGTCGACGGCGCGGTCCCGCCGGGCGTCGTGCGCATCGCCGCGGCCCACGCCTCGACCTGCGGCCTTGCCGGCCTCTCGGGACCCGTCACCGTGGATCGCGCATGAACGAATTCCTGGCGCCAGCGCAGCAGTTCTTCGGCCCGGCATGGACCACGGTCTGGACGCTGGTGAAGATCGTTTGCATAGCAGTGCCGCTGATTCTCGGCGTGGCCTACCTCACGCTGATCGAGCGCAAGGTGATCGGCTACATGCAGGTGCGCATCGGGCCCAATCGCGTCGGGCCGTTCGGATTGCTGCAACCGTTCGCCGACGTGTTCAAGCTGCTGTTCAAGGAGGTCATCCTCCCGTCCGGCGCCAACCGGTACCTCTTTTTCATCGCACCGTTGCTGGCAATCGGGCCGGCGCTCGCGGCATGGGCGGTCATTCCGTTCACCGACACGATGGTGCTGGCGAACATCGATGCGGGTCTGCTCTACATCCTCGCCATGACGTCGATGGGCGTCTACGGCATCATCCTGGCCGGCTGGGCTTCCAATTCGAAATACGCGTTCCTCGGCGCGCTGCGTTCGGCGGCGCAAATCGTATCCTACGAAATCGCCATGGGCTTCGCGCTGGTCGGCGTGCTGATGGTGGCGAACAGCCTCAACCTCACGGAAATCGTCCGCGGGCAGGAGGGGGGCGCGGCGTACTGGTACGTCTGGCCGCTGCTGCCGCTGTTCATCGTCTACTTCGTGTCCGGCCTGGCGGAGACCAACCGGCACCCGTTCGACATGGCTGAAGGCGAGTCCGAAATCGTCGCCGGATTCCACGTCGAGTATTCGGGGGTGGCGTTCGCGGTGTTCTTCCTGGCCGAATACATGAACATGATCATGATCGCGGCGCTGACGTCGCTCATGTTCCTCGGCGGATGGCTGGCGCCCTGGCCGCTGCTCAACTACTGGCAGGTGGGCGGCGTGGCGTTTCTGGGCGACGGCTTCATCTGGCTCGCCGCCAAGATGTCCTTCGTCCTGCTGTGCTTCCTCTGGGTTCGCGCGTCGTTCCCCAGGTATCGATACGACCAGGTGATGCGGCTGGGCTGGAAGGTGTTCATACCGGTCACGCTCGTCTGGATCGCGTTCCTTGGCGCGATGATGCAGACGCGCTGGGCCTATCTTTTCCACTGACGGGAACGAGGCCGATCATGTTCGCTCGCGTCAAGGGTCTCTTCAATACCTGGCTATTGGTCGAGCTGGTGAAGGGCATGTACCTCACCGGCGGCTATTTCTTCGCACGCAAGATCACGGTGCAGTTTCCCGAGGAAAAGACGCCGCAGGGCCCGCGATTCCGCGGCCTGCATGCGCTGCGCCGCTACCCGAACGGCGAGGAGCGCTGCATCGCGTGCAAGCTGTGCGAGGCCGTGTGCCCGGCGCTGGCGATTACGATCGAATCGGAGCAGCGCGCCGACGGCACGCGGCGCACGACGCGCTACGACATCGACCTGACCAAGTGCATCTTCTGCGGTTTTTGCGAGGAGAGCTGTCCGGTGGATTCGATCGTCGAGACGCGCATCCTCGAGTACCACGGGGAGCGGCGCGGCGATCTCTACTACACCAAAGAGATGCTGCTCGCCGTGGGCGACCGGTACGAGGAGCAGATCGCCAAGGACCGGACTGCGGACGCGAAATACCGATGAGCTTCGCGACCGCCACCTTCTACGTCTTCTCCGCGATCCTCGTTTTCGCGGCGCTGCGCGTCGTGACCACGCGCAATCCCGTGCACGCCGCGCTGTGGCTCGTGCTGTGCTTCTTCACCGCCGCGGGCGTATGGATGCTGTTGAAGGCGGAGTTCCTGGCCATCGCGCTGGTACTGGTCTATGTCGGAGCCGTGATGGTGCTGTTCCTGTTCGTCGTGATGATGCTCGACGTCAACTTCGACAGCATGCGCACGAATTTCCGAAGCTACGTGCCGGTCGCCGCGACAGTGGGGGTGCTGGTGCTGCTTGAAATGGCGCTGGTGATCCTGGGTTCGCGCATCGGCAGCGGCGCTGTGGCCCCCGCGGTGTCCGGCAGCAACACGCGCGCGCTGGGCCGCCTCATCTATGTCGATTACGTGTACCCGTTCGAGATCGCTTCCGTGGTGCTGCTGGTTGCCATCATCGCGGCCATTGCGTTGACGCATCGCACGCGCAAGACCACCAGGCACCAGGATCCCGGCGCGCAGGTCAAGGTTCGCCGCGAGGACCGTGTCCGCCTGGTGAACATGCCGTCGGAAAACAGGGAATGAACAAACCATCGCCAAGGGTGCATGCCCGGCCGCGGCGGAAATAGAGGGATGCAGGGGACATGCTGTCACTTCTGACCGCGCCGACGCTGGCGCACTACCTGGTGCTGGGCGCGATCCTGTTCGCGATCAGCATGGCCGGCATTTTCCTGAACCGGAAGAACGTCATCATCCTGCTGATGGCGATCGAACTGATGCTGCTGGCCGTCAACCTCAACTTCATCGCCTTCTCGTCCTACCTGGGCGACATGAGCGGGCAGGTGTTCGTTTTCTTCATCCTCACCGTGGCGGCCGCGGAGTCGGCCATCGGCCTGGCCATCCTGGTGCTGCTCTTCCGCAACGCCGGCTCGATCAACGTCGAGGACCTGGGCAAGCTCAAAGGTTGAACGAGGGGCTGACCCTGAGGATGACATTCGGAATGACCGCCTAAGCCATGACCATGCAGCAACTCTACCTCCTCGTTCCGCTGGCGCCGCTGGCGGCGGCCATCGTGGTCGGCCTGTTCGGCGCCAAGATGCCCCGCTCGATGTCGCACTGGCTGACCATTGCCGGGGTGGCGGCCGCTTTTGCTGCCTCGCTCGTGATCTGGCGCGACGTCGCGGCCGGGCACGTGTTCAACGGCGACGTGTACACATGGGTCGCGATCGGATCGCTCAGGATGTCGATCGGCTTCCTCATCGATCCGCTGACGGTCCTGATGATGCTGGTCGTGACCTTCGTGTCGCTGATGGTGCACGTGTACACGATCGGATACATGGACGAGGACCCGGGCTATTCGCGTTTCTTTTCCTACATTTCGCTGTTCACGTTCTCGATGCTCATGCTGGTGATGAGCAACAACTTCCTCCAGCTCTTCTTCGGCTGGGAGGCGGTGGGGCTGGTGTCCTACCTGCTGATCGGATTCTGGTACACGCGGCCAACAGCGATCTACGCCAACCTGAAGGCCTTTCTCGCCAACCGTGTCGGCGATTTCGGGTTCATCCTGGGCATCGGCCTGGTGCTCGCGTATTTCGGATCGATGGACTATGCCGCCGTGTTCGCCAAGGCGCCGGCGATGGCTTCGACGACCGTCAACTTCTGGGGCGCGACAGAGTGGTCGCTGCTGTCGGTGACCTGCATCTGCCTCTTCATCGGCGCCATGGGCAAGAGCGCGCAGATACCTCTGCACGTCTGGCTGCCCGACTCGATGGAAGGTCCCACGCCCATTTCCGCGCTGATCCACGCGGCAACGATGGTCACGGCAGGCATCTTCATGGTGGCGCGGATGAGCCCGCTGTTCGAATTGTCCGACACCGCGCTTGCGTTCGTGACCATCATCGGCGCCACCGGCGCGCTGTTCATGGGCTTCCTGGGCATCGTCCAGAACGACATCAAGCGCGTCGTCGCGTACTCGACGCTGTCGCAACTGGGCTACATGACGGTCGCGCTGGGCGTGTCCGCCTATTCGGCCGGGATCTTCCACCTGATGACCCATGCGTTCTTCAAGGCGCTGCTCTTCCTGGCTGCCGGTTCGGTGATCATCGCCATGCACCACGAGCAGGACCTGCGGCACATGGGCGGATTGCGCAAGTACATGCCCATCACCTACTGGACCACGGTGATCGGTTCGCTGGCGCTTGCCGGCATTCCTCCGTTCGCCGGATTCTTCTCCAAGGATGCGATCATCGAGGCGGTCCATCTTTCGCGGATACCCGGCCACGGCTATGCCTATTTCGCGGTGATGGCAGGCGTTTTCGTCACCGCGTTCTACTCATTCCGGATGCTGTTTCTCGCATTCCACGGCAAGGAGCGCTTCGACGTCGCCGGACATGGGCACGATGACCACGGCCATGGTGACGACCACCACGGCGGTCCTCCCGCTGAAAGTCCCTGGGTGGTCACCGTGCCGCTGATCCTGCTGGCGATCCCGTCCGTGGCCGTCGGCTGGCTGACGATCGAGCCGATCCTCTTCGGCTCCTATTTCGGCGACTCGATCGTCATCCTGCCGGTGCACGAGGCGATGGCGACGATGAGGGAGGAGTGGCACGGGGTCGGCCGGTTCCTCGAGCACGGGCTGGGCAGCTTTCCGCTGTGGCTGGCGATCGCCGGCATCGTCTCCGCGTGGTATTGCTACCTGGTCAGGCCGGACCTGCCGGATCGGATCAAGTCCGCCTTCGCGCCGGTCTACACGCTGCTCGACAACAAGTACTACTTCGACAGGTTCAACGAGTGGTTCTTCGCCGGCGGCGCGCGCAGGATCGGCGGGCTGTTCTCCAACGTCGGCGACCGCATGCTGATCGAGGGAATCGTCAACGGTTCTGCGCACCTGGTGGGCCGCTGTTCGCTCCTTCTGCGCAGGATCCAGTCCGGCTACGTCTATCACTACGCCTTCACCATGATCATCGGCCTCTTCGCCTTGTTGATCTGGTGGGTACCGCGTTGAGCCGGCTGGCGCCATGACCCCCTACCTCTCCCTTTCCATCTGGGTGCCCATCGTCGCCGGCATGGCGGTGCTCGCGATCGGCCGCGACCGCGACGCGACGACGGCGCGCTGGATCGCGCTGGCTGGTGCGCTCGCCGGCTTCCTGGTCACCATCCCGCTCTACTGGCACTTCGACACCGCGACCTCCGCGCTGCAATTCGTCGAGCGGCTCGACTGGATTCCCTACTTCGACATCTACTACTTCGTCGGCGTGGATGGCATCTCGGTCCTGTTCATTCTGCTCAACGCCTTCATCACGCTGCTTGTGGTCTGGGCCGGATGGCAGGTGATCACGGTTCGCGTCGCGCAGTACATGGCGGCGTTCCTGATCATGTCCGGCTTCATCAACGGCGCGTTTGCCGCGCAGGACGCGATCCTGTTCTACGTCTTCTTCGAGGCAATGCTGATCCCGATGTACCTGATCATCGGCGTCTGGGGCGGACCCAACCGCGTCTATGCGGCGATCAAGTTCTTCCTGTACACGCTGCTGGGCTCGCTGCTGATGCTGGTCG
>DAOMGB010000094.1:0-9977 GCA_035430095.1 Casimicrobiaceae bacterium | reverse complement strand
TGGAACGCCGACTATCCCGACGCCGAGAATTTCATGCAGCTGCTGTACGGACCGAACGTCGGGCAGGAAAATCACGCGCGATTCAGCCTGCCCGAGTTCGACCGGCTGTACGAAGCGGCGCACAAGCTGCCCGACTCGCCCGAGCGGACGCGCCTCTTCGACCGGATGACGGAGCTGGCCGTCGCCTACGCGCCGTGGCGCCTGATGGAACACCGGATCGAGGATCATCTCGTGCAGCCATGGGTCCGCAACTACCGGCCACACCCGGTCCGGTCGGCGATCTGGCGCTACATCGACATCGATCCTGCGCTGCGCCCGAACTAGCGCCTGCAAGTCGATGGCGGTGGCCGGGCTGCCCGATGGCGTAGCGGCCGCCGAGGTGCCTTTCAGCGGAAATGCGGCAGGCGTAGCATGGTGCCCATGAAGGCGTCCGTTCACATCGAACAAACCGCAGCGCGCGCCGCGTCCGAAGCGACGGCTGCGCACATCAAGCGCGAAGGCGCGTTTGGCGCGCGCAACTATGACCCGCTGCCCGTCGTTCTGGGCCAGGGCGCAGGCGCATGGCTGACCGATGTCGACGGCAAGCGCTACCTGGACCTGATGAGCGCCTACTCGGCGGTCAGCTTCGGCCATGCGCATCCGAAGATCGTGGCCGCGCTGGTCGCGCAGGCGCAGCAGCTCGCGGTCACGTCGCGCGCCTTTCACAACGACCGTCTTCCGGCGCTGCTCGAGCGACTGGCGAGGCTGACCGGCCTCGATCGCGCGTTGCCTTCCAATGGCGGCGCCGAGGCGGTCGAGACGGCATTGAAGGCCGCGCGCAAATGGGGCTATTCGGTCAAGGGGATTCCGGCCGACCGAGCGGAGATCATCGTCTGCGCGAGCAATTTTCACGGGCGCTCGATTGCGATCGTGGGCTTTTCGTCCGAGCCGCAGTACCGCAACGGATTCGGGCCGTTTCCACCGGGGTTTGTCACGATTCCCTACGGCGACGCCGACGCGCTGCGTGCTGCCATCACGCCACATACCGCCGCGTTCCTGGTCGAGCCGATCCAGGGGGAGGGCGGCATCATCGTGCCCCCGCCCGGCTGGCTGGCCGAATGCGCGCGCATATGCCGCGAAAACAACGTGCTGCTGATCTGCGATGAAATCCAGACCGGGCTCGGTCGCACCGGACATTTGCTGGCTTGCCGGCACGACGATGTCCATCCCGATGGCGTGATCCTCGGCAAGTCGCTGGGCGGGGGCCTGCTGCCGGTGTCGGCCTTTGTCGCCACGCACGACGTGATGCGCGTCTTCACGCCGGGCGACCATGGCAGCACGTTCGGGGGCAATCCGCTGGCGGCCGCGGTGGCCATGGCGGCGCTGGACGTGCTGGAGGAGGAACAGCTGTGCGAGCGTTCGCGCGGGCTCGGCGCCTGGCTCAAGGCCGAACTGCAGAAAATCGACAGCCCGTTGATCAGCGAAGTGCGTGGCCGCGGACTCTACATCGGCGTGGAAATCGACGCGGCCCGCCTGCCCGCGCGCAAGGTCGTGGACCGCCTGCTGGCGCGCGGCGTCCTGTCCAAGGACACGCACGGCACCGTGGTGCGCATCGCCCCGCCGCTCAACGTCGCGAAGTCGGACCTCGAATGGGCGGTCGCGGAGTTGCGCTCGGTATTGCGCGAACTCGAGCAGGAATAGCCGCCCCTTTTCCGTTTTGCAGCGGTGCACTACCATGCGCTGGTTTCGGCGCCCGCGGTTCGCCGGTCGAGCGCCTGCCTTCATCCACCTTCCCGGAGAATCTTCATGTCCATGTCGCGCGTTTGCCATGCCCTTTGCGCCGTCGCGTTCGCGGCGGTCTGCCAGCCTGTCGTCGCGCAGGAGAAGGACGAATTGTGGGACGTCACGGTGAAGATGGAGATGGTCGGGATGCCGATGCAGATGCCCGCGCAGACCTCCCGCCAATGCATCGCGAAAGGCGCGATGGAACAGTCCTATCTCCCGCCGAGAAATGGCGAGTGCAAGACCGTCGACGCAAAGCGCACCGGCAACAAGTACAACTTCAAGATGATCTGCGAGGGCAAGGACAAGATGACGGGCGTCGGCGAGCTGACCTTCTCCGACGGCAGCTACGACGGCCGCACGCAGATGACGGGGACGGTCGAAGGACAGCCGGTGAGCATGGTCCAGTCGTACGCCGGCAAGCGGGTCGGGTCCTGCACGGTGCCGCCAAAGACAAAGTAGCGCGGCGCGCGGCGCGCACGCAGCACGTCGGGGCGGCGTCGATACGGGGCCGGGCGCCGGCGGCGAAGGCGGCCGGCGTATACTTTTCCGATGAGCGATTCCCCGCCCGCGGAGCAACTGGTCGTCGCGATCAGTTCGCGCGCGCTGTTCGACTTCGAGGAGGAGAACAAGGTCTTCGAGACCGCGGACGATCGCGAGTACATGCGCCTGCAACTGGAGCGCCTCGAGTCTCCCGCCAAGCCCGGCGTTGCGTACCCGCTCGTGCGCAAGCTGCTCGCTTTCAACGCGGACGGTGTGCGTCGGGTGGAGGTCGTGATCCTGTCGCGCAACGACCCGGTCTCGGGCTTGCGCGTGTTTCGTTCGGTGAAGGGCGCGGACCTGGAGATCGAACGGGGTGTATTCACCCGCGGGCGCGCGCCGTTCTCGTATCTTGGCCCGCTGAAGGCCAACCTGTTTCTTTCCGCCAATGCCGACGATGTACGCGGCGCTCTGAACGCCGGATTTCCCGCCGCGATGGTCTATACCCAGTCGCAGGTGACCGATTCGCATCCCGACGAGGTCCGCATTGCATTCGACGGCGACGCCGTACTTTTCGCCGACGAGGCGGAGCGCGTCTTCCAGTCGCAGGGCCTGGACGCCTTTCAGGATCACGAGGCCGATCATGCCCGGCGGCCGTTGCCGCCGGGACCGTTCAAGCCGCTGCTCGAGGCGCTGCACCGGCTGCAGCGCGTCGACCGCGGATCGGTTCAGATGCGTCTGCGCACCGCGCTGGTGACCGCGCGCAGCACGCCGGCGCACGAGCGCGCGATTCGCACGCTGATGGACTGGAACGTGAACGTGGACGAGGCGATGTTCCTGGGCGGCCGGGAGAAGGGCCCCTTCCTGCGCGAATTCGAGCCGGACTTCTTCTTCGACGACCAGACGCGCCACGTCGAGTCGGCCTCGCAGCACGTCCCGTCCGGCCACGTGCCCCACGGCGTGGCCAACGAAGCAAAGGTCGAGATCAAGCGTTGAGCGCCCCGGCCAATGCATTCGCGCTGGCCGACTGGCGACGCAGGGTCGCGCTGGAGTACGCGGCCGTGCGTTCCGGCGTGGCGGATCCCGAAGGCGCCGCAAAGCGCTTTCGCGCCGCGCGCGATTCCCTGTTCCGGGAACATCCGGAGAGCCCGATCCCGTCCGGGCGGCGTCGCGACTGGCCGGGCGTTGCGTGGTACGCGTATGCGCCCGCGTGGCGGATCAAGGGTGTCGTGGAACCGACGGCCAAGCGCGAGTCGTTCGAGATCTCGCTCGAGACCGACGGCATCCTGCGGTGCGCGCGCGTGGGTCACGTTCGCTTCACCGTCGGCGGTCGCGTCGCCCGCCTCGCCGTCTATTGGCTCGAAGGCTACGGCGGCGGTATCTGGCTTCCGTTCACCGATTCGACCAGCGGCGCGGATACCTATGGCGGTGGCCGCTACCTCTACGACACGATCAAGGGGGCGGACCTTGGCGTCAGCGAGCGCGAGATGGTGCTCGACTTCAACTACGCGTACAACCCATCGTGCGCCTACGACGCTCGCTGGTCGTGCCCGCTGTCGCCGCCCGAGAACCGGCTGTCCTTCGCGGTTCCCGCCGGCGAGCGCCAGCCGAAAGCAACCTAGTCGAGTATCCGACCGTAGAACGGGTACTGCGGATCGGTATACCCGGGCGTGGACGGATGTCCGGGCCGCACGAGCGAATCCACCAGCGCTTCGTCGTCCCCGGACCACGACGTGCCGAGAGCGCCGACGTAGTCCTGCCACTGCTCAAGCGTGCGCGGACCGGCAATGATGCTGGTCACGATCTGATTGGCCAGCGTCCACGCGATGGCGAATTGGGTCAAGGTACGACCCGTGGCCTTCGCGCGCGCCGCCAGCTTGGCCGCAATGGCGAAAGACTCCTCGCGGAATTCCGTTTCCATCATCCGCTCGTCCTTGCGCGCTACGCGCGAGTCTTCGGGCGCCTTGCCGCCTTGCCCGTACTTGCCGGTCAGCACGCCGCGTGCCAGCGGAGAATAGGAAGCGACACCGATGCCGTAGTGATCGCACGCCGGCAGGATCTCGACCTCCGGCATCCTGTTCAGCAGGTTGTAGTAGGGTTGGCAGACGACCGGAAGCGGGACGCCTTGGGCTTCGCACTCGCCGACGACTTCGGCGATGCGCCAGCCGCGGTAATTGGAGATGCCGAAATAGCGAACCTTGCCGGAGCGGATCAGGTCGCCGATGGCGCCCACGGTTTCGGCGATGGGTGTCTCGAGATCGTCCCGGTGCAGGTAATAGACGTCGATGTAATCGGTGCCGAGTCTCGCGAGGCTATCGTCGCACGCGCGAAGGACCCAGCGCCGCGAAAGGCCGCCGTCATGCGGCTTGGCGGTCATCGCGTTGCCGACCTTGGTGGCGAGAATCCAGCGCGCACGGTTGGCGCTGATCGCGCGGCCGACGATCTGCTCCGATCCGCCCTTGCTGTACGCGTCCGCGGTGTCGATGAAATTGACGCCCGCGTCGAATGCGGCATCGACGATCGCCCGGGAGGCGTTCGCGTCGGTGCGATCGCCGAACATCATCGTGCCCAGGCAGACGGGTGAGACTTCCAGCCCGCTGTTGCCCAACCGCCGGTATTCCATCGCCGCCTCCGTCAGAAAGAACGGGCGACTATGCAGGAATGAAGGCCTTCCCGCAATCCGCCGTTCCGCCCCACGGGACGGTGCGCCCCCTCCGGGGGCAGCGAGCGTAGCGAGCGTGGGGGTCGTACATTCGCTGCCGGTATAATTTGCGGACCCGGCCCCCCGGCGGCCCAACCCCTTTTGCTGACGCGCGCGATGCGCGTTTCCTCCACATGAATGTCCTGTTCGAGGACGACGGTCAATTGAAGGCCGGGTCCGTTCTCGTCGATAACGACGCATCGCTTCAGGTCGAAGCGGCCTCGGGCAAGCGGCTCAAGATCAAGGCGGGCACCGTGCTGCTGCGGTTCGACCAGCCCGCTGCGGGCGCGATCATGGGGGAGGCCCAGAAGCTCGTGGCGGAACTCGACGCCACCTTCCTGTGGGAAGCCAGTGGTGACGGTGAATTCGGATTCGACCAGCTGGCGCGCGAGTATTACGGCGCGCACGCCACGCCGGCGCAGTCGGCGGCGATCGCCATGCTGCTGCATGCGTCTCCGATGCATTTCTACAAGAAAGGCAAGGGTCGGTACCGCAAGGCTCCGCCCGACTCGCTGCGGGCCGCTTTGGCATCGGTCGAACGCAAGCGGAGTGAAGCTGCGCGAATCGAGAATTGGGTGGGCGAGCTCTCCGCCCATCGATTGCCCGAGGAATTTCGACCGAAGCTCTCCATGCTGCTTTACAAGCCGGACAAGAACGCGCTGGAGTGGAAGGCGCTTGCGGCGGCGTGCGACGCAGCGAAGACGAACCCTGTCGACCTGCTCGCCGCGAGCGGCGCGATTCCTTCGATTCACGAGTTTCACTTCAATCGTTTCCTCGCCGACGCCTTCCCAAAGGGCGTCGCGTTTCCGGATTGGGGCGTGCTGCCGCCGATTCCGGAGCTTGCCCGCGCCGACGTGCGAGCGTTTTCCATCGACGACGCGACGACAACCGAGATCGACGACGCGTTCTCGGTGCGCGAGCTCGCCAGCGGCAACATCGAGATCGGCATCCACATCGCGTGCCCGGCGCTGGCCATCCCGCGCGGCAGTGCCCTCGACGCCATCGCGCGCGAGAGGCTTTCCACGGTGTACATGCCCGGACGCAAGTTGACGATGCTTCCGGAAGCCGCCGTGACTGCCTTTACGCTCAGACAGGGGACGGAAGCGCCCGCGATTTCGCTCTACGTCGAAATGGATGCCAGCGGCGCACCGGTTTCGCAGTTGACGCGCCTGAACCTCGTTCCGGTGGTCGCCAACCTCGACCTGGCAACCCTGTCCGACGCCTTTTCCAATCCGCTTCCGTCGCCCGCGGATCCGCCGTGGACGCCGGAACTGCGCGCGCTGTGGAAACTCGCGCAGCATCTTTCGGCCAAGCGCGGCAAGACCGACGTCAACCGCATCGACTACAACTTCGACGTCGATTGGGATGCCGGCCCCGAAGGCCGCGTAACGATCACGCCGCGCGAACGTGGCAGCCCGCTGGACAAGCTCGTCGCGGAATTGATGATCCATGTCAACAGCACCTGGGGGCACACGCTTGCGGCCGGCGGCGCGGCGGGACTCTACCGCGTGCAGGCCGGCGGGAAGGTCAAGATGAGCACGCGCCCCGGCGAGCACCAGGGCCTCGGCCTGACCCATTACCTGTGGTCCAGCTCGCCGCTGCGCCGCTACTGCGACCTCGTCAACCAGCGGCAATTGCTGGCGGTGACCGACGGCCGCGCGCCGCCCTACGCGGAAAACGACGCGGAGCTTTTCGCGGCGCTCGCCGACTTCGAGGCGACCTACAGCCAATACGCGGAATTCCAGGACCGCATGGAACAGTACTGGTGCTTGCGTTGGCTGGTTCAGGAAGGCGTGACCGAGACGACGGCCGCGGTCATTCGCGACAATCTCGTCCGCTTCGACCGCCTGCCCTGGGTGCAGCGACTCGCCGACCTGCCGGCGCAGCCCCCGGAAACGGTGATCAAGGTGGCCATTGCCAAGGTCGACCTCCTCCACGCCACGCTCGAGTGTCGCTACGCCGGTACAGTCTGAACCGAAATTTCGCGGCGGCCCGCGACATGCCATGACATCGGCATGGCAGTTGCTAGAATAGGCAACCTGGATTCCTGTGGACGACAGGACTTGCCGCGACGCGCTTCACCGCCGAAAACCCCTTCCCTGGCGCCGGTTCCGGACGAACCGCCCGCGCTGACTCCTGTTCCCGCTCCCAAGGCGGTAAAAGTGGCAGCCGCAAGGAAAAAGCCCGCAGTGCCTCGTGCCGCCAAAGCGCAGGTGGCGCCGCCGCCGATGACGATCGTTCCGGCGACACCTGCTCCGGCGCCGAAGCCTTTGGTGCGCCGGACTGCGCGTATCGCACCCGCTGGCGCGCTGCCCCCCGCACAAATCCCTCCGGAAGCTCTCGTCTCGCCCCGCCACGACAAGCTGCTGGCGTACGCGGTGGCCGGCTCGCTGGTCGTGCACGCGCTGATCCTGGCGATACATTTTTCGCCTTTGGTCCTGAAGCAGCTGGCCGACAAGGGGCCGCCGCTCGAAGTGGCGCTGGTCAACGCCAGGACAATCGCCAAGCCCACCAAGGCGGACATCCTGGCGCAGGCGAACCTCGATGGCGGCGGCAATACCGACGCGGACCGGCGCGCTCGCACGCCGCTGCCGGTGCTGCCGATGAACAACCCCGACCAGCAGGTGGCCGTCGCGACGCAGAAAGTGGAAACACTCGAGCTGCAGACTCGCGAGCTCATGACCCAGCTGCGATCGGCGCCGATCGCGGCGGTCCAGCAAAAGCCTGTCGATGCCGCCGAACGCACGGAGCTGCCGACCGCCAACGAACTGATGCAGCGAACGCTCGAGGCCATGAAACTCGAGGCGCAGATCGCCAAGGACATGGAGGCGTACCAGAAACGGCCCAAGCGTCGATTCATCGGCGCCCGCGCCGAGGAGTACCGGTTCGCCCGCTACGTCGAGGACTGGAGGCTCAAGGTCGAGCGCGTCGGCAATCTCAATTACCCCGCGGCTGCGCGCGATCAGCGACTTTACGGCAGCCTGCTGCTCACGGTATCGATCAGGAGCGACGGCAGCGTGGAGCGGATCGAGATCAATCGCGGCAGCGGCAACCGGATCCTCGACGCGGCGGCATTGAAGATCGTCGAGATGTCCGCGCCGTTTGCGCCCTTTCCGCCGGAAATCAGGCGCGACACCGACATCCTCCACGTCACCCGCACGTGGACGTTCACCAAGGCCGACGAGCTCGTTTCGCAGTAGCCGGGCGGTGCGCGGAGTCGATTGCAGGGCGAGGAAGTAAACTCCCTGCTTTTCCGCAACTTCCTTCGCTGCCTCGCCTCGCTGCCGTGGACAAATACGCCGTCATCGGAAATCCGGTCGCCCATTCGAAATCGCCGCAGATTCACCAGGCGTTTGCGCGCGCGACCGGGCAGGACATCAGCTACGAAAGGCTACTGGCGCCGCGCGACGGATTTGTGGCGACGGTCGAGGCGTTCGCCGCCTCGGGCGGACGGGGGCTCAACGTGACCGTCCCGTTCAAGCTGGAAGCGTATGCGCTGGCTGTCGCGCACAGTGCGCGCGCGCGCCTGTCCGGGGCAGTGAACACCCTGAAGCGAGTCGGCGACGGCTGGCACGGCGACAACACCGACGGACCCGGCATCGTGCGCGATCTGACCCACAACCTGGGCCTCGCGCTGGCAGCGCGCGACATCCTCGTGCTCGGCGCGGGCGGCGCGTCGCGCGGCATCATGAGCTCGCTGCTCGCCGAGAGTCCACGTTCGGTGACGGTCAGCAATCGGACCTTTTCCAAGGCCGCGGCCATCGCGGAATTGTTCGCACCCCACGGCCCCATTGCCGCCGTGCCGCCGGAGGCGCTGGCCGGCCGCAGGTTCGACCTGGTGATCAATGCGACCAGCGCGGGACTCGCGGACCGCGCTCAGCCGCTGTGGCCGCCGGCGATCATGTCGTCCGGGGCATTTGCCTACGACATGATCTACGGCGACACGACGACAGCGTTCCTGCGCTGGGCGGAAGCGAGCGGGTCCACGCGCACCGCCGACGGCCTGGGCATGCTGATCGAGCAGGCGGCCGAGAGCTTCTTCATCTGGCGCGGCGTGCGGCCCGACACGGCCTCGGTCTTCGCGCTGCTGCGCCCCTCCGTTCGCGGCTGATGGCCCCGACCAGCCGACGTTCCGGCATCGCGCGGTGGGTGGGATGGACCGCGCTGGTGCTGGTCGCGGGCTTCGTGCTGGTTCACTTGTGGTTTGCGGCGCACGTCCTGTGGTGGCGCGATCATCCCGTCGGCGAGACTTCGTTCATGAGCTGGCGAATGGACGATCTGCGCAGGAAGAATCCTCAGGCGCAGCTGAAGTACGCGTGGGTCCCCTACGATCGCATCTCGGGCAACCTGAAGCGCGCGATGGTCGCGGCGGAGGATGCCAAGTTCGTCGACCACGAAGGCTTCGACTGGGACGGCATCCAGCTGGCCATGGAAAAGAACCAGAAGAAGGGCCGCGTCGTCGCCGGAGGATCGACCATCACCCAGCAGCTCGCCAAGAACCTGTTCCTCTCCCCGTCGCGAAGCTACTGGCGCAAGGGCGAGGAGGCGGTCATCACCGTCATGCTGGAAGCGATGCTGCCCAAACGGCGAATCCTCGAGATTTACCTCAACGTCATCGAATGGGGGGGCGGCGTGTTCGGCGCGGAAGCGGCCTCGCGCCAGTATTTCGGGGTTTCCGCCGGCCAGTTGTCCGCGGAACAGGCGGCCCGGCTGGCGGCGATGGCGCCGAACCCGCGCTTCTACGAACGCAACCAGGGCGCGCCTGGGCTCAACCGCAAGATCGGCATCATCCTGGCGCGGATGCCGGGTGCCGAGATTCCCTGACGCCGCCGCGCGCGTCGAGCGGTTAGAATGCGGGCGCCCGACGCGCGCCCAATCCGGCGCGATCGACCCGCACGGAAGCCATGTCCGAAACTGCCGAAGCGAAGTCCGATGACCTGCCCGAGGCGCGCGAACGCGTGCAGGATGCGCTCGCCGAAGTCACGGCGCTGCTGCGCAAGCACCGGCTGGTCGAGGGGCTCGTTCACGAGCAGCT
>DAOMGB010000093.1:0-10971 GCA_035430095.1 Casimicrobiaceae bacterium | reverse complement strand
TGCCGCAGGTGTTCGGCGTGCCGACGGTGACCGACGGCATCGGCATGGGCACCGAAGGCATGAAGTATTCGCTCGTGTCGCGGGAAGTGATTGCCGACGCGATCGAGACCTCCGTCAACGGCCAATGCATGGACGGCGTGCTCGTGGTCGGCGGATGCGACAAGAACATGCCCGGCGGCGTGATCGCCATGGCGAGGATGAACGTGCCCGGCATCTACGTGTACGCCGGCACCATCAAGCCGGGACACTGGAAGGGCCAGGCGCTGACGATCGTGTCGCCATTCGAGGCAGTCGGCGCGTTTGCCGCGGGGAAGATGTCGCAGGAAGACTTCGACGGCATCGAGAAGAACGCCTGTCCGAGCGTCGGCGCATGCGGCGGGATGTACACCGCCAACACCATGTCGTCGGCGTTCGAGGCGCTCGGCATCAGCCTGCTGGGTTCGTCGCAGATGGCCTCGCCCGACGCCGAGAAGGCGGATTCGGCCGCGCAGTCGGCGCGCGTCCTGGTCGACGCGGTGAAGAGCAATCTCAGGCCGCGCGACATCATCACGCGCAACGCCATCGAGAACGCGATTTCGCTGGTGATGGCCACGGGCGGCTCGACCAATGCCGTGCTGCACTTCCTGGCCATCGCATCCGCCGCCGAAGTCGAGTGGACGATCGACGACTTCGAACGGATAAGGAAACGCGTTCCGGTGCTGTGCGACCTGAAGCCGTCCGGAAAATACGTGGCCGTGGACTTTCACAAGGCCGGCGGCGTGCCGCAGGTGCTGAAGATCCTGCTCAGGGCCGGACTGCTGCATGGCGATTGCGTGACCATCACCGGGCGCACGATGGCGGAGGAACTCGCGTCGGTCCCGGACGCGCCGCGCGCGGACCAGGACGTGATCCGCCCCATCGACAAGCCGATCTATGCGCAGGGTCACCTCGCCATCCTGCGCGGCAACCTGTCGCCCGAAGGTTGCGTGGCCAAGATCACGGGCCTAAAGAATCCGACCATCACCGGTCCCGCCCGCGTATACGACTCCGAAGCCGAAGTGATGACCGCGATCATGGCCAGGAAGATCGTTCCCGGCGACGTGATCGTGATCCGCTACGAGGGTCCCAAGGGTGGCCCGGGCATGCAGGAAATGCTTGCCCCGACGTCGGCGCTGATCGGGCAGGGACTTGGCGAGTCGGTGGGCCTCATCACCGACGGCCGCTTCTCCGGCGGCACCTGGGGCATGGTCGTCGGACACGTCGCTCCCGAAGCCTACGCCGGCGGCACGATCGCGCTGGTGCAGGAAGGCGATTCGATCACCATCGATGCCCACCGGCTGTTGCTCCAGCTGAACGTGAGCGACGAGGAAATCGCGCGACGCCGTGCGCTGTGGAAGGCGCCTCCGCCTCGCTACACGCGCGGCCTGCTGGCCAAGTACATGCGCCTCGTATCGACGGCGAGCAAGGGCGCGGTCACCGATGGCGGCGCTGCCTAGGCCGGTTCGGATCGCCTGGCTGGCGACCCGACGCGCGTGCCCGCCGTCGACGTAGCCACAGGAGGAAGCCGATGGATCGCCGCACATTCTTGTTGGCCGCGGGTGCGGCCTCCCTTCCGGCATGCGTCGTCGTCGGCGGGGCCAGCGGCCCGCCCGCGCCCGCGCCGGTCCATCGCGTGGGCGACCGCTGGGTTTACGGCGCGCGGGACGGCTTCCGGATGCCCGTGGTCTGGGACGAGACGCACGAGATCACCGCCGTCGACGCGCAGGGAATCACGGTGTGGGTCACGCAAAAAGGTCCGACGGTCGACAATGCCCGGACCGAGCAGTGGGCGTCGCCGGGCATCGTCAACGTGGGCGCGCTGTTCGACAACGAAACCAGGCGCTTCCAGCCGATTCCGCTGACCCGCTACCAGTTCCCGCTCGCCCAAGGCGACAGCTGGAACCAGCGCATCGACAACTTCAACGAGACCACGCAGCAGGCTGGCCAGTTCAACCGGTTTGTCCAGGTCGGCGGCTGGGTCAAGGTGCAGGTCCCTGCCGGCGAGTTCGACGCGATCCTGATGCGGGTGATCATGCGGCTCGACGACGAGACCTTCTGGCGCACGGCGACCGAGTGCAATTATGAAATCTGGTGGGCGCCCGCGGCAGGAGCGACCGTGCGCGAGGTCAAGACCGCGTTCTACAGGGACAAGAGCGACAGCCGCGAGCCCACCCAGATCCGCAGCCAGAACGCGCTGCTCGAACTCACTTCGTTCCGCCGCGGCGGCTAGGACGGGCCGGGCAGCTACGCCTGCCGGCCGCGCGCGCGTCGCAGCGCTGCGGTGCGCGGCTTCCTCTGCGCGTTGCGCAGGGCCGCGCCCAATGCCGGACGCAGCCATTCGCGCATCGCGTCCGGTCCCTCGACCGCCTCGTCGGGCGCGCGATGATAGCTCATCGCGTAGGCCTTGCCCTCCTTGGTGGTGTAGCTGAACGGGTCGAGCCGGCGCTTGAGGTAGGCGGGGCGCGTCTCGTCGTCGGTCTTGAGGTAGAGGACATCGTCGATCACGATCGCCACGATCAGTCCGTCGAGGTAGAGTCCGTGACCGCCGAACATGGCGCGCGCGCTCGCCCGTCCGGCCGGACGCATCAATTCCAGGACATGCGCGATGAAGTCGGGCGAGTTGGCCATGCGGCCGATTCTACTCCGGCCGCGTCGCCCTCCACCTCCTACAGACCCAGTCGCTGCCAGATGATCGTCGTCAGCGCTGCGGAATTGAGAGCGTAGAAATGCAACCCCGGAGCACCGCGCTCGATCAGTCCTGCGCAAAGCTCCGTGACCACATCGAGCCCGAACGCGCGCACCGACGCCGAATCGTCACCGAAGTCCTGGAGCCTGTGCCTGATCCAGCGCGGGATTTCCGCGCCGCAGTTGTCCGAGAACCTGGCGAGCCCGCTGGCGCTGTGGATGGGCATGATGCCGGGAACGATCGGGACCGTGATGCCGCGCGCCTCGCACCGGTCCACGAAATGCCAGTACGCGTCGGCATTGTAGAAATATTGCGTGATCGCGGAATCGGCACCCGCCTTGACCTTGCGCTCGAAATTGGCGAGGTCGTCGTCCGCGCTGCGCGCCTGCGGATGATATTCGGGGTAGGCCGCGACATCGATGTGGAACCAGTCTCCCGTCTCCTCGCGGATGAATGCGACGAGCTCGCTTGCGTAGCGGAAATCGCCGGCCGCGCCGACGCCCGACGGAAAGTCGCCCCGCAGCGCGACGACGTGCCGGATGCCGTTGCTCCGGTATTGCGCGAGCACGTCCCGCAGCGACTGCCGGGATCCGCCGATGCACGAAATGTGCGGTGCCACCGGAAGCCCCTCGTCGCGGATCTCCAGCACCGTCGCCAGCGTTCCCTCGCGGGTCGAGCCACCCGCGCCGAATGTCACGGAGAAGAATGCAGGCTTGAGCCGGGCAAGCTGCGCGCGCGCCGCACGCAGCTTGGCAACCCCGTCCGGCGTCCGGGGCGGATAGAACTCGATGCTGTAGAGCTTTCGTTGGTCGGACATCGGGCGCCCAGGGATCAATGTTTCTTCGACAGCAGCAGGGCCGACAGCGCCCACGAAATCACACTGTAGATGAATGCGCCGAACACGCCGGACCAGAACCCGTCCACGTGGAAGCCGGGCATGAAGGAGCCCACCGCCCAGAACAGCAGCCCGTTGATGACGAAGATGAATAGACCGAGCGTGAGTATGGTCACCGGCAGCGTGAGGATGATGAACAACGGGCGGATCAGCGTGTTGACGAACCCCAGCACGACCGCCACGATCAACGCGGTCGGAAAGAACGAGTCGACCGTGATCGACGACATGACGTGGGTGAGCGCGAGCAGCGCCACCGCGTTGATGAGCCAGGTCAGCAGCAGACGCATTGCCTACTCCTCGAACGAGAACACAACAGCAAGTTCATCCGGGCATGACGCGATAGGGATCGGGATCGGGCCGGACGAACGCCAGGTGTGGGCGGCGAGAAACGAGCGTCGCGATTGCCGGCGACGCTGGTCAAGCCCATCGCCGCCCGGCATCCCGCTAGTAACGATAACTGTCGGGCTTGAACGGCCCCGCGATATCCACCCCGATGTAGCGTGCCTGCTTGTCCGTCAGCGGCGTGAGCATGGCGTTGAGCTTGGTGAGCTGCAGCCGCGCCACCTTCTCGTCCAGGTGCTTCGGCAGCACGTACACGCCCACGGGGTAGCGCTTGCCGCCCGCCTGCGCATCCCCCCACAGCTCGATCTGCGCCATCACCTGGTTGGCGAACGACGAACTCATCACGTACGAGGGATGTCCGGTGCCGCAACCCAGGTTCACGAGGCGACCTTCGGCCAGCAGGATGATTCGCTTGCCGTCCGGGAAGATGATGTGGTCGACCTGCGGCTTGATGTTCTCCCACCTGTACTGCCTGAGCGACGCCACTTCGATTTCGTTGTCGAAGTGGCCGATGTTGCACACGATCGCCTGGTCCTTCATGCGTTTCATGTGCTCGTGGGTGATGACGTCGATGTTGCCGGTGGCGGTCACGAAGATGTCGGCCTTGTCCGCGGCGTAGTCCATGGTCACCACGCGGTACCCTTCCATCGCCGCCTGCAGCGCGCAGATGGGATCGATCTCGGTGACCCATACCTGCGCCGACAGCGCGCGAAGCGCCTGCGCCGAACCCTTGCCGACGTCTCCGTAACCCGCGACAAGCGCGACCTTGCCCGCGACCATCACGTCGGTGGCCCGCTTGATGCCGTCGACCAGCGATTCGCGGCAACCGTACAGGTTGTCGAATTTCGACTTGGTGACCGAGTCGTTGACGTTGATCGCCGGGAAGCCCAGGCGGCCTTCCTTGTGCATCGAGTACAGCCGTTTCACGCCCGTCGTCGTTTCCTCGGTCACGCCGCGGATGCCGGCCTTGATTCGCGAATAGAACTTCGGATCGGTGGCGAGGCGCCGGGCGATGGCGGCGAACAGCGCCGTTTCTTCCTCGTTGCCCGGATGGGAGATCACCGAGCGGTCGGACTCGGCCTGCGTGCCCAGATGCACCAGCAGCGTGGCGTCGCCGCCATCGTCCAGGATCATGTTCGGCGAGCCGGTCGTGCCGTCCGGCATCCGCCACTCGAAGATCCGGTGCGTGTATTCCCAGTACTCGTCCAGCGTTTCGCCCTTGTGCGCGTAAACCGGCGTGCCGCGTGCGGCGATGGCGGCCGCCGCGTGATCCTGCGTCGAGTAGATGTTGCAGGACGCCCAGCGCACATCGGCACCCAGCGCCTGCAGCGTCTCGATCAATACCGCGGTCTGGATCGTCATGTGCAGCGAGCCGGCGATGCGCGCGCCGCGCAGCGGCTGTTCGGGCGCGAACTCCTCGCGGATCGCGATGAGGCCGGGCATTTCGGTTTCCGCGATGGCGATTTCCTTGCGTCCCCAATCCGCGAGCGCGAGATCGGCGACGTGAAAGTCCGCGAAATTCCTGCTGTCGGTGCTTGCGTTCATGCGTCACTCCTTGTCGGGCGGCTTCGAATGCTGCGCGGGAATGGAGGCACGAAGCGCACTCGTCATCCCGCGGGCCGGGAGCCGCGGATCAACGAGCGCAGTTGCAATGGGCGATGAAACCCAGGATGGTGAACCCCGAGCCTGGCAGCCGGGGGACGCCGGAGGATCCGCCGTCGGCTGTTGCAACGCTCCTCGGGGAGCGGATGGATTCTACTCGAAATTACCGGTTGCCGTCCTGGACAGGGGCCTCGTTGTCGAGCCTGCCCAGCAGCGCGTTGGCCAGGCTCGATTCCCGCCGGTAAAACCCTTCGGTGTGGAAGGTCTCGGGCAGCTTGAAATGCTCGTAGTCCAGATGGTGCGCAAACTCATGCACCAGCGTGCGCAGGAAGGACTTGAATGCCACGACCTGCTTCCTCTGCGCCGTGCGCATCCACGCGGTGATGCGCGCGGGCGAACGCTCCTCGTCCGGCTCGTAGAGGCCATGGAGTTCGCCGTAATCGTCCGACGGCCGCTTGGCCAGCACGCTGACCCGGACAGGCGGCACATCGTAGGCGGCGACAAGCGCGTCGACGAGCGCCTGACAGGCGCGCTGGACGGCCGCGCGGTCTTCGCGCAGCAAGCCGTCGCGGATCGCGGCGACCGGCGCGGTCACATTCGCCCCCGCAGGCAGATCGAGCGTCGGGATGTCGTCGCTGTCGCGATAGGTGCGCTGGCGCGCCGGGGACAGTTTGTTGTAGTACGCGAACCGCATGGCGGCAATGATGCCGCGAAAGGACCGTCAGGTGTTGCAAGTCCATGAAACGCCAAGGGCCGCCTTCGCAGGCAGCCCTTGCTTTGCCTCATTTTGCCCCAGCTTGCCGCAGCGCTTCGCCGCAGCCGGATCATCCGCCGTGAACGCGCGAATCCGGTGCTAGTTCTTCTTGATCTTTTCCAGCATCTTGAAGATGCCCTTGGGTGCGCCGACGAACATGCGCTTGAAAGTCTTGGGCAGGCAACGACGCTCGAGCGTGTTGCGGCGGGTACGTGAACGTTCGGCCATGATGTTGCTCCTGTGGGGATTCTCGGGCGCGCGGCGTGGCACCAATGGTGGCCGGTGACCGCCAAAAGGCGATATTTTACAGCAACTTGTAATTCAGTTCCAGAGGCCCCGCTAGAACCAGTTCTGCCACCCGGAGGAATTCACCGTGACGTCATAGCTGACCACTTTGGCGGGAGGGTCTCCGCCATCCGGCAGTCGGCGGTAAGCGAATTCGAGCTTGGCCGTTCCAGGGTCGAGGGCCCGGAAGCGAAACGTCGTGGTGCCCGCATAGCCCATCATGCCGGCGGGAATGGGGTCCGGCGTGTAGTCGGGTCCGCCGATCAGCCATACCGACTTGCCGGGATCGCTGGTCAGCACCCAGCCGTAGCCGGTCGTCCCGTCGGCGGCCAGATTGATCACCAGCGGCGCGCCTTGCCTGACCGCCACGCTGCCGCCGTCGAGCGGCGGCGCCACGGAGCCTTCCCGATTCAACGTCGCACAGGACGCGAGGGCAACCACACCCAGGCAGGCACATGCAGCCCGGGCGGAACGATGCAAAAGGCGATTCGTCATGGGCACTCCCAGGATTTCAGCGATGGCGCAAGTCTGCCACGAATGACGCGCGTTACAACCCCGCGGCCGCGCGCAGCGCCGGCGCCTTGTCGACGCTTTCCCATGTGAATTCGGGCTCGTCGCGGCCGAAGTGGCCGTAGGCCGCCGTCTTGAGGTAAATCGGCCGCAGCAGGTCGAGCATGCGAATGATCCCCTTGGGTCGCAGGTCGAAGTGCGCGTCGACCAGCTTGGCGATGGCGTCGTCGGAGATCTTTCCGGTGCCCTCGGTATACACGGTGACGTTGATCGGCTTGGCGACGCCGATGGCGTACGACACCTGGACCTGGCACTGCGTAGCGATTCCCGCCGCGACGATGTTCTTTGCCACGTACCGCGCCGCGTAGGCCGCCGACCGGTCGACCTTGGACGGATCCTTGCCGGAGAACGCGCCGCCGCCGTGCGGCGCAGCGCCGCCGTAGGTGTCGACGATGATCTTGCGCCCGGTGAGTCCCGCGTCGCCGTGCGGTCCGCCGATCTCGAAGCGGCCGGTCGGATTGACAAGGAAACGCGTGCCCTTCAGCATGTCCGCCGGAAACACCGGCTTGATGATTTCCTCGATCACCGCTTCCGCGAGCTTGTCCTGCTTTTCGTTCATCGAAGGATGATGCTGCGTGGACAGCACGACCGTGTCCACACCCACCGGCTTGCCGTTGGCGTAGCGGACCGTCACCTGCGACTTCGCATCGGGACGCAGGAATGGCAGCCGACCGTCGCGACGTACTTCGCTCTGCCGCTGCACGAGGCGGTGCGCGTAGTAGATGGGGAACGGCATCAGCGACGGCGTTTCATCGCACGCGTAGCCGAACATCAGGCCCTGGTCGCCGGCACCCTGGTTCAGGTAATCGTCCGACGCGCGATCCACGCCCTGCGCAATGTCCGGCGACTGGCGGCCGTAGCAGACCATGACCGCGCAGCCGTCGGCATCGAATCGCAGCTCGGGGTCGTTGTAGCCGATGGCGCGGACGGTTTCCCTGGCAACGCGTCCGTAGTCGACATTCGCCTTGGTCGTGATTTCGCCCGACATCACGACGAGTCCCGTCGACACCAGCGTCTCGGCCGCGACGCGTCCGGTGGGGTCTTGCTCTAGAATTGCGTCGAGTACCGCATCGGATATCTGATCCGCGACCTTGTCCGGATGGCCTTCCGAGACGGATTCCGACGTGAACAAAAACTCGCTCATTCCCACTCCCCGATGCTTGCGTCGGCCGCCAGGGCCGCATGATGCAGTCTGTGCGGCACTGTCGCACCCGCTGCTGCGCAAAAGTTCTGATTCTAGCAGTTTCCCGACGTCCGCCGCCTATCGCCGGACCTGCGCGCACGGACGGACGGTGCTCGGAATGACTGACCGATGAGTGGGCGGATCGTGCAGCCGACCGCCGCCGCGATTGCTCGGGCCGCCGAGTTGCTCAAAGCCGGCGATCTCGTCGCGTTCCCGACCGAGACGGTCTATGGACTGGGCGGCGACGCCGCCAACCCGGATGCCGTGCACAGGATATTTGCCGCCAAGGGTCGGCCCGCCGATCATCCGCTGATCGTGCATCTGGCCGACATGCGGCAGTTGGAACATTGGGCTCGCGGCATTCCGGAAGGTGCGCGCAAGCTTGCCGCCGCCTTCTGGCCGGGGCCTCTCACGTTGATCCTGCCGCGCTCCCCGCACGTGGGCAACGCGGTGACCGGTGGCCAGGACAGCGTCGGCCTGCGGATGCCGTCCCATCCCGTTGCACGTCAATTGCTGGCGGCATTCGCCGCCGCGGGAGGCAGCGGCATTGCGGCGCCGTCGGCAAACCGCTTCGGCCACGTGTCGCCCACGACGGCGCAGCACGTCGCGGACGACCTGGGCGACAGCGCAGCCATGATTCTCGACGGCGGTCCGTGCGACGTTGGAATCGAAAGCACGATCGTCGCGTTCACGGGCGGAGAACCGATGTTGTTGCGCCCCGGCGGCATCGGCGTCGATGCGCTCGAAAATGTGCTGGGGACGGCACCGCGTGCGCCGGACGCCAGCGCCCCGCGCGCTTCGGGAACGCTCGAGTCGCATTACGCGCCGCGCACACCGGCGCGCATCTTGGCTGCGAACCTGCTTGCGCGGGAGATCGCCCGCATCGCGCCGCCGGCCGCCGTGCTTGCGCGCACCGTTGCCCGCCCCGTCGCTTTCGCGGGCACCTGGATTGCCGCACCTGCCGAACCCGCGGCCTACGCGCACGATCTCTACGCCAATCTGCGCGAATTGGACCACGCGGGAGCGTCGGCCATCCTGGTCGAGAGTGTTCCCGGCGATCCGGCCTGGCTCGCGGTGCGCGACCGCCTCACCCGCGCGACGAACTGAGACTTCCCCCAATGCTCCGCATCGTCCTCGCGCCGGACTCGTTCAAAGGCTCGCTCGACGCGCCGCAGGTCTGCGCCGCGCTGGCGACGGGACTCAAGCGCGTGCTGCCCGATGCGGACATCCGCTCACGCCCGATGGCGGATGGCGGGGAAGGAACACTCGATGCGGTGCTGGCCGCCGTCGGCGCTTCCGGCCGCAGGCAACATTGCGTCGTGCACGGCGCCGGCGGTGCCACGATCAGCGCCGACTATGGGTTGCTGGAGTCGCGCGAAGGAATGACAGCCGTCCTCGAGATCGCCAAGGTCGTCGGCATCACGGATCCCGCCGGCATGGCCGCGAACGTCGGCAGCCGCACCACGCGCGGTGTAGGCGAACTCATCGTCCACCAGCTGGATCATGGCGTGCGCCGGTTCATGGTCGGCCTGGGCGGCAGCAGCACCAACGACGGCGGAGCGGGGCTGCTGTCCGCGCTAGGCGTGAAGCTTCTCGATTCGGGTGGCAGGCAAATCGCGCCCGGACCGGAAGGCCTGGCAGCGCTTTCGGGCCTCGATGCATTCGCGCTGGACCCGCGGCTTCGCGACTGCGCCATCACGATCATGTCCGACGTCAACAATCCGTTGACCGGCGAACAGGGCGCCACGGCGATCTTCGGACCGCAAAAAGGCGTGACCCCAGCACAGATTCGCCGCTACGACGACGCGATCGCGCGCTTCGCGGAGCGCGCCGAGGCGGCGATCGGCAGGCGTGCAGCCGGTAAACCCGGCGCCGGCGCCGCCGGGGGACTTGGCTTCGCGCTGCAGCTGCTCGACGGAAATTTCCACTCTGGCGCGGCCGTGGTGGCCGACCTGATCGGGCTCGATGCCGCGCTCGCGGACGCCGATTGGGCGATCACAGGCGAGGGCCGAAGCGATGCGCAGACGCTGCTGCGAAAGGCGCCGTTCGTCGTGGCGGAACGCGCCGCGGCGCACGCGGTTCCGGTCACGCTCGTGTCCGGCGCAGTCGACGCCCGCGCATTGCCCGTGCTGGGGCGACACTTCGCGGGCTGCTTCGCTCTGCCGAACGGCCCGTCGACGCTGAACGAATGCATCGCGAATGCCGGCGCACTGCTGGCCGAACGCGCGGAGCAGATCGCGCGCGTGCTGATCGCGGGTCGAATGCTTAGACACTGAGCGGGCGGCCGTGCTCAACCTGATCTGGGTCGCCTTCATCCTCGTCGGCTTTGTCGCGGCGGTCGTCCAGCTGCTGCAAGGCGACCTGGACATCTTCGCGCGCGTGCTGACCGCCCTATTCGACACGGCCAGGACCGGCTTCGAGATTTCGATCGGGCTGGTGGGCGTCATGAGCCTGTGGCTGGGCGTCATGAAAATCGGCGAGCGTGGCGGGATGATCGAGCTGTTCGGCAGGGCAACGGAGCCCTTCTTCCGCAGGGTGTTTCCCGACATTCCTGCCGGTCACCCGGCGAGCGGCAGCATCGTGATGAACTTCAGCGCCAACATCCTGGGCCTCGACAACGCGGCGACGCCGCTCGG
>DAOMGB010000092.1:0-11197 GCA_035430095.1 Casimicrobiaceae bacterium | reverse complement strand
CGCAGGGCTACATGACCGGGCAGTTCGGCAAGAACCACCTGGGCGACCGGGACGACATGCTCCCGACCAACAATGGCTTCGACGAATTCTTCGGCAATCTCTATCACCTTAACGCCGAGGAAGAGCCCGAGAACGTCGATTACCCGAAAAGCCCCGAGTTCAAGAAGAAATTCGGACCGCGCGGCGTCATCCACAGTTTCGCCGGCGGCGCGATCACCGACACCGGACCGCTGACGAGGAAGCGCATGGAGACGATCGACGAGGAGGTCACGGCCAAGGCGCTGGATTTCATGACCCGCGCCAAGCAGGCGAACAAGCCGTTCTTCATCTGGTGGAACTCCACGCGGATGCACATCTTCACCCATCTGAAGAAGGAATCGGATGGCAAGACCGGCCTTGGCATTTACGCCGACGGCATGGTCGAGCACGATGGACATGTCGGGCAGGTGCTGGCCAAGCTCAAGGAACTCGGCCTCGACCAGAACACCATCGTCATGTATTCCTCGGACAACGGCGCGGAGACGTTCACCTGGCCCGACGGCGGCACGACGATGTTCCGCGGCGAGAAGAACACGAACTGGGAGGGGGGCTACCGCGTGCCCACGTTGATCCGCTGGCCCGGCGTGATCAAGCCCGGCACCGTCATCAACGACATCGGCGCGCACGAGGACATGCTGCCGACGCTGGTCACGGCGGCGGGCGACAAGACGGCCACCGCCGACCTGCTCAAGGGCCGCGCGATCGGCGGCAGGAACTACAAGGTCCACCTCGACGGCTACGACCTCGGCCCGGCGCTGCGAGGCGAGGCCGCGTGGCCGCGCAAGGAGTTCATCTACTGGACCGACGACGGCAGCGTCGCGGCGCTTCGCTACGAAAACTGGAAGGTGACGTTCCTCAAGCAGGACGCCTTGGGCCTGCGCGTCTGGCAGCAGCCGTTCACGCCGCTGCGCGCCCCGATGCTTACCAACCTTCGGATGGACCCCTTCGAGCGCGCCGAAGAGGAAAACGCGATGGGCTACCAGCGTTGGTACATGGAGCACATGTTTGCCATCGCTCCGGCCGGCGCCTATGTCGGGCAATGGCTGCAGAGCTTCCGCGACTATCCGCCCCGCCAGAAGCCGGGCAGCTTCAACCTGGATCGCGTGATGGAGACATTGGCCAACAGCTCCAGCAATTGACGGCGGCTCGATCGCCTTGCGCCATCGTCGAGGGCCGCATTCCCCACCGGGATGCGGCCCCGCCTTGTCAGGAACGCTGCCATGCTTGCCAGACTGCTCCTAATCCTCCTCCTGGCGGCCTTTGGAGGCGCGCGCGCACAGGTGGCCGATCCGCTGCCGTCGTGGAATGACTCGGCCAGCAAAGCGAACATCGTGGCGTTCGTCGACAAAGTGACCCGACCGGGCTCGGCAGACTTCGTACCCCCCGCCGAGCGCATCGCTGTGTTCGACAACGACGGCACGCTGTGGGCCGAGCAGCCGATGTATTTCCAGGCCTTCTTCGTCTTTGACCGCGTCAAGGCACTCGCGCCGAACCACCCGGAGTGGAAGACCAAGGAGCCGTTCGCGTCGGTGCTTCGGGGCGACGTCAAGGGCGCGCTGAAAGGCGGCGAACATGCGTTGATCGAGATGGCGATGGCCACGCATGCGGGCATGACCACGGCGGAATTCGAGCAGATCGTTTCCGATTGGATCGCGACGGCGCGGCATCCGGAGACCGGCAAGCGCTTCACTGAAATGACGTATCAGCCAATGCTCGAAGTGCTTGCCTACCTGCGCGCGAACGGGTTCAAGACCTTCATCGTCTCGGGCGGCGGCATCGAGTTCATGCGGCCTTGGACCGAACGCGTCTATGGCGTTCCGCCCGAGCAGGTCATCGGCAGCAGCATCAAGACCAGGTTCGAAATGCGCGACGGCCAGCCGGTGCTGATGCGCCTGCCGCAGATGGACTTCATCGACGACAAGGCGGGCAAGCCGGTGGGCATCAATTCCCATATCGGTCGCCGGCCGATCGCCGCGTTCGGCAATTCCGACGGCGATCTGCAGATGCTGCAGTGGACCACTGCCGGAAAGGGTGTCCGGCTCGGCGTGCTCATTCACCACACCGACGCCGAACGCGAGTACGCCTACGACCGCAGCTCCTCGATCGGGCGCCTCGACAAGGCGCTCGACATGGCGGGTCCACAAGGCTGGACGGTGGTGGACATGAAGAACGACTGGAAGACGATATACAGGGCGCCCGCAACGCCTTGAGCGACCGCCGGCATGCCGACGGGGCCGGGTCGACCGCGCGTGTTGAGAATGGACATTGCCTGGGGTACGCTGCCCGATCATCTCCTGCGGGAACCAAAGCACCGATGGCCAACGACGAAATCGTGCAGCGGCTGCGCCGCTTTCGCGCCCAGCACTTTCCGCGCTTTCGCCGGCGGTTCGAGCAACTGGTCAAGGATGGCCAGCACCCGACCGTATTGTTCATCGGCTGCGCAGATTCCCGGATTGTTCCCTACCTGATCACCGGTACCGGGCCAGGCGAGCTCTTCATCGTGCGCAACGTCGGCGCGTTCGTCCCTCCGTTCGATGCATCCCGCGGCTACCACGGCACGTCGGCGGCGATCGAATTCGCCGTGCTGGCACTCGACGTGCGCGACATCGTCGTGTGCGGCCACTCCCACTGCGGGGGAATTCGCGCGTTGTACGACGGTGTGCCCGCGGAGGCCGTTCACATGGCCGAGTGGCTCGAGCTTGGCCGCGACGCCGTGCTGCCGGAGCCTGTATCGCCGGATGTGCTGCGACGCACCGAGCAGCGAGCCGTAATGCTTCAGCTGGAACGGCTGATGAGCTACCCGATGGTGGCGATCCGGGTCGCCGAGGGCCGCATCGCGCTGCACGGCTGGCACTACGTGATCGAGGAAGGAGACGTTCATGTGCTGGATTTGGAAAGCGGCGACTTCGTGCCGGCGAGCCAAACGGGCGGCGATGCTGCGAGCGCGGATCCCGCGTGGGACGTCAGCCGTTTGCAATGACCCGCGAAGCGAACGTGCCGGCTGACCGTTCCACTGTGCCAGACCATGGGCGCGTGCAGGGTGAACAAGGTAGACTTTTGCGGCTCCGATACTGCATTCACATCGAGGGGAAATGATGACAAGAAAATATCTGGTGATCGGCACGCTGGCGATGTCGCTCGCGTCCGCCGGCGTCCTTGCACAGACTGCACCGGCGACCGCGGCCCCGTCCGCAAGCGCTTCGGCCGTGCCGGCGGCAAATCTGGTCGATCCTGCGTCGGTCCAGGCACTCAAGGACATGGGCGCCCACCTGCGGACGCTGAAGCGCTTCGGGGTTTCGATCGAATTGACGGGCGAGCGAGTGCTGGCCGATGGCCAGAAGCTGCAGCACACGGCGACGGCGGACATGGACGTCGACGCGCCGAGCCGGCTGCGCGTCAAGATGCTGAGCGCACGCAACGAGCGCGAACTCTTCTGGGATGGCAAGGTGGTCACGCTTTTCACGCCGGCGCAGAAGTATTTTTCGCAGGTTGAATTTGCCGGCACGGTCAGCGAACTGGTCCAGAAGCTGGAAGACCGATACAACGTGGAAGTCCCGATGTCCGACCTCTTCACCTGGGGCACGCCGGCCGCGCCGCTCGACAAGCTGGAATCGGCGATGAATGCCGGCCAGGATTTCATCGGCAAGGACCTTTGCGATCACTATGCATTTCGCAAAGGCCTGATCGACTTCCAGATCTGGATCACCGCCGGGGACAAGCCCCTGCCGCGCAAGATCGTGATCACAAACCGCGCCGACGAAGCGCGTCCGCAATCGGTCTCGCTGCTCGACTGGAACCTGAAGCCGACCTTCACGAGCGCAATCTTCAGGTTCATGCCGCCCAAGGGGGCGACCAAGATCGAGATCGTTCCGGTCAAGACCAAATAAGGGAGCGCCAACATGGCCAAATCATTCAGTAAGTTGTTTCTGACACTTCTTGCCGCTCTGGTTCTGGCGAGCGTCGCGGTGGCGCCCGTGGCCGATGCGGCGGGCGGACGGGGTGGCGGCGGAGGCGGTGGAGGTGGCGGCGCGCGCGGAGGAGGCGGCGGTGGTGGTGGCGCGCACGCCGGCGGAGGTGGCGGAGGCGGCAGGCAGAACGTGCAGGCGAACAACAATCGCGCCGATACGCGTACCAACAATGTCCGAAGCACCAGCGTCAACAATGTCAACAACGTCAACCGCAACACCAACGTCAACAACGTCAACGTCAATCGCAACACCAACGTCAACGTGGACGTCGATCGCGGCGGGTGCTGCAACAACGGCTGGGACAACAACTACCACCCGGTGGCGACCGCGGCGGCGGTCACGACAGCGGTTGCGGTGACTTCCGCGGTCGTCGGGTCGATGGTGCGCACGGTGCCGGCAGGATGCGTCCCGGTGAACTACGGCGGCCTGGTCTACCAGCAGTGCGGCAGCGTCTGGTACCAGCCCCAAGCGGGCCAGTACGTCGTCATCAATCCGCCGTATTGACGATTGGCGCCGGCGCGCGCGACCGGGCGCGCCAGGCGCTTGGCGTCATGCCTGCCCAGCCGCGGAACGCACGGGAAAAGGCCGTGGCGTCGGAATAGTGCAACGCGCCGGCAACCTCCGACAGGGACAGTTGCGTGTCGCGGAGAAGCTGCCGCGCAACTTCGAATCGCGCGCTGCCAATCAGTTCGCTGAGCTTCATGCCCTCTTCGAACAGTCGGCGGCGTAGCACGCGTTCGTTTATCCCGAGCTGCTCCGCGACCCTTTCCGATGAGGCGCCGCCGGTCATGACCAGGCCGCGCACGGTCCGCTGCACGCGTTCGTAGAGTTCCCCGTCGAAATGTTCCTTTCGGAGCGCGACCTGTTCGGCCGCGGCGCGGCGCGCGGGGTCGGCGCCCGCTATGGGTTTCTCCAGCCAATACGCGGCGAAGACGAGCTCCGAATGCGGTGAATTGAAGTGCACTGGCGCCTTGAAGTAGCGACGATAGGATGCGGCGTCGCGCGGCGCGCCATGTGAAAGCGAAACGCGCACGGGTTTCCATCCCGGGCCGCACAGCGTTCGCATCATCGAGCATCCGATCGCGACCGCGACGTCGTAGACGTGGGCGATGCCCGGCGTGTCATGCCGATAGACTGCATAACCCAGCGCCATCTGTTGCTGGCCGAGGTCCAGCAGGAAGGGCACGGCGCCCCGATCATGGAGGTGCAGGTGTCGCACCAGACTGATCAGGGCAGCGCCCAAGTTCGGGGCGTTGCGCATCAGGTGCGAGATTTCCCCGAGGGACGACAAATCAAAGCGCGCGGCGATCGACAGGCCGAAACTGGAATTGCCGGTGGCTGTCGCGCATTCTTCCAGCAGCCGTCCCGCCGCGTCAAAAGGAATGCGATGGTCCGGATCGCCGAAGGTTGCCAGATCGAGACCGGCCCGCTCGAAGATGCGTTCCGGCTTGACTTCGGCCTCCTGCAACAAGGCCGGTATGACGGCCAGCGGCCCGACGCGAACGTCGGCTTGTTGATTCGAATGTGTGCGCTTAGCCGGTCGGCTTGGCCGATCGGGATGCGGTTCGGAATCCCTGCTCATTGTCGGGGGAACGTCGGGTCGGGTAGGGGGTCGAGCGGAACGCCGCGGCGGTCGGCGTGCAGGGCGCGCCTCGAAACTTCACCGGCGCCGGCAATCCTTGTCAAGCAACCTCCCCGGCCCAGTCCGGAATTGTCATGTTGATGACGCCGGATTGCAATAAAATCGATGGTTTGCGCCCGCAACGCTCGATGCGGGCCTCTCTTCGAGTGAGTCGAAATGCGGGGACTGGCCGTGAACAACATGTCTGTCGGTAAATGGATGAGGTCGATCCCGGGTTTGGCGGCGCTGGCGCTGGCCGTTTGTCACGTCGCCGCCGTGCAGGCCCAAACCGTGACCGGGGTGCTGGGTTCGCCGAGCGCCACGACGACGGTCAGCCCCAAGCAGTTGCCGCCCCCCGATCCGAAGTTCGGCGGCGTGATCAATGACGATGCACTTCAATCCAAGCCGTGGTGGGCGCCGCGCGTCATGCCGCCCAAGGGCGCGCCCAACGTGCTGCTGATCATCACCGACGATGCCGGCTTCGGCGTGCCGAGCACGTTCGGCGGCGTGATCCCGACACCGACGATGGACCGCATCGCCAAGGAGGGCCTGCGCTACAACCGGATGTTCTCCACCGCGCTGTGCTCGCCGACGCGTGCCGCGCTGATCACCGGACGCAATCATCACTCGGCCGGCTTCGGGGTGATATCCGAGCAGTCGACCGGCTTCCCCGGCTACAACAGCATCATCGCCAAGGACAAGGCGACGATCGGCCGGATGCTGCTCGAAAACGGCTACGCCACGGCGTGGTTCGGCAAGGACCACAACGTGCCGGCCTTCCAGGCGAGCCAGGCGGGTCCCTTCGACCAGTGGCCGACCGGCATGGGCTTCGAATACTTCTACGGCTTCGTCGGAGGCGACGCCAACCAGTGGCAGCCGAATCTCTTCCGCAACACGACGCAGATCTATCCGTTTTTGGGCAGGCCTGGCTGGAATCTCGTCACCGGGATGGCGGACGACGCGATCGATTACATGACGCGGATCCACCAGACCGACCCCTCCAAGCCCATTTTCATCAAGTACGCGCCAGGCGCAACCCACGCGCCGCACCACCCGACCAAGGAATGGGTGGACAAGATCAGCGCGATGCACCTGTTCGACGACGGCTACGAGAAACTGCGCGAACGTATATTCGCCAACCAGAAGCGGCTCGGTGTGATCGAGCAGAACGCCAAGCTGACCCCCTGGCCGAACGACATGCTGAAGCCCTGGGCGGAACTCACGGCGGACGAGAAGAAACTCTTCATCCGGCAGGTGGAGGTGTTCGCCGCCTATGCCGCCTACAGCGATTACGAAATCGGCAGGGTGATCCAGCACTTCCAGGACCTGGGCAGGCTCGACAACACGCTCGTCATCTACATCAACGGCGACAATGGCACCAGCGCCGAGGGCGGTCCGCTCGGCACGCCGAACGAGGTCGCGTTCTTCAACGGCTTGAACAAGCTTCCCGCCGAGGTTCAACTCAAGTGGTACGACGTCTGGGGCACGGACCAGACGTACAACCACATGTCGGCAGGGTGGTCGTGGGCGTTCGACACGCCGTTCGACTGGTTCAAGCAGAATGCCTCGCGATTGGGCGGTATCAACCAGAACATGGTGGTGTCGTGGCCGGCGCGCATCAAGGACAAGGGCGCGCTGCGCGAGCAGTTCATCCACGTGATCGATGTGGTGCCGACGATCCTCGAAGCTGCCGGCATCGCGGCGCCGGAAATGATCGACGGAATCAAGCAGGCGCCCATCGAAGGCACGAGCTTCGCCTACACATTCGACGCCGCCAATGCGAAGGTACCGTCGCACCACAAGACGCAGTACTTCGAGATGATGGGCCAATACGCGCTCTATGACGACGGCTGGCTGCTCAGCACCAAGGTCAATCGAGCTCCGTGGGAAGCCTTCGGTCCGGCCAACCCGGATCCGCTGAACAACCAGATATTCCAGTTGTACAACCTGGGCAAGGACTTCAGCCAGGCTGAAGATGTCGCCGCGCAATACCCGGAGAAGGTGAAGGAGATGCGGCAGAACTTCGTTGCGGAAGCAAGGAAGCACCAAGTCTTCCCGATGGATGCATCGGTGGCGGCCCGCATCGTGGCGCCCCGGCCAAACATCACGGCCGGGCGCAGCGAGTTCGTCTACACGCGGCCGATGGTCGGCCTGCCTCAAGGCGACTCGCCAAATATTCTGAATACCTCGTACACATTCACGGCCGACGTCGACGTCCCGCAAGGTGGCGCCGAGGGCATGATCGTGACCTCGGGAGGGCGTTTTGCGGGCTATGGCTTCTACCTGCTCAAGGGCAAGCCGGTGTGGCTATGGAACATGGTTGATCTGGAGCGGATCAAGTGGGAGGGGCCGGACGCGCTCGCTCCGGGCCGGCACGTGCTCGAGTTCGATTTCAAGTACGACGGCTTGGGGGCGGGAACGCTGGCCTTCAACAACTTCAGCGGCGTCGGTCGTCCCGGCGTAGGCACGCTCAAGGTGGACGGAAAGGTCGTCGACACCAAGACAATGCCCAAGACACTGCCGATGATCCTGCAGTGGGACGAGTCCTTCGACATCGGCTCCGACACGCTCACCGGCGTGAATGACGCCGACTACAAGCCGCCGTTCCCGCTGAACGCAAAGCTGAACAAGCTGACGATCAGGATCGACCGGCCGCGGTTGTCGCCCGCCGACATCCAGAAGCTGGATGCGGCGATGCGTGCGGCCAAGGACTGAGCGCAGGGCGCCGGCGATCCATGAAAGTGCTTGTCGTCGGTCTCGTGACCGCATTCGTTTCCTGCGCAATCGCGATGCCAGTCGCGGCGCAGGGTGCGGCGCCGCTTGCGCAGGCGGAAAGCGGTTTCGCCGCGCTGGTCGGGCGCTGGGTGCGGCCCGACGGCGGGTACACGATCATCATCCGCAGCGTGGCGGCGGACGGGAAGCTCGAGGCCGGCTACGCCAATCCGAGCCTGCTGCCTTTTGCAAAGGCCGAGGCGACGCGCGACGGGAAGACGATCAAGGTCTTCCTCGAATTGCAGGCAGGTGGGTACAACGGATCGACCTATGCGCTGACCTACGAGCCCGCCGGCGACGTGCTGGCAGGCGTTTACTACCAGGCGGTCGCTCGGCAAAAATACGACGTGGCCTTTTCGCGCGAGAAGCGGTAGACGCGTCCTCTGCCAACCGACGTGCAGTTGTTTCCTTCGCAATTTCACCGACAGGAGTGTGCAATGAACAAGCGCAATTGGCTGTGGGCCGCCGTTCCGGTGGCTGTGTTCGCTGGCTACGCATACGCGCAGTTCCCGATCATGGACCGTGTCGCCGACAAGGTCGTCCAGAAATACCAGTCGTCCACGTGCGAGCAGCTGTGGCAGCAGAAGAGCCAGCCCAAGTCCCAGGAAGAGCAGCGAATCATCGGCCTGCTCAAGAGCGACCCGCAGATGCGCACGGCGTTTTTCAACAAGGTTTCGGGTCCCATCGTCAACAAGATGTTCGAATGCGGAATGATTCCCTAGGCTCTTGACCTGGAGAAGCATCATGAATGTGCGAATCCTTGTTTCAGTGTCGGCTCTATTGATCGCAGGATGTGCATCGGGTCCGCCGTTCATAGACCAGATGCAGCCGGAAGCGGTCAACATGGCGGTGCGGCGCGCCCAATTCGAGTTGAGTTGCCCCAAGGCAACCGGGCAGGTCATATCACGCGAGACGCTGCAACCAGTCGTTCAGACATTTCGCTATTCCGGCCCGGAACGCGCCGAATACACCGTTGGCGTGGAGGGATGCGGCCAACGCGCCACCTATGTCGTCATCTGTCCCGACAATGGCTCGATGAGCTGCTACGCAGCCGCCGGTCGCATGGGCGGTCGCTGATTGCGTGCCAGAACTGACAAAAGCCACATTTTTCTCGGAGACTTGAATGAATGCTGAAATTCAGCGAAGGGTTCTGACCTTGCCCATCCTGGTTGCCGTCATGGTCACCCTATGGCTCGGACTGGCGATTTCCGCGGGCGCCCAGACCCCGGCCGCATCAGGTGTAGCCGCGGACGCCGGCGCCAAGCCCAAGCCTTCCACCGCCAACAAGACGAAGGCCGCCAAGCCCGCGCGCAAGTCCACCGCGTCGGATTTCAAGATGATCCTCGAGCCGCGCGCGATGGACCTGCTCAGGGCCACCAGTGCAAAGCTGGCGGCCGCCAAGGCGATGTCGTTCACCGCGACAGTCGGCTACGAGTACCCGAGCAAGCTCGGGCCGCCGCTCGTCTACACGACGCGCTACGACGTGCTGATGCAGCGGCCGGACAAGCTCCGGATCATCTCGCCCGGCGACGGACCTGTATCCGAGTTCTACTACGACGGCAAGACGATGACCGCCTATGCGCCGGTGGAGAATCTCGCCGCCGTGGCGCTGGCGCCGCCGACCGTCGACGGCGCGCTCGCGGCCGCGTTCAAGAACTACGCCATCTTCTATCCGTTCATGGACCTGGTTGCCGCCGACCCCTATGCCGCGTTGACGGACGGGGCGATCCTTGCGTTCTACATCGGCCAGTCGACATCCGTGGGCGGCGTGAAAACCGACATGCTGGCGTGGGCAAACAACGACGTTTTCCTGCAAATCTGGATTGGCGTCGACGACAAGCTGCCGCGTCGCATCCGCGCGATGTATGCCGCGGATCCGCTGGCGCTGCACCATGAACTGATCCTGTCGAACTGGCAGCTCGACCCGATGGTTCCCGCGGATGCCTTCGCGTCGGCCAAGGCCCAGGCCGCCGGCAAGATGGCTTTCGCCGCACCGTCCCTTCCCAAGGGCTTGAAGCCGCTGACTTCCAACGCGGCGAAGAAAGCCGCGCCCGCCGCCGCGCCGGCCAAGACCAACTGACAGCAGGTGATTTCATGAACAGGAAAATTTCCACTCTTGTCGCCCTCGTGGCTGCGGCCCTGTGGGCGGGTCATGTGCAAGGCTGGGCCAGCGCCAACCGCGCCGGCGGCAGCACCAGCCACAGCTACGGCCAGACCAGCCATTCCAACGCTTTCGGCGGCAGCACGGAACACGTCGCCGGGGAAGGCACGGAGCACACCAATGCCTATGGGGGCAGCACGGCCCATGCCTACGGCGGCGGCACCGAACACACCAACATGTACGGGGGCACCACCGCCGGCGAGGCAGGCGAAGGCGCTTATCACACGTATCCGGGCGGCGCGACCGCCTACCACCCGCCCGGCTACGCGGCGTACCCGACGTATCCCGCCTACCATCCGCCGGTGGCCGTGCCGTATTACGCGGCCGGGTGCTACGGTTGCGCGGCGGCGGCGGGTGCCGTCGTCGGCATGGCGGCAGGTGCCGCCGTCGCGTCGGCAGACACCGCCGCGGCGACGTCCAACGCATACGCGGCCGGGGTGGCGACGGGCAGCGCGAATACCGCGGCCGCCACCGGCGCGGCGTACACGGCGGGCGTCGCGGCGGGAGCCACTACACGCACACCACCGCCGTCGGCGCGAGGAACACCATCGGGTACGCCCCCGCCCGCACGAAGCGCTCGACGCGGCGCACCTTCGCGCCGTGGCGACCCGCGCGGCGCTCGAGCCACGCGACGGC
>DAOMGB010000091.1:0-11754 GCA_035430095.1 Casimicrobiaceae bacterium | reverse complement strand
CACCGCCGCCGCGACCATGGCGGCGTCATCTTCATCGACCTGCGCGACCGCGAAGGCCTGGTCCAGATCGTCTGTGACCCGGACCGTGCCGCCACCTTCGCGACGGCGGAAACGCTGCGCAACGAATACTGCGTCGCCGTCACCGGACTGGTGCGGCCGCGGCCGGAAGGCACCGTCAACACCGGTCTCGTCTCCGGCGAAATCGAAGTGCTCGCCCACTCGATCGAAATTCTCAACGCCTCGCTGACGCCGCCCTTCCAGATGGACGACGAGGGCCTGTCGGAGACGGTGCGCCTCGAGAACCGCATGCTCGACCTGCGACGCCCGCAGATGCAGCGCAACCTCATGCTGCGCCACCGCGCCGCCATGTCCGCGCGCAAGTACCTTGACGGGCACGGCTTCATCGACATCGAGACGCCGATCCTCTACAAATCCACGCCGGAGGGCGCGCGCGAGTTCCTGGTGCCCTCGCGCATCCACCACGGCCATTTCTACGCATTGCCCCAGTCGCCGCAACTGTTCAAGCAGATGCTGATGATGTCGGGATTCGACCGCTACTACCAGATCGTGAAATGCTTCCGCGACGAGGACCTGCGCGCCGACCGCCAGCCGGAGTTCACGCAGATCGACATCGAGACGGCGTTCCTGGACGCAACCGAGATCGCCGCGCTGATGGAACCGCTGGTGCGCACGATATTCAAGGAAGCGCTGGGCGTCGACCTCGTCGACCCCTTCCCGGTGATGACCTACGCCGACGCCATGGCCAGGTATGGCTCGGACAAGCCCGACCTTCGCGTGTCGCTGGAGCTGACGGAACTGACCGACCTGATGCGAACGGTCGACTTCAAGGTATTCCGTGCCGCCGCCGACATGGCGGGAGGCCGCGTCGCGGCGCTGCGCGTCCCCGGAGGCGGCACGCTTTCACGCAAGGAAATCGACGACTACACGGCCTTCGTGAAGATCTACGGTGCCGGCGGCCTCGCCTACATCAAGGTGAACGACGTCAGCAAGGCGAGCGAGGAAGGCCTGCAGTCGCCGGTCGTCAAGTTCCTGGGCGAGGCGACGCTGCGCGAAATCCTGGTCCGCACCGGCGCGCAGAACGGCGACCTCATCTTCTTCGGCGCCGACCGCGAGAAGATCGTCAACGACGCACTGGGCGCGCTGCGCACGAAAGTCGGCCACGATCGCGGATTCGCCGAAAAGAGCTGGAAGCCGCTGTGGGTCGTCGACTTCCCGATGTTCGAATTCGACGACGAGAAGAAGACCTGGGCGGCCAAGCACCATCCGTTCACCGCACCCAAGGATGGACACGAGGACCTGCTGGCAAGCGACCCCGGCAAGGCGCTGGCCAAGGCCTACGACGTCGTGCTCAACGGTTCGGAGATCGGCGGCGGCTCGATCCGCATCCATCGCCCGGAAGTTCAGGCCAAGGTGTTCGCGGCGCTCGGCATCTCGCCCGAAGACCAGCAGCGCAAGTTCGGGTTTCTGCTCAATGCGCTGCAATACGGGGCGCCGCCGCACGGCGGCATCGCGTTCGGATTCGACCGGATGGTGATGCTGATGTGCGGCGCCGAGTCGATCCGCGACGTGATCGCGTTCCCCAAGACGCAGCGCGGCCAGGACCTGCTGATAGACACGCCGACGCCGGTCACGGAGCAGCAGCTGCGCGACCTGCACATCAAGGTGCGCCCTACCGACTCGGTCAAGCTGGCGTAGGAATTACGCTACACTGGGCGCTCCATGATTTCGAGCGCCCGCATTCGAAACGCCGCCGCCGGCCTGGTACTGGCCGCGGCGTTTTTTTGCGCCCTTCCCGCGCACGCCCGCGCCACACCCGAATCGTTGCCGGACATCGCGGTGTCCGACCTTCCCGAGGAGGGCCGCGCGGTGCTTGCGCAGATTCACCGGGGCGGGCCATTCCGCTACGAGCGGGATGGCGTGGTCTTCGGCAACTACGAGAAGCTGCTTCCGGCCAAACACAAGGGCTATTATCACGAGTACACGGTGCATACGCCGGGGTCGAAGAACCGCGGCGCGCGCCGGATCATCTGCGGTGGTCCGGTCAGTTCGCCGGAGCATTGCTACTACACCAGCGACCACTATCGGTCGTTCAAGAGGATCACGGAATGAAGGCGCCCGATCTGACCGTTGTCGACGACGCCGGTGTCCACGAGTGGAGCGGCGCGACAGATCCGCTCAAGGCGGCTGCGGCGCACGCGCATCTCAAGTACTCGCAGGCCGACCTCGGCCATGCCAGGGATCGCGCAACGCTGTTCGCCGAAATCGACAGGGCCCTCAAGCTGCCGGACCATTTCGGCCACAATTTCGACGCGCTCGCCGACGTGCTCGAGGATCGCGACTGGCTGGGCAAGAGCGGCCGCGTGATCGCGCTCGCGCACACGGCCGCCTACCGCAGGGACCACCCCAACGACTGGGCGACGCTCGAGGACCTGCTGTCCGAAGCCGCGGAGTTCTGGAAGGAGCGGCACGTGGGGTTCTGGACTTTCGTCGCCTGACCGCCCCGGCGCTCGCGGGGCTGCAATCCATGGGCTACAAGCAACCCGTTTCGGTGCTAGTCCTCGTTTACACACGGGACCTGCGCGTACTGCTCATCGAGCGCGCCGATTTTCCCGACCACTGGCAATCCGTCACCGGCAGCCGAGAGCCGGGCGAGGCGCTGGCTGCGACGGCGCTGCGCGAGCTGAAGGAGGAAACGGGCATCGACGCGCAGTCCATCGGGACGCTGGTCGACTGGAAAATGTCCAACGACTATGAAATCTATCCGAAGTGGCGGCACCGCTATCCGCCGGGCACCACGCACAACACGGAGCACGTGTTCGCGCTGGAGGTGCCGGCACCGATGCCCGTGACGCTCAATCCGCGCGAGCATCTCGCGTCCGTGTGGCTGCCGTGGCGGCAGGCCGCCGCCAAATGCTTTTCGTGGTCGAACCGTGCCGCCATCGAGGCGTTGGAGCAACGTACTACTCTTTACAGGACCGTCCCATGAACCACCATTCCTCGCAGTTCAAACGCGCGCTGTCCTCCGCTTTCATCATTTTCGGCACATCGGCCGCGTCATTGGCCGCCGCCCAGCCCATGGCGCCGCCGCATCCGTCAATGGGCATGACGCCCAATTTTGCGCCGCGTTCGCCGACGGTCACGCTGTCCGCGGCGGCAACCGCCAGCGTGCCAAATGACCGCATGCACGCATCGCTGCGGGCCGAGTCCGACAACGCCGACGCGGTGGCCGCCGCCAACGTTGTCAACGCGAGGATGGGCAAGGCGCTGGCGCGGGCGCGCGCCGCGTCGGGCGTGGAGGCGTCGACGTCGGGCTACTCGTCCTTCCAGGTTACCGACAAGAGCCAGGTGACACGCTGGCGGGTCGCGCAGACGCTTAAACTCGAAAGCAGCGACTTTGCCGCGCTGTCCGCCCTGGTTTCGCAACTCCAGGCCGAGGGCGGACTGGTCGTCGACGGGACGCAGTTCTCGATCAGCGAGGCATCACGGAAAAAGGCCGAGGACAGCCTGACGCAGCAGGCCATCAAGTCCTGGCAGGCGCGCGCCTCCGACGCGGCGCGCGGCTTGGGTTTCGACGGCTGGCGCGTGGGAAACGTCACGATCCAGACGGGTGATTTCGTCCGGCCGCAGCCGATGTTTCGACAGTCCGTCATGGCCGCAGGTGCGCCACCGGTCGCGATGGAGGCGGGCAATTCGGATGTGACCGTCACGGTGACGGGCGACGCCGTTCTGGAGACGCCGCGGCCGCGGTAGACTAGGCCGTTCACACGGGAGGGCATGGGTGGAACTCGATCCGGTACTCCTTTCGCGCCTGCAGTTCGCGTTCGTCATCGCGTTCCACATCCTGCTGCCGGCATTCACCGTCGGCCTGGCGTCGTACATCGTCGTGCTCGAGGGCCTTCACTTCTGGAAGCGCGACCCGCTCTACCTGCGCCTGTCGCTGTTCTGGACGCGGATGTTCGCCGTGTCGTTCGGCATGGGTGTCGTTTCCGGCATCGTGATGCCGTTCCAGTTCGGCACCAATTGGAGCGGTCTCGCCGACGCGGCCGGCAACGTGCTGGCGCCGCTCCTGACCTACGAGGGCCTGATCGCATTCTTTCTCGAGGCCGGATTCCTGGGCATCCTGCTGTTCGGGCGCAAGCTCGTCGCGCCCTGGGTCCATCTGTTCGCGGCGGTCATGGTGGGATCCGGAACGCTGTTCTCGTCGTTCTGGATCCTCTCGGCCAACAGCTGGATGCAAACGCCGGCCGGATACGAAATCATCGACGGCCGTTTCTTCGCGAGGGACTGGGTCGCCGTGATCTTCAATCCGTCGTTCCCCTATCGGATTGCGCATACGGTCGTCGGCTTCTACATCACCACGGCATTCGTCGTGGTCGCGGTGTCCGCATGGCACCTGCGCCAGCGCCAGCACGTGCCGGAGTCGCAGCGCGCGATGTCCATGGGCCTGGGGCTGCTGATCCTGCTGGTGCCGCTGCAGGTCGTGCTGGGCGATGCCCATGGCCTCAACACCCTCGAGCACCAGCCGGTGAAGGTGGCGGCCATGGAAGGCCTGTGGACCACGCAGGGACGCGCACCCGCCGTGCTGTTCGCAATTCCCGATTCCGCGACCGAATCAAATCGCTATGAAGTCGCGATTCCGGGATTGGCGAGCGTGTACCTCACCCACGACGTCGAAGGCGTGGTCAAGGGCCTGAAGGATTACGCTCCGCAGGATCGACCGCCGGTGCCCGTTGTGTTCTGGGCGTTCCGGGTCATGGTCGGGATCGGACTGCTGATGCTTGCGGTCGCCGCCTGGGGCGCGTGGCTGCGCGTGCGCGGAAGGCTGTTCGCGTCCCCCGCATTCCTGTTCGTGTGCAATTTCATGGCGCCGGCCGGTTTCATCGCAGTCATCGCCGGCTGGACGGTCACCGAAGTCGGACGGCAGCCGTGGGTGGTGTACGGCCTGCTGCGCACCAAGGATGCGGTGTCCCCGTCGATCACCGGACTCGACGTGCTGATGTCCCTGCTGCTGTACATGGCGGTGTATGCGGTGATCTTCAGCGCCGGGCTGTACTACCTGTTCCGCCTGGCGCGCGCCGGCCCGCCCAGCGTACTGGAAGCGCACGACGCGAAACTGACCGAGCGTCCCGCGCGGCCGCTCTCCGCCGCCGACGCCTAGGGGTTGCGCCATGCACATCGATCTCGTGCCGGTATGGACCGTCATCCTCGGCGTCGGCGTATTCATGTACGTGCTGCTCGACGGCTTCGACCTCGGCGTGGGCATCCTCTTCCCGTTCGCGCGCGACGACGCGGCACGGACACTCATGATGAATTCCGTCGCGCCGGTCTGGGACGGCAACGAGACCTGGCTCATTGTCGGCGGCATGGGCCTGCTGGCTGCATTTCCGCTGGCCTTCGCGGTGATCATTCCCGCGCTCTACTTTCCGATCCTGCTGATGCTGCTGGGACTCATCTTTCGCGGCGTCGCGTTCGAATTCAGGCTCAAGGCGGCCAGCGGACGCCGTTGGTGGGACCGTTCGTTTTTCGGCGGATCGGTCGTCGCCACTTTTTTCCAGGGCGTCGTGCTGGGCGAGTACGTGCAGGGATTCGCGGTTTCCGGCCGTCATTTCGCCGGCGGCAGCTTCGATTGGGTCAAGCCGTTTCCGCTGGCAACCGGGGTCGGGTTGCTGTTCGGCTATGGCCTGCTCGGCGCGACGTGGCTGGTGCTGAAGACCGAAGGCGAACTGCAGCAAAGGTCCCGCGCGCAGGCGAAGAAGTGCCTGCTCGGCGTGCTTGCGTTCATTGCGATGGTGAGCGTTTGGACGCCGTTCCTGCATCCGCAGATCACCGAGCGCTGGTTCACGTGGCCCAACATGGCCCTCCTGGCGCCCGTTCCCCTCGTCACGGCCGGTATCGCGCTGACGCTCTGGCGTTCGCTTTCGCGCGATGGAGAGGTGTTCCCGTTCATCGGAGCGATGGGCCTTTTCGCCATGTGCTACCTCGGCCTGGGCATCAGCGTCTTCCCTTACGTGGTGCCGTGGACCATCACCCTGTGGGACGCAGCATCGTCCCCGGGTTCGCAGGCATTCCTGTTGGTGGGCACGCTGCTCATACTTCCGATCGTTTTCATGTATACGGGCTGGTCGTATTACGTCTTCCGCGGCAAGGTGCGCGCCGAACTGGGCTACCACTAGCCCTCATTAGCCCTGCCGCAGTCCGCAACTTTCGGCCATCGCTGGCCGGGGCTCCCAATCCGACAGTCATTCCGAGCCTTGACCGGCTTCGTGGCACGGTTGTTGCGTCCAAAGCGCCGTAAAATGACCGACTTTCATGCATTTGGCACTGAAAGTTGAAGTTACTGTTGATTTGGGCCAGGCGCGACGACGTGCGCCTGGCACTGATTCGTTCAAGGAAAGGCGGCGGACGGACGCGACGCCCCTTGACGGCATGCAAGTCCTGGACGGATAGACAATGAATTCATTCGATCTGCGGCGGTTGGCGGTTGGCGCGGCACAACAGGGATTGGGGCTGATCCGGTCCCTTTCGATGCCGCTCCAAGGCACCCTGCGTCGCGCCAGCGTCACCGCACTGGCCCTTTTCCTGGCGAATTCCGCCTTGGCGGCGGTTGGCATCAACAAGAGCTTCTCACCCAATTCGGTGGTCGCCGGGCAGGTGTCGACGCTGACCATCGTCCTGCTCAATCCCAACGTGTCGATCGCAACGAGCGTCAGCGTCACCGACACGCTGCCCAACGGCGTTGTTGTCGCCAACCCGCTGACGATCGGCAGCAACACCTGTGGCTTTGCCACGGGCGCGATCGTCCCCGGCACTCGCCCGATTCCCCTGACCGGCGGGACGATTCCCGGCATCAGCGGTGGGGTGCCGGGCCAGTGCCTGATCACCATCAACGTCGTCTCCGCGCTGCCGAACACCTACCTCAACACGATCGCCCAGAACGCGGTCACCTCGTCCAACGGCACCAATCCGCAGGATGCGCAGGCGACGCTCGTCGTCTCCGCGCTGGTCAACATCACCGGCGCCAAGGCATTCCTGCCGACGACCGTCCACGGCAACGGCACGCCGTCGACGTTGACCATCACGCTTACCAACCCCAACGTCGTTCCGCTCACGCTCTCTGCGGCGTTCGCGGACGCGCTGCCCGCCACGCTCGACATCGCGCCCGTCCCGAATGCGAGCACGACCTGCGTCGCCGGCACCGTGACGACGGCCAACTACGTGAGCGCCGCTTCACCGGCCAACGTCACGCTGGCGGCCGGCGCGCAGATTCCCGCCTCCGGCGCCTGTACGATCAAGGTGGACGTCATTGCGCGCACGCCGAACACCGCGACCAACGCCGCGTCCACCAACACGATCGCGGCGGGCACGCTGAAGACCGTCGAGGGACCGACCAGCCCGGCCATCAGCGCCAACATCACCGTCCAGACCGGCGGAGCGCTCACGAAAGCGTTCGTGCCGACGACGATTCCGGCCGGCGGCACAACGCCGTCGACGCTGACGATCACGGTCACCAACTTCAACGACAGCATTCTCACGCCGATCACGTTCACCGACACCCTGCCCGCCGGCATGACCGTGACGGGCGTGCCAACGACCACGTGTTCCGGAGTCCTGACGAATACGGCGACGTCGATCACGCTGACCGGCGCGAGCCTCGCCGCGTTCAGCACGCCGACCGTCGGCAACAAGACCTGCACGATCACGCTGCAGGTCTTCGCTGCGTCGACGCAGAACAATTCGATCGCCGCGGGAACGTGGGGCGGCGTCGCCTATTCGGGCACAGGCAACGTCGCCCTCACGGTGCGGACCATCGGCGGCAGCAAGGCGTTCTCGACGGCGGTACAGAACGGCACGACGACGATGACGATCACGCTGCAGAACAGCGCGGCCGTCCCCGCCGCCATCACGACGCTCACCGATTCGATCGCGACGATGGGCGCGGGATTCTCGTTTGCCGCCGCTCCGACGATCGGCGGCACCTGCGGCTCCGTACTCTCGACCTCGACGGCCACGTCGTTCGTCGTCAGCGGCGGATCGATACCGGCGGCCGCCGGACCGGTACTCGGCAGTTGCACGATCACCGTCGGACCGATCAGCATTTCGACGGCAGCCACGATCGGCAATCACACCAACACGATCGCCATCGGCGGCGTGGTGACCAGCCTTGCCAGCAACACTTCCACCATCACGGGAACGGTCGCCGTCGGGCGCGCGCTGACGACCGCGAAGGCGTTCAATCCGACGACAGTGCAGGCAGGGACCAAATCGCGACTCACGGTGACACTCACGCGCGCCGCAACGGCATCCGACATCACCGGCATCAGCCTCACCGACAACCTCACCAGCACGATGGGCGCGGGATTCGTCGTGGCCACACCGCCGAATGCCGCGACGACGTGCCCGGGGGCCACGTTTTCCCCGGCCCTGGCGGGAGGTGAGGCATCATTCACGGTATCCGGCGGCAGCCTGGCCAATGCCAATCCTCCGCCGACCAACTTCAGCTGCACCGTCTCGCTCGACGTCGCCACCACCGGCGCAACCGTCGGCGCCCATACCAACTCGCTCCTTGGCGCCAACGTGACGACGACGCAGGGCGTGGCGGTCAACGACGCGACCGCCGTGCTCACGATCAGCAATTCGTCGGTCACGGTGAACAAGTCCTTCAGCCCGACCACGGTCGCCGTCGGCGGCACCTCGACGATGGCGATCCAGATCCGCAACAACAACGCGGGCGCGATCAACCTGACCGGTGTGGGACTCACCGACAACCTGCCGGCCGGGATGGTCGTCGCGAACCCACCGGCGCCGACGACCAGCGGCTGCACCGCCGCGCCGACGGTCACGGCCGTCAACGGGGCGGCGACGGTGACCCTGGCCAACGGAAGCGTCAACGCCAATACGATCTGCACCGTGAACGTGACGGTGAGGGGGAATGTATCCGGCAACCTGATCAACAACATTCCGCCCTCCTCCGTGACCAGCCTGCAAGGCGTCACGAATCCGTTGCAGGGCACGGCCACGCTTGCCGCCACCGGCACCATCAAGCTGAACGTCACCAAGACCAACGGCGTCGCGAGCCTGACGCCGGGAGGCTCCACCACGTACACGATCGGCGTGTCCAACGCCGGCCCCAACGACGTTGCCGGCCTGGTGATCAACGATCCTCCGCCCGCGGGCGTGACCTTCGGCGCGTGGACCTGTCTCGGCGCGGGCGGCGCGACGTGCGGATCGGGAAGCGGCCCGATCAGCGACATCGTCACCATTCCCAACGGCGGTTCGATCACCTACACGGTGCCGGCGACCATCGCACCCAACGCCGTCGGCACGGTGACCAACACCGTGACGGCCGTCGTGCCGGGGTCGGTCATCAATACCGGAAACACCACGGCGACCGACTCCGATCCATTGGTTCCGGTGACCGGCCTCGTCATCACCAAGGATGACGGCAGCCCGACTTACCTGCCGGGAGGCAACGCCACCTACGTCATGGTGCTCACCAACGGCGGTCCGTCGGATGCAAGCAATGTGTCCATCACCGACACGCTGCCGGCCGGCGTCACGCAGAACGGTCCCGCCACATGCACGCCGACGGGCGCGGGCGCCGTCTGCGGCACCATCAGCAACCTGGGCACAGGGTTCTCCGTCGCCGGCGCCTATGTGCCCGCGGGCGGCGGCGCCAGCCTTTCCTATTCCCTGCCGGTGACCTTCGGCGCCGGCATGTCGGCGCCGTCGATAACGAACACTGTGACCGCCGTCAACGCGGCGAGCTCGGGTCCCGGCTCGACGACGTCCGCATCGGACACCAACACCATCGTCCTGTTCGCGCCCACGCTGGGCAAGGCGATTTCTCCGGCGTCGATCGCCGCAGGCGGCACCGCAACGCTCACACTGACACTCGGCAATCCCAATGCGGGTGCCACGACGTTGAACTTTGCGTTCGTGGACAACATGCCCGCCGGCGTCACCACGACCGGCGGCAATACCGGCACCTGCACCGGAATCACGGTCACCGCAACGTCGATCACCAAGCCCTCGGGAAGCATCCTGCCGGCGGGCGGCTGCACCATCGTCGTCACCGTGACGTCGAACACGCCGGGCACCGTCACCAACACGACGAGCGCGCTGCAATCCGCCGTGGGAATCGCGCCGGCAGCCAGCGCGCCGCTGACCGTCACCGCATCGGCACCGACCCTGGCCAAGGCCATCGCGCCGGCATCGATCGCCGCGGGTGGCAGCGCCACACTGACGCTGACGCTCGGCAACACCAATGCCGCCGGCACGATGCTGACCGCGCCGTTCACCGATCCCATGCCCGCCGGCGTAACGACCAACGGCGTCAATACGGGGACGTGCGCCGGCGTGACCGTCACCGCGACGCAGATCACGATGGCCAGCGGCGCCAGCCTCCCGGCCGGCGGCTGCACGATCGTCGTCGCGATCACTTCCACAACACCGGGTCCGGTGACCAATACCACCAGCGCGCTGCAAACCGGATTTGGCGCCGCGCCTGCCGCGAGCGCCCCGTTGACGGTGACCGTGGTGCCGCCCACGCTCGGCAAAGCCATCGCGCCGGCCGCCATCGCCGCCGGCGGCAGCGCGACACTGACGCTGACGCTCGGCAATCCCAACGCGATCGCGACCACGCTCACCGCGGCGTTCACGGACCCGATGCCGCCCGGAGTGACGGTCACTTCCGCCAACACGGGAACGTGCGTCGGGGTCGGCGTCACGCCCACGCTGCTCACGCTGGCCGGCGGCGCCAGCATTCCCGCAGGCGGTTGCACGATCATCGTCACGATCACCTCCACCACGCCCGGAACCGTCACGAACACGACAAGCCCGCTGCAGACGGACGTCGGCGCGGCGCCCGCCGCGGCGGCGCCGCTGACGGTGAACGCCGTGGCCGCAACGCTTGCCAAGACCATTGTTCCGGGCGTGATAACCGCCGGCGGCACGTCGACGTTGACTTTGACGCTCGGCAACGCCAACGCCTCGCCTCAGGCATTGACCGCGAACTTCACCGATCCGATGCCGGCCGGCATCACCACGACATCCGCCAACGCGGGGACGTGCGCGGGCGTGAGCGTCACGCCGACGCTGATCACGATGGCCTCCGGATCGCTCATTCCGCCCGGCGGTTGCACGATCATCGTCGCCATCACGTCGAGCCTGCCGGGGACGGTCACCAACACGACCAGCACGCTCAGCACCGGAGCGGGCACCACGCCCGCCGCCAGTGCGCCGCTGACCGTAAACGAGGCGCCGCTGGCACTTGGCAAGTCGATTGCGCCCGCGTCGATCGTGGCGGGAGGCTCGGCCACGCTGACGATCGTCATTGGCAACCCGAACGCCGCCGGCACGACGCTGACCGCGAATTTCACGGACCCGATGCCGGCAGGGGTCACGACGACCAGTGCAAATGCCGGCAGCTGCACCGGCGTGAGCGTGACACCGGCGCTGATCACGATGGCATCCGGGTCGCCGGTCCCGGTAGGCGGATGCACGATCGTCGTCACCATCACGTCGAGCACGCCAGGCGCGGTCACCAATACGACGAGCGCGATCCAGACGGCCGCGGGCTCGGCGCCGGCCGCGAGCGCGCCGCTTTCCGTAACCGCGGCGACGCTGGGATTGGCCAAGACGATCGCGCCGGCGTCCGTTGCCGCGGGCGGCACGGCGACACTCACGCTGACCCTTGCCAACGCGAACGCGGTCGCGCAGACGTTGACGGCGCCG
>DAOMGB010000090.1:0-11892 GCA_035430095.1 Casimicrobiaceae bacterium | reverse complement strand
ATCCCGGTGTTCCACGACGACCAGCACGGCACGGCGATCATCGTCGGCGCGGCGGTGACCAACGCCATGCGCGTGGTCGGCAAGGAACTCGGGAAGGTCAAGCTCGTGTGCTCGGGCGCGGGCGCGGCGGCGCTGGCCTGCCTCGACCTGCTGGTCGGAATCGGCATCAAGCGCGAGAACATTTACGTCGCCGACATCAAGGGCGTCGTCTACGAGGGCCGCGTCGAGGAGATGGACGACCACAAGGCCATCTACGCGCAGCCGACGAAGGCCCGCACGCTGGCCGAGATTCTGCCCGGCGCGGACATCTTCCTCGGACTCTCTGCCGCGCGCGTGCTGAAGCCCGAATGGCTGACGGGCATGGCGGACCGGCCGCTGATCATGGCGCTGGCCAATCCGGAGCCGGAAATCATGCCGGACCTGGCCAAAGCCGCGCGGCCCGACGCGATCATCGCCACCGGCCGCTCGGACTTTCCCAACCAGGTCAACAACGTCCTGTGCTTTCCCTTCATCTTCCGCGGCGCCCTCGACGTCGGCGCGACGATGATCAACGAGGCGATGAAGCTGGCCACGGTGCGCGCGATCGCCGACCTGGCGATGGCGGAACAGTCGGACATCGTCGCCCACGCATACAACGTCGAGAACCTGCGCTTTGGTCCGGAATACCTGATTCCAAAGCCGTTCGACCCGCGCCTCATCGTCATGATCGCGCCCGCGGTGGCCAAGGCGGCGATGGAGTCCGGCGTGGCGACGCGCCCGATCGCGGACATGGTCGCGTACAAGGAGCGGCTGACGACGTTCGTGTACCACTCGGGCCTGCTGATGAAGCCGATCTTCGCGGGCGCCAAGAAGGACCCAAAGCGGATCGTGTACGCGGAAGGCGAGGAGGAGCGCGTGCTGCGCGCCGTGCAGGTTGTCGTGGACGAGGGCCTGGCGCGGCCGATCCTCGTCGGCCGGCCGGCGGTACTCGCGAAGCGCGTCGAGCGCTATGGATTGCGCATCGTTCCCGGCGTCGATTTCGACATCATCAACCCCGAGTTCGACGAGCGTTACCGTGCCTACTGGCAGGAGTACTACCGGCTCACGGAGCGCCGCGGCGTCTCGCAGGCCTACGCTCAGATCGAGATGCGCCGGCGGCATACGCTGATCGGCGCGATGATGCTGCATATGGGCGACGCCGACGGCATGCTGTGCGGCACCTTCGGCACGCACGATCTGCATCGCTACTACATCGACCAGGTGATCGGTCTGCGCAAGGGCGTGCGCACGTACGCCGCGATGAACGCGCTGATGATGCCGGCGCGGACGATCTTCATCGCCGACACCTACGTCAATGCCGATCCGACCGCCGAGCAGCTGGCCGAGATCACGCTGCTGGCCGCGGAGGAAATGCGCCGCTTCGGTCTCGTGCCGAAGGTCGCGTTCCTGTCGCATTCGAGCTTCGGGTCGTCGAACAATCCCACGGCGAAAAAGATGCAGGCAGTGCTGGCGCTGGTCAAGCTGATGGACCCGGAGCTGGAATGCGAAGGCGAGATGCACGGCGACGCCGCGCTGCAGGAGGACGTACGCCTGGCCGCGTTCCCCAACTCGCGCCTGAAGGGCGAGGCCAACCTCCTCATCATGCCCACGCTCGACGCGGCCAACATCTCGTTCAACCTGCTCAAGGTGTCGGGTGGCTCCGGCGTGACGCTCGGCCCCATTCTGCTTGGCGTGGCCAAGCCCGTGCACATCCTCACGCCGTCGGCCACCGTGCGCCGCATCGTCAACATGACGGCGCTGACGGTCGTGGACTGTACGCAGCGGCAGAAGGAACTGATCTGATCGCGGCGGCCGGGTGAATTCGAGCCGGCCAGGGAGCCGGCAACGTCGCGCGTCAGGCGCCTCCGTCGGGGTCATTGGTACGTTCGTTGCTAGCGAATGTGCCCATGAAACATTCAGCCAAGTTCACCATGGTACTGGGAACGGCCGCCGCGCTGCTTGCGGCACCGCCCGCGACGTCGCAGGTGACGCTCAAGATCAATAACCAGAGCGGCCAGCCGGTCTGCGTCATGTGGACCGGCGTGACCACCTTGTCCGGCTTGACGGCCGGCGGGACCAACATCCTTCCGTCGGATACGGGTGCCAGTCCACCGCCTGGCTATTTGCTCTCCGCGTTCACGCCGGTGACGGCTGGCAACCCGAACTACGTGAAGATCCCCAGCTTCACGATGGGCGGTGGCCGGATGTGGTTCACCTACGGCAACAATTGCTGGTCGGTCCAGAGCACCGGATACACGCCGAGCCTCGCGGACTTCAACGACCCCAACTTCACGCTGCGCTACGACAAGATCGAGGCGTTCATTACCGGCAGCACCGACGACAACCTCGACATCACCGCGGTCGACGGGTTCAGCATTCCATTCAGCGTCAAGGCCTATGCGTCCGCATCGCCGGCGACCACCACGCAGACGCTGCGGGGCAGCGCCGGCAACAGTGTGATCGCTGCCCTCGGCGCGATCGCCGCCGACGCCAACGCGTCGGCTGCTGCCGCCCCCGGGGGTATCACTACACTGCCGAAGATCTCCGGCAACAGTCCCTACCTCGTCATCAACGCCAACTCCCAGGGCAAGACCACGGCGGCGCCGTATACCGACTCGCCCTACGGCAGCAGCGGCGCATTCGTGCGCGTAATCGCTAACGACAACCAGATCGCTACATTCGCGGGTGACCTCGTGTCGGCGGCGGCCAATTACGGCGTTCCGGACAACTACAGCTGGGGAACCTACAACAACTACTTGAAGCGCATGGATGGCCGGGCCGCTTCTCCCTACAAGGGCACCACCAACATCGTCGGAAGCTTCGCTGGCGTGTTGCCCACCGGGGCCGTGACCTACAGCAGCGCCGCGACGTCTCCTCAGGCGTACGTCCTGACCGCAACGTTCGATGCGAAGGAGCAACGCACGGTGGGTTACACCAAGCCTTATGGCGGACCGTTGCCGCTGCCCCCCGGCACCGGCCCGTACGCTGTCACGTTCACGGGCTTTGTGACCCTCAAGGGCACGTCGACCATCGCGTCGGGCCCCTATGCGGGAACCTACATCGTCGAAATCAAGATTCCCTATGGCTCGCTGCCCGAGTACATGACGGTGCAGAGCGGGTTCACCAATTACCCCGCGTTCCTGCTGGACCCGAGCGGCGTGGTCGGCGCGAACGCCAACTACCTGTACAAGTACTACCTCCAGGCTAACGGCGATCCGGGCAGCTACAGCCAGACCGATCCGTCCAACGGCGGTCCGCAGGACAACGTGCTGACCTGGATCGAGGGCGATCTGCTCGCCGGAATGAACGTCGGAACGGTCGGCAGCGAAAAAACCCACAAGCATCCGATCACGATCAACGGCAAGACCTACCCAGCCAACACCATGATCGGCACGTTCGATTCGCAGGACTGGTGGAGCCTCGGCAGTACGCTGCGCACGACGAATTCGGTCTACGACTACTATTTCGGCTACCTGCAGAGCAACCCGGATTACTACAACCGCTATGCGGAGACCATCTATCCGTTTACCGATGCCTATGGCTTCGCCTACTCGGACCGGATCACCGGCGGACGCGCCGCGATCTCGTGGAATGCCCAGGTGGCCAACGCCGTCGACACGGTCGAGATCACCATCCTTCCCGATGTGCCGGCCACCATCAGTACCGGCACCGTCAACGCCATCGAGTACTACAACGCCGCACTTCAACACTATTTCTTCACCTGGCGCCCCGACGAAATCGCCGCGCTGGATGCGGCCACGGTGATCAAGGGCTGGGTGCGCACCGGCAGGTCATTCAAGGCCTATGCGACGGCGCAGCGCGGCACCGCACCCGTTTGCCGGTTCTATCTTCCACCGGCTTCGGGCAACACGCACTTCTACGGGCGCGACACGGCCGAATGCGACGCCACGACCGCGCAGAACCCGGCCTTCGTCGTGGAATATTCCGTGTTCATGTACATGTTTATGCCGGTTCAAGGCGCATGCCCGGCCAACACCACGCCGATCTACCGCGTGTACAGCAACAGCGCCAACATCAATCACCGCTACGTGGCGGACATGGCAACGCGCGACCAGATGGTGGCGCGCGGCTGGCTGGCCGAAGGCGAGGGCGCCGACAGGATTCTCATGTGCGCGCCGCAATGACGCATCATTGAATGCGTGCGTTCCCGAACGTCGATGGCGGTTCGCATTTTTGCTGACTGTGCCCCGATTGTCTTGGTGCCGCGTGGGGCCGGTTAGCGAACATCGGTCGAGGCGGGACGAGCCCGAAGTCCCGATTCTGCAGATTCAGCGCTTCCAGAACTCCCGCGAGGCGATCCGCGCGCCCTCGGCCATCGCCGCCATCTTGGCCCAAACGACGTCCGGGTCGACCGCGGCCTGCCCGACCCACGTGCCGAAGCCGCAGTCGCTGCCGGCCATCACGTTCTCGCGGCCGACCAGATTGGCGTAGCGGCCGATGCGCTGCGCGACGAGCTCTGGGTGCTCGATGAAGTTCGACTTCGACTCGATCACGCCGGGGATCAGGATCTTGCCGTCGGGCAGCTTCACCGTCTCCCAGACTTTCCACTCGTGCGCGTGCCGCGGGTTGGCGGCCTCGAGCGCGATCGCGGTGGGACGCGCGCGCAGCACGATGTCGATCACGTCGGTGAGCGCGACGTCGCAGTGGTGCGGACCTTCGTAATTGCCCCAGCACAGGTGCATGCGCAGCTGCTCGGGTGGAATATTGGCGACGGCGTGGTTAAGCGCCTCGACATGCAACTGCGCCTTCTTGCGCCATTCGGGAACGGAGAGGTCGGCGTGCTGGATGTGCCGCCCCATGCCCAAGTCCGGGCAGTCGATCTGGAGGACGAGGCCGGCCTTCGCGATGGTCTCGTATTCCTGCCGCATCGCGTCGGCGATTGCGAAGATATACGCTTCCTCGGTCGGGTAGTGCTCGTTGCGGAAGAAGAGCGACACGACGCCGGGCGACGCGGCCGTGAGGAACGCGTCCTCGACCTTGACGCCCGCAAGCGCGGCCTTCAGGTGGTCGACGTCGGCCTGCGCCGCCTGCGGGTCGCGCACGGTGATGGGCGCGTTGCACGCCGGCGTCTTGCGGCGCGAACGCCCGGGGTCGCCGAACACGCGCTTGCCGAGATTCGGGAAGTCGACCAGATCCTGGTAGACGAACGTGTTGCCGCTGCCGCCGAAGCCGGCCAGACGATCCTTGATGTAGGTCGCGTAGCTTGGCTTGCTCATCTCGCCGTCGTTGACAATGTCCACACCCGACTCGGACTGCTTGCGCACGACTTCCTCGACGGCGGCCGCGACGCGCCGCGACAGCGCGGCCGCATCTACCGGCACGCCTTCCTCCTTCGCGTACATCATCCGGATGAGGTCGTCGGGCCGCGGGAGGCTGCCCGTGTGGGTCGTGAGAAAACGGTCAACGCTGCGCTTCATTGGGATTCTTTCGCGGGGACGAGTATCTCAATCCTCCGCGAAGGCGTGCGGTTGTCAAGGCACTGCGAATCGGACCGGGAACCGCTTGCCTTTTGTAGCAGGCAGGGGTATACCGCACCCGATCAGCGCCAAGTCATTGCCGGTCCTTGACGCTTCCCCGACAAATGGCCGCTTTGCGGCACGCCGAGGTCTCGCGATGTCGTCGCGACCATCATCCGGCAGTTCGCTCAGGGAGAAACATATGAGAGCCATGAAATTCGCGAGAGTACTCGCGCTTGCATCGGTGCTCGCTGTGTTTGCCGCGTCCGCGTTTGCGGGACCACCAAAGGGTAATCCGAACCCCGGAATCATCCCACCCAACGCGCACTTCCATGGGTTGACCTACGAAGAGTGGATGGTCGGGTTCCACCAGTGGCTTTTCGGTTTACCGCTGGCGGACAACCCGATCTTCGAAGGGAATGAAGACAAGATTGCCACCAGCCAGCCCAAGCACGTATGGTTCCTGGGAAATGCGGCACCCGTCGTCAATCGCCACTTCACCATTCCTGCGGGGACCGCTCTGTGGGCCAACGTATTGACCGCCGAGTGGGACAATTATATTTGCGTCGACCCCGACACGAACTACACGGTGGACGAGTTGCGAGGTCTCGCGAAATCCTTCGTCGATTCGTTCCAGAATATCGAGGTGCAGGTGGACGGCGTACCGGTCGAGAACATCGCGGCGTACCGTAAAACAACGCCGGTGTTTTCCGCGACCACCGTTGACCAGTTCTGCGAAGCGCCGCCAGGTACCTATGGACCGATGGTAGCCGATGGCTACGCCCTCCTGCTTGCGCCGCCATCCGTGGGTGAGCACACCATCCACATTTCGGGCGTGGTGGCCGGTGGCGTCCCTGTCGACGTGACGTTGCATATCACTGTCGCTCCGCACGGCAAATGAAGGCGATGACTCATCCGTAGCGACGGCGGGCCGATTGTGGCCGAACTCGTACGCAGGCGAGCGGCCACCATCGACTCTCGACGGTCAATCGAGTCCGAGCTTCACGCCACCAAGTTCACGAGCCGGACTCGGCGAGCGCGTGCGCCGGATCCAGCGTGAACAGCTCCTGCGGCCGCGCGATGCCCTTCATCGCATAGCGACCGACGCTGACCAGCCGTTGCCGCGCCTGACCTGACGCTTCCGCAAACGCCGTCGACACGATGACGGCCTGCTCGAGCGACGCGCAGAACGACTCGATGCGCGCCGCCTCGTTGACGGCTGGCCCCAGCACGGTGAAATCGAGCCGGCGCGGACTGCCCAGGTTGCCGTACAGGAGTTCACCGACGTGCAGCGCGATGTGCGCGCTGGTGACCGGCATGCCGTGTGCCGTGCGGCGCGCGTTCAATGTCGCAATCCTGCGGGCCAGGTTTGCCGCTGCGTCCAGCGCACGCGCGCATGCCTGCGCCATCTCCTGCTGCGGGAAGATGGCCAGGATGCCGTCGCCGATGAACTTCAGCACGTGTCCGCCCTGCGCCTCGATCTCCTCGACCTGCGCTTCGGCGTAGTCGTTCAGCAGTTCGAGCACCGTGCCCGGGCTCGACGAATCCGATATTCGCGTGAAGCCCACCAGGTCGCTGAACCACACGACGGCGCGGATCGGCTCGGCCCGCCCGCGCACGATGTTGCCGGCCAGCACGCGCTCCGCGGCGTCGCTGCCGAGGTAGGTCTGGATCAGCGTGCGCGCGGTGCGATTCGTCGTCCGCAGCATGAAGACCAGCGTCAGCGGCAGCATGACACCCGAGAGCAGCCGGATCTGGGCATCGGTGAAGCCTTCGGGCGCGTCCGTGGTCCACGACGCCATGATGCCTTCCCCTTCGCCGAGGCGCACGCTTTCCCCGATGCGCGACGCAAACGCAATGTAGTCGGTCGCCCCCTCGTCCTGGAACTGGTCGAGCAACGGATACTCCCCTCGGCGATAGGTTGCATCCAGACGCCGCCGCAGCGACGGTTCATGGCTTTCGAGCAAGCCGTAGAAGGGACTGCGCGTCCACTCCTGATATTGCAGCGGGTCGTCCGAACGCGGGAGCGCCTCCTCGAGCGCACCCTGGTCGCGCCGCCATCGGACACCGCGGGCGTCGAACGTCGGGTCGAGCAGGTCGTGCGCGACCGAGGCGCGCAGGACCGGAATGCCCGCACGGTTCATCTGCCCGCAGATGCCGGCGAGGATCTCGAGCTCGTCCGCGCCGGCCAGCGCCTGGACCATGATCCACTCGCTGATCGCGACTCGGAGACCTTCCTCGTTCATGCGGAACCTGGCACGCCGCCCGGGATTGGTGGGGCCCGCTGGGAATCGAGGCGTAGCTTTCGGCTACGCAATGTGCAACTGCGGCGCGGCGACGCCGTCACCGCGCATCTGCTGCAGGTACCAGCGGATGAATGCGTCCACGTTGTATTCCTTGCGCGTGGACAGCGGCCCGGGCTCGTAGCCGACGGAGTCGACGCCTTTTTGCTGCCACTTGCAGATGTCCCAGTCCTGCTCGTTGGTGAGGCCCCAGAATGGCGTCATCTTGGCGAGGTCGTAATCCTTGCCTTCGACGGCATTCTCATGGACCAGCCAGTACCCGCGCACCTTGGTCGAGCGGGGCCCGTTGGGCAGCAGCCGCGCTGCCACGGCGTGATCGCAGCTCGCGTGCACCCAGAAGTTGGGCATGCTGCGCATTCGAAGCACACCCACATCGGAATCGGGGTAGTCACCCATCAGAGGCGCCACGCGCGTGCCGTCCATCGATTCCGTCTCGAAGCCGTCGGCCAGCACGGTGCGGTCCGCCGCGTACCACAGGCCGCGATCCGGATCGGGGAACGACGCCAGTCCGCCGTGCGTGTGCGTGATCGAGATACCCTGCGCCGCCCATTTCGACTGCGTGCGCGCGACCGCCGCGGCCATCTGCTGCTTAATGGCGTCGGAGGCGTATTCCTCCTCGTAGATGTCGAAGTTGGCCTTGTAGTACTGCGGATGGCAGCGCACGCAGTGGTAGCACTCGCGGTTGTTCTCCCACACGAGCTTCCAGTTGGCCGGAACGTCGTACTCCTCCATCCTGGCGATCTTCGCGCGGTCGAAGCCCTGTGGCTTGGCTGCCGGGGCGAAGGCATCACGCAGCGGCTTGAATGCCGGCGGCGAGGCGGAAATCGAGTCCGCCAGCGACACGTAGATCAGCCCCGCGACGACTTCCGCGTGCACTGACTTCAGGCCCAGCTTCGATTTGTCGAGATCCGTCGGCATGCCTTGGCATGCGATCAAGTCGCCCTGCCGCGAATACGTCCAGCTGTGGTACGGACACACGATCGCGCGCACGTGGCCGCTTTCCTGGCGGCACAGCTGCGTGCCGCGGTGCCGGCACACGTTGTGGAACGCGCGCACTTCGCCCGAATCGTCGCGCATCACCAACACGGGCGAGTTGCCCACGTTGAGCGTGATGAAATCGCCCGGCTTGGGGATCTCGATGGTGAAGCCGGCAAAGAGCCAACCGCCCATCCAGATGCGCGTCACTTCCTCTGCGTACAGCGCATCTGTGTGGTAGAAATCGCGCGGCATTCCGTGGCCGTCGCGGCGCGTGGCGAGGAGGGCGGCGAGGTCGGGGTGGAGAGGGGTCTTGGTCATGATCGAGCCTTCGGTTTTCGTCGTCCCCGCGAAAGCGGGGACCCCGTGTCTTTCGAGGAAAGTCGCTGGATTCCCGCTTTCGCGGGAATGACGCCACCACTTTCGCGGGAATGACGACACCGCTTTCGCGGGAATGACGACACTGCTTTCGCGGGAATGACGACACTGCTTTCGCGGGAATGACGCCACTGCTTTCCCGGGGACGACGGAATGAGTCGGAAACGAGGTAGCAATTTGGCTAGGCAAGGATCTTGAGGCGATCGGGATCGTACAACGGCCTGGAGTGACGTACGGCAGGGTAGCGTTCGCCCATCACCTCGACGCGGTAGTCGGCGGCGGCGGGCGCATCGGCCGCGACGTACGCGCAAAGGATGTTCTTGCCCACCGTGTAGCCATAGCCGGCGCTGGTGACGCGGCCGACGACCTTGTCGCCCAGCAGCACGATTTCCCCGCCGAACATGTTTACCTCCGAGGGTGCGGTAAACCACGCGAGCTTCAGTTTCGGCCCTGTGGCCTTGACCTCCGCCAGCGCGGCGCGCGCCAGGAATTCGCCCTTGCTTGCGGCCACGCAAAAGCCCAGCCCCGCCTCGTAGCAATTGTAATCCTGCGTGATGTCCGAGCCCCACACCAGGTAGTGCTTCTCCAGGCGCAGGCTGTTGATCGCGCGGTAGCCTGCGTTGGCGATGCCGTGCGCCTCGCCCGCGGCCCACAGCTTCTCGTACAGGTACAGCGCGTACTCGGCCGGAACGTGCAGCTCGTAGCCCAGCTCGCCCAGGTAGGTCACACGCAGCGCCAGTACGGGCGCGTAGCCCAGGTCCAGTTGCTGAGCGGTCATGTAGGGAAAGCTCGCGTTGTCGAGTGGTGCGTCGGTCAGATTCGCCAGCACGTCCCGCGAGCGCGGACCGCACAGGTTGATCACCGCGCGCGCCGACGTGTGCTCGACGATCTCCACGCTGCCGTCGTCGGGCATGCCGCGCTCGATGGTGGAGCGGTCGCGGACGCCCAGTGCGCTGCCGGTGACGAAGTAGAAGCGGTCTTCGCTCAGCCGCGTGATGGTCACGTCGGCCTCGATGCCGCCGCGCTCGTTGCACAACTGGGTGTAGACGATCGTCCCGACCGGCCGGTCCAGGTTGTTCACCGCCAGCGTCTGCAGGTGCGCCATGGCGCCCGGGCCGCGGATCTCGAACTTGGAGAACGAACTCATGTCGACCAGCGCGACGCGCTCCCGCACCGCCTTGTGCTCGGCGCCGATAGCGTCGAACGACGGTCCGCGCTCGAACGACAGCGTGTCCACGGCAGGCGTCCCGGCAGGAGCAAACCAGTTGGGACGCTCCCAGCCGAACTTGTTGCCGTACACGCCGCCCGCCGCGCGCAACCGCGCATCGAGCGGACTGCGCCGTGCGTTGCGGCCGACGTCCGACTCGTTGGTCGGCCACGCGACGTGGTAGTAGCGGCCGTAGCTTTCCACCGCGCGCTCGTACATGAACTGCTTCACCGAATGCGGTGCGCCGAAGCGGCGCACGTCGAATGGCCACAGGTCCATGCCCGGATCGCCGTCGACGATCCAGTTGGCCATCACCATGCCTGCGCCGCCCGATCCCGCAATGCCGGAAGTGAAGCCGCAGCACAGGTAGAAGTTGTCGAGTTCGGGCGAGAGTCCGATGATCGGCTCGCCGTCCGCCGTGATCGGGATGGGTCCATTGATCAGCTGGCGAATGCCGACTTCGTTGAGCGCCGGGATGCGCATGCCCGCCGCCTCCGCCAGCGGCCCGAAGCGGTCGAAATCCGGCTGCAGCAGCTCGGGGCCGAAGTCCCTGGGGATGCCGTTGGCGCCCCACGGTGGCGTGTTCGATTCCCAGCCGCCGACCGCCAAGGCGCCCGGCTCGGGCTTCACGTAGAAATCGTGGTCGGGATCCCTTAGCGACGGCAGGCCATCCGGGATTTTTTCCGACTTCTCGGTGACGAAGTACTGGTGCTCGACCGCGCACGCGGCGACGCGCGTGCCGACCATCGCGGCGATCTCGCGGCCCCACATGCCCGCGGCGTTGATAACGCACTCGGTTTCGATCGCGCCCTGGTCCGTGACCACGGTGGTCACGCGCCGGCCGCGCTTGTTGAGCGCCGTCACACGCACGTTCTGGATGATCCTGACGCCGCCCGCACGCGCGCCCGCCGCGTAGGCATTGGTGAGGCTGGTGGGGTCGACGTAGCCGTCGCCTTCGATCCACGCCGCGCCGACCACGCCATCCATCGTCATCAGCGGGAAGAGCTTCTGCGCTTCCTGTGCCGTGACCAGGTCGACGTGGAAGCCGAAGCCCTTGGCCATCGTCGCCGAGCGCTTCAACTCCTGCCAGCGCGCCTTGGAGGAGGCCAGGCGCAGGCTGCCCGAGCCGTGCCAGCCCGTGGCCTGGCCGGTTTCCTGTTCCAGCTTGCCATACAGCTCGGCCGAGTACTTCATCAGGCGCGTCAGGTTGCTGCTGCTGCGCAGCTGCCCGACCAGGCCGGCCGCGTGCCAGGTGGCGCCGTGGGTAAGCTGCAACCGCTCGAGGAGGGTGACGTCGCGCTCGCCGCGCTTGGCCAGGTGGTAGGCGATGCTGCAGCCAATGACGCCGCCGCCAATGATGACGATGCGGCTGGATGCGGGAACTGCCATGGAATTGCCCTATTCTTGGATTTCGGCCGAATCTAGCACAGCCGGGCCGGTTTCCCGGGCGGGCGAGGGCAGCCATGGGGTAAAATGCGGCCCACCGGAGAGGTGGATGAGCGGTTTAAGTCACACGCCTGGAAAGCGTGCGAGG
>DAOMGB010000089.1:0-11942 GCA_035430095.1 Casimicrobiaceae bacterium | reverse complement strand
GGGTCGGAACTTCGCGTTGCGGCACTGCCCGACTGCGGACGTTTGAACCGGCGCTCGCGGCCATCAGCGGACGCTTGTCACGGTCGTTGCCCGATCAAAGGCCGCGAACCGCCATGCCTGCGTGACACTGTGTCATGCTCGGGGCCCGCTCAATCCGGGATGGGCCTTTGCCTTGCCAAAAAATCATCACCGTATCTACGATCGTGCGCGCTGCTATGACGTGGCGCTTGGATTTCGCGACGTGGCGGCCGAGTGCGACGCGCTGTCGGCCCTGGTTGCGCGACACGGTGCGGGACAGCTTGGGCCGGCAGCAGTGCTCGAACTGGCTGCCGGCCCGGCGCGGCATGCACGCGAGTTCGCCCGCCGCGGCGCGGCAGCCGTGGCGCTCGATTCGGTGTCTGCGATGTGCGATTACGCACTGGCATGCGCAGGCAGCGACGGCGTGCCTATCACGGCGGTTTGCGCTGACATGGTGGACTTCCGGCTCGGGCGGCGATTTGACCTTGCCATGCTGCTGATGGACTCGGCCAGCTACCTGCTGGACAACGACGCCGTGCTCCGCCACTTGGACTGCGTGGCTGCCCATCTTGTCGACGGCGGCCTGTACGTGCTGGAAATGTCGCACCCGCGTGACAGCTTTGCCGTCGGCAAGTCGACGAGCACACAGTGGACGTCCGAAGCCGACGGCTTGCGTGTGGAGATGAGCTGGGGCAATGATGGCGACGCCTTCGACCCTGTTACCCAGATCGACGAGGTCACGGTCACGATGAGTTGGTCGGGCGCGGATGGCGATGGGCAGGTGGTGGAGCGTGCGCGCCAGCGCCGGATTACGGCCAATGAATTCGATGCGCTGGTGCGCTGCACCGCCCAGTTCGACATCGTCGAGTGGCTGGGGTCGCTGGTGCCGCCGCTGCCGTTCAGCGACGAGCCCGCAGCCTGGCGGATGGTGCCGGTGCTGCGCAAGCGCGCCGCGGGAGCGCTAACCACAGGTGCGCGGCGGTGAGTCGGGAGTGAGCGCGCCGGAATGGCGATCGCGGGCGTCAACTGCCCTCAGGTTGAAAGACGGCTTTGAAGAATATCGACACGCGGCTCGGGTTCGAAAGCAGCGATCAAAAGGCGTCGGCTTTCGGCCGTGAGCTGCCGGCGGCGATGGGGACGTCGCGCCATCAACGGCACGACAACCATTTCCGCAGCGCCATGCCACCGCAGCGGTGGCCTCATCCTCTTCGTCCATTGGAACGAACTCACGACACTGGAATCCGGTCCCCGGCGAGTGACGTCGTAACGAGCCCCGAGCGCGCCCCGGTTGTCCGGCGGCGCACCGACGGCGAGGATGTTCGGTCAATGGCGGCATGTGCGATGCGGCAGCTGCCTTGACGCTTTCCGGGTCGGCGCATACTGTGCCGATCGGTGAGGACCTCGCCTTTCCTCGTCGGTGTCCAGCCTCTTCTTGCCGACAACCGGCATGCGGCGGCCGCGTCGATTTTCTCAAGCCGGATGTGACGATCATGCTCCGAACTGCCCGACCCGCCGCGCTCGCATGACGACGATCATTTACCTGGGCGACGACAAGGCGGTCCCGGTGGCCGATCCCGGCATGACGGTCCTCGACGTCTCGATCGCCCACAAGATTCCGCACCTTCGAGAATGCGGCGGAAACGGGCGCTGCACGACCTGTCGCGTCCGTATTTGCGACGGTATCCACAACGTCTCGCCGCGCACGCCGCGCGAGACCGAGGTGGCCGACGCACGCCGGTGGGATGAGTTCACGCGCCTGGCTTGTCAGGCGCGCGTGCACGGAGACGTGACCCTCGAGCGGCTGGTCAGGAGTTGTGCGGACGTGTCGCGCCTGCAGTTGGAGCAGGCTTCGATCGCGCCGACGGAGGAAAGGACGCTGGCGGTCCTGTTCTGCGACATTCGCGAGTTCACGCCCTTCGTGGACAGGAACCTCGCCTACGACGTGGTGCACATCCTCAATCGCTTCTTCTTGACGGTGGGTGACGCGATTCTGGTCAACAACGGCATCATCTACCAGTATGTCGGCGATCAGATCATCGGACTGTTTGGAGTTGGTGGGGATCCGCCCGGGAAGAGTTGTCTCGACGCCATGCGCGCCGGCTTGGGAATCCTACAGACGCTGAACGATCTCAACACGGAGCTCTCGGCCGAATTCGGGGTGACGCTAGAGATCGGCATCGGGGCGCATTGTGGACCTATCATTGTCGGAATGATGGGGCATCCGAGCCAGCGCCAATTCACGGCGGTCGGGGACGCCATGAACGTGGCCAGCCGGGTCGAAGATGCGAACAAGACGCTCGGGACGCGATTCCTGGTGTCGGAGAGTCTGTTCAACCAGGTCTCTCATGCGCCCGTGGAAGCGCGGAGGACTCAAGCAGTACTGAAGGGCAAGCGCGACACGTTCCAGCTGGTGGAAGTCATCGGCTTTGCCGCTCCGGACTCCGCGATGCTGGTTCAATCGACCATTGGCGTCCTGCTGCAGCACCAGAAGCAGTTCACGGCGCACCTCTATCGACGTTTGTTCGAGATCACTCCTGGGGCACGAGCGCTCTTTCGAGGCGACATGGAAAGCCAGGGCCAGATGCTCTCCCACATGCTTCAGTTTCTCGTGTACGCCATGAGCCGCCCCGAGACCATGATGCTCGGCCTGCGAGGTCTCGGACGGCGGCACGATGGCTACGGCGTCGAATCCGAACACTGGCCTGCGTTCCGGCAGGCGTTTCTCGAGGCGGCACGCGCGATTCTTGGCGAGAAGTACACGCCGCAGGTCGAAATGGCCTGGACGGATACGATCGACATGATCATCGGGTCGATGCACGGTCGCCACTACTAAATGGACATCCGCGGTGGGTCGATTCATGCGGGTCGCTCGACGCGCTCGTTTCGGCCGCTTGCTGCCGCTCGCCACGGGTCGCTTCCGGGTACCAGACCTGGGCATTCTCGCTCGCCGCCCTACTGCGACAGAAGCGTTAGACTTCCGATCGTCAGGACCGGATTCCCATCCGTTATCGGATATCTTGTATGCAGGCGATTTGCACAGCGCAGAATGTCCTGACAAGACCCACATCCCAACACGGACAAGGAGGGGAGCCATGGCTACTTTCACCAAGGCGGAAATCAAGCAGGCGATCGACCAGGCCAGGAAGCATCTCGCGCGCAGGGAGGAGCCGCGCGTTCCGAAGCGTGTGCCCTTGCCCAGCGAGCGTGCTGCGACCCGGCTCGCGGAAGCGTGGGTCAAAACGTCAGGTCTGGACCTGAAGGCGCTGGATGCGCTCCGGAAGCAGCACCGCAAGGAACTCGACGGCGTCATCCCCAAGCGGGCAGCTGACGCGGCCAAGCGGTGGGCGAAATACATCAAGGCGACACAGGCGGAGGTCGCCGCGCGGCTTAAGAACGCCCACGCCGCCGCGCCGACCGACACTCTCTTTCCGCCCGGGCTGCTGCTCCTCGACACACCGATCGGCCTGATTGCATCGGACGACTCGCTTATCCAGAGCCAACGGATCGAGGCACAGAAGAGCATCGCCAAGATCCGAGTCGATCGAAGGCTCGGCGGATTCGACCAGATCAGTTTTCTGTTCCTGTTCCGCAACGACCTGTCCGCGCCGTTCCTATACGACTTTCTTGCGGTTCATTCCATCAGCGGCCATGCGAGCCTCTGGCTGGATGGCAACCCTTCCGTAGCCTTCAGCCAGGACAACGGCAGCGTTACCCTCGACGTCCGGGTGGAGGTCGTGCCTGCATCGCTCACGACCGAATCCTTCAGGCCGCTGGACATGACGGGCGCGTCCCTCAACGGACCCACTTATTGGGAGAACGACACTGAGGAGAAGACCTTTTCGCACGGCGGTTTCCTGACGGCGAGTGGTTTGGTCCTGAGCCCGGGACAGTCGGCGGTCATTGTTGTTTCCGCCGTTGTGAAATCCCTGATCGGAGACGGCCATCTGGTCGTCAACCTCAACGATGGAGACTTCGGCTTCCGGTCACCGGGGGTACTGGTGGTGCCCAAGAAGCAGCTGCTTCAAGTGAAAGCTTTCCCTGACCTGATCTTTACTCCCCTTTAGGGCTCGACCAGCTTGAATTGAGCCGGCAAGCTGCCGGCGTTCAGCCGCAAGCGCCGGCGGTTGCAGCGTCCCTGCGACCGGAAACGCGGCCCGAAATTACGCCGCCGTCCCCATGCGTGCCGCGATGGCAAGCGCGTTGGACAACGCCTGCGGATTGGCAACACCACGGCCGGCGATGTCGTAGGCGGTCCCGTGCGCCGGCGTGGTGATCGCGACCGGCAGGCCGCCCTGCACGGTGACGCCGCGCTCGAAGCCCATCAGCTTCATCGCGATCTGGCCCTGGTCGTGGTACATCGTGACGATGCCGTCGAAGGCGCCGTTCTTCGCCCGCACGAAGATGGTGTCGGCGGGATAGGGGCCCGCAGCGGCGTGGCCGGCCTTGGCCGCGAGCGCGATGCCCGGCGCGATTACGTCGATCTCCTCGCGGCCGTAGCTGCCGTTGTCGCCGTTGTGGGGATTCAGGCCGCACACGCCGATGCGCGGCGAGGCGATGCCCGACCGGCGCAGCGCGTCGTCGAGCATGCCGATCGCCTCTGAGACTTTCTCGGCGGTGAGGAGGTCGGCGACTTCGCGCAGCGCGACGTGCGACGTCACGCGCGAAGTCCACAGCGATTCCAGTACGTTGAATTCCCCGCATGCGCCGCGATGATCGAGGACATGGGCGAACCAGCGCAGCTCGTCTTCCTCCGCCATGCCGCCGGCACGCAGCGCCGCCTTGTTCAGCGGCGCAAAGCAGAGCGCGTCGACCTTGCCATCGTGCGCCAGGGACAGCGCGGCGCGAAGGCCGGCGAGCATGAACGCGCCATTGTCGGCACGGGCCTCGCCACGCGCGAACGGAGGCGCCATCCAGCCGTCCCACTCCAGCCGCACCACGTCCGGCGCATTGCCGATGTCGCGCGCCGCGACGGCAGGAACGTCGAGCGACACTCCCGCGACGCGCGCGGCTTCGGCCAGTCCCGCCCGCTGCGCGATGAGCACGATCCGTGCATCCGGCAGCGCCGAGGGCGCGGACAACACCTTGGCGACGAGTTCCGGGCCGACGCCGGCCGGGTCCCCGGTGAACAGCGCAACGGTGGGTCGCTTCACGACGCGACCGCTATTCGTCGAGCTTGATGTTGGATTCGCGCACGAGCTTGCCGAAGCGGTCGTAGTCGGCGCGATTGAGCGCGGCGAATTGCTCGATGGTCAGTGTGCCGGGCTCGCCGGCCAGTCCCGCGATTCGCTTTTGCACGTCTGGTACCTGTAGCGCCTTCATGATTTCGGCGTGCAGGCGGCTGACGACGTCCTTGGGCGTTCCCGCGGGCGCGAGCACGCCGTACCACGTCGTCATCTCGAGCCCCGGGAATCCCGCTTCGGCCAGCGTGGGCACGTCCGGCAACTCGGGAGAGCGCTTCGGCGTGGTGACCGCCAGCGCGCGCACCTTGCCGCCCTTGATCTGGCCGATGGCGGACGACGTGGTGTCGAACATCAGCTGCGCATTGCCGGAAATGAGGTCGAGGTGCGCTTGGCTGCTACCCTTGTACGGGATGTGCGTCATCTGCACGCCGGCCAGCTTCTTGAACGCCTCGCCGGCCAGGTGCTGCGTGCTGCCCGAACCGGAAGACGCGAAATTGAATGCGCCGGGATTGGCCTTCATCTGCGCCACCAGTTCCCGCACGTCCTTGGCCGTGACCGAAGGGCCGACGATCAGGACGTTGGGAACGACCATGACCAGCGCCACCGGCGTCAGGTCCTTCAATACGTCGAACCCGAGCTTCATCAGGTGCGGTGCAATTGCCTGGCCGGTGTTGGTGGCGACCAGCAGCGTATAGCCGTCCGGCGGCGACTTGGCCGTGATGTCCGCGGCAATCGTGTTCGACGCGCCCGGCTTGTTCTCGATGACGAACGGCTGCTTCATCGTCTCGGCCAGCTCTTTGCCAAGCATGCGCGCAACGATGTCGGTGCCACCGCCTGGCGATGCACCGACCATCAGCCGCACCGGCCTGCTGGGATAGGGCTGTGCCGCGGCAGGCAGCGCGACCGCGAGCGCGATCGCGCACAGCGCCAGCAACGCGACCGTGCGCGACCGACGCGATTGCCCGTGCACCGGGGTAGGCGGCATCAGCGCTTGCCCTTGAACGGGACGACCTTCTGCTTCTGCTCTCCCAGTCCCTGGATGCCGAGCGTGATCACGTCGCCGGCCTTGAGCCACTGCTGCGGCTTCATGCCCATGCCCACGCCCGGTGGCGTGCCGGTGGTAATCACGTCGCCCGGCAAAAGCGTCATGTATTTCGAGACATCGGCCACCAGCTCGGCGATGGTGAAGATCATGGTCCTGGTGTTGCCGGTCTGCTTGCGCACGCCGTTCACGTCGAGCCACATGTCGAGGTTCTGCACGTCCTTGATCTCGTCGGTGGTGACGAGCCAGGGGCCGAGCGGCCCGAAGGTGTCGCAGCCCTTGCCCTTGTTCCACTGCGACGCGCTCTTCTTCAGTTGGAAGTCACGCTCCGACACGTCGTTGACGACGCAATAGCCGGCGACATGCTTGAGCGCGTCCTTCTTGTCCACATGGCGAGCGGTGCGGCCCATGACGAAGGCGATTTCCACCTCCCAGTCCAGCTGCGTCGAGTCCTTGGGGACCATCACGTTGTCGTTGGGGCCGACGATGCAGGTCTGCGACTTGAAGAAGACGATCGGGTGCTCGGGGATCGGCGAGTTGGTTTCCTTTGCGTGGTCGACGTAGTTGAGGCCGATGGCGACGAACTTCGACGGCGTGGCCACGCACGGTCCCAGGCGCGGCTTGCCCCTTACCAGCGGCAGCCTTTTCACGTCGAGTTTCCTCAGCTTGGCGAGTTCGGCGGGTGCGAGCGTCGCGGCGTTGATGTCCTTGACCTTCCTGGACAGGTCGCGGAGCTTGCCGTCGGCATCGATGAGACCGGGTTTTTCCTTGCCTGCGGGTCCGTAGCGTACGAGCTTCATGTTTTCCTCCGGGGTTTTGGCAGTTGCAAACTTCAGATTCGGGCCAGCCGCGCTGGCCCCGTGTCCATCAGATGTCCTAAATCGTCATGCCGCCATCGACCGAAAAGACCTGGCCGGTGGCAAAGGCGGATTCGTCGGACGCGAGGAACAAAACGATCGGCGCGATCTCCTCCGCCTTGGCCAGGCGCCCCATCGGCTGCCGCGCGATGAACATCTTGCGCGCTTCCACGGGGTCGTCGAAGGCGTTGATGCGGTCGCCAAGCGAGGGCGTGTCGACGGTTCCGGGTGCGATGGCATTGCAGCGCACGCCCTTTTGAACGTAGTCCGCGGCCACCGCCTTGGTGAGACCCACCACCGCCGCCTTGCTCGCGCCGTAGGCGAAGCGATTGGGAATGCCCTTGATCGAGCCGGCGACGGAAGCCATGTTGATGATCGACGCCCAGCTCCCCGTCTTGCGGTGCTTGTCGAGCATCTTCGGCAACGCTACCTTGATTGCGACGTACATGGCGCGGACATTGAGGTTGAAACTGAAGTCCCAGTCCTTGTCCGTGCACTCGAGGATCGTGCCGGCATGCACGTAACCGGCGCAGTTGAACAGCACGTCGAGCGCGGGCAATTCGTCGATCAATCCGACGACGGCCGCGTCGTCGAGCACGTCGAGAACCCGCGTGTGCACGTTGGCCACGCCCGAATAGCTGGCAAGCAGCGTCGGATTGACGTCGGTCGCGTACACGGTGGCGCCCTCGCGCGCCATTTGCATGACGCTGGCAAAGCCGATGCCCTGGCCCGCCGCCGTGACCAAAGCCGTCTTTCCTGCGAGGCGTGACATGAAACTTCTCCTGTATGACGAGGCCCACGGATCCAAGGACCCGCGACTCGACTATGTCAATGAGGGCCGTTGCGAAACCGCCGGATCGGCCCAGCGTGAATTAGGTACGAGAGGGTACCAGCCAGGACGGCCCGGATCGCGATCGTAAGGATAGCCGCCCAATTCCTTGTACAGCTCGTGATACTGCCGCAATTTTTCCCGGTCGAGGCGCACGCCCAGCCCCGGCGCGTCGGGGACGCGGATGGCGCCGTTTTCGTAGCGCATGAGGCCGCCCGAGATGACGTCGTCGACCAGGTGGTGATAGTGCGCGTCGGCGGCATATCCCAGATTGGGCAGAACGGCGCCCAGGTGCAGCATCGTCGCCAGCTGGATGCCGAGTTCGCCGGAGCTGTGCACGGCCACGCCCAGGCCCATCGTCTCGCACACGCCGGCGGCCTTGATGCACGGCCGTATTCCGCCCCAGAAGGTGGTGTCCAGCAGGATGACGTCGACCGCCCCCGACTGGACGTTGCTCGCCAGCTGCTCGAAGTTGACCACCACGGTATTGGTGGCGGTGGGCAGCGGCACGAATTCCTTCAGGCGCTTCAGTTGCGGCATGCCCCACACCGGATCCTCGAAATAGTCGTTGCGGATGTCGAGAATTCCGCTGCCGAACATGATGGCATCCGCCAGCGACAGCGCCGAGTTGGGATCGTAGCGGAACCGCTCGCCCGGCAACGACGCGGCGAGCGCGCGGTAGCAGGCAAGTTCGTGCGCGGGTGGAAACACGCCCCCTTTCAGCTTGTGCGAGGTGAATCCATGGCTGGCCTTGAGCGCCGCGCCCATCGCCACCAGCTGTTCGGGCGTGCGCACCTCGCCGCGGCCGGTTTCGGGATTTGCATAGCGGAAGAAGAGGTAGCTCGCGAAGTCGACTGCGTCGCGCAGCTTGCCGCCGAGCAGCGCATGCACCGGGACGCCAAGCTTCTGTCCCATGATGTCGAGGCAGGCGAACTCGATGGCGGCGTGCAGCTGTGTCCGGTTGTTGTACAGGCTGGCGGTGGGATTGCAGATCTTGAAGCGAAGCGCCTCCAGCGCGAAGACGTCGTGGCCGCGCAGGTACGATTCGAGGCTCGCGAAGGCCCGGGTGGCGTCCTCGCCGCCGCCGCCCATCTCGCCAAGTCCCACGAAGCCATCAGAAGTCTCGACCTCGACGATCGTGCGCACGAACCGGCCCCAGTGCGCTCCATTGCTGTGCAGCAGCGGTGCTTCGAGAGGAACGGTGACGGGCGTGGCGCGAATCGAAGCGATCGTCGTGGCGGTCATGACGCAGTGCGGGAAAGTGGAATTCTCCGGTGCCCGCGGCAGTATGAGCCTGGACACGGCGCGACAGGCAGGGCAATGATCGATTGGATTCTAACCCAGGCGGGCCAAAATTGGTAATACCACTTGACCAGTTGCCTCGCCGGGGTTAGCCTTCGCACCCGACTCCAAGGACAACTGGCGCAGCCATTTCAAGCGTCATCCGCGCCATGCCTTTCCAGAGCATCGAGCCACGCCGCCTTTACCGGCAGATCGCCGACCAGATCCGGACGCTGATCCGGAGCGGCGAGTTTTCCGCGGGTGCAAGGTTGCCGCCGGAACGCGACTTGGCCAAGCAGCTCGGTGTCTCGCGTCCGTCGGTTCGCGAGGCGTTGATAGCACTCGAAGTGGAGGGCCTGGTCGAGGTCCGGATCGGATCGGGCATCTACGTCCAGCCGACCGACGCCACCGTGGGCGCAAGGGCCGGCGTCAAGAGCGGCGCCAGGGTCGGGGACGCGGACGACGGCGACGCGGCCGCCGGGCCGTTTGAACTGCTGCGAGCGCGGTATGTGATCGAAGGCGAGACGGCGGCTCTGGCGGCAAAGTCCGCCAAGAAGGCGCAGGTGTTGGCGATCGAAGAGTCGTTGGGCGAGATGCAGCGCGAACTCGACGAGGAAAAGCAGCCTCTCGGCGGCGACCGGATGTTCCATGTCCGCATCGCGGAGGCGACGGGAAATGGGGCGCTGGTGGCGGTGGTCGAGATGCTGTGGAAGGAGCGCACCGGACCGCTATACAAGCGGCTCGAGCACCACTACGATTCACCGGGCCTGTGGCGCTCGGCGATGGCCGAGCATCGCGCCGTGTTGAAAGCCATCGCGGCCAAGGACGCGGCGGCGGCCCGCGCTGCGATGCAGCGCCACCTGACCCAGGCCTACAAGCGATTCAGCACGGGCTGGGACAGCGTCGCGGGCGGGAAGTGACGAGCATGGGCCGCCGATCATTTGCGAAGGAGATGCAATGCTAGCTTGCAGAATTCACGCCAAGGAAGACCTGCGGATCGAGCCCGCCGAGACCCCCACGCCGGGACCGGGCGAAGTGCTGCTGCAACTGGGCGCCGCCGGCATTTGCGGTTCCGATCTTCACTACTATTTCGAAGGGCGCAACGGCAGCTTCATCGTGCGCGAACCGCTGATTCCGGGCCACGAGGCCTCCGGTGTCGTCGCCGCGGTCGGTCCCGGCGTCACGCGGGTGAAGAAGGGCGACCACGTCGCCATCTCGCCGTCCCATGCCTGCGGCCGCTGCGACTATTGCCGCGAAGGCCGCGAGCACCTTTGCACCAAGATGAAGTTCCTCGGCAGCGCGAGCCTGTTTCCGCACGTCCAGGGCATGTTCCAGGAATACTTCGTGATGGGCGAGCGGCAGTGCTATCCCGTGGCGGGAGACATCACGCTTGGCGAGCTCGCGTTTGCCGAGCCGCTTGCGGTAGGACTGCACGGCGTCAACCGGGGCGGCGATCTGCTCGGCAAGTCGGTGCTCATCACCGGCGCCGGCACGATCGGCTGCGTCACGGTCCTGGCGGCCAGGCTGGCCGGCGCGAAGAAGGTCACCGTCACCGATGTTCTGGACCGGCCGCTCGCGCAGGCGAAGCTGGTCGGCGCCGACGTGACGCTGCGCGCCGATCGCGACGGCGAGGCGCTCGCCACGCCGCAATTCGACGTGTCCTACGAGGTGTCCGGCAACTTCAACGCGCTCAAGAGCTGCGTCGCCGCGACCAAGCGCGGCGGCGTGGTCGTCCAGGTGGGAACGCTGCCGCACGAGCCGCTGCCGTTCGTCGTCAACGAGATCATGGCCAAGGAACTCGACCTGCGCGGCGCGTTCCGCTGGGGAATCGAGTTCGACTGGGCCGTCGAGTACCTGTCGTCGCGCCGCGTCGACGTGCGGCCGCTGCTTTCCGGGCAATATCCGCTGCAGGATGCAGTCGCCGCGTTCCATGCGGCCGCGGACAAGAACAAGAGCACCAAGGTCCAGGTCGTTTGCGCCTGACCGAAGCATCGCAATGCCGGGATCGGACCGGCGCCGACAACACCGTCTCAAGGAGAAATCATGCGTTTGCTTGCAAAAATCGTTCTGGCCGCCACGGCGGCCCTCGCGTTGACGGCGGGCGCACCGGCGCTCGCGCAGCAGAAGTTGAAATGGGCGCACGTGTACGAAACGTCCGAGCCGTACCACACCGAGTCGGTCTGGGCCGCGGCCGAGATCAAGAGGCGCACCAACGGCAAGTTCGACATCGAGGTTTTTCCGGCCAGCACGCTCGGCAAGGAGACCGATATCAACCAGGGTATGACGCTGGGCACCGTCGACATGATCATCAGCGGTCCGTCGTTCGCGGCGCGCAACTACCCCCGGCTGGGCATCGCCTACTATCCGTTCATCTTTCGCGATGGTGATCACCTGCTTGCCTATTCGAAGAGCGACGTGTTCAAGGAAATGGTCGACGCCTACCGGGAGAAGACTGGGATCCAGATCACCGCCTACACCTATTACGGCGCGCGTCAGACCACGGCACAGAAGCCGTTCACCGACTGCGCGGGCATGAAAGGCCTGAAGATCCGCGTGCCGGACGTTCCCGTCTACCTGGCCACGCCCAAGGCCTGCGGCGCCAACCCGACGCCGATCGCGTTCGCGGAGGTCTACCTCGCGCTGCAGAACGGCACCGTCGATGCGCAGGAGAATCCACTGACGACGATCGAGGCCAAGAAGTTCTACGAAGTGCAGAAGGCGATCATGCTGACCGG
>DAOMGB010000088.1:0-11973 GCA_035430095.1 Casimicrobiaceae bacterium | reverse complement strand
GCGGTCGCCGAAGGCCCCGCCAATCGCAGCTATGGCTTGCAGGTCGCGAAACTGGCGGGCGTTCCCGCGGAGACCGTGCGCCAGGCCAAGGCCTACCTTGCGCGGCTCGACCAGTTCTCGGCGCGCAATGCGTCCCAGGACGACCTGTTCGGGACCCATGCATCGCCGGTATCCCACGCCGAGACCGTCGCCGATCCTCGCGCTGCGGAAGTCCTCGATCGGCTGCTGGCCATCGACCCGGACGCGCTGTCGCCGCGCGAGGCGCTCGAAGCCCTTTACGCGCTGAAGAAACTGGCCGATCGCTAGCCGATCGCCGAGCCGTCAGTGATGGTGATGGCCACCCGCGCCATGGGCGTGGCCATGCGAGATTTCCTCGGGCGTGGCTGCCCGCACTTCGAGCACATTGCAGTCGAAGCGCAGGCGCTGGCCTGCGAGTTCGTGGTTGCCGTCCAGGACCGCCTTGCCGTCGGCGATGCCCGTGACGCGCCAGATCACTTCGGCGCCGTCCACTTCGGCGATCAGGTAACCCCCAACCGAAATGTCGGCCGGCAGGTCCGTCACCGGCTCGATGCGAATCATCTTGGCATCGTATTCGCCGAAGGCATCTGCCGGCTCCAGCGTGACGGAGATGGCGTCGCCGACCGTCTTGCCGTCAAGCGTTTCCTCGATCTTGGGGAAGATTCCCGAATGTGTTCCGTGGAGGTAGACGATCGGCTCGGGCGACTCTTCCAGCAGTTGATTGGCTGCATCGAAGAGCTTGAAGGAAATGGTGACGACTGAATTGGCGGCAATGATCATCGACGGACTCGCGGCGATTGGGTTGGCAAGGATTGGGGTGACGATCCGCAACTGGAGCGCTTGGACACGGCCGCGGAACCGAATTGTAACCGGATCACCCGCGTCCGCAGGGCGGGATGCTAATCTGGCGCGCATGCCTTTGCCGAACCGCGCCACCCGGACCCTGCTCGGCGGGAACGCGCCGGCCGCGTTCATGCGCCGCTACTGGCAAAAGCAGCCGCTGCTGATACGGGGCGCCGTTCCCGGATTCGCCGGCTTGTTCACCCGAGACGAATTGTTCGCGCTGGCCGGTCGCGACGATGTCGAGTCGCGCCTCATCGTGCGCGGCCGCGGGCGCTGGACGCTCGATCACGGCCCGTTTCGCCGCAGCCAATTCAGGGCGCTGCCGGCAAAAGGCTGGACCTTGCTGGTGCAGGGAGCCAATCTCCATTCCAATGAAGCCGACGCGCTGTTGCGCCGCTTCGCGTTCGCGCCTTATGCGCGGCTCGACGACCTGATGGTGAGCTACGCCGCGCCAGGTGGCGGCGTCGGCCCGCACTTCGACTCCTACGACGTGTTCCTGCTGCAGGGACAGGGACGGCGCCGCTGGCAGTACGGATGCCAGGACGATCTCGCGCTCAAGCCCGGCTTGCCGGTCAAGATCCTGCGCAAGTTCGTTCCGCAGCACGACGCCGTGCTGGCGCCGGGCGACATGTTGTACCTGCCCCCATCTCACGCCCACGACGGCGTGGCGGTGGACGCATGCACGACTTGCTCGATCGGCTTTCGCGCGGCGTCGTTCGAAGAAATCGGGCAGGCGTTTCTCGATTATTTGCGCGACGAACTTGCGTTCGACGGTCGCTACGCCGATCCGGAACTCAAGCCCACGGCGGAGCCGGCTCGTCTCGGCAAGCCGATGGTCCGGCGCGTGGAACGAGCGCTTCGGGAAATTCGCTGGGACACTGCGACGACGGCGCGTTTCCTGGGATCCTTTCTGTCCGAGCCCAAGCCGCACGTGGCCTTCGAACGCCCGGCCAGGCCGCTGTCGCGCGTGGCGTTCGCCAAGGCGATCGCGAAGCGCGGCATCGCACTCGACCTGCGAACGCAATGGCTCTACGATGACGTCGCGATCTACCTGAACGGGGATGCGTCGGATTGGCCCGAAGGTGATCGCGACGCCTTGGCCGCGCTGGCCAACGACCGGACGCTGGGCGCCGCCGCGGCCGCTTCGCTGCCCGCTGCGTCACGCGAGTTCATTTACAACGGATACAGCCATGGGTTCCTCCACGTCGCCTGAAGACGCCTCCGGGCCCGTTCCGCGCGAGGTGCGCCTGGACACGGTGTCCGCGCAGACCGCGGCCATCGACGAATTGATCGGGCTGGCAAAGCACCGGTTGCAGGTATTCGACATCGACTTGTCGCAAACGGGATGGGGTACCGCTTCGCGTGCCGACAACCTGGCCGCATTTCTTCGGAGGTCTCCCGCTGCCCGCTTCGACCTCATCCTGCACGACACGCGATGGATGCAGCGATCCTGTCCGCGCCTTGCGAATTTGCTGCGACTCTATTCATCGGCCATCACCGTCTATCAAACGGGTGCGGAAGCGCGCGTGGCGATGGACCCGTTGGTCATCGCCGACGGCCGGCATTACCTGCATCGCTACCATGTCGACCAGCCGCGGGCCACCTTGGTCATCGAGAATCCGCAGCAGGCCATGCCCCTCGTCACGCGTTTCGAGGAAATCTGGGCTACAGGCGAACCCGGCTTGGCGGGCACGGTGTTGGGACTCTGAAGCTACACGCTGGTGCGTGCACTGCATCCATTCCGGCGCAATGCGCCACCCCTTTGAATTTAATGACGTTTGTGTTACGATCGTGAACCTCGGATGTTGCACTGCCAGAACCGAGAATTGATTCGAGCAGACCCACGCGCTCCCTCTCCCCGATATCACTTGTCCCAAGGACCTCTCCCATGAACAAATCCATTCTCCTGGCCGCCATGGTCGCCGTTACCTTGACCGCATGCGGCGAAAAGCCGGCTCCCGCGCCTGCCCCGGCGCCCGCACCCGCCCCCGCTGCAGCCCCCGCGCCTGCGCCGGCACCGGCTCCGGCCACCGACGCGATGAAGCCCGCGACCGACGCGATGAAGCCCGCCGGCGATGCGACGAAGACGGCGGACACTCCCGTGACCACGGATCCGGCGAAGGCCGCCGCGGATGCCTCCAAGGCCAACATGGTCCAGGAAGCGACCAAGGAACAGAAGAAGTAAGCTGGCGTCAGCGATCTTCGCTCCGACAAAAAGCCGACCCTCGGGTCGGCTTTTTGTTTGCGCTTCGGCCCGAGGCTCGCCGCGTCAGAGCGGCGCGCCGATGCGCGTCGCTACTTCTCGATAGCGCTCGATCACGCTGCCCAGATCCCGCCTGAAGCGGTCCTTGTCGAGCTTTTCCCCGGTTTTCACGTCCCACAGCCTGCACCCGTCCGGCGTGAACTCGTCGCCCAGCACGAGCGCGCCCGACGGATCCTCGACCAGGTGTCCGAACTCGAGCTTGTAGTCGACCAGGTCGATGCCGGCAGCCGCGAACATCGGCCGCAGGAGAGCGTTGACCCTGTGCGTCAGCGCCTTCATTTCCGCGATTTCCGCCACGCTCGCCCAACCCAGCACGCGAATGTGATCGTCGTTGCACAGCGGGTCGTGCAGCGCGTCGCTTTTCAGGAAGAACTCGAAGATGGGCTCGGCCAGCCGCTGGCCTTCCGGAATGCCATAGCGCTTGGCCATCGAACCGGCGCAGACATTCCGCACCACGCATTCGACCGGGATCATCTTCATCGACTTCACCAGCGATTCGCGCTCGTTCAGCATGCGCACGAAATGCGTTGGCACGCCCGCCGCCGCGAGCTTGCCCATCACATACGCGTTGATCTTGTTGTTGGTCTCGCCCTTCAAGTCGAGCTTGGCGAGCTTGGCGCCGTCGAACGCCGAAACGTCGTCGCGGTAATGCATGATGAGCCTGTGCGGATCGTCGGTTGCAAACACCGTCTTCGCCTTGCCCCTGTAGAGTTCGCCCCGCTTGTCCATCGCAATCCCCCCTTTTCGATTCAGCGCAAGTGTCTACTTCGCGATGCCTGGTCACGCGAACTCGCGCCAGGCAAAGCCCTCTGCCTGGCTGGCGATGCCGATCCAGTCGATGGAACATCCCAGCGCACCGGCGAGCGCGGCGCCGGCACGCTCAGGCGTGTTGTTCTGCTTGGACAGGTGCGCCGCCACGATGTGCTGCAGCCGGCTGGTATCCAGAGATGCCAGCAGCGCCGCCGCTCCTTCATTGTGCAGATGTCCCAGCCTGCCGCGGATTCGGTCCTTCAGCGCGCGCGGATAGTCGCTCGCCTCCAGCAGGTCGAGGTCGTGGTTGCACTCCAGCACCAGCGCGTCACAAAGCGAGAGACTGGCCTCGACATAGGGAGTGGACGTGCCCAGGTCGGTCAGCACGCCGAGCTTCCACTGGCCGTCGGTGACCACGAATTGCACCGGCTCCCGCGCGTCGTGCGGCACCGGAAACGGCAGCACCTCGAGGTCGCCGACGACAAAGCAATCGTGGCTGTCGAAGCCGTAGACGTGCGGCACATTGCCGAATCGATCGCCGACGGTCGTCAGCGTGCCGAACGTCAGCCACACGGGGATGCCATGCCTGGCGGCAAACGCCGGAACGCCACCGACATGGTCGGAATGCTCGTGGGTAACGAGGATCGCGTCGAGGGAATCGGGGACGACGCCGATGCGCGCCAGTCGCGCCGCGGTATCGCGCACTCCGAATCCACAGTCGATCATGACGCGGGTGGAACCCGCCTCGACCACGAGTCCGTTGCCCTCGCTGCCGCTGCCTATCGACGCGAAACGCACTATTTGAGCTGGTCTTTGAGCATCGTGAGGATCTTTTCGCCCGAGGCGGAACGATCAGGCGCGCCGCCCGGATCCTGCACGCTGACGACACTGGCCGGCGGCGCTTCGGCGACCAGGATCTGGTACTGCTCCGGCTTGTTCTTGTCGTCGGTCTTCCAGAACTGAAGCTTGCTCCAGATGCTGTCCGACGACGTCTTGGCGCTGTCCGGGTCGCCGAAGCGGACGAAATACACGCCGCGCGAGCGGTCGCGGTCGACCACGGTGAAGCCGATGCGGTCGAGCGCCAAGCCCACCCGGCGCCAAGCGCGGTCGAACTGGTCGTCGACCACCAGCGTGTAGGATCCGTCGGCATTCTTCTGGACACGCGCCTTTTCCGGCGTGGTGCCGGCCTGCGCCACCGCCATCCGCGCCGCCGGCTCGGGTGCGCCGAACTTCATCATGAGCCGCGTAAGCATCTCGGCCTCGGCCTCGGGGCTGGGCGGCACGACGGCCCATACGAATGCCGCGCCGGCATGGTCGATGGTGGTGGTCGGCACCTGCTCCATGGCGCGCGCCGAGATGAAGATCTCGACCGTGCCGGGTTCCACGCCGCGCTCGATGCGGGTACGGAACTTGTCGCGCTTGTAGGTACCGCCGAAGACGTCGCCGATGCTGCCCAGCGTGCGCTGCAGGAAATCCTGCGGGGCCGCGGCACGATTCTCCGCCCAATCGGTCTCCATCACGCCGGTCGTCGGCTGGTCGATCGCGATCGCAAACCCGTTCTCCTGCCAGAACGACCGGACCGTGTTCCACGCCTGCTCCGGCGTCGCCTTGACCACCAGCCAGCGCTCGCTGCCGGCACGGACGATCTTGGCGTCCGGCGTGACGGGAAGCAGGTCGCCGCGGCCGCTCTTGCTGGAATTGGCGGCGGCAAGGCCGGACGCCGAATTGACCTGGTACCGATCGTCGTAGCGCGGCGTCGTGAGGTCGGGCGGCAATTCCAGCGCGGACGTGCTGGACGCGGACTTGTAGTCGATGCGCTTGGTCAGCGAGAGGTTGTTGGAAGCGCAGCCTGCCAACAGGACCGCGAGCGAGGCCGTGGCGACCAGGGAGCGCAGCGGCAGATGCTTCAATTGCGTGGATGACATCGTGGGGCCTCGTGCGTCAGGCGAGACATCCGGCCTCGCGAAGCGCGGCACGGACGGTCTCGTGAAATTGCGGCGACAGCTGCACCAGCGGCAGCCGAAGTTCATTCTGGATCATTCCCATTTCCGCGAGCGCCCACTTGGCGGGCGCGGGGTTGGCCTCGACGAACAGCCTTCGATGCAGGCCGAGGAGGCGGTTGTTGCACTCGCGTGCGCGAATCACGTCGCCCGCCAGTGCGGCCGCGCACATCTGCGCCATCAGCTTCGGCGCCACGTTCGCGGTGACGGAAATGACGCCATGGCCGCCCAGCAGGATCAGCGGAAGCGCGGTGATGTCCTCTCCGCTGTAGATGGCGAAGTCGCGATGTCCCGCCGACGCGAGCGCCTTGATGAGCTCGCTGCCGCGCCCGACGTCCGCCGTGGCGTCCTTGATGCCGACGATGCCCGGGACCTCGGCCAGTCGCAATGTCGTCTCGGTCGAGAGATCGGCGACGGTGCGTCCGGGCACGTTGTAGAGAATCATCGGCAGGGCGACCTTTTCGGCGATCGCGCGAAAATGCCGGTACAGCCCTTCCTGGGTCGGCTTGTTGTAGTAGGGAACCACCGACAGGTGGCAGTCGGCACCGACCTTGGCCGCATACTCGGCAAAGTAGATCGCTTCCGCCGTCGAATTGGCGCCGGTGCCGGCCATCACGGGGATGCGCCCCGCCGCATGGTCGACCGCGGTCTTGATGAGCAAGCAGTGCTCGTCCGCGGTGACCGTCGGCGATTCGCCGGTCGTGCCGACGATCACGATGGCGGACGTGCCGTTCGCGACGTGAAAATCGATCAGCTTGCGCAACGCGGGGAGGTCGAGCGCGCCGCCCAACTGCATCGGGGTCGCGATGGCGACGAGGCTTCCGGTCAGCATTGATTCGGGCCAGGAAAATAGAACATTTTACCCCATTGGCGTGCCGCTCGCCCGATTCGACCTCCGATGTCGGCGCGCGTTCCCTACGGCGCCCTGACGGTGTCCAACATGGGTGGCCAGGGGCGTCCCGCTCCGACCGCCGCCAGGCGCTGCAGAACCGCCGGGCGCTGCGCGATTTCGACGATTCCCTGCTCGAACGCCACCACCGTCATGGGGTGCGGTCCCACCGTGGCAACGGTCAGCAATTCGCCGGGTTGCAGCAGGAACGCCGGGTTCGTCGGCCGTCCGAACGCCTCGTTTCCCAGCGCGAACGTCTCGTAGAGCAGGGCCCCGTCCGCCGCGAGGGCCGCGCGCAGGTGGGGAAACACGGGCCGATGCAGGTAGTGGCTGACGACGATGGCGTCGAAGCGCTCGCCGGCCAACGGCCACGTTCCGGTTTCCAGGTCGACCTGGCGAGTTTCGATTCCGGCAGTGCGCGAAAGTGTCGCGAGCGCTGCGGCATCCCTGTCCACGGCAACAACCCGCGCGCCTCGCGTCGCGAAGTACACCGCATGGCGTCCGTAGCCGCAGGCCAGGTCGAGGACGCGCGCGCCCGACGGAACGAGGTGCGCAAAGCGCGCGATGAACGGCGAGGGCACGAGCCCGAAGTGCGGATTGGATGGCGTGTTCATGTTCGAGCGGCCCTGCGCGCCGGGCGCGCCTTGTCACGGGTCACTCGGATCGGCGTTCGCGGCGCGTCGCCGGCCCTCGACTGCGACGCAGCCTCCTGCAGGAGCCAGGCCGCGAAGGCCGCGACGTCCGGCCGATCTACCGCATGCGGCGCGTGGATCACGAAGTAGCTCCGCGGCGAATCATAGCGCTTGGGAAACGGCGCGATCAGCCGGCCGTCGCGCAGCAACTCGGAGATCAGCGGAATTCGCCCGAGCGCGACACCCTGCGCGCCCAGCGTCGCCTGGATCACCTGGTCGTAGAGCGAAAAGCGCAGCGACCCGGCGGGCTTCAACGCGGGCTGGCCATTCGACGTCAGCCACGCCGGCCAATTGAGCCACGGCATGATCCCGCCGGGATCGTCTAGGTGGATCAGCACGTGGCGCGCGAGGTCGGCCGGCTGCTTGAGCGGCGCACCCGTGCGCCGCGCGAGGTCCGGACTCGCCACCGGCAACAGGCGTTCGCCGAACAGGCGCGCAGCCTTCGGCGGCGCGCCGGCATCGGCCAGGTACCGCACCGCCACGTCGACGTCGCCGCGCGTCAGGTCGACCATGCGGTCGTCAGCGGAGACATAGACCTCGATTTCGGGATGGGCGGCGCGGAACGAAGCGAGTCGCGGAATCAGCCAAAGCGCCGCGAACGACACGGTCGTCGACACGGTGAGAGCGGGCTCGCGCGAATGTCCAGCCACGGCTTCGGCCGCGAGCGCCAGTTCGCGCAATTGCTGCGACACCTCGCGATGAAAGACCGCGCCCGCGGCGGTCAGCGCAAGGGCGCGGTGGCGCCGCTCGAACAGCGCGACCCCCAGCGCATCCTCGAGCGCCTTGACCTGGCGCGACAGCGCCGACTGCGTGAGAAACAACTCCTCGGCCGCAAGCGTGAAAGAAAGCCGCCGGCCCGCCGCCTCGAAGCCGCGCAGGAAGTCGAGCGAGGGTAGGCGCCGAAGCGTCTTATGCATTCCTGCAATTCATGCGAAACATTCCCAATCGGCGTTTGAAAGCGTGCCGGGCACGCCGGACAATTGGCTCCAGGCTGAGAGCAACGAGCTTCGAGCCTTCCCCGGGAGGAACGGGAATCCCGCGGCAACCAAGGATGCATTTTACGCATGTCAGAGGAGAACGCCATGGCCTGCTTCGAACACGGAACGATCATCGGAATGAAGCCTCGCGAAACCGTCACGCTGCCCGACCTGCGCGGCACCACGCTGCGCGTCACGCGAGGAACCCTGTGGATCACCCAGGAAGGCGACCCGCAGGACATCGTGCTGCGCGATGGCGACACGTGGACGATCGAGCGGGATGGGCTGACCATCGTCGAAGCGCAGAGCGATTCCAGCTTCTGCGTCGTCGGACGGCGCGTTGAGACCCTGATCCGGAATCGGGCCAACGCGCGCGGATCATCGGCATGGGATCGCGCCCGCGACGCGGCGGCGGCATTCTTCCTGACGCCGTCGCGGAGCCCTGCGCCCTACGTCTGAGCCCAGGATGACGCCCGCGCGACGTCGCGCGGGCTAAAGCGCGCTCCGCCGATGGCGACGCAGGCGCAAACGCCTAGCTGTCAATCATCAAGACGTTATTACCGGGTTGAATGCCGTAGATGCACCCAAGCCAGCGTCATCCCCGTGCACGACATCCAGGTCCCTGTCGTCCCCGCGAACGACATCCAGGTCCCTGTCGTCCCCGCGAACGACATCCAAGTTCCTGTCGTCCCCGCGAACGCGGGGACCCAGCGACTTCCGTCGGATGTCGCGAGACCGGAACACGACGACACTGGATTCCCGCGTTCGCGGGAACGACGGATGAGAACAATTCATGCATTGCGGAAACAACGTCTTGAAGCATCGCAACTAGCCCGGCGCGCACATCGCGGCGAGATTGGGCTGCGCGCCTTCCACCACGTAGTTGCGCGCCTGCATCTGGGCGACGACCGCCTGGCTGGTGGTGTACCGGTGGTTGGAATCGAAGCGCTGGTTCCACAGCCTGAACACCGGAATCGTGTTCATGGGACACGCGCCCGTCGCATCCGGCGGCGTCTCGTAGAACGCTGCCGCGTGTTCCTCGACGTAGCCGCTGAAATTGGGAAAATTGGCGGGGTCGGCGGCCCACGCCAGCAGCGCCGCGCAGTCGCTGGGCTGTGCAGAGAAGAAGTGCGAGTCCCCATGTATCGGCGGGATGTAGAAACGGCACACGGGGTTCAAGCCGGCCGCCGCCGCCGAACTCGCCTTGAACGTCTGCTGCGTGCGCGCCCATCCGGGAAAGAGGCCGGCGTCGAGTGCCTGCTGGTCGTCGGTCGATGCCGTCATGAAGTAGTGGTCGAGACCCGCGTTGTAGTACTCGACGACCGTCACCACCGCTGGACCGCCGGCCACGATCGATCCAACGTCGCCCTTGAAGTTGGTCGCCACGTTCTGCGCGACCACGTTGCCGCTGAACAACGCCATGACGCCGTCGGTCGGCAGCGAGCCGTAGCGCAACGACGTTCCATTGCAGGTCCAGGTCACACTGCCCTTGCCGGTGGACAGGAAGCCCGCGGGAATCGTGAAGTCCGGAGTAACAATCCCGAGCGCCGCAAAGCCTGCGGTCGCGACGAGCACGTGACGGTTCGCGGTGTTGACGTTCAGGTTATTGGGAAACGTGAAACTCTGGACCGGACCTGTGGCGCCCGCCGCCTGAAGTTGCTCTCCGCTGAAAAGGTTTTCGCCATCATCACTACCGTTCTTGAGGGTGATGAACTGGATCGAACCATCGGCGTTGGAATACAACTCCTCCAGGAAAAAGAGGTGGCAGTGCGCCGCGGCAGGCAGGCAGACAGCTGCGGCGGATACAGCAATCAGTGCACGCAGAATTTTCATGGCGACCCCCAATGGTTGGCTACCTTGGCGCAAACAGAGGCTAACACGCGCCTATTCCGCGACCATCCGCATTCGGCGGGAGTCAGTCGCCGCCTGCCCATCAAGCGACGACGGCGCGGATCGCTCCGCGCCGTCCCCGATCGAGCCCGCCCGCGCGGCGCGCATTCCCATCGTGGAATGTCGCGCCGCGCCACGCCCGGATCCGCTCTGCGCGGACCAGGCACCGGAAATGCTGCGCCCGGAAGATTACGTCCCCATTACGACTTGGCGAACGTGATCTGCCCGCCCTTCTCCCTCACGTGGACCGTGTCGCCCGGTCCGTAGTTGCCGGACAGGATCTCCCTGGCCAGCGGATTTTCGATCTGCTGCTGGATCGCACGCTTGAGCGGCCGCGCGCCGTAGACCGGATCGAAGCCCGCCTGGGCAACCGACTTGAGCGCCGCGTCGGTGGCCACCAGCCTGATCTCCATCTTGGCCAGGCGCGCCTCCAGCGACTTCAGCTGGATCTTCGCGATATTGGCGATCTGCGCCTCGTTCAGCGGCGCGAACACGACGATCTCGTCGATCCGGTTGACGAACTCCGGCCGGAAGCCGGTCTTCACTTCCGCCAGGACAGCCATCTTGATCATCGCCGGATCGTCGCCCGCATCGGTCATCTGCTGGATCCGCTGCGAGCCCAGGTTCGACGTCATCACGATCACCGTGTTCTTGAAATCCACCGTGCGACCCTGCCCGTCGGTCAACCGGCCATCGTCCAGCACCTGCAGCAGCACGTTGAAAACGTCCGGATGCGCCTTCTCGATCTCGTCCAGAAGGATCACGGAATACGGCTTCCGTCGCACGGCCTCGGTCAGGTAGCCGCCCTCCTCATAGCCGACATAGCCCGGCGGCGCGCCGATCATCCGCGCCACCGAGTGCTTTTCCATGAACTCCGACATGTCGATGCGGACCAGCGCGTGGTCGGAATCGAACAGGAACTCGGCCAGCGCCTTGGTCAGCTCGGTCTTGCCCACGCCCGTCGGCCCGAGGAACAGGAACGATCCATAAGGTCGATTGGGATCGGACAGGCCCGAACGCGAGCGTCGGATCGCGTCGGACACCAGTCGCACGGCCTCGTCCTGGCCCACCACGCGGGTGTGGATCCTTTCTTCCATCGCCAGAAGCTTGTCGCGCTCGCCGGACATCATCTTGGAAACGGGGATGCCGGTGGCGCGCGACACGACCTCGGCGATTTCCTCCGCGCCGACCTGCGTGCGCAGCAGCTTGGGCGCCTTGGCGCCTTCCGTGGCGAGCGCGGTGTCCGCTTTCTTGAGCTGCGCCTCCAGCTGCGGCAATTTCCCGTACTGGAGCTCCGACATCCTCTGCCAGTCGCCCTTGCGCTTGGCTTCTTCCATCTGGAGCTTGATCTTGTCGATCTCCTCCTTGATGTGCTGCGACCCCGCGACCTGCGCCTTCTCGGCCTGCCAGACCTCATCGAAGTCCGCGTACTCGCGCTCCAGTTTCCCTATCTCGTCATCGATATGCGCCAGTCGCTTCCTTGACGCCTCGTCCTTTTCCTTCCTGACCGCCTCGCGCTCGATCTTGAGCTGGATCAGCCGGCGGTCGAGCTTGTCCATCGCCTCCGGCTTGGAGTCGATTTCCATGCGGATGCGCGCGGCGGCCTCGTCGATCAGGTCGATGGCCTTGTCCGGCAGGAAGCGGTCGGTGA
>DAOMGB010000087.1:0-12249 GCA_035430095.1 Casimicrobiaceae bacterium | reverse complement strand
GTCCGCCGCCCGCCCGCGACGGGCGCCGCGGCGCGATTGTCGTCGCGTCGCGAGCAGATTATGATCGCCCTTCCTCTGCCGCACCGCGGTTCGCGGTCGCGGCTCATTCCATCCCAGGAGGCACCATGCCCGTCAAGCTCTCCCTCACCGTCAACGGCAGGGCCGTGACCGCGGAGGTCGATCCGCGCACGCTGCTGGTCGAATTCCTGCGCACGCACCTTTCGCTGACGGGCACCCATGTCGGCTGCGACACCGCCCAGTGCGGTGCCTGCACGGTCCACCTGGACGGCCGCGCCGTCAAGTCGTGCAATGTCCTCGCGGCGCAGGCGAACGGCGCGAATGTCACGACGATCGAAGGCATCGCCGCGGCGGACGGCACCATGCACCCGATGCAGGCGGCGTTCAAGGAATGCCACGGCCTGCAATGCGGCTTTTGCACACCGGGCATGGTCATGAGCGCCATCGACCTCGTGCAGCGCCACCCGAAGGCCGACGAGCAGGCGATCCGCGAAGGACTGGAAGGCAACTTCTGCCGCTGCACCGGCTATCACAACATCGTCCGCGCGGTGCGCGAGGGCGCAACCGCCATGGGCAAGTGAGGAGGTCCGTATGGGTGCCAATGACACGGGAGTGATCGGCCAATCGGTGCGGCGCAAGGAGGATGTGCGCTTCCTGACCGGCGTGGGCCAGTACACGGACGACGTGACGATGCCGCACCAGGCCTGCGGCTATTTCCTGCGCTCGCCGCACGCGCACGCGAGGATCCGCAGGATCGATCTGGCCAAGGCCAAGGCGGCGCCGGGCGTGGTCGCCATCTTCACCGGCGACGACCTGACCGGCGTCAACGGGCTGCCTTGCGGCTGGCTAATTACCGGAACCGACGGCAAGCCGATGAACGAGCCGCCGCATCCGGTGCTCGCGCAAGGCAAGGTGCGCCATGTGGGCGACCAGGTGGCGCTGGTGATCGCGGAATCGGCGCACCAGGCCAAAGATGCCGCGGAATTGATCGATGTCGACTACGACGTGCTGCCGTCGGTGGTCAACTGTGTCGATGCGTTGAAGCCCGGCGCTCCGCAGATTCACGAGCAGGCCCCGGGCAACAAGTGCTACACGTGGGCGCTGGGCGACAAGAGCGCGGTCGACGCCGCCTTCTCGAAGGCGGCCACGGTGTCGAGGCTCGACATCGTCAACAACCGGCTCATCCCCAATGCCATCGAGCCGCGCGCGGCCCTGGCGTCGTACAGCCGCGCCGATGACTCTTACACGCTGTACGTGGCCAACCAGAATCCCCATGTCGAACGCCTGCTGATGACGGCGTTCGTGCTTGGGCTGCCGGAGTCCAAGGTGCGGGTGATCGCGCCGGACGTCGGCGGCGGCTTCGGCTCGAAGATCTACCTCTACGCCGAGGAGACCGCGCTCGTATGGGCGTCGAAGAAGGTCAACCGCCCGATCAAGTGGGCGGCGGATCGCAGCGAGGCGTTCCTCAGCGACGCGCACGGCCGCGACCACGTCACGCATGTCGAGATGGCAATCGACAAGGATGGAAAGTTCCTCGCGCTGCGGGTGCAGACCACGGCGAACATGGGCGCCTACCTGTCCACTTTCGCTTCCTGTATTCCGACGATCCTCTACGCAACGCTGCTTGCCGGCCAGTACGCCACGCCCGCGATTTTTTGCGAGGTGACGGCGTCGTTCACGAACACGGCGCCTGTGGACGCCTATCGCGGTGCGGGCCGGCCGGAGGCCACCTACGTGGTGGAGCGGATCGTGCACCAGGCGGCGGTCGACACCGGGATCGCCCAGGACGAGATCAGGCGGCGTAATTTCATCCGCAAGTTTCCCTACGCGACGCCGGTGGCGCTCACCTACGACACCGGAAACTACGACGCCACGCTCGACGACGCGATGAAAGTCGCGGACGTGGCGGGATTTCCGGCGCGCAAGGCCGCGGCTGCCAAGCGCGGAATGCTGCGTGGGCTGGGTTATGCCTCCTACATCGAAGCCTGCGGGCTTGCGCCATCTAACATCGCCGGAGCGCTGGGGGCGCGGGCGGGGCTGTTCGAGGCGGGACAGGTGCGCGTCAACCCCACGGGCAGCGTGACGGTGTTCACCGGGTCGCACAGCCACGGACAGGGTCATGAGACCACGTTCGCGCAGATCGTCGCAGGCCGGCTCGGCATCGACATCGCCAATGTGGAGGTCGTGCATGGCGACACCGGCCGCATCCCCTTCGGCATGGGCACCTACGGGTCGCGTTCGCTTTCCGTTGGCGGCACCGCCATCGTCAAGGCGCTGGACAAGGTGATCGCCAAGGGCAAGAAGATCGCGGCGCACCTGCTCGAGGCCGCCGAAGGCGACATCGAGTTCAAGGACGGCAAGTTCACCGTGGCCGGCACCGACCGCAGCAAGGCCTTTGCCGAGGTTTCGCTCGCCGCCTACGTGCCCCACAACTATCCGCTCGACAAGCTCGAACCGGGCCTCGACGAAACGGCGTTCTACGACCCGACCAACTTCACGTACCCGGCCGGGACGCACATCTGCGAAGTCGAGATCGACCCGGAGACCGGCGTCGTGAAGGTCGTGGCCTTCACCGCGTCGGACGACTTTGGCAACATCATCAATCCGATGATCGTCGCGGGCCAGGTTCACGGCGGCCTCACGCAGGGCATCGGCCAGGCGCTGCTCGAGCAATGCGTCTATGACGCCGACAGCGGCCAGTTGCTGACCGGCAGCTACATGGACTACGCGATGCCGCGCGCGGACGACGTGCCGTCATTCAACGTGTCCACGCAGGTCACGCCGTGCACGCACAATCCGCTCGGCGCCAAAGGCTGCGGCGAGGCGGGCGCCATCGGCGCGCCCGCGGCACTGATGAACGCGGTGCACGACGCGCTGGCGGCCGTTGGCGTAAAGCGCATCGACATGCCGGCGTCGCCGCACCGCGTCTGGCAAGCCATCCAATCCGCCCGCGCCTGACAGGAGCCTCAAATGTACGCTTTCGAACTGCACAAGGCCGACTCGGTCGCCAATGCGGCGGCACTCCTGGCACAAACGGGCGGCAAGCCGCTCGCCGGCGGACAGAGCCTGGTGGCCGCCATGAAACTGCGCCTGGCCGTTCCGGGCGCCTTGGTCGACCTCTCCAGTGTCCCGGAGATGAAGGGCATCCGAAAGGAAGGCAACGCCATCGTCATCGGCGCCATGACCCGCCATGCGGAGGTCGCGGCCTCCGATGTCGTGAAGGGCGCCATTCCGGCACTTGCCGCGCTGGCCGACGGAATCGGGGACCGGCAGGTCCGCAACATGGGAACCTTGGGGGGTGCCCTCGCCAACAACGACCCCGCCGCCTGCTACCCGGCGGGCGTGCTCGGCCTTGGTGCGACCGTGAACACCAACAAGCGCGCCATCTCCGCCGACGATTTCTTCAAGGGCATGTACGAAACCGCGCTGGCGGACGGCGAATTGATCACGTCGGTCAGTTTTCCCATTCCCGTGAAGGCGGCCTATGTGAAGTTTCCGCAGCCTGCGTCGCGCTTCGCGCTCGTCGGCGTGTTTGTCGCGCAGACGGCGGGAGGCATCCGCGTCGCGGTCACCGGCGCGTCATCGTCCGTGCACCGCGCGTCCGCGATGGAGCAGGCATTGGCCAAGTCCTTCACCGCGGATGCGGCACGTGCGGTGAAGATCGACCCTGCGCACTGCAACGGTGACTTGCACGGTTCGCCGGCCTATCGCGCGCACCTCGTCTCGGTGCTGGGCGCGCGGGCGGTGACGGCCTGCACATAGCGCTCGATCGCGTAGTTGGTATGCTATGGGCGGCGGCCGCAACCGCCGCCCTATTCATGTGCGCACTGCCCACCCGCCGTGATTGAATCCTCCGCCGTCACGACGTTCCTGTTCACGGACATCGAGTCGAGCAGCCTGCTCTGGGAGAATCACCCGGAGCGAATGGGACTGGCGCTCGCCCGCCACGACGGGATCCTGCGCGACGCGGTCTTGCGCCACCATGGCGTGGTAGTCAAGTTCACCGGCGACGGCATGCATGCGGCGTTCGAGGATCCGCGCGATGCGCTGGCGGCGACCATTGATTTCCAGGTCAAGCTCGAGAACTCACGGCCCGACGACATTCTTCCGCTCCGAGTTCGATGCGGAATGCACGCGGGAGTGATCGAGCGTCGCGACGGCGACTATTTCGGGAGTGCCGTCAACCGTGCCGCGCGCATCATGAGCGCCGCGCACGGCGGCCAGGTGCTGGTCTCCGAGGCCGTTGCCCACCTGGTCCGCGAGCGCCTGCCGGAAGGCGCGAAACTGCGCGATCTCGGCGCCGTGCGGCTGCGCGACCTGTCGGGCACCGAGCACCTGTACCAGGTCGAGCATGCCAGTCTGCGTTCCTCATTTCCCGCGCTGCGCTCGCTTGAGTCGGTGCCGAACAACCTGCCGCAGCAGGTGACGGCTTTCCTTGGACGCGAACGCGAGCAATCGGAAATCAAGGCGGCGCTGGCGAAATCGCGACTGGTGACGCTGACCGGCATTGGCGGCATTGGCAAGACGCGGCTCTCGCTGCAGGTCGCCGCCGACATCGTCAACGATTTTCCGGACGGGGTATGGTTTGTCGAGTTGGCGCCAATAAGGGACGGCCATCTCGTGCTGCAGGCGATTGCCTCGGTGATCGGCGTCAAGGACGAGCCCGGATTGACCGTTTCCGATGCGCTGGTTGCCTACGTGCGCGACCGGAAACTGCTGCTCGTGCTCGACAATTGCGAGCACGTTGTTGCCGCCTGCGCTGATATCGCGAAGGCAATTCTGCAAGCGGGCAAGGATGCCAGGATTCTTGCGTCGAGCAGGGAGTCGTTGAACATCTCGGGCGAGGCGATCTATCCGGTGCCGCCGCTTGAAGTGCCTATGGCCGAGGCGCGCATTTCCATCGATGCGGTGCTGCAATCCGAAGCGACACGGTTCTTTGCGGAACGCGCGAGCGCGATGCAGCCGTCGTTCAAGCTGACTGAACAGAATGCCGCGAACGTGGTCGAGATTTGCCGGCGTCTCGACGGCATCCCGCTGGCGCTCGAACTCGCGGCGGCGCGGGTGCGCACGCTGTCCGTGGGCCAGATCGCGGCGCGCGTCAACGACCGCTTCCGGTTGCTGACCATCGGGGACCGAACGGCGGATCCCCGTCAGCAGACATTGCGCGCGCTGATCGACTGGAGCCACGACCTTCTGACCGACAAGGAGAAAATCGTACTGCGCCGGTTGGCGGTGTTTGCGGGCGGATGGACGCTGGAGGCGGCGGAGGCGGTGGCGTCCGGAGGCAGCATCGAGGAGTCCGCGGTGCTCGATTTGCTTAGCGAACTGGTCGACAAGTCATTGGTCTCGGTCGATGCGGGCGGTGGTCGCTATCGCCTGCTCGAAACCATGCGCCAATATGCCCATGAACTGCTGGTCTCCTCGGGCGAAGAACGCGATACAGGTGCACGACATCTCACGTATTTCCTGGAACTCGCGGAAGAAGCCTGGCCGGAACTTGTGGGTCCAAGACAGGGGGCTTGGCTGGTCAGGTTGGATCCGGAGCGGGAAAACATCCTCGCGGCACACGCCTGGTGCATGCAGTCCGAGGGCGGTGGAGTGCCAGCGCTGCGAATGGCGAACGCAATAAAGCAGTATTGGGTAAGTCGGGGTCAACTCGGATTGCGGTATCGCCTGACATTGGAAGCATTGGCACATCCAGGCGGCATGGCGCGCGATGGCACGCGATGTCGCGGACTGTTCAACGCTGGTCAGGTGTGCTGTTTCATGGGTCGCTACGTCGAAGCCATGAAGTATCTGGAGGAGAGCCTCGCAATCGCGCGAGAGCAACTGTCCCAGCCACAAATCGAGTCGGCACTTTCGCTGCTCGGTCTTGCGTCGCTGGGGTGCGGAGACTTCGCGGCGGCACGGCGCTATCTCGAGGAAGCACTGGTCCTCGCGCGCGAGCAGGGTGACAAGCGGGAAATCGCGGCCGCGACCAACGGGCTAGCGCAGTTTCATCGCCTGGCCGGCGAAATTGACGCCGCCAAGCTGCTGTATGAGGAATTCCTTGCAATTGCTTTGGACATGGACAACCGCGAGCTCGTCTCTATCGCGCAGCTCAATCTTGCAATGGTCGCAGTATCGCGGGAGGCCAGTGAAGACGCGCGCACGAGGTTGCTGGATGCGATCGCGATCGCGCGCGAAGTGGGATCCAGACCGACCGGCCAAAGCGCCATCGAAGTGACAGCGGGACTGGCCGCGTGCCTCAGGGATTGGGTGTTCGCCGCGCGCTTGTTCGGCGCTGCCGAAGCCCAGGTCGTGGAGACTGGACTGCATCGTGACCCGGCCGACGAGGCGTTCTTGGCACCCCTTATTGATCTTGCACGCAATGCGCTCGGTGCGTCGTCCTTCGCTGTGGCGGAGATGTCTGGCAGGTCGCTCTCCTACGACGTCGCGTTGAAGGAAGCCGAAGGTTTCCTTCAACGCACGTAACACCTAGGCAATCATGCATCAGTTCTGGTGCACCCAGGGGTCCAATTTCGTCAATTCCCGCTGGGTCACCTTGTTCAGGACTCGGACGATGTATTTCCATTTCGCGGGTCCATTGGCGGTATATCGGCACACGAACTTCTTTTCGGATTCCCTGCCGCAGGTGATTTGGATCGGAGTGCCTTCTACTTGAATGGGGTGGATGGCATCATTGTCGGGGAAAACATACGGATTGGGGTCCTTTTCCAGCAGCCACACAAGCTTGACATTCGTTGAGTCAGTCGCCGACCGCCGTACCGGTTCCTGATCGATGGTCAACAGTTCCTCGGTGTCGACGTAGATCGCGACATTGAAGCGATCGGGCCTCGTAAAAAGCGCCGGGTCGAATCCGGCCAGAAACACCTCAGATTCGCGCGGCGAGATCTTTGCCGGGGTTTGCGATGACGCGCTCGTTGTGGGAACAGGCTTTGCGGGTTCCTGCGACGTGGCACAGCCCGCGGCCACGGAAACGGCTGCAACGATCAGAAGCCATGATTTGAAATTCATTCTGGACCTCCGAAATAGTGGACCGAACCTAACCCCGACATTTCCCTATTAACATGTCGGGTTGGCAAGCGATTCTCTGCCAACGACCTGTGCCGTGCAAGTACACTACAAGGCGAATATTCGCCCTCGAGACAGTGCGTGGTAATGCCTGACGCCTGGAGACGATTCGCCCCATGGGCTGCGCCGTCGTCGGTTGGTATCCTAGGCGTCCCCCAAGTACTGCCTGAGCATCCTGCGCCCCCAAATGCCTACCCCGATCACCCCGCTGCCCACGACCGTCGACGCCACGCTCGACCTGCTGACCGGGCAGGACTACGTCGCGGAGCGCCGCCTGGCCACCGCGGTCTTCCTCGCGCTCAAGCTCGAGCGGCCGCTGTTCCTGGAAGGCGAGGCGGGGGTCGGCAAGACCGAGATCGCCAAGGTGCTGGCCGCGGGTCTTCGCCGTCCGCTGGTGCGCCTGCAATGCTACGAGGGCCTCGACACCGCGTCGGCGGTCTACGAGTGGAACTATCCGCGGCAGATGATCGAAATCAGGCTGGCCGAGGCCGCCGGAAACGCGGACAGGGAGGGGCTCTCGCGGGATATCTTCGCACCGCGGTTCCTGCTCAAGCGGCCATTGCTGCAGGCGATCGATCCCGACGATGGCGTCGCCCCCGTCCTGCTGATCGACGAGCTTGACCGGACCGACGAGCCGTTCGAGGCCTACCTGCTCGAAGTGCTTTCGGATTTCCAGGTCTCAATTCCCGAATTGGGGCCGATCGTCGCCAGGACGCCGCCCGTCGTGGTCATCACGTCGAATCGCACTCGCGAGATTCACGACGCAATCAAGCGCCGCTGCCTGTATCACTGGGTCGACTATCCCGATGCGCTGCGCGAGCTCGCGATCCTGCGCCGCAAATGCCCGGGGGCGCCGGAGTCGCTCGCGCGCGAAATCGTCGCTTTCACCCAGCGCCTTCGGTCGATGGACCTGTTCAAGGCGCCGGGAATTGCCGAAACGCTGGATTGGGCGGAGGCGCTGCTGGCGCTCGATCGCATTGCTCTGGATCCGCACACGGTGGCCGACACGCTCGGCGTGCTGCTCAAATACCAGGACGACGTCGGCGCCATTTCCATGGACGTCGCGGAAAAGCTGGTGGCGCAAGTCCAGGCGGAAGGAATCGCGCTTTGAACGCGACATTGGGCCAAACGGGCGCCGGTCCCGCTTCGCTGCTGCCCCGAGGTTTCCTCGCCGACAACGTGATGCATTTCGTGCGCGTGCTGCGCGCGGCTGGCTTGCCGGTCGGGCCGGCCAAGGTGATCGACGCCATCGCGGCGGTCGAGGCGGTCGGGGTGGCCAACAGGACCGATTTTCGCGAAGCGCTGGCGGCGGTGCTGGTGTCGAGACACGACCAGCTCGCGCTGTTCGAGCAGGCCTTCGACCTGTTCTGGCGCAATCCCAGGCTGCTCGAGAAAATGCTGGCGGCGTTGCTCCCGCGCGTCTATGGCCGGACTGGGGACGCCAACGATGCACCGGAATTGCCGTCCCGCCTCGCGCAGGCGATGCTGCCGCCCAAGTCCCCCGAGCTTCGACCCGACGACGGGGAGGAAGTGGAACTCGATGCGGCATTCACGTTTTCGCCGCGTGAGGTCCTGCAGACCAAGGACTTCGCGACCATGACCGCCGATGAACTGGCGCAGGTCAAGGCGATGCTGGCGCGGCTGAAGCTGCCGCTGCCGGAGCTGCCGGTACGGCGCACGCGCGCGTCGCACCGTGGATACCGGATCGACCTGCGCGCGACACTGCGCGGAATGACCGGGGCCGCGGGCGCCGTGGCGCCACTGGCCTTCCGCGCCCGCGTCCGCCGCACGCCGCCGCTGGTCGTGCTGTGCGACATCTCGGGATCGATGGATCGCTATGCGCGGATGCTGCTGCACTTCCTCCATGCCATCACCAACGATCGGCATCGGGTGCACACGCTGCTCTTCGGGACACGACTCACCAACATCACGCGGCACTTGAGGCATCGCGACGTCGACGTCGCGCTCGCGCGGGTTGCCGAATCCGTGGACGACTGGGCGGGCGGCACGCGCATCGGCGTCTGCCTGGGCGAATTCAACCGCCGCTGGTCGCGCCGGCTGCTCGGGCAGAACGCGGTGGTGCTGCTGATCAGCGATGGCCTCGACGCCGAATCGGGCGCCGACCTCGGGTTCGAGGTCGAGCGGCTTGCGAAGTCCTGCGCGCGGCTGGTCTGGCTCAACCCGCTGCTGCGCTACGCGGGATTCGAGGCACGGCCGGCGGGCATCCGCGCCATCCTGCCGCACGTCGACGACTTCCTTCCGGTGCACAATGTCGCCAGCTTGACCGCGCTGGCCGCAGCCCTTTCGGGTCCGGCGTCGCGCAATCGGGTGGGACAGCGCCTCGCGGCCTGAACCTCGGCAAACACCGGAGGCAAGGAAACCCAATGGAAATGACCAACTCCCGTGTCGTTCCCGCAACCGTCGATGCCGTCTGGACCGCGCTCAACGATCCCGCCGCGCTGAAGGCGTGCATCCCCGGTTGCGAGTCGCTCGACCGCGTCGGCGACGACGAATGGCAGGCGACGGTGGCGGCCAGGGTGGGACCGGTGTCGGCACGATTCGTCGGCAAGATGCGAATGACCGACGTCGTCCCACCGAGCGGCTATACACTGAAATTCGAAGGGCAGGGCGGCGCGGCTGGGTTCGCCAACGGCGAGGCCAGGGTCACGCTTGCGGCCGCGCCGGAGAACCAGACCCTGCTGACCTATGTGGTCAAGGCGCAGGTCGGGGGCAAACTCGCGCAGATCGGGTCGCGCCTTATCGATGGCGCCGCCGCCAAGCTTGCCGACGATTTCTTCGAGAAGTTCGGCGCCCGCTTTGCGCCGGCGATCGCGGAGGGCGCGCCAGCCGCGGAATTCGAGCCGGGGCGCAGCACGTTTGCCGGCTCGGTGTGGATTCGTTACACCGCGCTGGCTCTGATCCTGGCGATCATGGCATGGCTGTATTTGCGGGGCGGCGTCCGGTACTGATGCCCGGGTCTATCCCGCTTGCGAGAGGGGCACACCATGGATAGCGTAGATCTCGATGTATTGAAGCACAGCGCCGCGTGGGTCGACGAAGGCCGCGCCGTGTTGCTGGTCACCGTCGTGAAGACGTGGGGGAGTTCTCCGCGGCCCGAGGGCGCGATGCTGGCGGTTCGCGATGACGGCCAGGTGGCCGGATCGGTGTCCGGCGGCTGCATCGAGGACGATCTCATCGACCGCACCAGGCGCCTGGGCATGACCCAGACCCGGTGCGAAGCGGTCACCTATGGCGTCTCGGCGGACGAGGCGCGCCGCTTCGGCCTGCCGTGCGGCGGAACCATCCAGCTGGTGTGCGAGCCGTTGACGCGGGATTCGGGCATCCGCGCGTTGCTGCGGGAAATCGAGGCCGGGCGGCTGGTCAGCCGCCGGCTCGACCTGCTCACCGGTGAAGCGACGCTGCACCCGGCGCGGGCCACCGACGGGTTGACCTTCGACGGCACGACGCTGACGACGATCCACGGCCCGCGTTACCGGATGCTGGTGATCGGCGCGTCCCAGCTGTCGAAATACCTGGCGCAGATTGCCGTCGGACTCGACTACCAGGTGACGATCTGCGATCCGCGCGAGGAATACACGGAGACCTGGGACATTCCCGGCGTCGCGCTGGTGCGGACGATGCCCGACGACACCGTGCGCGCAATGGCGATGGACGAGCGTTGTGCGGTCGTTGCGCTGACGCACGATCCGAAGCTGGACGACCTGGCGCTGATGGTCGCGCTCAAGTCTCCCGCGTTCTACATCGGTGCGCTGGGCTCGCGCGCCAACAACGCCAAGCGTCGCGAGCGCCTTCGCGAATTCGACGTCACCGACGCTGAGATCGGGCGCCTGCACGGGCCCATCGGCCTCTACATCGGAAGCCGGACGCCGCCGGAAATCGCCGTGTCCATCCTGGCCGAAGTGACGGCCGTCAAGAACGGCGTGGCCATTCCCGAGGCCGCCAAGGTGGCTGGCGCGAAGGCCATGATTGCCCCGTCGGACACGTGTCCGACACCCGCACGCTAGGCGTGCAACAGGGGAGGCCGCGATCGGGGCTCCATGGTAAACTCATGAAAAAACAGCGCGTTGAGGTTGCATGCCCGATCAGATCTGCGGTTTCCCCCGGTCCATTTTTCCCGTTGGCCCTTCGTCGTTCCTCCACCCCGATCGTTCGCTCCGCGCAGTGGCACGCGTTGGGAGGAAATTGTGCGGGCTGAGTGCGCTCGCGATGTTGGCGTGGCTCGGTGCCGCGTCCGCATGGGCGCAATCCAGTGCGCCGCCGGCGGGCGATGCGGCTACCCGGGCCGGGACCGCCTCGGCAAGGCCCGTTGAACCGGCGCCCGCCGTGGCGGTGACTGGTGAGCCTGCCAAGCCGCTTTTTGAAACCGATCCCTGGGACGCCCCGGAGCCGTGGCGCACCGATCGTTTCTATTTCCAGTTCGCGTATTACACGATTCACTTCCACTACGATCCCGATCACCAGCAATCGTACCTGTTCGACGCCGAGTACCACTTCAAGGAGACCTGGCTTGGCGGGCAATGGATTGCCGGCATGGCGCTGTTCCAGAATTCATTCGGGCAGTTCTCGCAGTACCTCTTTGGCGGATTGGTGTGGCGGCCGATCGAGGAACATCAGCCGTTCTACGTCAAGCTGACCGCCGGTCCGCTGCACGGTTATTCGGGCGAGTATCAGGACAAGGTGCCGCTCAACAGCTCGGGCGTGGCGCCCGCCATCATTCCCGGCATCGGCTATTGCGTGCAGCGCCGCTATTGCGGTGAGTTCGTGCTGCTCGGCACCAATGCGGCGCTGCTCACGATCGGCATGACGGTGCCCTAGGTATAAGTCGTCAAGACGTTGTTGCGGGATTCACCGCCGCAGATGCATCCAAGCCGCCGTCGTTCCCGCGAACGGCATCCAAGCCACCGTCGTTCCCGCGAACTGCATCCAAGCCACGTCGTTCCCGCGAACGGCATCCAAGCCACGTCGTTCCCGCGAACGCGGGAACCCAGTGTCGTCGTGTTGCGGCCGCGCGCCATCCGACGGAAGTCGCTGGGTCCCCGCGTTCGCGGGGACGACGGATCAAGAAGTCGCCGGGCCTCCGCGTTGGCGGGGACGACGGATCAGGAAGTCGCTGGGTCCCCGCGTTCGCGGGGACGA
>DAOMGB010000086.1:0-12581 GCA_035430095.1 Casimicrobiaceae bacterium | reverse complement strand
TGTTGCACTTCTTCCAGAACAGCGTGAGCAGAACGCACGGGAAGTTCGCCGACGACGCGACCGCGAACGCGAGCGCCACCAGGTGCGCGACGTTCTGACCCTTGGCTGCGATGCCGATCGTGATAGCCAGCGCGCCAACGATCACCGTCGCAACGCGCGCCGCCTTGACTTGTTCGCCCGGCGTCACATGCTCGCTGCGGATCACGCCAACGTACAGATCGTGCGCCATCGCGGATGCCGCTGCGAGCACCAGGCCCGCGACCACCGCGACGATGGTTGCGAACGCGACCGCCGCGACGAACGCAAGGAACAGGTTTCCGAGCATCGAGTCGGGGCCGCCGCCCACCCACTGCGCGAGCAGCGGGCCGGCCATGTTGCCGCCCGGGTCCACCGCGCGGATGTTCGCCGGACCGACGTTCATCGCCGCGCCCATGCCGAGGAAAAGCGTCAGCACGTAGAAGCCGCCGATGATCGCCATTGCCCAGATCACCGACTTGCGGGCGTCCTGGGCCGTGGGCACGGTGAAGAAGCGCATCAGGATGTGCGGCATCCCAGCCGTTCCCAGCACCAGCGCCATGCCCAGCGAGATCTGGTCGATGGGGTTCTTGAGGTAAAGGCCCGGCTCGAGGAAGCGCTGGCCGAGTTGCTCCGGCGTCATGTTCTTGGCCGCGTCACCGAGCAGTGACGCCACCTGTGCCTGGACCTTGGCGTCGCCGACGACCGACGCCAGGAATCCGGGAAGGCTGAAGCCGTAGGGGGTCCAGACGAACATCACGAGCAGGATCGACGCGGTCACAAGCAGGATCGCCTTGATGATCTGAACCCACGTCGTCGCGACCATGCCGCCGAAGAGAACGTAACCCAGCATCAGGATGCCGACCACGATGACCGAGATCTCATAATCTATGCCGATCAGCGTCTTGACCAGCACGCCGCCGCCGACCATCTGAGCCGTCAGGTAGAACGTCGACACTGTGATCGTCGACAGCGCGCCGACGACGCGCACCTTCTTCGGGTCGTTGCGGTAGGCCAGGATGTCGGACAGCGTGTACTTGCCGATGTTGCGGCACGGTTCCGCGATCACCAGCAGCACGGTGATGTACGCGACGAGCCAGCCCACCGAATACATGAAGCCGTCGTATCCATAGAGCGAGATCAGGCCCGCGATACCCAGGAACGACGCCGCCGACAGGTAATCGCCGGCGATCGCCCAGCCATTCTGAAGGCCGGACACGCCGCCGCCGGCGACATAGAAGTCCGCCGCCGTCTTGACGCGCTTGGCCGCGATGTACGTGACGAACATCGTCACCGAGATGATCAGGCCGAAAACGAGAAACGTGAGCCACCGGTACTTATCCGGCACGGCCCCTTGCGCCAGGGCCGGCGTGGCGATCGCACACAGCGCGAGGAGTCCGGCAAGGACTGCGAAGCGGCGGGTGTTCATTTGCGGCCTCCCAGCTTGCGCTCGACGTCCTGCACGATGGCCGCGGCCTCGGAATCGAACACCGCGTTGGCATGGTGGGAGTAGTACCAGGCGAGGCCCCACGCGACGATGAACTGGGACAGCGCGAAGAGGATGCCGACGTTTACCGGCCCCCACACCTTGATGATGAACAGGTTCTGGAAATAGGCTGCGCCGATAGGCAACAGGAAGTAATAGACCATCGAGAAGATCATCAATCCCCAAAGGAACTGCGTCTTTTTGCGATGCAGCTGCTGAAATCTCGGGTCTTCGTCGATCGCCTTCCAATCTACCTGGGTCATGTCCGCCATCATCCCCTCCTTCGTCTGATTATTCGATCGGCGGCCCGCAGCACACCGGTCGCTTCCGCGCATTGGCGCACGATTCCGCCCGGCCGGCGTTGATTCAGGTCAATTCCCGGCGTCGGAAGCCACGGTCTCATATCTTATATAAGATAGAAGAATTGCGGCCTTGAAACTTTACGCTGCCTGCCCCCGGCGCGTCAATGGCTCCTTCCTCACCCAGTCCGCGTGGCGAAGGCGACGGCAGCCGGCGGATCCGCATCAGCGAGACCGCCAGGACGGCATTCGCTTTCCCAAGAATGCGTCGATGCCCTCTGCGGCATCCGGTTCGAGCAGGTTGCACGCCATGGCCTCCCCGGCGGTTTCGTACGCGCCGGCCAGTCCATGGTCAATCTGTCCGTAAAACGCGCGCTTGCCGAGCGCGACCACGGCCGGGCTGCGGGACTTGATCCCATCGGTGAACGCCTGCACGGCCGCGTCGAGACCGGATGCCGGCACCACCCGGTTGACGAGGCCCCAGGCCAGCGCGGTTGGCGCATCGATCGGATCGCCCGTCAGCAGCATTTCCATCACCCGCTTGCGGGCGATGTTGCGCGCGACGCCGACCGCCGGGGTCGAACAGAACACGCCCACGCTGACCCCGGGCAATGCGAATTTCGCGGTATCCGCCGCCACGGCAAGGTCGCACATTGATACCAGCTGGCAGCCGGCCGCGGTGGCGATGCCATGGACCCGGGCGATGACCGGCTGCGGCAGCAGCGTCAGCTTCTGCATCATCCGGCCGCAGGCGCCGAACAGTTCGCGCTGCCATTGGAGGTCCGGATGGGCGCGCAATTCCTTGAGGTCGTGCCCGGCGCAGAAGCCCTTCCCCGCAGCCGCCAGGACGATGACACGCACCGCGGACTGGGTCGCCAGCGCATCGAGCGCCGCTTCCAGCGCCGAGACCATCGGCAGCGACAGTGCGTTGTAGCGCTCGCCGCGATTCAGCGTGACCGTCGCGACGCCATCGCGCACCTCGGACAGCACATAGGGCTGAAGCACGGCCTCGACAGGTGCATTCATCGCGATCTCCCCCACATTTCGATGTCCGGTGCAGGAACCGGTAAGCGCACTGCGCCGGAGGCACCGCCGGCGCGCGAGTCATTATGATACGCTGCCGCAAACCCGTTTCCGCGCGCCCCGAACGGCAACTTCCAATCCGCGCCAAAGCGACACTTCCTTGAGCCAACAGCTCTTCCCAGGCGCAATGGCCTACGCTGCGGCCGCGCCATTGCGCGAGCGCATCACGGCCGACTATCGCCGCGAAGAATCTGGCATCGTGCTGAAGCTCGCGGAGGAAGCCGTCCTCACGAGCCAGCAACTGGCCGCCACGCAAAAACTCGCCACGTCGCTGGCCGAGGGCATTCGAGAGTCGCGCACCAAGGCCGGCGGGGTGGACGCGCTGATGTTCGAGTTTTCGCTGGACTCGCGCGAGGGCATCGCGCTCATGTGCCTTGCCGAAGCCCTGCTCCGCGTGCCGGATGCCGCGACGCGCGACCGCCTGATCCGCGACAAGATCGCCAAGGGCGACTGGCACTCGCACGTGGGCCGCAGCCCATCGCTTTTCGTCAACGCAGCGGCGTGGGGACTGCTGGTCACGGGCAAGCTCGTCGATTCGCGCAGCGACTCCGCCATGGAGCAGGCGGTCGGCTCGCTGCTGCGCAAGGGCGGCGAGCCGCTGATCCGCAAAGGCGTGGCGCTGGCGATGCGGCTCCTCGGGAAGCAGTTCGTGACGGGGCGGACCATCGCGGAAGCACTGGACAACGCGCGCGAGCGACAGGCCCGCGGGTACTGCTATTCCTTCGATATGCTGGGCGAAGCCGCGCTGACCGGGGAGGACGCCCGCAGGTACTTCGCGTCCTTCGAGACCGCCATCCACGCCATCGGCAAGGCCAGTCGCGGCGCCGGGATCTACGCCGGCCCCGGCATGTCGATCAAGCTCTCGGCGTTGCACCCGCGTTATTCGCGGGCCAAGCGGGACCGTGTTCTCGCCGAGCTCCTGCCCACCGTCGCCCGCCTCGCGCAACTTGCCCGAAGCTACGACATCGGCATCAACATCGACGCGGAAGAAGCCGACCGCCTCGACCTGTCGCTCGACATCCTGGAAGCGCTGGCCGCCGATCCGTCGCTCGCCGGCTGGAACGGCCTGGGCTTTGTCGTTCAGACGTACCTCAAGCGATCGCGCGCGGTCATCGATTGGCTGGTCGACCTGGGGCGCCGGAATCGACGCCGCCTGATGGTGCGACTGGTCAAGGGCGCCTACTGGGATGCCGAGATCAAGCGCGCCCAGGTCGACGGCCTCGCCGGCTATCCGGTGTTCACGCGCAAGGTCCACTCCGACGTCTCCTACATCGCGTGCGCCAAGGCCATGCTTGCCGCGCCGGATGCCCTGTACCCGCAGTTCGCCAGCCACAATGCCTTCACCGTGGCGGCGATCCAGACGCTCGGACGCGACGGCGACTACGAATTCCAGTGCCTGCATGGCATGGGCGAGAGCCTGTTCGACCAGGTGGTGGGTCCCGCCAACTGGGGTCGCGCATGCCGCATCTACGCGCCCGTCGGCCTGCACGAGACACTGTTGGCGTACTTGGTGCGCCGACTGCTCGAAAATGGCTCCAACACGTCCTTCGTGAATCGCGTCGTCGACCCCGGCGTGAGCATTGCCGAACTTGTCGCCGACCCGGTCGCGCGCGCCCTCGAAACCGGAGGAACCCCCCATCCGAGGATCCCGCTGCCGATCGCGCTGTTTCCGGACCGCAGGAACTCGAGCGGCATCGACTTCTCCGACGAAACCGAATTGCGCAGGCTCGAACAGGCGCTGGCCGCCGTTCCCGCGCAATTCGAGGCGCGGCCACTGCTGGCCGGCGCGCCGACCGGCAACGGGGCGAAGCCCCTCCCGATCACCAATCCCGGCAACCGGAACGACGTGGTCGGCACGGTGGTCGAGGCCACCGCCACCGACGCGACGCACGCCGTGGATATCGCGGCCACGTCGGGCATGTCCTGGGCGACAGTGCCGGCGGCCGAGCGCGCTGCCTGCCTGGAACGCGCGGCCGACCTCCTCGAAAGCGAACGCGCCACGCTGATCGCGCTGGCGGTACGCGAGGCGGGCAAGACCATGGGCAACGCGGTGGGCGAAGTGCGCGAAGCCGCGGATTTTTGCCGCTACTACGCGGAACAGGCGCGGCGCACGCTCGGCGGCGCGGCCGCGCTGGGCCCGGTCGCCTGCATCGCGCCGTGGAATTTCCCGCTCGCCATCTTCGTGGGCCAGGTGAGCGCTGCGCTCGCCGCCGGCAATCCGGTCCTTGCCAAGCCTGCCGAGCAGACGCCGCTGATCGCGGCCGTTGCCGTGCAGTTGTTCCATCGTGCCGGCATTCCGGCGCCGGCACTGCAACTGCTTCCTGGTCGCGGCGAAACGGTCGGGGCGGCGCTGGTCGCCGATCCGCGCATCGCAGGCGTCCTGTTCACCGGTTCCACCGCCGTGGCACAACTCATCAATCGCACGCTCGCCCGACGGACCGACGATCCCGTGCTCGTTGCGGAAACCGGCGGTCAGAACGCGATGGTGGTCGACAGCTCCGCGCTGCCGGAACAGGTCGTCGCCGACGCGCTGAGCTCGGCTTTCGACAGCGCCGGCCAGCGATGTTCGGCGCTGCGCCTGCTGTGCCTACAGGACGACGTCGCCGACCACATGCTGGAGATGCTCCGCGGCGCCATGCAGGAGCTGCGGGTCGGGAACCCGGCCCTTCTGGCCACCGACGTGGGTCCCGTCATCGATGCCGATGCACATGCGATGCTCGCCGCGCACGTGGCGCGCATGCGCGCGGCAGGCGCCGACGTGTTCCAGCTGCGGCTGCCTGAGGAATGCGATGCGGGAACGTACTTTCCGCCGACGCTGATATCGCTTACCGACATCCGTGCGCTGACCTCGGAGGTTTTCGGTCCGATCCTGCACGTCCTGCGCTACCGGCAAGGCGAGCTCGGCGCGCTGCTCGACGCGATCAACGCCACCGGGTACGGCCTGACGCACGGCGTGCAGACGCGGATCGACGAAACCGTGGAGGAGGTGTGCGCGCGGATTCGCGCAGGCAACATCTACGTCAACCGGAACATCGTGGGCGCGGTGGTCGGCGTGCAGCCGTTTGGCGGGGACCGCATGTCGGGCACGGGCCCCAAAGCGGGCGGACCGCACTACCTGACAAGGCTTGTCCGCATGCCGGCGCAGCCGCTTCCTGCCGACGTGAATGCCGGCCTGGCGCTTCCCGGGCCCACCGGCGAGACGAACACGCTGTACCTGCGCCCGCGCGGACGGGTTGCCTGCGTTGCGGGGGAGGAACGAGACCTGTCCCTGCTGGCGCGCGCGGCGACGGACGCCGGCAATGTCGCTGTGCTGCCGGAGTCAGCTGTCGGCAGGCGCGTGCTGGCCTTGCCGGGCATTCGCGCCGAGCTGGCGAGCGATCCTTTGGAGACCGGGCCGGATGCCGTGCTGTTCGCGGGCACGGCCGACGCGGCGCGGGACCTGCGCCAAAGGCTCGCCGCGCTCCCCGGCGCGATCGTGCCGTTGATCACCGCAAAGGATGGCGTCTGCGACGCGGCGCGGCTGGTCTGCGAGCGTACGGTCACGATCAACACGACAGCGTCGGGCGGCAATGCCTCGCTGCTGTCGCTAGCCGAATCGCCTTCGACCGAACCGCCGGGGTGATCCCGAACTTCGACGCCGCCGCGGTGCGCGCGCGCCTCACGTGGCCGCGCATGCTTGCGGCACTCGACGAAGCGTTGCGGGCCGAGGTCCACGCGCCGCTGCGCGCCCATCACACGATCGACGTGCCGGGAATGCCCGCCGCGTCGCTGCTGCTGATGCCGGCGTGGCGCACCGGGCGCCACGTCGGCGTCAAGCTCGTCACCGTGTTTCCCGGCAACGCATCGCGCAACGAACGCGCGGTCGCAGCCGTGTATGTGCTGTTCGACGCAGTCCGCGGCAAGCCTGTGGGCATGCTCGACGGCGAGGAGCTGACCGCGCGGCGGACGGCGGGCGCGTCGGCCTACGCTGCCGAACGCCTCGCCCGTCGCGACTCGCGCCACCTGGTGATGGTCGGCGCGGGTCTACAGTGCCGCGGACTGATCGAGGCGCACAGGCATGTCCGGCCGATCGAACGGGTCACGATCTGGAGCCGCACGCTGGCGCACGCCGAGCAGACCGCGAAGGAATGCGCGCAGGCGGGCGTTCCCGCGCACGCAACCGACGATCTCGAGGCGGCCGTGGCCTCGGCGGACATCGTGTCGTGCGCGACACTTTCCACCTCGCCGCTGGTGCTCGGCCGGTGGCTGGCGCCAGGCACGCACGTCGATCTCGTCGGTGCCTTCAAGCGCCACATGCGCGAGACCGACGACGAGGTCATGCGGCGCGCCGACCTCATCGTGGTGGATGCGCGCGATGCGGCACTTGCCGAGGGAGGCGACGTCGTCCTGGCGATCGAGAGCGGCGCCATCTCGCCCTCGAGCGTCGCCGCGGAGCTGCGGGACTTCGCGCAGGGCACGCACCGCGGCCGCACGCGCGACGACGAGATCACGGTGTTCAAGTCGGTCGGCTTCGCGCTCGAGGACCTGGCGGCGGCAGAGGCCGTACTCGCCGCGGACTGAAGCGGCGGTCAACTAAGTTGCGGCATTGAGCTCCTACCCGATGGCGTCGGTGGAACGCACCCGTTGCCGGAGCAGGAATTTCTGGATCTTCCCGGTGGAAGTCTTCGGCACCTCGCCGAACACAAATTTTCTCGGCACCTTGAATCGCGCCAGGTGCTGCTGGCAGTGCGCGACGAGTTCGGTCTCCGTCACATTGGCGCCGCTCTTCAATTCCACGAATGCGCACGGCGTTTCGCCCCACTTGGGATCGGGCTGCGCGACGACCGCGGCGGTCAGGACGCCCGGATGCCGGTAGAGCACGTCCTCGACCTCGATGGAGCTGATGTTCTCGCCGCCGGAAATGATGATGTCCTTGGAGCGGTCCTTGATCTTCACGTAGCCGTCCGGCTCCATCACCGCGAGGTCGCCCGTGTGGTACCAGCCGCCGGCAAACGCCTCCTGCGTGGTCCGCGCATTCTTGAGGTAGCCCTTCATCGTCACGTTGCCGCGGAACATGATCTCGCCCATCGTGACGCCATCCCACGGCACCGGCTGCATCGTTTGCGGGTCGAGCACGGTCATGCCTTCCTGGCAGGTGTAGCGCACGCCCTGCCGGCCATTGCGCTCGGTTCGCGCGCCGATGTCCAGCGCATCCCATTCCGGATGCTTGGCGCACACGGCGGCCGGTCCGTAGACCTCGGTCAGTCCATAGACGTGCGTGATGTCGAAGCCCAATCGTTCCGCGCCTTCGATCATCGCCGCGGGCGGCGCCGCCGCCGCGACCAGTCCGCTGACCTTGTGCGTGATTCCCTGCCGCATTTCCGCCGGCGCATTGATCAGCATCGAGTGCACGATCGGCGCACCGCAATAATGACTCACCTTGTGCTCGCGAATGGCGTCGAATACGGCCTTTGCCTCGACCCGGCGAAGGCACACGTTCGTTCCGGCGTTGGCGGCCATCGTCCAGGCGAAGCACCAGCCATTGCAGTGGAAGAGCGGCAACGTCCACAGGTAGACCGCGTGCCGGGGTATGCCCCAGTCGATGATGTTCGACAGCGCGTTGAGATAGGCGCCGCGATGGTGATAGACCACGCCCTTCGGGTCGCCGGTGGTGCCCGACGTGTAGTTGAGCGAGATGGCATCCCATTCATCGTCCGGCGGCGACCACGCGAATTCAGGGTCGCCCTCCGCCAGCAACGACTCGTAGTCGGTGTTGCCGATCAGGTCGCCGCCGGGTCCGCCGAAGTCCGCGATGTCGATGACCAGCGGCCGGACGGGCAGCCTGGCCAGCGCCTTGGCCACAATGGGCGCAAATTCCGTGTCGGTCAGCAGAACCCTGGCTTCGCCGTGCGCCAGCATGAACGCGATGGCCTCGGGATCCAGCCGGGTGTTGAGCGTGTTGAGCACCCCGCCCATCATCGGCACGCCGAAGTTCGTCTCGATCATCTCGGGCGTGTTGGCCAGCATCACAGCGATCGTGTCGCCTTTGCCGACTCCCCGCCGGACAAGCGCGGAGGCCAGCCGCCGCGATCTCGCGTAGGTCTCTGCCCAGGTGTACCGGCGATCGCCATGGATGACTGCCGTTCGATGCGGCCAGATGTGCGCGGTACGCGCGATGAACGACAACGGTGTCAACGGCGCGAAATTGGCGGCATTGCGGTCGAGGTCCTGTTCGTACATGTTCATGGCGATCCTCCTGCAAGTTGCGCTCGTCGATCATGCTAGCCTAATCTGCGGCCAGGTTGCCCGCTGCCCCCAATTTCGCTAACCTCGACCGACACGTCGTCCCGCCTGTCCGACCTTTCAACGCCAAAGCCATCCATGGGCCATCGCCTGTCGAAAATCGTAACGCGCACCGGCGATGCCGGCGAGACCGGCCTGGGCGACGGCTCGCGAGTGGCCAAGGACTCGCCGCGGATCGATGCCATCGGCACCGTCGACGAGCTCAATTCGGTGCTGGGCGTGCTCCTGGCCGAAAGTCTTCCCGGAACCATCGCAACGTGCCTCACCGATGTGCAGCACGATCTCTTCGACCTGGGCGGCGAACTGTCCATCCCGGGCTATTCCGCGGTGACGGATGCCCATGTCACGAGGGTCGAGGCGGCCGTCGAAATGTTCAACGCAGACCTTGCGCCGCTCAAGGAATTCATTCTTCCCGGAGGAACACGCGCTGCGGCACTGGCGCATGTCGCGCGCACCGTTTGCCGACGGGCCGAGCGGACGACCCTCCGCCTGGCGGCCGCCGAGGCGGTCAGCGAGCCGTCGCGGATCTATTTGAATCGACTGTCGGACCTGCTGTTCGTGCTCGCGCGCGCAATCAATCGCGCCGCCGGCCAACCGGACGTGCTGTGGCAAAAGGGGCGCCGGCAGGAAAACTGACACCCCGCGGGCCATCGCGTGCGCCGTGGCCCAATCCCGGGCTCCCGCGACCGGTCCAGAGCGGGCGGGAGACTGGAGTACCGGCGAATCGAATTGTCCTGTGCTGTACACCGACATCGCCGAGCGACTCTTTTTGACTTCCGGCAGGGCCACGGTTCCGCGCAGGCGGTTCGTGGTCTAGTATCCGGTTTCCGAACCGCCCGAGCCGCACATGCCAGCCGCAAAGAAGAAGAACAAGCCGAGTCGGCCCGCCGCATCCGCAGCTGTCCAAAGCGTTCCTCCCGTCGTCTTGCAAGTCGCCGAATTCGCATGGACCGGCCAGCATGCCAAGGCGATCGATCGGGCGACCTCGGCGCTGGCAAAGTCCGACGTGCCCGTTGCCAGTCAGATCGACCTCCTCGACCTGCGCGCGACCAGCCACATTGCGCTGGGTGAAATTGATCGGGCGGCGGCGGACGCCGGCGTCATGCTGGACCACGCGAGAAAGGCAAGGGATCCGGCCCTCCTTGCCCAGGCGCTCAATCTCCGTGCCCTGGTCGAGACGCGCCGCGGGGGCTCGCGCCAGGCGCTGACTACCGCCGCCGAAGCGCTGAACGCCGCTCGCGAGAGCCATCGGCCCTTGCTCGAGGCCATCGGCCTGTACCGCCTGGCCGAGGCGCAATTCCGGCAACGGATGAGCGCCGAAGCGGTGAAGACGGCAATGCGCGCGTCGCGACTCTTCGGAAAGCTCGGGCACACGGTGGGCAAGGGGCGCGCGCTGTGGGCCGTTTCGGCCGCTCGCAGCAGCCAGGGTCGGGTCGCGGATGCGAATCGTGCCGCCGAAGAGGCACTGGCGCTGGCGCGCAGCTGTGGCGACCTGTATGGCGTGGGCAACGCGCTCAACATGCGAACGTTCAGCGAGCCCGACGTCACCAAGCGCCTGCGCGTGCTGCAGCAGGCGCGCGCGGCCTTCGAGGCCACCGGCCACGTCGAGCGCCAGGGCGTCGTCACCCACAACATCGGCCTCGTCTACAGCGACCTGGGGCTGATCCGGCGTGCCCGAAGCATGCTGCTGAAGGCCGCTTCCATCTACAGAAGCACGGGCGCGCGCCAACAACTGGCCACGACGCTCTGGGTACTTTGCCACATGGAGTTCGATGCGGGGCACCGCGACCAAGCACGCGCCTACGGAGAAGAATCGATCACACTGGCCGAAAGTGGCGAGGACGTGCGTTCGAAGTCGTACCGGCCATTGAATTACGGCCTGTTCGCGCTGGAGGACAAGGACCCCGAGGCCGCCATTGCCTGGCTGACCGAAGCGTACGAAATACTGCGCGGCAAGGATCACGTCGCGCTGGAGATCGTGACGCTGACCGCGCTTGCGCGTGCGCACCTGATGGCAAAGGACGCACCCGCCGCGCTGGCTGCCTCGGAACGCGCCACCGCCATTCATCATGCCCACGGCCTGATCGAGATCGAGGGAATGGATGCGACCGAACTCTGGTGGCAGCACAGCCTGGCGCTCGAGGCTGGCGGCAAGACGCTGCCGGCCCGCCGAGCGCTGCAGACCGCCTATGGCTTCGTCACCGCGGCCATCGCCGGACTGAGCGACGAAGGCCTGCGTCGCAATTTTGTGAACAAGAACAAGGTTCGTCGCGCGATCGTGCTCGCGTGGCTCGACGACGAGACTAGGAGCGGCAGCGCGCGTCGGAAGCGTCCGGCGCACCTGGCTGGCGCGTCCAACCTGCGCGAACCATTCGAACGGCTGGCCGACACCGGACTGCGGCTCAACGAGATTCGCGCCGCCCCCGAACTGCACGAGTTCCTGGTCGACGAGGCCACGGAGTTGTCCGGCGCCGAGCGCGTGCTCCTCGTGCTGGAGACCCCCCAAGGACTGCACATGGCCGGGTCCCTGGTTCCGAAGGGCGAGGATGCTGACGCGCTGCTGCGCGACATCATTCCGGAACTCGACGATGTCCGGCGCACGCGGACTGTGCGTCTTCACCACAGCCCGGAGGACGTTGATGAATTGAGGCAGCGTTCGTGCATCGTCGCCCCGCTGATCGCGCAGAGAAAGCTGCTGGGCTATCTCTACCTCGACATCGACGGCGCGTTCGGTCGTTTCCACGATACCGACCGCGACATGATGGCCATGCTCGCGAGCCAGGCGGCCGTCGCACTGGACAACGCCGGCTGGTCGCAGGGGCTGGAGCGGAAAGTCGCGGAGCGCACCGAGGCCTTGCAGGAATCCAACGCCATGCTCGAGCAACGGGCGGGTGAGCTGGCCCTGATCAACAGCATACAGCAGGGCATGGCCGCTGAACTCGACTTCCGCGCCATCGTCGACATGGTGGGCGACAAGCTGCGCGATGTCTTCAGGACCGGAGACGTCGGCATCCGCTGGCACGACGCGGCCACCGGCCTGGTGCACTGCATCTACGAATACCAGGATGGTGTTCTGCACCACCTCCCCCCCTACAAGGCGGCGGAAAGCGTGTCGTGGCGCGCAGTGACGCAAACGCGGCAGCCGCTGGTCCTGGGCACGCACGAGGAAATCCTGGCATTCGGAATGCGGGCGCTGACGCCGCGCGACAACGAAACCCGATCGTCGATGCACGTGCCCATCGTGGGCAGCGACCGGGTGCTCGGCATCATCGTCATGCGCAGCTTCGAACGCGACCATGCCTACGGCGAGGCCGACGCCAGGCTGCTGGCGACCGTTGCCGCGAGCATGGGCGTGGCACTCGAAAACGCGCGCCTGTTCGACGAGACGCAGCGGCTGTTCAAGGCCGAGCAGCAGC
>DAOMGB010000085.1:0-12950 GCA_035430095.1 Casimicrobiaceae bacterium | reverse complement strand
ATTGCAGCAACAGACCCGCATGGCTGGTGGGCCTTGCCGTCACGTAGTGCGGGTCGACCAATTCGTACTCGTCGTTGTAGATGCGCTCCGAGAACTCGTTCAGCGTCCAGTGGCAAAGCGCCGGTGCAAAGCAGAATCCGCAATTCCCGCAAAGCTGATACTCGACAAGGATCCCCGCCGGCGGCAATGCGCGTCCCCGGTGGTCCTCGCACGACTTGTTGAAATCCACTTCGTCGATTCTGTGGCAAGCGGCGCCGCAGACGGGGCAAGCCTGCGTCACATCCCGGGGTTCGCCGGCAGCGCTCGATTCCATCGGGCTCGATCCTCGCGCTCGAGATTGTCGAAAGTTGCGCGCTCATCATAGCCCACGGCGGCTCGACTCATCGAGACAACCAATACAGGCACGCGATATGCTTGATATCATTTCCCCGTTCGGCACAGCCATTCTGATGAAAAACGACAAATCTCGCGGCAAGAGCCGCACGGCAGGCGGACCCCCGTCCCGTGTCGATGCCGTCAGATCGTCGTCCAAGCCCGGCATCGCGGATCTCGCTGCAAGAACCGCCGGCGCAAAGCAACCGATGTTCGCCGAGCCGCTGCACGTGGGCCGGCCGAACATCGGCAGCCGAGACCGTTTCCTCCAGCGCGTCAACGAGATCCTGGACAGGAGGTGGCTGTCCAACAACGGCCCGGTGGTGCAGGAGTTCGAGCGGGCGATCGCCCGTTACCTCGGCGTCAGGCACTGCGTCGCCATGTGCAACGGCACGATCGCGCTCGAAATCGCCACGCGAGCGCTGGACTTGAAGGGCGAGGTCATCGTCCCGTCCTACACCTTCGTCGCGACCGCGCATGCGCTGCAATGGCAGGAGATCACGCCGATCTTCGCCGACATCGACCCTCGCACGCAGAACCTCGACCCGGACGCCGTCCGGCGAATGATCACGCCACGCACGACCGGCATCATCGGCGTCCATCTGTGGGGCCGCGCCGCGCCGGTCCGCGAGCTGCAGGAGCTGGCAGACGAGCGTGGACTGCGCCTGATGTACGACGCCTCCCACGGATTCGGTTGCACGTCGGGCGGGAAGATGCTCGGCAGCTTCGGCGAATGCGAGGTGTTCAGCTTCCATGCGACCAAGTTCTTCAATACCTTCGAAGGCGGCGCGGTCGTGACCATGGATGACGCGCTGGCCGAAAAAATGCGGCTCATGCGCAATTTCGGATTCCAGGGCTACGACAACGTCGTCTATCCCGGAACCAACGGCAAGCTGACCGAAATCGCCGCCGCGATGGGGCTCACCAACCTGGAAGAACTCGACCGATTCGTTGCGTTGAACCGACGAAACTACGACACCTACCGAAGCGCGATTGCGTCGATTCCCGGCCTGGCCATGCTCACCTTCGACGAGTCCGAGCGAAACAATTTCCAGTACATCGTCGTGGAAGTCATGCCCGCGTTCCCGGTATCGCGCGATCGAATCATCGATGTGTTGCACGCCGAGAACATCCTCGCGCGCAAATACTTCTGGCCCGGCTGCCACAACATGGAGCCGTATCGTTCCTACTATCCGAACGCCGGCCTGGTCCTGCCTCACACGAATACCGCCGCGGAGCGCGTGCTGGTCCTTCCGACGGGGTCCACCATCGAAACGCAGCAGATCGAAAGCATTATGTCGGTCCTCCGCGCCTTGGCGGCCGCAACCGGCACCGCTTCCCGCGCCCGCAAAGGCGTGGCCCGCAACGCGAAGCATTCGTGAGCCCGGTTCCAAACGTGGCGACCGGGCATGCATTGGGGATCTTCGGGGCCGGGGCAAGCGGCCGCGAGGTCGCGTGGCTTGCCGAAACGTGCCTCGGCGCGGGTGCCGGAATCACGTTCATCGTCGACCAGCCGGAACTCGCCGGTCGCATGGTCAATGGATTTCCTGCGGTGCATATCGACGAATTCGCGAAGCAGTCGTCCGGGACGCCTGTATGCGTCGCCGTGGGCGACCCCGCCGACAGGGAGCGCTGCGTCCGCGCCTGTTCGTCGCTGGGTTTGCAGTTCATCTCGCTGGTCCACCCGCGAGCGGAGACGTCGCGCTGGGTTTCGATCGGCGAAGGCACGATCGTCTGCGCGGGCAGCATCCTGACAACCAACGTCGACATCGGCCGGCACGTGCACGTGAACATCGGCTGCACGATTTCGCACGACGCGACGATCGGCGACTATTCGACGCTGTCGCCTGGCGTGCACATCGCCGGCTGGGTGACGCTGGGCCGCCGCGTATTCCTGGGGACGGGCGCCAACGTCATCAACGGTTCCGCCGAACGCAGGCTGCACATCGGCGACGACGCGATCGTCGGCGCGGGCGCGTGCGTCATTGCCGACGTGGCCGCGGGTGAGACGGTGGTCGGCGTGCCGGCCGCTCCCCTGCCTCGACGCTAACCGGCGCGCCTCCTGCGCCCTTTCGCGTCGAACACCTGGGAACCTTCCGGAGACAGCACGGCATGAGCAAGAAACTGGTCCTGCTGTTCTACGGGAGCGGCGCCAACGATGCGATCCGCGGACTCATGAACGAGTACAGCGACGCATTGACCTCGATCGGAATGTCGATCGTGACGATCGAGGCGCAGGAAGGCGAATGGCGCCATGCGGTCGACCTGATCTCGCAGGGCAAGGTCGGATTCGCGGTCACCTGGGTGGGCATCGGCCAGGACATCGCGGTCACCGTCGGGCCGGAACGGACGACGACAAACCTCTGGGAACAATTCCGGATACCGCTGCTGAAACTGCATGGCGACCTTCCCGCGTACTACTCTAGCCGCCACGGGGACACCCCATCCACCTCGGTCAATTTGTACCATGCGCAGGAGTTTGCGCATTTCCGCCGCCGCTGGATGCCCGAGATGCGGGCGCTTTCCGCCGTCCTGCCTCCGCTGCCGCTTTCGCCAGCCGACCGCGGCACGCTCGACTTGTCGAAGCGGCGCAGCGGGAAGATTGTGTTCCTCAAGAATGGCAATTCGCCGCTGGAGCTGCGGCGGCTCTGGAATGAACGTCTGCCCCACTCCATTGCCGCGCTCGTCGGGGCGCTGGCGGACGAGATCACACCGGTGGCGCTGAAGCCGGGCTTGCTGCACATCGGCGACTTCGTCGGCGATTTCCTTTCGTCGAATCGCATCGACCCGGACACGATGCGGGACATGGTCCTGTTCATGACCGCGCAGGCCGACGACTACCTGCGCCGCATCAAGAGCCAGATGATTGCCGAGGCCATCCTCGACCTGCCCGTGATCATCCAGGGCGGACATTGGGACCACGTCGACTTCGGCAACAGGAAGGCGCAACGAGTCGACGGGCAGGACTTCGCCGCGACCAACCGCGTGTATGCGGATCAGCTGGGAATCATCGACATGTCTCCCAACGTCGACACGTGGCCGCACGACCGGGCGCAGCGCGCCGCGGGCCATTTCTCGACGCTGCTGACCAATCGCCAGGGCTGGATTGCGGAGGGTTTTCCCGGCTTCGACGAATTGACGTTCGAATTCAATCCGGAATCCATCCGGGACCGCGTGAACGACGCCATCGGCCACCCGGACCGGTACCTCGAGCTCGGCGTCGGATTCGGCGACCGGTTCCGTGAATTGCATACGCGCGACGCATTCGCGAATCGCATCGTCGACATGGCGGAATTGGCGGCGTTCCGCTGCGGCACCGAGAGACCGATGATCCAGTCCTTCTTCGAGTGGCCGAGGCGCTGACCGAAGCGGGCGCCGGCGTTTCCATTGCCCGCAATCACGCGGGTTGTCCCCCGGCAATGCCGCGGTCAGTCCGCGACGGCGTACAGGACAGTCTCTTCGACGTGGATGCTGTAATGGTCCAGGAAAAACCGGTAGCCGGCTTGCAGCGCATCGAGCCAGAGGGGAATCGCGAAGAAGTCCTCCGGCCGATGATAGAGCGAGATGGCGAGTTTCGGCCGCCACCTGTGCAGCGCGGCTTCGGCACCCGCCAGCGCGTCGAGTTCGCTGCCCTCGATGTCCATCTTGATGAAGTCGATTCGCGCAATGGCGCCCTCGGCCACCAGGCTGTCGACCGTGCGCAGGCGCATTTCCCCGCCGAATATGGTGGCGCCGGGATTGATCGCGTCGCTTGCGCCTTCGCTCGACGACCCTTCGCGGTCGACGTTCGACAGTCCGCACTCGAAAATGGAGATCCGCGGGGCGAGCGCGGGATTCATGGCGAAGCTTTCGCGCATGATGGCGCAATGCTTCTGCATCGGATCGAAGGTATAGACGTGACCCCTCGCGCCGGCCGATCTCGCGAAGGCTAGCGCCGTGTCGCCAAAGCAGCCACCGGCGTCGACGATGAAATTGCCGCGGTCGGGCGCGATGGATACGCCGTTGCGCTCGAAGTAATACTGCTGGTTGAGGAACATCGCGGCGACGTTCTCGCTCCAGCACTTGACCCTGATCTCCATGTCGTCCAGCGGCACCGCATAGACGGCAAGCGGGCCGAGCAGCCCCGAATCCGCGGTGTCCCCAATCTTCCAGCCGTCGGTGATCGTTCGCTGCGAGAGCGCTCCCGGCGTGTTGAACGGCAGGCGTACGTGCAGATGTCCCAGGATCCGAAACAGGATCAGCTGGTCGAACAGCGCCCTCGATTCCTCGTCGGCAAGAAGCAGGCGGGCGCGATGGAATTTCTCGACATGCTTCACGAAGAAGCCCAGATAGCGGGCATGATGGTCCGCGAAAAACGCCGTCGGCGCCACGCCACGGTACCGCTCGGCGTCGAAGTTGTCGGCCTCGTGTGTATGCATTGCGCGAAACACGCGAACGAACAATCCGTCCATCCAGGATTCGCAATCCGGGGAAAGCCTGGCGTCGGCCGCGGCCGTGCCGGAATTCAGTTCATCGATCTGCATGCATGCTCCGGGGCCGGATTTGAACGGTGGGAACGGATTGAAGCCTGGCCGACGTGGCGGCGTTCAGGGAAAGCGGGCCAGTTCGTCCACCACCCGCGAAATGACCGGCTCCCAACCTTCGCCCTTGCCCTGCCTGAAGATGCGCATGCTCGGATACCAGGGCGTTCGTTCGGATTGGAGTCCCCATCGCCATTCGCGGCCGTGGCGATTCAGCAGCCACACAGGCATGCCCATCGCGCCCGCGAGATGAGCCATCGCCGAGTCGATCGCGACCACGAGATCGAGGTTCCGGACCAGCGCCGCGGTATCCAGGAAGTCGGTGCACTGGTCCATCCAGTCCTCGATTTGGCCCTGCCCGGCATCCGCGTGCCCGGCGCCCACGTCTTTTTGCAGGCTGACCACCCGCCATCGATCCAGGCGTAGCAGCGGCGCAAACGCGGCGAGGGGAATGCTGCGGCCGGCGCCATCGCGCATCGCCTGGTTTCCCGCCCACACGAGTCCGACCCTTCGTTTCGTGACCGGCTCCAGGCGCGCCTTCCAGAGATTGCTCATCGCCTCGGGAACGGCAACATACGGCATGAAACCGGGGATGGCTTCCCGTGTCGTCTCGAACAGCAACGGCAGGCTCATGATCGGGCAATGGGCGTCGAATTCCGACGCCGATACCGACTGCACGCAATGCGCGCCCTCCATTCCCGTCAGCGATGAAACGAGACGCGTGAGCTCCGGCTCGCAGAGGACGATCACGCTGCCCGCGCCGCGCTCCTTCAACAATGGCAGGTACCGCAGCATCATGATGGTGTCGCCGAATCCCTGTTCGGTCCAGACCAGCAGGCGCTTCCCGTCAAGCGGTTCGCCCTGCCAGCGGCGCGAATCGCGCAGCAGGGCCAGCAATTCCGGTTTCACGCCGATGTCGCCCTGCAGCGTCTCGAACCGGCTTTCGTAGAGTTGCAGCCCTTCCGCGTAATCGCCCTGCAGCAACTTCAGCATTGACAGGTTGTATCGGGCCGATGCCGACGCGGGTTGGAGCCGGATGGCCGACCGGAAGCACGCCTCGGCGTCGCCGGCTCGATCCTGCAGATTGAGGACATTGCCCAGCGTGACCTGCGTGGCGGCATGATCGGGGCTCACCGACAATGCCCGTCGGCAACAGGCCTCCGCCTCATCGAGCGCGCGAGTCCGCAACAGCACGCACGCCAGCGTATTCAGGACATCCGGGTCGTCCGGCCGCATCGCCGCGGCCCGGCGGCAACAGGATTCCGCCTCGTCCAGCCGGTCGAGGCGTCTCAGGACGTCGCCCAGATTGCACCACGCGTCAGCCCGATCGGCATCGATTTGCAACGTCAGTCGAAAATAGCCTTCCGACTCGACCAACTCCGCCCGCGCCGCGTGAATGGACCCGAGGTCGGCCATGGCTGCGGGGTCCTCCGGGCGAAGTTCGAGCGCCCTTTGGAAGCTGATCAATGCGTCGTCGAAGCGCCCGGCCATCTGCTGCACTTCGCCCAACATCTTCCAGGTGCCGAAGGCGGCCGGAGCGACGGCGAGCGCGGCGCGATGAAATTCCTCGGCTTCGGCAAACTGCCCGCGCTCCCTGAACAGATTGCCCAGGTTGTTGAGCGCATTCACGTTGCCGGGATTGAGCTGCACGGCTTTTCGGAACGAAGCTTCCGCTGCGTTCGCCTGGCCGGCGGCGCGAAGCATCGTGCCGAGGGTGTTATGGGCGCCATCCAATTCCGGCCGCAACGTGACCGCCCTGCGGAGGGATGCCACGGCATCGTCCAATCGGCCCATCGACTGTTGCGCCAAGCCAAGATTGCAGTAGGCGATGGCATCCCCGGGCGCGAAGGAAATCGCCTGCTCGATCAGCGCGACGGCTCGGGACGGATTTCCCGCTTGAAGGTTCACGACGCCCAGCATGTGCAACGCGTCGAAATTCCCGGTGTCGACGTCCAGCGCCTTGCGATAGAAGGACTCCGCCTCGGCGAGTCGACCTGCGCCGTGATGTGCCAGGGCGAGCGCGACCAGCTCTCGCGGGCTCCGTGGGGATTCCGGGACAGCGGCCCCGACTGCGGCGGATTCGGACTCGCGAAGATTCCCGGAAATTCGCCTTAGCAAATTCTTCATCGGCCGGTGATCGCCCGCAATCGTGCCAACCGCCGCTACTTCACGGCAAGCCTGGTCACGAGCTGCTTGGTGGCCCGGTCGATGAATGCCTCGCTGTATCCCAATTCGGCCAGCTTCCACTTGAACACGTTCGCGAGCTTGGCTTTCTTGTAGACGCCCAGCTTGTGCAGTTCGTGGAATCGCACCGCGCGCACCGTCAGCCCCTCCAGGATCACCTTGACCTGGTGCTCGACGCCGGCGTCCGTTCGGGCTTCCGATGCCGGCGGAAACCGCCGGCCGAGATCGAGGGCAAGCGTCGTCGCAAATTCTTCCAGTTCCTTCGTGTCAAATATGTTCAGAATCGCCATCGTGCGCACCATGCAAGGATTCGACAGTCATCCGGGCAAGACCTGCAGCGCCCGACCAATTGTTACCGGCGTTCATGATAGCTCGACGCATCCGAATTGCGCCATGTCGCCGTCCACTTCTTCCGGGACGGCCACCAGAGTGAGCGCGACGCGGCCCTCGAAAATGTCCGCGTCGCGGCGATTGAAATTGCCCGGATTGAACCAGGCGGTCTCCATGCGCCAAGTCCGGTATCCGTATTCGCGGGCGCGAGCAGCGACGGCATTCAGCGATGGCTCTCGTTCAGCCGCGATGAACAGCCAAGGTCGCAGGCGCCAAAGCGTCGCGGCCGCGCCCGCCAGCACGTCCATCGACGCTGAGCCCGCACTCACCTTCAGCAATCCGAGCCGATCGAGTTGCAGGTCGTCGATGGACTGCGACGGGCCGGCGATCGACGCCTGATCGCCAAGCATCGATCCGGCCGCATGCTGCCGCATCAGCGTAACGCATGACGCGCGGTGCGCGCCCAGGTTCTGCCGCAGGATCTGCCGCTGCACCGGCCGCGATTCGTAGCACAGCAACTGCCCGCCGTCGCCGACCATCTTCGCGATGGGAATCGCATGCGCTCCGATGCCCGAGCCGATTTCGATCACCGTGGCGCCGGGCCGCACCAGCTTCTCCAGCAATTCCAGTTGCGGCTGCAGCACCTCGCCGTACCAGCGCAGGGAGTCGCCTGCCAAAAGCTCATCCGGCAAATATTGCAGGGCGCCTATCCGGGTTTCGGCGACCGCGCTCAAGCCTGCCGGAACCTGCGGCACGCCCGCCGCGGCAACTGCGGGCGCGACCGGCGTGGACGGAGCACGACCTTTCGGAAGCAATGATTCCGCACCGCCGTCCCTGACGACCTGCTGCAACGCCTGCCCGATCTCATCGACCACCGCGCCCCACTCGCCATGCTGGGGTTGACGAAACAGCCGCATGGTCGGGTACCAGGGGCTGTCCTCCCGGTCCTGCAGCCAGCGCCAGCACGGAGCCTTCGACAGCATCAGCCATACCGGCTTGCCCAGGGCGCCGGCCAGGTGGGCCACCGCGGTGTCGACCGAGATGACCAGGTCCAGCTGGCCCAGCACCGCGGCCGTGTCACGGAAATCGCGAAGCTCGGGCGCCAGGTCCCACAATGCCATGCCGGGTGGAGGGATCGACGCCTCGTTTTCCCGCGCGCCCTTTTGCAGCGAATGAAAGCGAATCCCGGCCACCGCGCCCAGCGGCGACAAGGTCGCGAGCGAGATCGAGCGGTGACGATCGGCTGCCCGATTCGGGTTTCCCGCCCAGACGAGGCCGACGTTCAGGCCACCTGCAGTGCGCAACCGGGACGCCCAGCGCGACACCAGGTCCGGATCCGCGTGCAGATAGGGCGTCCCGCCTGGAATCGAGGCGACTTCGACATCGAAGGCACGCGGAAGGCTCATCAGGTTGATGTGGTAGTCGAACTCCGCGCGCGTCGTGCCGCGATCGAGGACCGTGTCGACCCCGGGAAACCCCTTCGCGAACTCTTCGAAGCCAACGGGGGCCCGGAACAGAACCTTGGCGCCCAGCGCTTTCAGGCGGGGGACGAAGCGAATGAACTGGATTGTGTCGCCCAGGCCCTGTTCGGCCAGCACGAGAATCGTCTTCCCTCTCAGGTCCTGCCCTGACCAGATCGGCCGGCCGAATTCCTGGCGCTGGGACAGCAGCGGCTCGCAGAGAAAGCGGAATTCGTACTGGGGCCAGCCCTCGCGCAGCCGCCCGGATTTCAGCAATGCCTGCGCATAGGCGACATGCCCGTAGACATGGGGAAAACCGGGAAGCATCCGCTCATGCAGCGCAAGCGCTTCCTCGACTCGACCGTCGTCGGCGAGCTCAATGGCAAGATTGACGAAACTGTCGCTGCGAACGCGCTGCCTGGCGTCGAGATCGACGGCCATCGTCGAGGCCTCGATGGCCTCCGCCCGGCGGTCCTGGGCGTCGAGCGCCGCGCCGAGGTCCTTCCATGCGACGGCTCGCTGCGCATCCGCCGCGATCGCCTGGCGAAAGCGGACTTCGGCGCCGTGCGCGTCACCACGGCCGAGCCTGCACAGTCCGATCATCCAAAGGCATTCGAAATCGCCCGGGCAGAGCGAAAGGACGTGCTCGAACGCGGCTTCCGCATCCCGGTGCCGCCGCAGCGCAAGCAAAGCCATCGCAAGCGCGGAGCGTGCCCTTTTCTCATCCGGATCCAGTTCCACGGCTCTCCGCAACGACGCCTCTGCAGCCACCACATCCCCGCAATGGAACTGGGCCAGCCCCAATTGCAATGCCAGCGCCGCGTCGTGCTTTCCATCCGCCTCGGCACGCAGGAACGCGGTCCGCGCCTCGCGGAAGCGACCTTCGTCGAACAGCGTGCATGCCCGTGCAAACAGGCGATCCGCGTCGCCGGGCGCAACGGCCGTGACGGGTTCGGGACCGCCGGCCGTCGCGCGCCCGAACAGCTTTTCCAGTATCGCCATCTCAGCGTTCAGTCGCAGTCGATTCAGGTGGTCGAAGGAAAATGTCCGCTGGGAGCAGTTCAGCGAATCAGCTTGCGCAGGAATCGCAACAGTCCCGTTGCATCGCCCGCGGTCGCAGACGGCACATCCGTCGCCGCGTCGCGACCCGCTGCGTCCGGCCATGCCGAATCCACGACTTGCCGCGCAATTTCGCCGGTCAACTCAACGCATCCTTCCAGGGCTTCGGGGACGTTGACCTCTTCCGGGATTCCAAGCAGTGCCAGCGCCACGCCCGAACCAAAGATGTCGGTATCGCGGCGATTGTAGTTTGCCGAGTCGAACAGCGGTGTTTCCATCCGCCAGCAGCGATAGCCGAATTCCCTCACCCTCGCGGCCGACGCCGCCAGTGCATCGGCATCGCCCGCGTCGATCAGCAGCAGCGGGCGCAGCCGCCACAGCGTCGCGCTCGCGCCGTCGAGGATGTCGGCGACCGGCGCATCGTGCCGTAGCTTGAGCAGTTCCAGCTTGTCGAGCAGCAGGGCGTCCAGTGTATCGACGACCATGTCACCGGCGTCGCCGTCTCCCCGCGGCAGGTCGCGCGGTGCGCCGAGTCCCCTGCGCATCATGGTGATCGTCCCGGAGACGCGATTGGCCTCGAGATTCTGCCGCAGTATCTGCTGGACCACCGGCCGCGTTTCGTAAACCAGCAGATGGCCCTCGGGACCGACAAGCTTGGCGAGCGCAATCGCGTGGTCGCCAATGCCGCTGCCGGCCTCGACGACATGCGAGCCCTTCGGCACGAGGCGCGCAAGGAGTTTCAGCTGCGGCTCCAGGTATTCGCCATACCAGGCGATCGAGCGGGCAGCGCAATCGGCGTCCGGCAGGTATTGCAGGATGCCGTGGCGGGTCTCGACGACTCGCGCGATGTCCTTCGCCACCGCAGGCTCGGCGTCCCGAGGTGCTGGCGGGACACCGTCGGGGCCGCCGGTCGTCGTCGGCGGAAGGATCGACCCACCGTTGACGGCCGCTTCGAGCGCCGACCTGACCCGCGCGACCACTTCGTCCCACTCGCCCAGCTTGCGCTGGCGAAAAAGCCGCATGGTTGGATACCACGGATTGTCGTCCCGCCCCTCGAGCCACCGGAAGTCTCCGATCTCCGGGAGCATCAGCCATGTGGGCTTGCCCAGCGCGCCCGACAGGTGCGCGATCGCGGTATCGACGCAGATCACCAGGTCCAGCCTGTCGATCGCGGCCGCCGTCTGCGTGAAGTCGGTCAACTCGGAATCGAGGTTGACCATCGTCGTTTGGGTGGGAAATTTCTCCAGCTCGCCTTCCTTGAGTGGCTTTTGCAGCGAGTAGAACGAAACGCCCTCGACATTGAACAGGCCGTTCAACTTCTCCAGCGCGATGGAACGGAAATTGTCGCGAGGATATTTCGGGTTTCCTGCCCATACCAGGCCGACCTTCAGCCCGCTTCCTTGGATTCGCCCTGCCCATGCCAGCGACTTGGCCGCATCAACATTCACGTACGGAACGTCTGCCGGAATGTTGTCCAGCCCGATGCCGAGCACATGCGGAATGCTCATCAGGTGGATGTGGTAGTCGAATTCGGACGGCATGTCCGGCCGCGAGTACACCTGGTCGACGCCGGCAAATTCGGCAGCGAGGTGCGCGATCTCCGGGCGGACCAGCAGGATCACGCGGGCGCCCTTCGCCTTGAGCAGCCGGACGAAGCGGGCAAAGTGAATGATGTCGCCGGCGCCCTGCTCGTCGAGCACCAGCAGCGTCTTGCCTGCGAGGTCCTGTCCCGCCCAGGGCGGCTGCGGACAGACAGGGCGCCTGGAAAGATGCGGATCCTGCATCCATCGGAACTCGTACTGGATCCAGCCTTCGCGCAGGCGCCCCATGACCAGAAGCAGGAACGCGTAATAGCCGTGGGCGCGAGGATCCGGAAACACCGGCAGTCCCCGGGCGAAGACGTCGAAGGCCTCGGCATACCTGCCCATCGATACCAGCGCGAACCCGGTATCGGTGATGCTCAAGGGCGGCGCGCCCTGTGCTGCCTCGAGTTCCGCCGCGCCTCGCAGCACCTCGAGCGATTCCTCGTAGCGCTGCTGGTTGGCGATCGCCACGGCCAGGTTGATCCGGAACTGCGGGGAGTCCGGTGACAGCGCAACGGCCCGGCGCATCCAGGTTTCGGCGTCAGCGTAGTCGTGCTGTTCGAGCCTGCATTGCGCGATCCCCGCAACGGCCTGCGCATGGTCGGGGGCCAGCTCCAGAACACGCTGGTACGCGGCGACGGCGTCGGGAAAGCGCTTCAACCGCGACAGCACGGCGCCCAGTCCGAAATGCGCGGCGACGCTGGCGGAATCGCCGGCGATCGCGCGCCGCGCGTGCCTTTCGGCGTCGTCGCTCATGCGCAGCAGGTGACACGACCACGCCATGTTGAGGTACAGCGCAGTCCGTGAGACGCCCGCGGCCTCGGCCTGAAGGAATCCTGTATAGGCCTCGCGCAGGCGTCCCCAGTCGAACCAAACGGTGGCGCGGGCGAACAGCAATTCCCCATCCCCCGGTCGCCGCGCCAATTCGCCGGCCACCCGGGCAAGCGCTTCACCGTACCGGCCGGACTCCGAAAGCGATTGCACCGACGCCGACAGCGAACCGGCGCCGGCCGCCGCCACGTCTTCAGGCTTCGGCGGTCCCGGGTCAAATGCTGCAGCTGGTTGTTGTGCTGCCTGGCTCAAGCCCGCTCCTCGACGCGGTCGATGCGCTTCAGTGTATCCCGGGCAATCGGCATGCCGGCGGGCAAAGAAAAGGGCTGGTGGGAGACCCACCAGCCCCTGCATGCAATCCTGACGGATTAACGGAACGAGGACGGCACGTACTTGGTGTCGCAACCGCCGGACGTCGCGGTCCACGACGTGACTTCGAACGCGCCGGCCGCCTGTTGCTGGCTGATCAGCGTCAGCGAGCAGTCGCCGGCCGCACCGCCGCTCGTCGAACCCGTCTGCGTCGTGATGACGACCAGGCTCGAATTGGTGCCGGGGGCGCCGCCGCCGCTGACGGTCACCCCGCCATTGACGAACTGCGTCGACGACGTCGA
>DAOMGB010000084.1:0-13369 GCA_035430095.1 Casimicrobiaceae bacterium | reverse complement strand
CATCGGCGAATCCGTCGGTACGCACCCGTCGCCGAAGAATGCGCCGGACGAGACGCGACGCTCTGAAACCCTTGGGGAGGCTTTTATGCATCTTCGCAATTCTTGGTCTTTGGCGCTTGGATTGGCAACGGTCGCATTGCTCGCGAGTGCTCCGCTACGGGCCGGCGTGATCAACGGCGGGTTCGAGACCGGCGATTTCACTGGCTGGACTCAATTTGGCGACACTTCGTTCAGCGGGGTCGACACTTTCGCTCCAAATTCCGGCACCTACGCGGCATTTTTCGGGCCGCTCCGCACGGGCGGCATCAGCCAGACGCTGGCGACCGCCGCGGGCACCGTCTACAACATCGAATTCTGGCTGCAGAGCGAAGCCGATGTGAATGGAAATAGCTCTCCGAATTCGTTCTCGGTCAACTGGGACGGTGGGGCCGCTGAATTGACGCTGGTCAACTCCGGCCCATTCGGTTACACGCTCTACTCGTTCAACGCCGTCGCAACGTCGGCGACGACGGATCTGAGCTTCAGTTTCACCAACCTGCCGGCTTTCTGGGATCTGGATGATGTGGCGGTAAAGGTCCCCGAGCCCGGTTCGCTTGCTCTGTTGGCCTTGGCCGGCGGGATGCTTGGGCTTGCCCGGCGCCGTCGCGACGCGTGAACGGCATTCGCTTCGGTCGGCGTGAAGTGCGGGCAGCCGACCGCAGGCTTATTTGAATTGGTCCGGATTGACGCCGGTAGGGGCGGCCCGTTTTCGGGCGCGCGCCGCCGGCGAGTTCTTGGAGGCGCCTGACATGGGGCGCGTGCACAGTGCGGGGCTGCCGGCGGCGGCGTCGTGGTCACAGCGACAGCGAGAGGGGGAATCATGAAATTGTTCGTGCGAGGCGCAACGCTTTGCGTGGCAGCCGCAACGTTGGGAGTTGCGTTCGGCGTTCACGCCCAGTCGAGGGATGCGATTCAGTCGATCGCCGAACGTGCGACGGTGTCGCCGGTTGGCCATCGGTCGGTCAACGGGGGACAGAAGACTGTCGTCGTACTGCTGGCAGGCGATTCCGTGGCGGCGGTGCAGGCGCGCGCGGGAAGGCCGCTCAGTCAGGCCGAGAGGGATACGATCCGTTCCGCGCGCACGGCCGATCAGGCCGGCATTAAGGCTGCGATCGAGCGCCGCGGCGGAAAGGTCCTCGGGTCATTCCAGTCAGCGATGAACGGAATCAAGGTCTCGATACCGCAGAATCGCCTGCAGGAACTCCGGTCGCTTCCAGGCGTCGTCGGCATCAAGCTGGTCGGCACCTATGATCGCGACAACACGAACAGCGTTCCGTTGATCGGCGCGCCGCTGGTGTGGCAGGGGAAGGCGCACATCCAGGGCCAGGGCGTGAAGGTCGCCATCATCGACAGCGGCATCGACTACACCCACGCCAACTTCGGGGGTCCGGGCACCGTCGCCGCGTACCAGGCGGCCAAGGCGACGGACACGTTGCCTGCCAATCCGTCACAATTCGGCCCGGCCGCGCCCAAAGTCAAGGGCGGCACCGACCTCGTCGGCGACGACTACGACGCCAACCCTGGCAACGCCACGTACCAGCCGATACCTCACCCCGATCCCAATCCGCTGGACTGCGAATTCACCAGCGGTAACGTCGGGCACGGCAGCCACGTCGCGGGCACTGCCGCCGGCTTCGGCGTCAAGGCCGACGGGACCACGTTCGCCGGCCCCTATACCGCGGCCGCCTACACGCCCGGCGCATTCCTTATCGGCCCCGGCGTGGCGCCGCAGGCCGACCTCTACGCGGTCCGGGTCTTCGGCTGCAACGGATCGACGAACGTCGTTTCGGAAGCGATCGACTGGGCCGTGGCCAACGGCATGGACGTGATCAACATGTCGCTGGGTTCGTCCTTCGGCAATATCGAAAACGGCGACGCCGGAAGCTCGGCCGAGCAAACAGCGGTCGCGAACGCCGCAGCCGCCGGCATCGTGGTCGTGGTCTCTTCCGGCAACAGCGGCCCGACGCCGTATATCGTGGGGTCGCCCTCCGTGTTCGAGGGTGCCATCTCCGTCGCGGCAACGGACGCGCTGGCTGGAATTCCCACCGCCAGCCTGGCGTTGAGCGCGGACGGAACGATCACCGTGCAAAACTCAAACAGCGGCGTGTTTGCCAACGGGGCCAACTACCCGATCCATGTGCTGCGCAACTCCGATGGCACCGTGTCGCTCGGCTGCGATCCGAACGAGTACGACCCGAATATCACCGGCGTTCCGCTGGCCGGGAAGGTGGTGGTCACCGTGCGCGGCGTGTGCGCTCGCGTTTTCCGCGCCGGCGCGGCCCAGCATTTCGGCGCCGCCGCTGCGGCGATGATCAATTCCGCGGCGGGCTTCCCGCCGTACGAGGGGCCGATTCCGGGCGGCGCACCGAATCCCAATGCGGGCAACATCTATGAACCCGTGACGATCCCGTTCTTCGGCGTAGCGCAGGCCGACGGCCCCGCGCTGGCCGGACCGAGCGGCGTCACCGCGCCCGGTAACGCCCTCGCCAACAATACCGGCATCATCCCCAATCCCGGCTTCGAGCGCGTCGCAAGCTTCTCGTCGGCCGGTCCGCGCATCGGCGACAGCGTCCTGAAGCCCGGCGTCACCGCTCCCGGCGTGTCGACCATCTCGACGGCTTCAGGAACGGGCAACGGGTTCCAGGCGCTTTCCGGAACGTCGATGGCGGCGCCACACGTCGCCGGTGTCGCGGCGCTCGTCAAGCAAGCCAACCCGGCGTGGTCGGTGGCTGATCTGCGCGCTGCGGTGGTCCAGACTGCGAGTCCGACCTTGATGAAGGACTACTCGCCGCGCAACGAAGGCGCGGGGCTGGTGCAGGCGCAGTCCGCAACCGCCACGCAGGCTGTGGTTCGCATGCAGGACGAAAACGTGTCCTTCGGGTTCGCCGACCTGCTGAACGACTACAGCGCGACGAAGACCGTCACTGTGCACAACGCCGGCCCGAAGGCGGTGCAGTTCAACATCGGCGTGACCAAGAGCGTTGGTCCCGCCAGTGCCACGGTGTCGACGCCGGCTTCGGTGATCGTCAACGGCAACAGCGATGCGACGTTCCCCGTGACGCTGAATGTGCCGGCCAGCTCGGTCGGCGGCGGTACGGCGTTCCAGGATGTCGGCGGCTACGTCCAGCTGACGCCGTCCAGTTCGAGGCTGAACGGCAACGTCGCTCTCACCGTGCCTTACTACCTGGTGGCGCACAGCCGTTCGAACCTGGCTACGAGCCTTGCCGGGGGTACGCTGAACTTCACCAACGCGGGTGGCGCAATTTCCGGAACGCCTGGTTTCTACACGTGGGGCCTGTACCAGCCGACCCCGCAAGGGATCGTCCAGGCCGACGTTCGCGCGGTTGGGGCGAGGTTGTCCGGATCCAACGTCATCTTCGGCGTGAATACCCACAACCGTACGTCGACCACCCTGGCGTTCCAGGAATTCGACATCTGCATCGACACCAGCGGCGGTGCCGGATTCACGCCGAACAAGGTCCTGATCGGCATCAACGGATCGGCGTTGAGTTCGAGCCTGTCCATCGGATCGTTCGCGACCGCCATGTTCCCGACCGATGCCAATTGCAACATCAACGGTGGCGGCACTCTCCTGTTCACCATCACGCAGCCGACCGATAACTCGACGTTGCAGCTCGCGGTTCCGAGAGGGGGCACCACCGCGACCAATGGCCTGGGTCTGACGGCAGGCAATCCGCGGTTCAAGTACCGTATGTTCTATTACGGCACTGATGGCTTCGGAGCCTTGATGCCCGGGATCGGCACGTTCAATGCGTTTACGCCTGCCGTGACATTCGGCGCCAGCCCCACGGTGCCGCCGGGTGGAGCAGGGTCGGCCGCGGTGACCGTGAATGCGGCGGAACTCGCCTTGTCGCCGGCACTGGGGGCGATGGTGCTTGCTCCGGACAACGTATCCGGCGCGAGCCAGGCTGCGCTCATCTCGCTGCCGTAATCCGGTCGGACAGCGCTACGCTTCGCGGCCCGGCAGGGCAACCTGCCGGGCCTTTTCTTGGCTCGGGCCCGGTCGCGCGGGCGGACGCGAACCTCTCAGTCGACCGGGCCCCTTCCTGCCTGCTGCGCGTTCCTCAACCGGCACGTGCGACCCTGCCATTGCGCCCGATCGCCCCCGGTGGTGCCGCCGTCCGTCGCGCAATAGGCGCCCGGGTCGGTGACGAGAACGCAGGTCGATCGCACTCCGGGACGTGGTGGCGTCGGCCGATGAACATTGTCGTTGTGCGTGACGGCATCGATAAGCAGCGCGGGATCGGTGCGCTTGGTCGACCACGCGAGATAGTATTCCGGCCCGCCGCAGGCCCTCGTACCGATGGCGATGGTTCGACATTGCGAATCGTCGTCGCATGCGGCGTCGCCGATCAGCGCGCGGATCCTCTCGATCGGTGATTGCACGCCCGCGGACGAATCGGCGCACGCGCCGGCGGAGGGGAGCCCCAGCGAGGCAATGGCGATCAGCAACCGTAACCACGATCCCGCGCCGAGGAGAAGGATGGAATTCACGTCCGAGGACGCCGGTACGGCGGAAATTCCGGAGGGGACAATGCCTAGCGCTTGACGCCCGGCTTCGGCACGAACTGGACAAAGCGCACCGATGAAGCCGCCGGATGCGCGTGCTCGTAGATCGTATTGGCCAGGTTCAGCGCGTCGAGGGCATTGCCGGAAGCGAGCTTCAATGTCAGGTGGTCGTCCGTCTCGTCGTCAATGGCCACGTCGTGCCGTCCTTTCGCATTGAGGCCGGCCACCATGTCCTTGACCGCGCTGCATTGCGCGGGATTGTCGAATTCCACGCGTACCTCAGGCAAGGCCACCAACGTCGCCTGATCCCGGCGGAACACCGGGCGCAGCGCGCCGGCGTCGCGCAAGTCCGCCAGCGCCTTTTCTCCGAGCGAAGAACGGTCCGACAGCACAATGCCGCTGCGCAAGTCCGGTGGATATCCGCTGGGGACGCCGCTGCCCAGCCCGGCCGCTTCCGCTGCCGCGTGGTCGATGGCGACGTGGTCCGGATCGGCGTCGAGCGCGATCTTCCTGCCGCCGGCGTAATAGTAATTTTCCACGCGTGTCAGAATCCTGCTTCCGGCATTCGCGTCGCGCCACCCGGCGCCGCGAGCGAAGCTACGACGACCGGGAACCCTTGCGCGACACCCTCGTCCTGGCCTTCGGCGCGGTCTTGCCGGATTTTTTCGCAGCCTTGCTGGCCGAAGCGGGTTGCGCGGGCGCGCCGGCCACCTTCGCCGATTGGACGGCCTTTGCTGCATCGAGCCTACCCCACCCCAATTGCGGCGTCCATCCTTTCTGTTTTTCGATTTTCTTCGCCGTGGTCGACAGCAGGTTGCGAACGCTGGTGGCGCTCAGCGCCGGGTTGGCGCTCAGCATCAATGCAGCCACGCCGGCGACGGCCGGAGTTGCCGACGACGTGCCGTTGAAAGTCTTGGTGAAGTGCCCTGGCTCGTAGCCGGCCGGACCGGAAATGTCGGTGGTCCAGATGAACACGCCCGGTGCCAGCAGATGCATCGTGGGTCCGAAGTTCGATCCCCACCAATTCTCTCCGTCGGAGGAAGTCTTCGTCTTGCGCTCGTCCTTCGGGTTCGACGCGCCGACCGTCACGTAGCCGGGCAGGTCCCCCGGGAAATCGATTTGCATCTGGTCGTTGCCCGCCGCAATGCACACGACGCTTCCCAGCCCGCCGCGGCCTTGCGTGCGCGCACGGGCGAAGGCGCGGCTGATCGCGTCGCTCGGCGCGCCACCGCCCCACGAATTGGAGAGCACGGCTGCACCCTGGCGCCAGCACCAGTCGATGGCGTCGGCGGTGGAAAAGTCTTCGATGATCCAGCCGTCGTTGCCGTCGCCCATCGCAATGCGCGCCGCGATCAGCGAGCAACCCGGCGCGATGCCCGGAAACTTCCTGTCGCGAGAGAGAACGATGCCCGAGCATGCGGTGCCGTGCGCGTCGTTGCCCGAAGGCATGGCGGAATTCCCGTTGTTGCCGATGAAATCCCGTTGCGCTACCACTGCCGCCTTGAGCGACGGGTGCGCGGTGTCGACGCCTTCATCGAGCACGGCCACGCGCACGTCCGCGCTGCCTTTGGTGATGGCCCAGGCGGCGGCGACGCCGATCTTGTCATGCGACCACGCATGGGCCGGCGGCGACGCCTTGAGCGAGACGATGCGGCGCAGGAAATTCGGCGTCGCCGACCCGACTTCCCTCTTCAGCAGCAGATCGACCAGGCCGAACACGCGCTGCACCGTATCCACCTGCAGCAGCACCTTGCCGTCCAGCGCCTCCTCCAGAATCGTGGCGCCGTAGTTCTTCGCCGCTGCGAGATCGGCCTGGCGCAGGCCCTCGGCGATCACCGTTTCCGTCGCCAGCGTCAGCACCGATCGGGTCGAGATCGGCGCGGCCGCCGCCCGGCGCGAACCCGTGTTCGGGCGCGCCTCGACGGCGCCCTGCACCACGGTGAGATTCGACGGATCGTTCAAGCGTGCGCTCAGGATCTTGGAGCGCCGGATGCTCTCCAATATTCCCGCGGCCTCGGATTTCGCCTTCGGGCGCGCCATCGACCGCGCGCCCGCGGGCCCTGCCGCCATGGAGAGTTGGCCTTCGTTGGCCAGGCTTTGCAGGGGCTGGAGAGAGAGTTCGTGCCGCACGCCAAGAGCCACGTAGGAAACCATTTGATTCTCCTTCTCGCTGGTTGATCTCGGAAGCGCAGGTCGCGTCACCAGGGCGGATCGCCGGGCTGTCACGCGACCGCGAAAAGCGGCAATATCTTTTCGACGACGGAGATGAAACTCGTCGCGGCCTTGATGGCCTTGGTGGCATTGCGCATCTCCTGGACGCCCGCGGCCAGCTCGCCTGCAAGCTGCGTCAGGCGATCGATGTTCCGCTTGACCGCCGGATCGTCATCGATAATCGCCAGGTTCGCCCGCATGATGCGGCGCTGCTGCGCGTCGATCTCATCGCGCTTGGCAATCAGGGCGTCGATCGTGTCAAGATTGGTCGAGGCAATGGCCAATCCGCGGAGTCGGGCTTGCGCGTCGCCCATGAGCTGAGAAGTGAGCGCCAGAAGATCCGAAGGTGTCACGGCCATGAGTGGAACTCCTCATTGGGGATGGCTTCTACTTCGACTGCTCCTTGCTTGCCTTCAGCACATCGGCAAGCGCCTTCGCTTTGCTGCTCAGCGTTGCGACGGCGATCTTCAAGGCGTCTATCTGCCGCGATGGATCATTGAGCGCCAGGACCAGGTCGTGATGGGCATCCGCCACGGCCTTGAAGACGTCGCCAGGCGTGACCGCGAGTGCCGCGGCATAGAACTGCTCGCGTGCCGTGGCCGCGTCCACTCGGTCGGGAAACGTGCCGGCGGGCACGGGCACGGCGCGCAGTACGGCATTGTCGAGGGCCGCGAACGCGGGCTGGAGCGTGTTGATGTAGTAGAGCTGATTTGCAAACAGCGCGAGCTGGCCGCTGGCCTGAAGGATCACCGGGTCGGCTTTTTCCGCCACGCCCTTGAGTACCGAGAATCGCCTCGCTTCCAGAACGAGCAGCAGCCCGGTGCCGATAAAGTCGGCAATCGGTCCGACGTCCAGCGATTTGGCGCCTGGATTCGCGACGGCCAACTCGGCCTGCACGGAGCGAGCCGCCGCCACGGCGTCGGAAACCGCGGACTCCAGCTGCTCGCGGTCGTCCGCGGAAACGATGGCGGCCAACTGGGCGGCATACGCAGCCATCGCCTCGGCGAGGCGCAGGTGGTTTTGTGCGCCACGGGCCGTGGCAAGCGGCACGTTGACGAATCGGTCACCCTGCATCCTGCCGATGGCGCAATGCTGCATCTCGGCCGGGATCGGGGCGAAGGGCACGGGTTCAACGCAGCCCGGCTTCGGCGCGTTGGACGGGTTCTGCCGAAACAGGCTCCAGCTTACGAGGCAGACGTTCTGCGCCTTGATGTACGCGTCGATTTTCGCGCAGTCGGGACCGAGCGCAAGCCTTGACTTGTCGGCAACGAATCCCTTGTTCCGGTCCACGATGTCATTGGCTGAATTTTCGACGACGAGCGTCTTGAACGAGTCCGTGGCGGACCCGATCGCCGAACCAATGCGCTCGACCTCAGGCTTGTAGACGGTGGGTGTGCACGCGACGCACGTGACTGCCGCGGCCAGGATCAGCCATCTCGTCGCGAGTTGCGATTTGCCTCCGACTTTCGGCACGCCACACGGAGCTTCCATCTTCATGGCTCCCTTCGCATCGGCCTGTACGCGCGTCGGGCGGCGCCCCTGGGGCGCCAGTCAGTTCAGAAGCCGAGTCACACGTTCCCGGGGGCCTGATCCAGACCGCGCGGGCATTTCCGGCTTGGGCCCGACACAATGTTCAATGTACGGTAATTCGTTTTGATGGATATGGCAATCGAGGTTTGTGTCGAAAATTCGCATCCGACGGTGTGGTCGATGACTGGCGGTGGCAGGATTGGGTCATCCTGCGTCATCGGATGTCCTCGACCTGGTCCAGGTATTCGCCGTAGCCCTCCGCGGCCATGTCGTCGCGGTGCACGAAGCGCAGTGACGCGGAGTTGATGCAATAACGCAGTCCGCCCCGGTCTTTCGGCCCATCTTCGAATACATGGCCCAGGTGGCTGTCTCCGGCGGCCGAGCGAACTTCGGTACGAGTCATTCCGTGCGAAGTGTCCCTGAGTTCGTTGACTGCGGCGGTCGAAATCGGTCGCGTGAAACTTGGCCAGCCGCAGCCGGATTCGAATTTGGCCGTCGAAGCAAACAACGGTTCGCCGGACACGATGTCGACATAGATTCCCGGCTCATGGTTGTGCAGAAGCTCGCCGCTTCCGGGGGGCTCGGTGCCGCTTTGCTGCGTCACCCGATACTGTTCCGGCGAGAGGCGGGCGACGGCCTCCGGCGTCTTTCGATACGTTGACATTCACATTCTCCTCGCAATAGTTGAAGTCAGGGATTGTCATCCCGAAGGGGAAGTCTACGCCGGCCGGTGTAGCCGCTTAAGCTGGTGCCGCGCCCGTTCGATGTTCACACTCCGGCATTGACGTTCGAGGCGTTCAGCTTGAATACTGTCGACCAAGTCGCGTGCCGGTCGGTCGACCGCCCGGCGGGCCGCGTCTGTCAATCTGGAGAGGCAACGATGGCAGTCGCCTTCGACAGGAACGCCCGCAGGCATCAGGGCATCAGGCCGGCAGGTGCCGAGGTTCGCGCACACATGTCGATTGCCATCGCGGCTTCTTTCGTACTTGGACTCGCCGGCTGCGCCGCCGGGTTCAATGGGAGCTACGGCGGCTCGGCTCAGCAGGATTCCGTCATCGTGGGAGTGTTCACGGGAGAGTACGTGGACGGAAAGCCCCTGTTTCGCCTGCCCGCCATCCAGGTCGTCGGATCACGAAGCGACCTCGGCCGCGATTGAGGCGGCGAGTGGCGCAACACTCGCGTTGCAATGCGGGTCTTCTACCCACGAATTTCTCCAATCGGGACCTCGACACGGCGCCGGAAACCGCACCGATGACTTGCCAATGTCATAAGTCCATTCGCGCGTCCTTTGCACAAGCAGGCAAGTGTAAAGCTTCTCGACAATTTATCCATTGCTTCGCCCGTGTGCCTCCTTGGCGATGGCTCCTGTGGTTTCGCGGACACTCATTCGATATTTGGTTGCCGCATACGAGTTATGCTTGACACGAATGTCACCGGGCGCTTACCGTCCAATTCGATGCAGTGTGCCGATTTCTGTGACGTTTCAGTTCCGGGGGGAATCGAATGAAGAAGACACGGCTTGCACCGTCATCGAGCACCGAACGGCACGCGTTGGCAGGTTTTTCGTGCGGCAACATCAAGCGTTTGGGCATTTCCCTGTCGATTGCGGCCCTGGTTTCCGGCCCCCAAATCAGTTTGGCGCAGCAGGCGCCCATTTGCGTCGATCCCCCGCCGATCGGCGGCCCGCCGGGCGTGGGTGTCGCGCCTGCGGGTTGGTCCGTCGCGCAGAACACGCCGGACATCATTTCAGGCAATGGACTATGGCCGGGCGGCGGCTACACGATTTCCGACATCTCGGGAACGTCGACTTCCGGCGGGACCATGGGCCTCTTTCTCAACCAGGACCCGGGATACGTCGAGAGCTGGCAGACGACACTTACCGGCTTGACCGCGGGGGTCACGTACCAGGTGGCCATCGAGTGGCAGCAGGCGACGCTCGCGCAGAATGGCGGCGGTTCGTTGTGGTCCGGTGGCCAGATCCGCTTGACCGTCGACGGCAACAGCACGGACTACACGTCGTCCGGGACGATAGCGGGGGATACGTGGCAGACCGCCGTCAAGGTCTTCACCGCGACCGGCCCGACCGCCAATTTTGTCCTGGGGCACACGTCGCAACCCGGCGTTTTTGGCATGGTGGTGGCGGACAGCGGCGCCGCTTGTTCGGTTGTAGGAGGCCCGCAGCTGGCCGTGTCCGGGATTCCGACCGTATCGGAGATTGGCCTCGGTGCGATGGCGGTGCTGGTCGCGCTGTGGGGTTTGGTGTCGATGCGAAATCGCCGCCGGCTCCCCAACCGCATGGTGTAGCCGCGGCCTCCAAGGGAATGCTCGAGGCGTTCCGGCGCAATCGAGTCTTTCAACGGCCTGCCTGCGCGCAGGCCGTTGTCGTATTGGATCGGCGTGCACTCGATGCGCGCACGTCGCGGGCGACGCCCGGCGCCGAATCAGGGACTGTTCGAAACGGACTCGATGACGTCGCCGTTGGACTCGACCAGGCGTACGCTCACTAGAGTTCCTCGTTCCACTGCCGCGCGCAGACGGCGCAAGGCCCGCGCGTAGTCCGGGTTCGCGCAAGGCATCCGATAGATTCGTGCCGACTCGAGGAACTTCACGATCGCCCCGTCAGGTTTCTCGTGCACGCGCGCAACGGTCAGGCGGCGCTCGCGTCGACCGATGTCGGAAGCGCGGTCGCTGGACGTGGGCATGACCGTCGCGCTATTGCCGTCAACAGGTGACGAGGTTTCTGTAGTTGATCAGCGTGGCTTCGGTCTGCGTGTAGTTGGGGTCGGTGCCGAAGGGGCTGTTCCATCCCGGCGTGTACGCCGAGCCGGGCTGGATCGAATAGGCCGACACTTTTGCCTGTGGGCTGCAGTTCTTGTTCTCCTGTGCGGAAAGCCAGGTGCTCAGGAGCACGGGCTTGTCGAACATGCCGGGGTCGATCACCATCGCGAGCACGATCGAGAAATTCCTCGGAACGCCGGGCAGCCGGAACTTCAGCCGAACCCGCACCAGCGGTGCGACGTGGTACCACCAGAGGACACAGCAGCCTCCCCACTTGTTCGCCTGCACGGCCAGCGTGTCGTCGTCGTAGGGGGCGAAGCTGAACACCTTTTCGCAGCAATAGCGGTACCTCGTCGTGATGATCCGGCGCATCTGGTGCGCGCGCGCATAGCACCCGTCGCGGACGTACTGGAAGGGAATGCACGGCGTTACCGCGTACGGACCGGGCAGGTGGCACGAGAGCTGGGCGCAGAAATCGAAGATCTCCTTCGCCTTGGCGTAGCTCGGGATGATCCGCGTGCAGCGGCGAAAGACGCGCCACTTGAGATAAGCGTCGACGATGTTGAACCGGGTGGGGTCGATCCTGGCGACGTCGATCGGCACGATCCGGTCGGTTTCCGCCTTGTCGAGCGGGATCCGCGTCCGCGCAAACTCTTCCAGCTCCCGCTTGCTTGGCGCGCTGACCCGCTGGATGATCGGGCGCCTGGCATCGAGCGTGACTCTGACCGGAGTGCGCCTGTCGAGCGCCTCCCTGAGCAGGCGTCCGAACTCGTCGGCCGCCGCTGCCTTCACGGGGAGCGAGAAGATCCGCTGCCTTTCGTTGAAGAGATACTGGTACGACTTGTCCTTGCCCCTGCGGATGGCGGCAACGGTGACGAGATCCGTTTCGCGTGGGATTGCCATGGCGTGTCTCCCGGCGGTTGGTTCTGCGCGGAACGATCAATGCGTTCGCGACGCGCAGGCGTCAGCAATGCGCGACCGGCGGGACCCCCGGCGTCGGCCCCAATGGAGGGGCGGGGCGGGCATGCGTTCCGGCCGCGACCGACAGTCAACGCTACTCGCCCGGAAACAGAAGCGCAATGGAATACTCACGGCGGGTGAGGCCTGCGGCGGGGCGCCCGGGAGTTCTCGATTCGAAGAGGTTTCCTTCGAGACGCCAAACGTCGTGCGCCTGCGGGTTCACCCCTCGCCATTCTGCGGGTGAGTTGCCGCGAATGTACGCAGGCTTCCTCCCGGTCCCGTTCCGTGCTTTGATAACAACCCGCCCGAATAACTTTGATCGGTGGAGGTTCCGGATGGATGAGCAGCTACGCATCGCCGCATTGGACTATCACCGGGCGCCCACGCCCGGCAAGATTTCCGTGACGCCAACCAAGGTCCTGGTCAACCAGCACGACCTTGCGCTGGCGTATTCGCCGGGAGTCGCCGCCGCCTGCGACGCGATTGCCGCCGATCCTGCCGAGGCGCGCGCGTTGACCTCGCGCGGAAACCTCGTCGCCGTGGTCACCAATGGCACCGCCGTGCTCGGCCTGGGCAACATCGGACCGCTGGCGGGGAAGCCGGTCATGGAAGGCAAGGCCTGCCTTTTCAAGAAATTCGCCGGCATCGACGTCTTCGACATCGAGCTGGACGAGACGGACCCGGACGAGATGGTGAAGACTATCGCGCGACTGGAGCCGACGTTTGGCGGCATCAATCTCGAGGATATCAAGGCGCCCGACTGCTTCTACATCGAGCGCAAGCTTCGCGAGCGGATGAAGATTCCGGTATTTCACGACGACCAGCACGGCACCGCCATCGTGGCCGGTGCGTCGATCCTGAACGGCCTCAAGGTCGTCGGCAAGGACATCGCAAAGGTCAGGCTCGTGTGCTCCGGGGCGGGCGCGGCGGCAATCGCCTGCCTGGACCTCATGGTCGGCGTCGGGCTTTCGCGCGAGAACGTCGTCGTTTGCGACAGCCGGGGCGTCATCTACAAAGGCAGGGAGTCGCCGATGGAGGAGAACAAGGCGCGCTATGCCCGCGACACGCAGGACCGCACCCTTGCCGACGCGATTCGCGACGCGGACATCTTTCTCGGACTTTCAGGACCCGGCGTGCTGACGCAGGACATGGTCAAGGCAATGGCGAAGAATCCTCTGATTCTCGCGCTTGCCAACCCCGAGCCGGAGATCCGGCCGGAACTCGCGAAGGCGGTGCGACCGGACGCGATCATCGCGACCGGACGGTCGGATTACCCGAACCAGGTCAACAACGTGCTGTGCTTCCCGTTCATCTTCCGCGG
>DAOMGB010000083.1:0-13398 GCA_035430095.1 Casimicrobiaceae bacterium | reverse complement strand
GCGTCGTGCACGTGGAAGGTCGACGTCGTCGCGACGTCCGCGGGCAACAAGCCCAACGTGACCAGCGCCATTACGTCCACCCAGAGCGCGCCCGGCGGAACGGCGTCGGCATCGATCAACGTTCTGGGCACGCCAGCATTCGTGAGCGCGGCGTCGCGCAAGACGCACGGCACTGCGGGCACCTTCGACCTTCAACTCGCCGCCACGCCGCTCAATCCAACGACCGAATCGCGCGCCGGTCCGGCGCAGACGATCGTATTTACCTTCGACAAGCCGATCGCCAGCGCCGATCCGCCAACCGTCACCGAGGGCACCGCTGCGTTCGGCAGCATGAGCTTCTCCGGCAGCGAGGTGATCATGAACTTCACCGGCGTCATCAGTCCGCAATACGTCACCTTCAACCTGGCCAACGTCGCATCCACCGATGGCGGTACCGGCGGCACCGGTTCGGTGCGGGTCGGCTTCCTGTTCGGCGACGTGAATCAGACCCGCCAGGTAACGGTGGCCGATGTGGGCCTCGTCAATTCGGTGCTTCTGCAGGCGGTTTCGAATGCCAACTTCCTGAGGGACGTGAACGTCGACGGCAGGCTCACGGTGTCCGACGTGGGCCTCACCAACTCCAACCTCCTGAAGAGGCTGCCTACCCCGTAGCGTGGCGGTCGGCGTGGGTCGCTCATGTCTGGCGACGTTCGCCGGACGCTGATGACGACCGTTGGCGCCCATGCCACGCCGAAATAGATTGACACGGCGAGGCAAGCAGTTAGGATTTCCGGACCCAATCCGCGCCGGGGCGGGAAAGGGGAGCGCGACCCGGTAGCGGCAGCTTTGGATGTCTCGGTTCCCCGTTCGCGCAAGCCACGCGCGTTGCGCCTTGTAGATCGGGGGATGCCGTCATGAATGTCCGCACTGTCCTTGCGCGTTCCGCCATCAAATCCGAGTCGGCCCGACCGCGCAGGCGCATTCAGGCGGCGTTGACGGGGGCGCTGCTTGCCATCGCGCTTGCCGCTTTGCAATTGTTTCCCGGCGCCGCCGATGCACAGCTCATTACCGAATACAGCGCCGGTATCCCGCCGGCGCCGTCGCCGCGCGGCATCGTGCTGGGTCCCGACGGCAACATCTGGTTCAGCGAGCAGACGGGCGACCGGATCGGGCGGATCACGCCGGCCGGCGCGGTCACCGAATTCAGCCTGAGCCCCGGCGCCAACCCCGGCGGCATCACGGTCGGGCCTGACAACAACATCTGGTTCGTCGAGCGCGTCGGCAATGCGGTCGGGAAGATCGTCGCGATTCCGGCCAATGGAGTCGTCGGCACGATCACCGTGTTCCCGCTGCCGCAACCCAACTCGCTTCCGGTCTCGATCGTCGCCGGTTCCGACGGCAACCTCTGGTTCCTGGAATTCAACGGCAACCGCATCGGACGGATCACGACGACCGGCACGATCACCGAGTACACCGCCGGCGTCTCGCCAAATGCGGGCTTGAGCGGCATCGCGGCCGGACCAGACGGCAATCTGTGGTTCACGGAAGCCACAGCCAACAAGATCGGGCGGATCAACCCCAATACACAGGCCGTCGTGGAGTTCTCCGCCGGCATCACGGCGGGCGCCAACCTGAACGGCATCGTGGCCGGACCCGACGGCAACCTGTGGTTCACCGAGATCAATGGCAATCGCGTCGGCAAGATCACGATCGGCGGCGCGGTGACCGAGTACAACGTTACGCCGGGATCCGGTCCGCGCAACATCTGGACCGGTCCGGACAACAACCTTTGGTTCACGGAAACGAGCGGCAACCGCATTGGGAAGGTCATCGCGCTGCCGGCGAACGGAACCGTGGGTGCCGTCACGGAATTCAGCGCCGGCATCTCCCCTGGCGCGCAGCCCTGGAGCATTGCGACGGGATCCGACAACAACCTCTGGTTCACCGAACTGTCAGGAAGCACAATCGGGAAGATCACGACGGCGGGCGCGGTCACCGAGTTCGATCCATTCGTCTCCGGCATTACGATCGGCGCGGCGCCGGCGGGCATTGCCAAAGGCCCGGATGGCAATCTGTGGTTCGCCGAGTATGGCATCGACGCGATCGGGCAGATCACGCCTGCGGGTGTGGTCACGCAGTTCACCACGGGCATCACGCCCGGCTCGGGGCCGGCTTTCATCGCCCTCGGTCCGGACGGCAACCTGTGGTTCACGGAGAACACCGTCGCCCGGATCGGGCGCATTACGCCAGCCGGGGTCGTCACGGAATTCAGCGCGGGACTCAACCCGGCAGCGAACCTCCAATTGATTACGCTCGGTCCCGACAACAACATGTGGTTCGCCGAATGCGACGGCAACAAGATCGGGCGCATCATCGCACTGCCGGCGAACGGAACCGTAGGCACGATCACCGAGTACCCTCTGCCGCAAGCCAACTCCTGTCCCACGGGCATCGCCGCCGGACCCGACGGCGCCCTGTGGTTCACCGAATACGACGGCAACCGGATCGGGCGCATCACCACGGCCGGCGTGGTCACCGAATACAGTACCGGCATCACCGGCTTCGCGGGCCTGAATGACATCACGCTTGGCGCCGACAACAACCTCTGGTTCACCGAATACGACGGCAACCGGATTGGAAAGATCATCGCGCTGCCGGCCAACGGAACCGTGGGCACCATCACCGAATTCAGCACCGGAAACACCATTTATGCCAACCCGAACCTCATCACGTCCGGCCCGGACGGCCACCTGTGGTTCACGGCAGACGCGGGAAACCACATCGGACGAATCTCGACGGCGGGCGTCGTTACCTTCTATGGCCAGGCCCCATCGCCCGGTTCAGTCCCCCTTGGGATCACCGCCGGCCCCGACGGCAACATGTGGTTCACCGAGCTCCGGGGCGCCCGCATCGGCCGCTTCCTGATGCCGGCGAGCAACTACGTCGTGACCAACAACTCCGACAACGCCGCGGCCGGGTCGGGCAGCCTGCGCGATGCGATCAATCGGGCCAATTCTGATCCGGGTCCGAACACCATCACGTTCGATCCGGCGGTCACGGGCACCATCACCTTGACCGGCGGACAGATCCAGATCTCACAGGCGCTGGCCATCACCGGGCCGGGCGCCGGCACGCTCGCAATCGACGGCAATGCCAACAACCGCATCTTCTCGATCTTCGCGACCGACCCCGCGTGTCCGGCGCTCGACGGGTCCGACTATCTGGTGTCGATCTCGGGATTGCGGCTCACCAATGCGCGGCGCTCGCAGAGCAACGCCGGCGGCGCCATCTTCACCGAGCACAGTCTCACGCTCGACGGCGTGTCACTCGACAGCAACGTGGCCGCGCAAGGCGGGGGGCTCTACACCCAGGTTCAGTATCCGGGGCAGACGCTGACGCTCACCAATACCCAGTGGCTCAACAACAAGGCGCAACCCATCGGCCCCAGCGCCACCGACTCCCGAGGCGGCGCGATCGCGGTGTTCGAACGCTGCGCCGGCGTCCACGTCGCGCCCGTCGTGACCATCTCGGGGAGCACGTTCAGCGGAAATCAGGCGCTGCCTGCGACCCTCGGTGGATTCGGTGGCGCGATCGTCATGGACTCGATCGGCAGCCTGACGATCACGGACACCCGGATCGTCAACAACCAGGTCGTGACGCCCAATCCGCCGGTGGCCACGCAGATCTACCGCAGCGGCGGTTTGCACACCCACATGAAGACGCTGCTCATCGAGCGCTCGGAGATTTCCGACAACGCGCTGGTGGACCCGACTGGATCCGACCTGACGCGTGGCGGTGGGCTCGTAACGTACAACACCGCGGCCGACTTGCAGGGGGCGGCCGACACGATGAGCGCGAAGATCGTCAACTCGACGATCTCGGGCAATTCGTCTCCGGCCACGGCTGGCGCGATGCTGATCAGCGGCAATGTCGCGGTTGAATTCGACAATTCGACGGTCAGCAGCAACCTCGCGCCGCCGACGCGCACGGGCGGGATCATCCTGTCCTTCGCGACCGGACAGTTGGCGCCGACGCTCACCACGACCTCGTCGATCTTCGCCAACAACGCCGGCGATGGCGGCGACGTGGCCGCGGGCGCGGCGACCTTCCCGACCTTCACCATCACGTCGAACAATTCGCTGTTCGAGAAGATCTGCCCCAGCCCGAGCTGCGAGATCTCCCTTTCGGGCGCCGGCAACCTCACCGGCGTCGATCCCGCGCTGGCGCCGCTGGCTTTCAACGGCGGGCCGACGCGCACGCACGCGCTGTTCTCCGGCAGCCCGGCGATCAATGCCGGCAGCAACCCGCTCGCCCTGGCCACCGACCAGCGCGGCGCGGGCTTCCCGCGCACGAGCGCAGGCGTCACCGACATGGGCGCCTACGAGACCGCGATCCTCCAGCCGCCCCTCCTCGTCAGCGCCAAGTCGCGCAAGACCCATGGTTCCGCGGGGATCTTCGACCTGCTGCTCAACTCCAATCCGCTCACGCCGAGCACCGAGACGCGCAACGGTCCCGCCCATTCCATCGTGTTCACGTTCGACAAGGCGGTGACGGCCGGCTCGGCGACGGTATCCGAGAGTGCCGCAGTCGCCGGCGCGCCGACATTCAACGGCGTCGAGATGACGGTGCCCCTCACCGGCGTGGTCAATCCGCAGTACGTCACGGTCAACGTCGGCAACGTGGTCGCGCAGGACGGCGGCACCGGCGGCGTCGGAACCACGCGGATCGGCTTCCTTTTCGGCGACGCCAATGGGAGCCGGCAGGTTACGGTGGCGGACGTGGGCATCGTCAACTCGGCGCTGCTGCAAGCGCTGACGAATGCCAACTTCCTGTACGACGTGAACGTCGATGGCAGACTCACCGTCGCCGACAAGGGTTTGGTGAATGCCAACCTGCTGAAGAAGCTGCCGACACCGTGAGCATGCTGCCGAGGCATTCGGCCTCGACCGCCGCAAGCCAGCCTATGCAGTCTTTCCGACGGCATGCGCCACCGCGTTGTCACCCATCCAATCGAGCAGCTGCCGCAGTTCCTGCACCGAGTGCACGTCGAGCTTGCCGTAGATCTTCTTGACATGGTCGGCGACCGTCGACGGCGCAATGGACAGCGTCTCGGCGATCTCTGCCTGCGTGCAGCCCGACTGAAGGAGCGCGCAGACCTCCTTCTGGGCGACAGACAGCGGCAGCGCGGCCAGCGTGCGTCTCTGCGCGATCACGCGGGGCTCGTCGTGATGGATCGTCACGTGAATTGACGACGGCCCCGCCGCATCCAGCGACATCAGCGGCTCCGCCTCGAACAGGAAACGTCCCCACGCGTTTTCGAGCGTCACGCTGGCGTTGGCGCGGGATAGTCCCTGGTTGCGCCTCACCTGCTCCACCAGCAGACCAAGGGTCGGATAGGCGTCGGGGCGAGGCGTCCGGGCGGCGCCCTCCGGCGTGATTCCACCGTGCGCCAGCAGCAGCAGCTTTTGCGCATCGCGCGAGACCTGCTGCAATTTACCCTGGCTCGACAGCGACAGGTGGGCGCTGCGATTGTGCCGCCGCACGTAATCCTGCGGAATCTCGCCGTCGGTCTCGAGGGCACGGGCGATGTACGGCACCATCGTCGCGAGCAGCGACTCGTCCCGGCGGGTGAACGCGGCGTCGCCCGGACCGCGGTAGAGCACGAGCGAACCCAGCGGGCGCCTGCCTGTCCCGTGAATGACCGCCTCGACCCGGCTGCACAGCCCCTGCGGCTTCCATATCTCGTTGTAGAGCGCGGAACGGAAGAATCCCGCGTGGTCGAGTTCCGCCGCGCGCCGGACGACCGGCGCGTCCACCACGTCGCGAAACGCAGGCATGACTTCCTTTTCGCGCCGATTGTGGAAAACCTCGAAGTAGTGGCGGGTGACTTCGGCGTCGATAGGTCCCTCGAAGTAATACCGGACCAGATTGCCTTTCGGGTCGGTCCAGTCGAACAGATTGCACTTCGACGGAATGATCCGATGCAGCGCCTCGAGCAATGCCGGGACGAGTTGCTCGCTCGGCAGGCCCAGCGCGCACAGCGCCCGGATATTGGCAATGTCGTTGGCTCGTTTCATCGGCGAAAAAGTCGGGAACGCCCGTGCCGGATGGTAGATCGCCTTGCGGCGTTCGTCACTCGCCGGATGCGGACGATTCGGCATGCCTGCGCAAATGCCCCCTGAGGAGGGGGTGCATGCCCCGTTGCAGCCCGATTAGATTCGGCCGGTGGCAGGCGGCGCTCCGCGCAAATCGCAGCAGGCAGAAGCGATCGGGATGGGCGCAGCGGCGGCGGATCAAGCATGTCGTTCGCGCGGCAGATTCGCGTCGAGCGGCCCTAGCACAGGGAGAAGGCAATGGTGATGGTCTGCATGCGGAAAACTGCTTCGATTGTGGCTTGCATCGGAATGCTGCTGGCCGTTCCGACGGGGTGGGCCGGTGCCGCCGTCCCGCTCGAGATCAACTACCAAGGGCGGCTGACCGACGCGGCGAGCCAGCCGGTCAATGCCACGGTGCCGATGGTGTTCAAGCTCTACAGCGTCGCCTCCGGCGGGTCGGCGCTGTACAGCGAAGCGCAGTCCGTCACGGTCAGCAACGGCATCTTCAGCGTCGCCATCGGCTCGGTCACGCCGCTGGCGCTGCCGTTCGACGTGCCCTACTACATCGGCGTCAGCGTCGGCGCCGACCCGGAGATGACGCCGCGCCAGGCGCTGCAGTCCAGTCCCTACGCGCTGCGCTCGGCCGGGGTGGACTCCACCGCCGCCCTGCCGGCGGTGCAGATCACCGGCACCCTGGGCACCGCGCAGATCGCCAACAATGCGGTGACGCAGGCCAAGCTCTCCCCGGTGTCGGGGGCGGCGGCCGGGAAAGTGCTGGGCACCGACGGCGCCAACCTGCAGTGGCAGTCGGTCGGGGTTGGCACCGTGACCAGCGTCGCCACGGGCAGCGGGCTCACCGGCGGGCCGATCACCTCAAGCGGCACGATCAACCTCGCCGCCACCCAGCTGCTTCCCGCGGTCGCCTGTACCGCGAACCAGGTCCCGAAGTGGAACGGCAGCGCGTGGGCCTGCGCGGCCGATGCCAACAGCGGCGGCACGGTGACCAGCGTCGCCACCGGCACCGGTCTCACCGGCGGGCCGATCACCGCCAGCGGGACGATCAACCTCGCCGCCACCCAGCTGCTCCCCACGGTCGCCTGTGCGGCGAACCAGGTCCCGAAGTGGAACGGCAGCGCCTGGACTTGCGCCGCGGACAACGCCGGCCCGGCCAATGCCTATGTGCAAGGCGGCAATGCGTTCGGCGCGCTGCCCGGCGGGATCGCGGTGCTCGGCACCACCGACGCCAACGACTTGAACCTGGTCATCAACAACAACCCGGTGATGCGGTTTCAGCAGGGCGGCGGGACCAGCCCGAACATAATTGGCGGCCATGCAAACAACGGGGTCGTGGCGTTTTTCAGCGGCCAGACGATCGGGGGCGGAGGAGACGCCGGAAACGACTGCTACAACGCGATCACGCTGACCAACACACGCACCTGCGGCAACGTCGTCAACGGCGACTTCGCCATCGTGGGAGGCGGCTATGCCAACACGGCTGGTGGCTTCGCCTCCACCGTGGCCGGAGGCGTATCCAACATTTCCAATTCAAATTGGAGCACTGTCGCAGGAGGATACGGCAACGTCGCGAGTGCGCCGTGGAGCGCGGTCATGGGCGGCGACTCGAACTCGGCAAGCGCCTACGCGAGCACCGTCCTCGGCGGCTGGCACAACAATGCCAGCGGCATCGGCAGCGTGGCAGCCGGCGACAGTGCCAACGCCAACCAGGACTCGTGCTTTGTCTTTGGCGGCTGGTCAAATTTTCCAAGTGCGGGCCCCAATTGTCTGGGACAGAAGAACATCGTTCGCTTCATGGTTGATCACGGCTTCTCGGTCGACTATTCCTCCGCGCGCGCGGACGGCGGCGGCAACCGCTGGGTCGCCATCGGCGACACGATCGCGGGCGACACGATCCACGCGTGGAATCACGCGCACCTGACGGATGCGGGCGTTTGGGTGGATGCGAGTTCGTCAGTACACACCAAGACCGAATTCGAGGCGGTCGATGCCGGCGCGGTGCTGCGCGAGGTGGTCCGGATGCCGATCACGACATGGCGCTACAAGGAAGGGGAAGGCGGCGTCCGGCACATCGGGCCGATGGCGGAGGATTTCTGGGCCGCGTTTGGGGTCGGGTACGGGCCGCAGACGATCGCGAACCTGGACGCGCGCGGCGTCGCGTTGGCGGCGATCCAGGGGCTGAACGCGAAATTGGAAGAACAGGTCGCCGCACTTCAGCGGAACCTCGGCAATAAGGACGCGAAGATCGCAGCGCAGTCCGCTGAAATCGCAGCTTTGCGCAAGCAAGCAACGGACGTCGCGGCGCTGAAACTACAAGTGGCGGAGCTTGTGCACCTCGCGCGGCTGCAGCAGTGGGGCGCGCCGGTGGTGGCGCTCGACGCGCCGCCGGCGGCGCGGTGAAGGCCGGGCGACGCAGCTTTCCGGTGTGGGCAATAACAACAAGCAGGGAGTCTCTGATGAGTCGACTTGATTGGCGGTCGATGCGCGTCGTCGTCTTCGCGGCACTGGCGCTTTTCGCCGTTCTGGCCGCGAACGACACGCTCGCCCAAGTGCCGGACAAGCTGAACTACCAGGGGCGGCTGACGGACCCCGGCGGCGCGCCGCTGACGACGTCTGTGCCGATGGTGTTCAAGCTGTACACGGTGCCGTCGGGCGGCGCGGCAATCTACACCGAGACGCAGACGGTGAGCGTGGCCGGTGGGGTGTTCAACGTCGCGATCGGGTCGGTGACACCGCTGAACCTGCCGTTCGACGTGCCGTACTACCTCGGCGTAAAGGTCGGTGCGGACGCGGAGATGACGCCACGGCAGGCGGTGCTGGCGGTGGCGTACGCGCAGCGGGCCGATGCCGCCAACGGATTGGCGACGGGTGGCGCTGCCGGGCAGGTGCTCGTCGGCACCGGCGCCGTACCGGCGTGGAGCGACTCGTTGTCGCTCAATGGCAACCTGGCGCTCGTGAATCCGTCGACCGCGGTGGCGGGGAACGTAATGAAAGGGAGCAGCCGTTTCATTCACAACTTCGGCAGCGGCAATACCTTTGTCGGGGAAGATGCCGGCAACTTCACGCTGACAGGCGTCGAGAACTCGGCAGGCGGCGGCAGCGCGCTGACGTCGAACACCACGGGATTCCGCAATGTCGCCGGCGGCTACCGGGCGCTTGCCAGCAACCAGACTGGCAGCAACAACGCTGCCAGCGGCGCGTACGCGCTCGAATTCAACGTGGCCGGCACCCAGAACACGGCTGTAGGCGCGTTCGCGATGCGGCTCAACACCACCGACGACAACACCGGCGTCGGCTACCAGGCGCTCTACAACAACGCAGGCTATTCGAACACCGCCACGGGTTCGCAGGCACTTGCGAACAACACGACCGGCAACTTCAATACCGCGACCGGCTACACGGCGCTCTATCTCAACGACAGCGGCAAGGAAAACACCGCTATCGGGTCGAAGGCTCTGGCAAAGAATACGACTGGCAACTTCAATACGGCCGGCGGTTCCACGGCGCTCTACAACAACAGTACAGGTAACTGGAACACCGCCAGCGGCGCACTTGCGCTCTTGAGCAACACGGTCGGGTTTGGGAACAGTGCCTATGGATTCAGCGCGCTCCTCGACAATGTCGACGGATTTGAGAACACCGCGATCGGCTTCCGCGCGCTCGAAGCCAACAACGCCGCCAACAACACCGCCCTCGGATCGCAGGCCATGCTGGCCAACGCGAGCGGCACGGATAACACCGCCATCGGTTTCCACGCGCTCAACTCCAACACGAGCGGCGCCGGCAATACGGCTGTCGGATCCCTGGCGATGCTGCTCAACCTGACCGGCGTGAACAATGTCGCCGTGGGATCGCGGGCGCTCGAGGCTGGGTCCGGCAATCGAAGTGTCGCGATAGGAAACAGTGCCCTCATGAACAACCAGGGGGGCAATGGAAGTGTCGCGATAGGAAACGGTGCCCTCATGAACGTCAGCAACGGATTTCGCAACATCGCCATCGGAGATTCGGTGGGGGACCATCTGAATTCCGGCTCGCAAAACATCTATATCGGCAATTACTCAAACGCAAGCCCGGAGAGCAACACGATTCGCATCGGATTCACCCAAGACCAGACATACATTGCCGGAATCAGATACGCCACGGTCGGCGGCAGCAGCAGGCAGGTGTATATCGACGACAGCGAGCAACTGGGCGTGCTCAGCTCTTCGCGGCGATCCAAGGAAGACATTGCGGACATGGATAGCGCCAGCAGCGCACTGTTGGCGCTGCGTCCGGTCACATTCCATTACAAGTCCGATTCAGGCTCGACGAACCGCCGCCTGCAGTATGGGCTCATTGCCGAGGAGGTCGCAGAGGTATTTCCGGAGCTGGTGGCATGGTCGCGCGACGGCCAGATCGAAACGGTGATGTACCAGTTCCTGCCGCCGATGCTGCTGAACGAATACCAGAAGCAGCAGCGCATCATCGAGGCGCAGGCGGCGGCGATTGCCACACAGGCGGAGCGCATGGCCGAGCTTGAGCGCGATCGCGAGCGGCAGTTCGCCGAAATCGCAGCGCTGCGCGAACAAGCCTTGGACGTCGCGGCGCTGAAGCGGCAGGTGGCGGAGCTGGTGCAACTTGCGCGGCTGCAGCAGTGGGGGTTGCCGTTGATCGCGCTCGAGACGCCTCCGGCGGCGCGGTGAACGGTGAGCGTGAAGAAGCAAGTTTCCGGAGTGCGCAACAACAAGCAGGGAGTCTTCGATGATCCGTCTTGATTGGCGATCGATGCGTGTCGTGGTGTTCGCCGCGCTGGCGCCGGCCGCCGTGCTGGCCACGAACCTCGCGCTGGCCCAGGTGCCGGACAAGCTCAACTACCAGGGGCGGCTGACCGACGCGGCGAGCCAGCCGGTCAATGCCACGGTGCCGATGGTGTTCAAGCTCTACAGCGTCGCCTCCGGCGGGTCGGCGCTGTACAGCGAAGCGCAGTCCGTCACGGTCAGCAACGGCATCTTCAGCGTCGCCATCGGCTCGGTCACGCCGCTGGCGCTGCCGTTCGACGTGCCCTACTACATCGGCGTCAGCGTCGGCGCCGACCCGGAGATGACGCCGCGCCAGGCGCTGCTGGCGGCCGCATACGCACAGCGCGCGGACATGGCGAACACGCTGGCAGCGACGGCGAGCGTAGGCGGCGGACAGATCAACGGGAGCATCAGCGTGGCGACGCTGCCGGCGACACAGATCGTGGGCACGATCGGCACGGCGCAGATCGCGAACAACGCGGTGACGCAGGGCAAGCTCTCGCCGGCGAGCGGCGGGACGGCAGGGAAGGTGCTGGGCACGGACGGCACGAATCTGGTGTGGCAATCGGCCGGGGCGGGAACGGTCACTTCGGTGGGTACGGGCGCGGGGCTGTCCGGCGGGCCGATCACCGCCAGCGGTACGATCAACCTTGCCGCCACCCAGCTGCTGCCCACGGTGGCCTGTGCCGCGAACCAGGTCCCGAAGTGGAACGGCTCGGCATGGGCGTGCTCGGCGGACAACTCCGGCCCGGCGAACGCGTACGTGCAGGGCGGAAACGCGTTCGGCGTGCTGCCGGGCGGAACCGCGGTGATCGGCACGACCGACAACACTGCGCTCGATGTGCGCACGAACGGCGCGCGGGTGGTCCGCTACGAGGCGAACGCGGTCAGTCCGAACGTGATCGGAGGGAGCCCTGCAAACAACGTGACTGCAGGCGTGCGCGGCGCGTTCATCGGGGGCGGCGGTGTAGCGGCGGGCAGCACAGACCCGGATTTCGGCTTTGAGGCGCCCAACGTCATCACCGATGCGTACGGCACGGTCGCCGGAGGCTACGCCAACCGTGCCGGCGACAATGCCGGAACGACGATTGACAGCCCCTTCGTCACGGTCGGCGGCGGCGCGTTCAACACGGCGGCGGCGAGCTACGCGACGGTCTCGGGCGGAGGTGCCAACCAGGCGCTGGGGCCCTACGCTTTCGCCGGAGGCGGCGAGGGGAACCTGGCGCAGTTCAGTCACGGCACGGTGGCCGGCGGCGGTGGTAACACGGCGATGTCGGACTTCAGCACGGTCGGCGGCGGCGACACCAATACGGCCGGAACGAGCCAGGTGGTCGGCGTTGCAAGTACCGTCGCCGGTGGCTCTCACAACATTGCAAGCGCGAACAGGAGCACGGTCGGCGGCGGCGACCAAAACAAGGCGACTGGCATCAGTGGGACCGTCGCCGGCGGGGCTTCCAATCAGGCGGCCGGCATCGAGAGCACCGTCGGAGGCGGCAGTTCGAATTTCGCCAGTGGCACGCACGCGACGATCGGGGGGGGCCACTCGAACCAGACCACCAACACCGGGGCAACGGTCGCTGGAGGCGTAAGCAACTACGCGTCGGGGATCAATGCCACGGTTGGCGGCGGCCTGTCCAACACGGCGAACGGAATCTATTCGACGATCCCCGGAGGCAGCCAGAACGTCACGAGCAACAACTACGCGTTTGCCGCGGGCTTCCGGGCGAAAGCGCTTGCCGGCGGCTGTTTCACGTGGGCCGATGCCAACGACTTCGACTTCAATTGCGCGATCTTTAACGCCTTCACGGCCCGCGCAACCGGTGGAGTGTACTTCGTGACGGCGATCGACGGCGTCGGCAACGCCACCGCGGGCGTACAGTTGCCAGCGGGAAGCGGCGCATGGTCTGCACTGTCCGATCGCGCCGCCAAGCGCGACCTCGCATTGGTCGACGGCCGCGCCGTGCTGGCGAAGCTTGCGCAAATGCCGGTCTATACATGGCGCTACAAGTCTGAACAGTCCGGCGCGCTCCATCTCGGACCGGTCGCGCAGGATTTCGCCACGGCCTTCGGTCTTGGCGACGGCGACAAGACAATTTCGACGGTCGATGCCGACGGTGTCGCGATCGCAGCGATCCAGGGGCTCAACGCGAGGCTCGATGATGAACGCGACGCAATGCTCCGGCGGCTGACCGAGAAGGAAGCAAGAATCGAGGCCCAGCATCGCGAAATCGATCAACTCACGAATCGCCTGTCGCAAGTCGAAGCGCTGCGCGGCGAACTTGCCGCCCTTCGGCAAGCGCTCGCGGAAATCCAGCATGAGCGCGCGACCATCGCCGTGTCTGCGGAGTAGACAAGAAATTCCCGTCAAGTCAGTCCGACCACGTTGCAAAGGAATCGAACCATGAGGATCGTCAGACCAATGACCCGGGTGGCTGCAGCCGTCACGTTACTGGTGCTCGCCCTGCTCGCCGGAAATGCCGGTGCCGCCGTCCCGCTCGAGATCAACTACCAAGGGCGGCTGACCGACGCGG
>DAOMGB010000082.1:8197-13866 GCA_035430095.1 Casimicrobiaceae bacterium | reverse complement strand
GCTCGGTGGCCACGCGCTGCGCCTCGGTCACATGGCGTTCGCTGTGCGTGACTTCGAAGTGCCGCTTCGCGAAATCGGCGAAATCCCCGTACTTGACCGGCAGCAGGAAGAAGAATTCGGTCTCGAGTTCGAATTTTCCACAGGCGACCGCACGGCACAGGGCGTCGAACGCGGCTTCCCGGACGGCCTGCTCGTCATTGAAGATGCGGATGACCTCGTTGAGCGGGCCGGCGAAGAGCGGCTCGGAGATGTAGGCGACGCCGCCCGGGCGCAGCACGCGTGCGATCTCGTTCAGCGCATCGTCGAGCCGGGCCACTGGAACGTGGTGCAGCGACTTGAACATCATCACCACGTCGACGCTTGCGTCGGGAAGCGCGATGGCCTCCGCGCCGAAATCGGTGAACCTCATGTTCGATGGCACATCCGCCGCGAGGTTGATCGCGTGTTGTATGCGGTCGACCTCGGTCGCGATGAGTGTCGCCGTCGGGTGCGCCGCCGCGATCCGGCGCGTGTGATCCGCCTTGCCGCAACCGAGTTCGAGGATGGTGGCGCCGTCCAGCGCGAGCAGCGTTTCGTAGATCTCGCTCTCGGCGCAGGCACGCGTGATGTCCGGGTGAACGAGCTGCATGCGCGGCATTGCGGCTGGGTTGGTCATACCGTGTCCTGCGCCTCGAAGAAAGCAACCATTCGCACCAGCGCCAGTGTATCCCGTGCGCAGTAGGTCACGAGCGCCGACTCCAACGATTGTCGAACCTCCCGGGAGGTTGCCGGATCGATGATCTGCGCATAGATCGACTCGACGTCCCGGCCGCTTTGCACGCCGCCATCGAGGTTGGCGTAGTCGAGGTCCGGCGCGATGGTCGGCAGGACGGCCTTGAGCGACCACGATCCCTTCATCGCTGGATGGTAGTAGCGGTCGCGGGTGATCGGCAGCAGGTCCACCAGCCGACCGGCGATCTGTCGCAGTTGCACCGCGAACTCCGGCTGGGCTTCCGCAAGCTCATGGAGCACGCCGCGTTCGAAGGCGGCGTTGTACGCCAGCACCGGGCCTTCCGCAGGCACCGCGTTCACGACACTCTCCGCAAAGGCCCGCCGTGGGTCGGCGCCGGTCGCAATCAGCGCGTCGAGCGCGACAAGCTCGCGGTCCGCGTCCTGCACGTGGCATGACCACTGCACCGGCATTCGCTGATACGGACGCGTTCCCGTCCATAGGGGCACGGCGGGTCCGATGGTCTCGAAGTCGAGATAGGAACGCGGGTAGGGCAGTTCGCGCATGAGCGCTGCGATCCGTCGATCGATTTCAGCCGCGCCGGATCGCGACGCGCGCCACACGGTCAGGTGCTTCGGGTTGGACAGCTGCGCCTCCGGGACGTCCCGCAGGTCGCGAACGCCCTCGGCACGGAGCTTCCATGCGAGCTTGCCGCCGTTGGGAAGGATCGTGACCGGGTACTCTGGCTCGTCGCGGCCGCACCACGTGCGGAACTCGCATTCGTATGGACGCGTGCAGTGCGGTCCGATGTCGATCACGGGCATTTCGCCCGCCAACGTTTGCTGCGCGCTCGCGACCCACTGCGGTACTTCGTCGAGCAGCGGCTCTATCTGCCGATCCAATTCCACTTCGCGGAACAGGCCGGTGTAGTCGCCTTCGCCGCCGTAGACGAAGGTGTTGTCGACGTGGGCGAGCGCCACGCGGGCCAGGGGAAGCCCGGCCCCCTGAACCACCCACGCCTGGATGGCTACGTCCTCCAGGTACTGCTCCTTGACGCTGCTGGCGGACTTCACTTCCACCAGCCGGTACTGCCCGCCGCGCCGTTCCAGAACGTCGACGCGGGCCAGCGCGCCGCCCGCTGCGAACGCGGGCTCGAACAGCGTCCGGTCGCCGTCGACGGCGAGCAGTTCCCGCGTTTCGCGCAGCGCGCCGGTGAAGTCGCGCACCGATTCGATGAGATAACCGCCCGGCCGGATTTCGCGGGCGACCTCGCCGACCCGGTTGCCCGATGCGAATCGCGCTTCCATTCCCGGGTCGACCACGGCCAGCTCCGGCCGATGGACCTGCAGCCACAGGCGTTTCGGGCATTGCCGAAAGGCCATGAGCCTGGACTTGGAGAGAGCGCGCGCCATGAACCGAAATGTACGACACCTGGTGGCTCGCCGTGTGAGCCAACGGCTCCCGCATCATGGTGTGGTTCTGCACATTCCAATTCCGGGGACCATGATCATGACCGACACGAACAATTCGAAGAACGAATTCCAGCTGCTCCTGGCAACGGATCGACCGGCGCTGGCCGCAGGCACGGACCACAAGTTGACCGTGCTGGTGCGCCTGCAGGCGCCGGAGCCGCCCGCTGGCGCCAAGCCACGCGGGTCGCTGCACCTGGCGTTGGTGCTCGACCGCTCTGGTTCGATGGCCGGCGTGCCCATGCAGGAGGCCCGCAACTGCGCACGGTACATTGTCGACAATCTCGCGCCTACCGACTTTGCCACGGTGGTTGCGTTCGACGACGAGGTGGATTGCATGGCCCCGTTGGGGCCGGTGGGGGACAAGACGAAGTTGCGCGCGGCAATCGCCGCCATAGAGAGTGCGGGCTCGACCGACCTGCATGGCGGTTGGTCCGCGGGGGCGGCGCAACTCGCAGCCAGTATCGCGGACAGCGGCGTTCATCGTGTGATTCTCCTGTCGGACGGCAACGCCAATCACGGCGAGCAGGACCTGGAGGCGATCTCGGCGCAGTGCCGCGAACGGGCGCGCAACGGAATCAGTACATCGACCTACGGCCTGGGCAACGATTTCGACGAGGACCTGATGCTGGCCATGGCCAGGGCGGGTCGCGGCAACGCGTACTACGGCGCCACGGCGGCCGACCTGGCCGAACCGTTCCAGGCCGAGTTCGCGCTCCTGACCAGCCTCTGCGCGAGGGGAATCGCGTTGAAGGTCAACGCGCCGGACGACGTCGGCGTGAAGTTGCTCAACGACTTCGAGCTGGTCGATGGCGAAGCGCGCTCGTGGAAGCTGCCGGACCTGGCGTTTGGCGCCGAGGCCTGGGCGCTGCTGGAGTTCACGCTTCCTGCCGCGCGACTGTCGACGGGGTCGACGGTGCGCCTGCCCATCTCCATCGCGGTGCGGGCCGCGAGCGAGGGAAGCACGCCGCTGTTCCTGATGGCGATCGTGCCGCCGATGGATGTCGTCACCCCGGAGGCGTGGCAGGCGTTGGCTCCGAACGACATGGTCGCCAGGCGCATGTTGGAAATCGAGGCAGGCAAAATGCTCGACGAGGTGCGCGGCCTCATCGACCACGAGGATTGGATCCAGGCCGAGGCGACATTGCGCCAGGCTGAGCGGCGCTACGGCCAGAACGCGTGGACGCAAGGAATCATCGCGGCCATGCGTAATCTCGTTGCGCGGCGCGAAAGGCGCATTGCGCGAAAGGAGGCGTGGTATTCGAGCCGTGTCCTGAAGACTCGGCTGTCATCGCAGGACGAATCGAACGACCTCATGTGCGAGGCCGTCCCGTTGTTCCTTCGGCGCAGGACGGAACAGGGGAAGGGGACGCCCAGGACTTAGGCCAGCGGTCATCCATTGGGCTTAGTGATGTCGCGGGGGCCAGGGCGGAGAATGTTGCGTGTGCCCCTGATTCACGCCATCGGAATTGCGTACCCATGTCAATCGAACACTCCAGGTTGATCGTGCGCGGAACGACTTCCCTGCTTGAGGAAATGGTGCGGATCGAAAGGCGCGCATGCCAACCTCGGGCGTCCGAATGACATGAATGTGCTCCTGCATTCGTTGTTGCATGATGATCCGCATCAGCCTGGCGGGCCGGAAAGAGAGCGAGAAACCGAGGCTGCCGATTCTGTGCTTGCCATCGGCCATCACGGCGATGCCGGCGTCGTCGCCATGGCCAGGCTGCGGGCCGCGAAGCGGCAAGTACTTCCTCGCGAACATGCAATTTCCGCGCGGGAGGACACTTATCTCTAACGCGGTCCTCCCCGTGACCGCCGGAATGGCAGCGCTTTTACTCAATAGAATCAACGACCCTGGATTCCCGTCGTCGCGGGAACGCCGTTTCGTGTGCCTAGCTCACGCGTTGAGCCACCCATCCGGTAGGATGTCGAAGCATCGTCTTCCGACTCTGACCGGAGGTAGCCATGGCCCCGTCCCTGCACGCGATGCTGTCCCGCCATGCGCTTGCACGCATGCAGCAGCGCGGCATTCCTCCCGACGCCATCGACACGGTCCTCCAGTACGGCCGCGAGCACCACGACCGCCGCGGCGGCGTCATCGTGTGCCTGGACAAGCGCAGCCGCCGCCGGATGCAGCGTGCGTGCGGCTTGAGCGGCGGCGCCGTCGACGCGCTGTCCGGCGTCTACGTCGTGCTCACCACCGGCGGTCTGGTCCTCACCGTCGGCCACCGCCGCCGTCGCGTCCGCCGGCACTGATCCCGGCGCGCCGCGTGGACAGGACCGAACGGTTCTACCTGATCGACCGCCTGCTCGACGAGCACGGCCTCGTCACGCGGCAGCAGTTTCTCGACGCGATGAACGTGTCGCCGGCCACCTTCAAGCGCGACCTCCAATACATGCGCGACCGCCTGCACGCGCCCATCCACTGGAACAACGACCGTCAGGGCTACGAGTTCACGGCGCCGGATGGCGTGAGCCCGCCCTATGAGTTGCCGGGACTCTGGTTCAACCAGTCGGAGATCTTTGCGCTGCTCACGATGCAGCAACTGCTTGCCGGCCTCGACCCCGGGTTGCTCGCGTCCCATGTCGCGCCGCTGCGCTCGCGACTCGAATCGCTGCTGGAACAGGGCAACGTGGACGCGGCGGAAGTGAACAAGCGCATCCGGATCCTGGCGCAGGCGGCGAGGCCATCCGCGTCGGGCGTCTTCGAGGTCATCGCGCACGGCGTGCTTCGCCGCACGCGACTGCGCATCAAGTACCTGGCGCGGAGCAGCGGCGAGACCACGCAGCGCGACGTCTCTCCGCAGCGGCTGGTCCACTACCGCGACAACTGGTATCTCGACGCGTGGTGCCACACGCGCGACGACCTGCGTACGTTTTCGCTGGACGCGATCGGTACCGCGGCTCCGCTCGACGAGAAGGCCAGGCCGGTCAGCGACGAAGTGCTGGACCGGCGGCTGGGCAACGGCTATGGCATCTTCTCCGGCGAGAATGTCGAATGGGCATCGCTGCGCTTCACGCCGCAGCGCGCGCGCTGGGTGGCGTTCGAGCAATGGCATCCGAATCAGCGTGGGAGGCTCGAAACGGACGGATCCTACGTCCTCGAGGTGCCGTTCGCCGATCCGCGCGAACTGATGATGGACATCCTTAAGTACGGCGCCGACGTCGCGGTGGTGGGGCCGGAGTCGCTCAGGGACCATTGGGTCGAGGAGATCCGCAAGATGGACGCTGCCTCGCGCTCGCCCGCGAGGACGTCAAGGGCGCCATGACCGGCGTCATCCCCGCGAACGTCATCCAAGCCGGGGTCGTCCCCGCGAACGCGGGGACCCAGCGACTTCCGTCGGATCTCGCGAGGCCGTAACACGACGACACTGGGTTCCCGCGTTCGCGGGAACGACAGTTGAGGCTCTCACGTTCGCGGGAACGACGGTTGAGGCTCTCGCGTTCGCGGGAACGACAGTTGAGGCTCTCGCGTTCGCGGGAACGAC
>DAOMGB010000082.1:4413-8097 GCA_035430095.1 Casimicrobiaceae bacterium | reverse complement strand
AGGCTCTCGCGTTCGCGGGAACGACAGTTGAGGCTCTCGCGTTCGCGGGAACGACAGTTGAGGCTCTCGCGTTCGCGGGAACGACGGTTGAGGCTCTCGCGTTCGCGGGAACGACGGATGAGATCAATTCATGCGTTGCGGAAGCAACGTCTTGATGCTTCACAGCTAGTCGCTGCGGTGGACGGGCAGCGGTTTGCCGCAATCCTTGCAAAACGTCGCGTCGGCATCATGTCCCGAGGACAGGCACTCGGGACAGGTGCGCGTGGTGACCGGCCGCACGATGTGGCGGGCGGTCATCTCGGCAGTGACGATGCCGGTGGGTACGGCAAGCACGCCCCATCCCATGAGCATCATGCACGACGCGATCAGGCGGCCGAGGTCTGTCTTTGGCGTGATGTCGCCGAAGCCGACGGTGGTCATCGTCGTGATGGCCCAGTAGATCGACATCGGAATGCTGGTGAAGCCATTCTCCGGGCCTTCGACCACGTACATCACGGTCCCCATGACCGCGACGATGAGCAGCACGAAGCCGATGAAGACGGTGATCTTGCGTCGACTCGCCTTAAGCGCGGTACCGAGGTACCCGAATTCGGACACGTAGGCGCCAAGCTTGAGGACGCGGAAGATGCGCAGCAGCCGCAACATCCGCACGTCGATCAACGCGTGGACTTCCGGCACGAAGAACGCGAAATACGTGGGCAGCACGGACAGCAGGTCCACGATGCCGAAGAAGCTCGTCGCATAGCGCAATGGGTGGCGCACGCAAATGAGCCGCAACACGTATTCAACGGTGAACAGCAGCGTAAATCCCCACTCGAGTATGTCGAACAGGTCGCCGTAGCGCGCGCTGATCGAACGCACGCTGTCCAGCATCACCACCAGCACGCTGGCCAGGATCGCTGCGATCAGCAGCAGGTCGAACAGCCGGCCGGCGCGCGTGTCGGCTTCGAAGATGATCGTGTAGAGCCGCAGACGCCATGAGCTGGTCGGCCGGCCGAAGCGCGCAGCCACTTCAGGTTGTTCGGTCGACGCGGGGGTGGGCGGAATCGAAGGGGTCGTTGTCATGGGGGACTCGCGGACGTGGCGGCGACGGGCGCCTGGTCGACTGCCACGCGCCGGATGGCGAGCACCGCATCCGGCGGCAGCAGCCGCTCGACATTGCGTTCCCACACGCGCGAGTGCTCGGGCAGGTACAGCGAACCGTCGTCGTCCTCGCGGATGAGGCCGGTCTCGAGCAGCGTGTCGATGTAGGACGCGAACGTCGAGCGCTCGTAGAAATCCGGCGGAGCGAACTCGAAGAGCAGCGACAGCCTTTGCGTGAGCAGCTGCATCAACTGTTCCAGGCGATCCCGTCGCATCGTGCCGTCGCCGACGCGCGTCAGCAGCGCGATCGTCAGGTAGTTCCGGCGCAGCAGGTGCCGCAGCGAGCGCGCGAGCAGCTCCAACCCGGCGTGCTCGGGACTGTAGCGGTCGGTGGCGCGGATCGCGCCGTCCGAACCGGCCCGCGCCAGCCCCATCTCGACCAGCAGCTGCGCGATCTGCTTCGATTCCGCGACGGCCTCCTCCTGCGAGTGGTAAAGCATGAGCTCCGCACGCAGGAAGGGGAGGCCGCCTTCCGTGAATTCGGCGATTCGTTCCGCCGTGGCTTCACGCGTGCCGACCACGATGCTCGCAACCAGCGCGGGCAGCGCATAGGCGTGCAGCACGTTGTTGCGGAGGTAGTTGAGCGTGGAGACCTGCGCGTCCGGCACCGTGACGACGTCCCCGAGCGGATGCGAGACGCGCGTCGCGAACCCGAGCTTCAAGGCCTGCGCGATGACTTCCGCAGGCTCCTGCCTGCACAGGATGGCGCTGGGCGAGTACGGCCGTCGCGACGCGATCGTCCGCAGCCAATGGATCTGCTGCGCCAGCGCGCGCTCGTCCAGCGCGTGCCGCGGGCTGGGCACGACGGCCATCGCGAACAGGTTGATCGGGTTGATGAGGACCGCCGAGTTGATGCGCTGCGCCATCTCTCGCGCCAGCGGCAGCGTCAGCCGTCGCGCCGTCTCCCGCTGCGCCTCGCCTTGCAGCGCCTGCCAGCCCGGCGCTTCGCGGTCGAGGAAGTGGTCGACGGACAGCGGCTGTCCGAAATTGGCATAGGCGCTGCCATACTCGTGGCGCAGGTCGCGCACGGCGAGCAGCAGCGTCTTGAGCGACTCGCGCTGCTTGGGCGCGCCCTCGAGCTCGGCCACAAGCGTGCGGCCTTCGAGCAGCTTTTCGTAGCCGAAGAACACCGGCACCAGCATCAGCGGCCGCGAGTGCTCGCGCATGAAGCTCTCGACGGTCATGCCCAGCAGCCCGCCTTTCGGCGGCAGCGTCCGTCCGCTGCGGCTGCGGCCACCCTCGATGAAGTACGCGATCGGGAATCCCCTCGCCAGCATCGTATGCAGGTATTCGCGGAACACGGCCGCATACAGCGGCTCGCCCTTGAAGCTGCGGCGCAGGAAAAAGGCGCCGCCCCGTCGCAGCACGGGGCCGACCAACGGGAAATTGAGGTTGGCGCCGGCGGCGATGTGCGGCGGCGCCAATCCCTGCTCGTGGACGAGGTACGACAGCAGCAGGTAATCGATGTGGCTGCGATGATTGGGCAGGTAGACGAGTTCCCTGCCGGGCGCTGCCTTGGCGAGTTCGTCGCCGTGATGGACCTCGACCCCGTCGTAGAGGCGATGCCACAGCTGCTTCAACAGGAGCTCGGCGCCGCGTACCACCGGATAGCTGAAGTCGGACGCGATTTCCCACGCGAACTTGCGCGCCTTTTCCTCCGCCGCGGTCAGCGTCGCGCCGGTCCGCGCGGATTCCTTCGCGATTTCCTGGCGGAGGGGGTCCGAGGTCACCATCGCGTGGATCAGGTTGCGCCGGTGCGACAGGTCCGGGCCGATCGCGGCCTCGCGCGTCCGTCGAAAGTGAAAACGCAGGAAGCGATTGGCCTTGCGCAACGCCGTGGATTCGTCCTTCTCCTCGTCGATCAGGCGACGCAGGGAAATCGGCTCGCTGAAGGTGACGCGCGTCTGGCGGCCGTGCAGCAGGATGATCAGGAACTGGCGCAGCGCGCCCACGCTCGCCCAGGCATCGGCGAGCAGCGCCTTGACCAGCGAATCCTGCTGCCCCGGCGACCGGCCCCACAGGACGGTCACGGGAATCAGCTGCACGTCGAGCGCCGGGTCGCGCAGCAGCGCCGAGGTCATCTGCGCCAGCGTGACGGAGGGTTCCGCAGTGCGCGTGCTCAGTGGATTGGGATTCAGTATGACCGAGAAAACGGCACGGGCGTTGACCGGAAACGACGCACGAATCGGCGCCACGGCGGAGGGCAGGCCCAGCCGCCGCGCCTCGGTCTCCAGCACGAGCAGGCTCGACAGGTGCCGGTCCTGCAGCACATAGCAGATCGGATACCGGGGGTCGACGCGAAGCAGGTCGGCCTGCTCCGGCGTGACCTGCGTGCGCACGATCAGGTACAGCAGCCGGCGCAGCGGTGCGAGCAGCAGGTTGCCGGCTCGAAGCCGGACGGGCGGACGCGAAGCCGCTGCGGGTGGCGGGACGGTCATCGTCGATTAGGTGTAAAGGCGTAGGACGTAGTCTACGCAAACGGTCAATCGAGTTACCCCGTCATTTACGTGAACGCGGGAATCCGGTGTCGTTGACCTGGGG
>DAOMGB010000082.1:0-4313 GCA_035430095.1 Casimicrobiaceae bacterium | reverse complement strand
CCGGCCGCCCGTTTGGCTCGTGCACCGGCTGCCTGTTTGGTTCGTGCACCGGCCGCCTGTTTCGCCCGTGCCGCGAGCGCGAGTTTGCGGACCCGGCTGATGTCGACGTCGGAGAACGGACCGTTCACGCCGGAAATGGCCGCGAGCTTCATGCCGTGCTTTCGGCCCAGCCGATAGATTTCGCGCACCTTTTCCCATTCGATGTTTCGACCGACGGTGAAGTTCTCGAACCGACCGTCCAGCGCGAGCACGATGGTTTCGGCGAGGCAGGCGTAGGCCACGTTCTTCGGCAGGCCGATGTTCTTCATCGAGACCTTTCCGGGCAGCCGGATCTCACCCGACTCGATCACCAGCACGTCCGGACGCTTGGCCACTTCCTCGGGCGGAAGGTCCAGCGGGCGGGCGACGTCGGTGATCACGCATCCGGGCTTGACCTTCATGATGTCGAGGATCTTCTTGCCTGCGCCGGAGGTCGCCGTGACGATCATGTCCATGTCCGCGATGTCCTTGTCCGCGCGCGACGAGAGAAACAGCTTGGCGTCCGGCGTTTCCTTGAGGATCGATCCCTTGAGCGACAGCAGCTTGGCTGTTTCCGGCGAGACCATGTAGACCTCCTCGGCCACCATCGCCAGCATGCGCGCGCACACCGAGCCGATGGCCCCGGTCGCGCCGACGACCATCGCCTTGAACTGCACCTTCTGTCCGCGCGCCGGCTTGGGTACGAGCCCCAGGCGCAGCACGGCATCGTGCGCGGCCCAGAGCGCACCGGAGGCGCTGTAGCTGTTGCCCGTCGTGATCGGCAGCGGTGCGCGGCGGGCGACCGTCAGGCCGGCGTCGCCGACCACTTTCGTGAACGCGCCGAGCCCCATGATCTGCGCGCCGAGCCGCTTGGCCATGCGGGCCGCGTCAAGCAGCCGGCGATACGTGAATTCGGGACTGCGGCTCATGATTTCCTTGGGCGTCCCGCCCACGGAAATCAGCCACCCTTCGGTTTCCACGCCGGTGGGCGACTTGATGCCGGTCACCTTCGAATAGACGAAGGGCGGCGTGTACGCCATCGCCTTCTCCACCGTGTCCATGAACACCGGCGGCGAAACGCGCGACAGCAGGTCGATCGGCTTGATGTTCTTGAAATATTCCTGCGACAGCGGATGGATGACGAAGGCGAAGCGGTTGACCCGCTTGAAGCCGTTCGGATAGATCATGCGCGGCTCGAGCTGGAGGCCGGTGATGATCTCGAGATAGTCGTCCTCGAGGATGTCCTCGGGCGCCTTTTCGGTTGCCGCGATGATCATGGCGTCGAGGAGGCTCGGGCTCAGCACGTGTCCGGCCAGCATCGGCGAGCCGTCGATCACCAGGTTGACGCCCTTGTCCTTGAACTGCGCGATGCGACGGTCGTTGACCGTGGACGTGATGATGGTCTTTCCCGCCAGTTCCTCCGCGCCGAAGTCGTCCAGCTCGTGCACGGGCGCGACGACGACCGTCGCGTCCTGCAGCGCGCGACGCAGCACGAACTTCGTCCACTCCTTGACCGGCGCGGAGGACATCACGCCGGTGGGCGCCCAGTCGAGCACGTAGTGCGCGCCGCTGGCATAGAGCTCGAGCATGTCGAGCGAGGTGAGCATCTTCGGGACGCCGAGCTGCAGCAGCAGGTCGGCGAAGGCCATGTTGCCCGTGTACTCGGAAAAGGCCAGCGCCAGCTTGTAGTTGGTGCGCCCGGAGAAAAACAGCACGTTGGCGTTGGTGAAGTAATCGCCCAGCTTGGCCTGGACGTGACGCAGCGCCCACTCCTGCAGGATGTCCCCGAGCCGCCCGCCGGTGGTGACAGGAATGCGCGTCACGGCGCCCGTGAGGCGCGCGCTGTCGGGTTCGACGTAGCGCCGGCGCCCGATCGTATAGGTCTCCTTTTCCACGCCCAGGCCGATGGCGTCGGCATGCTGACCCCAGTACTTGAGCAGCTTGATCGCCTTGGCCGTGCTGCCGTTCGTGCCGATGCGCCGCACGTTGAACGGATGTCCCATGAACCGGGTGGCGAACTCGAAATCCTGATCGCCTGCGCCCATGCTGATGCCGACGGCTTTTTTCATTTCATCCCCGCGAATGGATCAATTGTAGGGCGGCGCCGCCACGTTTCCGGCCACGAATTCCCTACTATTTGATCCAGGTCCAAGAACCGCGCCGGCAACCGCTTGGTCGGAACCTGCGGTTGGGTGCAAGCTATCCCGTTCCAAGTGGAAGCGTGGGAATGGGCATGGTCCAGATACCGGGTGTGGTCAGCGACGTGGTGCGCTCCGTCGGATTGTCGACGGCGATGCGCGCTGCCGGGGTGGTGACGGGCCTGCTGCCCATTCCGCAACCGATGCTGCTGATCGGCCCGGGCGCCAGCCGGCGGCTGGGGCAGGCGCTGTGCGGCTTCGGGCACAGGAAGATCCTGATCGTGACCGATCGCGTCGTCGCCCGGATGGGGCTGTTGGACGCGCTGACCGGAGCGCTGACCGAGGGCGGGGTCGCGCACGTCGTCTTCGACGCCGTCACCGCCGATGCGCCGATCCCCGTCATCGAAAAAGGCATCGCGTTCTGCAGGAAGCACCGCTGCGACGCCATTGTCGCATTCGGCGGCGGCTCGCCGATGGATGCGGCCAAGACCATCGCGCTGGCGGTGGCCAACAACAAGCATCCAAGCAAGCTGGTCGGCTATTTCAAGGGGCTGCGCGCGCCGGTGCCGATCTATGCCGTGCCGACCACCGCAGGCACCGGGTCTGAGGTGACGGTTGCGGCGGTCGTCTCGGATCCGAAGACCAACCGGAAACTCGTGATCGCCGACACACGCCTCGTGCCGGCGATGGCGGCGCTCGATCCCTCGCTGATGATCGGGCTGCCGCGCCACGTGACTGCGGCCACCGGCATGGATGCGCTGACTCACGCCGTCGAGGCGTTCGTCGGTCACTGGTCGAACGCCCACACGGATCGCATGGCGCTGGCGGCGGTCGGCATGATCTACGGCAACCTGCGCCTGGCCTACCGTAACGGCAGGAACCTGGCGGCGCGCGAGCAGATGTCACTCGCGGCAACCTACGCGGGCCTGGCGTTCACGCGCGCCAACGTGGGATATGTCCACGCCATCGCGCATCAGCTGGGCGGCAAATATCACACGCCGCACGGCCTGGCCAACGCGCTGATGTTGCCGCACGTGCTCAAGTTCCTGAGCCCGGCCATCACCAAGAAGCTCGCGGTGCTGGCGGTGCGCGCCGGCGTGGGCAAGGAGAGTGAGCGTCCGGCGGTGCTGGCGAAGAAATTCCTGGACTCTGTGGACGCGCTGAACCGGGATCTCGGGATACCGCGGCAACTCGACGCGCTGCGGGAAGCGGACATACCCGAGCTGGCCAAGGCGGCCTGCTGGGAAGCCGACACCAACTACCCGGTGCCGCGATACATGTCGCCGAAAATCTGCGAGGGCCTGCTGCGCAAGATCCTGCCGAAAGCGCCGCGTCGCAAGTCCCGCTAGCTGTGAAGCTTCAAGACGTTGTTTCCGCAATGCATGGATTGTTCTCATGCATGAGTTTTTCTCATCCTTCGTCCCCGCGAAAGCGGGAACCCAGTGTCGTCGTGATACGGTCTCGCGACATCCAGCGGAAGTCGCTGGGTCCGCGCGTTCGCGGGGACGACGCCGGCTTGGATGTCGCTTGCGGGGACGACGCCGGCTCGAATGTCGCTTGCGGGGACGACGGTGGCTTGGATGTCGTTCGCGGGGATGATGTCGGTCTTCAGGGCTGGGGATTCATCGCCATCCGCACGGGAATCCGGCGCCGCCCCCAATGGCCGCGGCCGGTCTCGAAGCGCCCGGCAACCGTGGCATCGCAATGCGGGCAACGGCCGTCGGCCGTCAGCTCGTAGCTCAGGATCTCGTGCCAGTCGCGGACGATGAGGGCCTTGCCGCAGCCTGCGCAGAATGTCGTTCCGCCGGTGCGGTCGTGAACGTTGCCGGTGTAGACGTAGCGGATTCCCGCGCGCCGCGCGATCTCGCGCGCCCGCGTGAGCGTGGCGGACGGTGTGTGCGAGAGGTCCGTCATCTTGTAGTCGGGATGGAACGCGGTGAAGTGCAGCGGCACCTCGGTGCCGAGCTCGCGGACGATCCACGCGCACATCGCTTCGAGTTCGGCGTCGGAATCGTTCTTTCCCGGTATCAGAAGCGTGGTGATCTCGAACCAGACGTCGGTCTCACGCTTGAGGTAGACGAGCGTGTCGAGCACGGGCTGAAGCCGCGCGCCGCAGAGCTTCACGTAGAAATCGTCGGTGAAGCCCTTCAGGTCGAC
>DAOMGB010000081.1:0-14320 GCA_035430095.1 Casimicrobiaceae bacterium | reverse complement strand
GCGCGCGTGATGCCGTGGCGCACCGCGCCGGCCTGGCCCGATTCGCCGCCGCCGTTGACGTTGACCATGATGTCGAACGTCGCCGCGTGGTTGGTGAGCGCCAGCGGCTGCCGAACCACCATGCGGCCGGTCTCGCGCGTGAAGAATTCGTCGACCGGCTTGTCGTTAACGATGAACTTGCCGGAGCCCTGCTTGATGAACACGCGCGCCACCGACGTCTTGCGCCGGCCCGTGCCGTAATAGTAGTTGCCGATCATGGCTTCGCTTCTTCTTTCCCGGTCTTCTTCACCGGATCGATGGTCTTGGGCTGTTGGGCCGAATGCGGATGCGCCGGGCCCGCGTAACACTTGAGCTTCTTCAGCATGGCGTAGCCGAGCGGACCCTTGGGCAGCATGCCCTTGACGGCCTTTTCGAGGGCGCGACCGGGGAATCGCGCCTGCATCTCGCCGAAATTCACCGTGCGGATTCCGCCGGGATAGCCGGTGTGACGGTGATAGAGCTTGTCCTCGGACTTGCTGCCGGTCACGCGCAACTTGTCCACGTTGGTGACGACGATGAAGTCGCCCGTGTCCATGTGCGGCGTGTAGATGGCCTTGTGCTTGCCGCGCAGGCGCAGCGCAATCTGGCTCGCAAGGCGTCCCAGCACCTGGTCGGTGCCGTCGACGACGAACCACTCCCGCTTGATGTCCGCGGGTTTGGCGGAGAAAGTCTTCATTTCAAAATCTCTGGATGGTTTTGCCGGGGGCTGCCCGGGGTTTGCCTGTAGCGATTAGCGGCAAAGTCGCTTGAGCAAAGTCGGCTAGTTTACTATTCAAGGGGTTGCTGCGTCAAGGCGCCCCATTTGCCGCCGGCCCGGGCGGTCGATGGCGAACCTGGCCGGGATTCCGTCGCCCCGATGGCGGGCGGGACCTTCCGGGTGCGTCCCGGGCGCACGGTGGACAAAGCGCCTGGATTGGCACGGCAGAGGCCAGGTTGGAGCGTTGATGCCGCGGCGCAATACCGGCGGCGGGCAAAAAAGAGGCGCGGTGGTTTAGACCGCGCCTTTAGGATTCCACCATAGGAGGAGAATGGAGGAATGCGCCTGCGGTGCCTAGGGAGGAGTAAGGCGGAGCCGCAGACGAATCCATGCTCGCATATTGCAACGCACAACGCAACGGTTCGGACGCTTCCAGCCCTGGACAATCGAGCATCTCCGCGGGAAATGCGTTGTTCTTAAGCGAAAATCCGCTTTTTTGCGCCAAATTGGGGCAGACATGAAAACCAGGATCAAGTGGAACGAGGGAATGAGTTTCGTCGGCGAGACCGGCAGCGGCCACGCGCTGGTCATCGACGGCGCGCCCGAGCATGGCGGACGCAACCTCGGCATGCGGCCGATGGAACTGGTTCTGACCGGGACCGCAGCCTGCACCGCCTTCGACGTCGTGCTGATCCTGAAAAAGGGTCGGCAGCCCGTGACCGATTGCGTCGTGACCGCCGAAGCCGAGCGCGCGCCGGACGAGCCCAAGGTCTTCACACGCATCCATTTGGTCTACCACGTGTCGGGCCACGGCCTGAACCCGGCGCAGGTCGAACGCGCCGTGAAACTGTCGAAGGAAAAATACTGCTCGGCGACGATCATGCTGGCGCACACCGCCGCGATCACGTACGAAATCGTGGTCACCGAAGGCGACAGGGTGCCTGAAGGTACCTAAGGGCGCCTGAGGGAACCCGAGGGCAACCGAGGGAAGCCAACGGTGGCCAAGCCGGACCGGGCAGCGGTTGCGGCACGGCCAGCGTCCAAAACCTCGCCGCCGCCTCGTGGCCGTCACTTCGACTTGGCGGGATCCGACTCCTTGGCCGCGGGTTGCGGGTCCCTGGAGACGGCGGCGGGCATCTGCTGCGGCGTCAGCAAGCCGCGCACCTGCGCGTCGACCGAAGCGCGGACCTCCGTGCCGTCCGCCGACTTGAACATCAGTGTCAGCGGCACCGAGGCGCCATTGCCCAGGTCCTTGTTGATGGCGACCAGCCTCAGGTGACTTCCCCGGTAGGCCAGGCGTGTGGTCTTGCCCGCCGCGACCGGCATCGACGCGACCACTTTCGATTCCGGCGGGTCTGTCTTGAGGTTGACATCGACCAGTTCGACTTTGCGGGCAACTGGTGTCGAAGCGCCAATCAGGTCGAGGTTCGCGTCGCTGACGATGTCGACGTAGACCATGGCCTCTGCCATCCCCGAGGCGGCAGGACGCATCCACGCCGTCTTGAGCGTGACCTCGGCCGCCCAGGCGCCGCAGGCGGCAATCAGCGCGCAGGCCGCCGCCAAGCCCTGCAAGGAAACGCGCAACGCGCGCGGTTCGGTCATTGCGGGTCCCGCAGGAGGCGAATGAGCGAGGACGTGTCCCAACGCCCGCCGCCGCGTGCCTGCACACGCGCATAGAACTGGTCGACCAGTGCCGTGCCGGGCAGCGCCGCGCCATTGTCCCGCGCCTCGGCCAGGCAGATCGCCAGGTCCTTGCGCATCCAGTCCACTGCAAAGCCGAAATCGAACTTGTCCGCGATCATCGTCGCGCCCCGGCTCTCCATCTGCCAGGACTGCGCGGCACCTTTGCTGATCACGTCCAGCACGCGCGTCGGGTCGAGTCCGGCGCGGGTCGCGAAATTGATTCCCTCCGACAGCGCCTGGACCAGGCCCGCAATGCAGATCTGGTTGACCATTTTCGTCAGTTGACCGCTGCCCGATGCGCCCATCAGCGTCACTGCGCGGGCATAGGTGGCAAGGACTGCTTCGGCGCGGCTGAAGGTTTCGGCGTCGCCGCCGACCATCACCGTGAGCTTGCCGTTCTCTGCGCCTGCCTGTCCGCCGGAAACCGGGGCATCGAGAAACGCGACTCCCTTGGCCGCCGCGGCTGCATGCATTTCCCTGGCGACCTGCGCGGACGCGGTCGTGTGGTCGACCAGGATGGCCCCCGCCGCCATCCCGGAGAGCGCGCCGTCCGCGCCGACGATCACCGCGCGGACGTCGTCGTCGTTGCCGACGCACATCAGCACGATCTCGGCGCCGCGGGCCGCGGCGGCCGGCGTGGCGGCGCGGGTCCCGCCGAACGCCTCCACCCACTTCGCGGCCTTCGGCGCCGTGCGATTGAATACGGTGACCTGGTGACCCGCGCGAGCCAGATGGCCCGCCATCGGATACCCCATGACGCCCAGTCCAAGGAATGCGAGTTTCATCGTCTCTCCAGAAATGCCCGTCAATTGCTACGTGGATCGCTGGCCTTCGCCAGTCGACGGCGGCTCCCCGTCGGCGCCATAGCGCCACTTCAGGAACAGGATCGAAAGCGCGAGCGCCAGCGTCACGCCATTGGCCAGGATGAGCGGCGGCGATCCGAGCCTGATGCCGTACCAGAGCCACAATGCGACGCCTGCGCTGAAGATGGAAAACATGCCCCAGGAGATGTCGTGCGCCGAACGCGTCCGCACGATGCGCACGACCTGCGGCACGAACGCGATCGTCGTCAGCGCGCCGGCGAGAAAACCGAGCGTGTCATGGGTGACCGGGTCGAACGCGCCCATCACGAGACGAGCGACCCGCGCGCGCGCGCGATGGCCGCGCGCACCTGTGCCGGCGCAGTGCCGCCCGCATGATCGCGGCTGGCCACGGATCCGTCGAGCGTGAGCACGGCGAACACGTCGTCGTCGACCAATGGCGAAAACGCGCGCAAGTCGGCGAGCGGCAGGTCCGAGAGATCGCAGCCCTGCTTTTCCGCATGGCGAACCGCACGGGCCACGGCGTCGTGCGCGTCGCGAAATGGCAGGCCGCGCCGAACGAGGTAGTCGGCCAGGTCGGTGGCGGTGGCAAATCCCTCGCGGGCCGCGGCGCGCATGCGCTCCGCGTTGACGCGGATGCCGGAACCGACGAGATCGGCCATGACGGCAAGCGAATCGGCCAGCGTGTCGACGGTATCGAACAGCGGCTCCTTGTCTTCCTGGTTGTCCTTGTTGTAGGTCAGCGGCTGCGCCTTCATCAGCACCAGCAGGGACATCAGATGGCCGATGACGCGCCCCGACTTGCCGCGGACCAGCTCGGGAACGTCCGGGTTCTTCTTCTGCGGCATGATCGAGCTGCCCGTGCAAAAGCGATCGGCCAGGTCGACGAACCCGAACCTCGGCGACGACCAGAGGACGAGTTCCTCGGACAGGCGCGACAGGTGGACCATCGCCAGTGCGGCGCAGGCCTCGAACTCGATGGCGAAGTCGCGATCGGCCACGGCGTCGAGCGAATTCGGGCACACACCGTCGAAGCCGAGTTCCCTGGCCACGCGCTCCCGGTCGATCGGGAACGACGTGCCCGCCAGCGCCGCGGCGCCGAGGGGAAGGCGATTGACGCGCCGACGGCAGTCCATCAGCCGCTCGCCGTCGCGCGCAAACATCGCATCGTACGCCATCAGGTGGTGGCCGAACGTGACCGGTTGCGCCACCTGCATGTGCGTGAATCCCGGCATGATCGTGTCGGCATGCTGTTCGGCCAGGTCCAGGATGGCGCGACGCATCGCGGTCAGTTGCGCTGCAAGGGCGTCGATCGCCGCGCGCAGCCAAAGGCGCATGTCGGTTGCGACCTGGTCGTTTCGCGAGCGTCCGGTGTGCAGTCGCTTGCCGGCGTCGCCGACGAGGTCGGTGAGCCGCCGCTCGATGTTGAGATGCACGTCCTCCAGGTCAGTCGACCAGGCGAACTCGCCCCTCGCGATTTCCGACCGGATCTGAACCATCCCGCGCTCGATGGCCGCCAGGTCCGATCCCGTGATGATCCCGGTGGCCGCCAGCATCCGCGCATGGGCAAGCGAGCCGGCAATGTCGACGTCGGCCATTCGCTGGTCGAAGCCGACGGACGCCGTGAATCGCTTGACCCGCGCCGTCACGGGTTCACTGAATCGTCCCGACCATCCGCCGGGGTCGGCGGGCGCGGGCGGCGGGTTGGAAGGCGGGGGCACGTGAGGGGGGCTCGATTGGGCGGCGGATATATATGGACGGATGAAAGTCTTGCATCGGCCTTACGGCATGCCGACAATGCCTGCGGGGAATCACCCGCGTTGCGCCTGAAAATGAGGCCCGGCTCGCGTCCGCCGTTACATGTTGGAGGGCCGCGGCGCCTGTTCCCAGGCGGGTGGCGGTGCAGCAAAATACCGGAAATTGGACAGGTCAACAGGCGACGTGCGCAGGTCGCCTTGGGCGGCGGGCACAATGCTTGCATGCCGCCTCGAATATGGCATCGATTATAAAACAAAATCCGAACCGGCCGATGGTGCCCGACTTCCGGAACCTGGGAACCGTGCTGCGGATCCTGGTTGCGGTCAACCTCGGGGCCGCCCTCGTCGCGCTCGCTCGCGCGCCTCAGCTGTCGCTGGCGTACGGGGAATGGGTCGAGGCGACCAGCGTCGTCGAGCCCTACCTGCTGCTGGTCCTGGCGGTGCTCTGGGCAGCCTCGCCCTGGCTCTCGCGCATGACGTTTGGCGTCAGTGCCGGCCTGATTGCGCTGGTGACCGTGCTGGCCGGGCGGGTCATTTTCGCCGCCATGGACACGCTGGCTCCGCTGCCTGCGGGCACGCTGCTGCGCTGGGTGTTGGTCGCTATGATCTCGGCCGGCATCCTGCTGTTCTATTTCCACCTGCGTGCGCGTGCGCTTTCGCCGGCCATTACGGAGGCCCGGCTGCAGGCGTTGCAGGCGAGGATCCGCCCCCACTTCCTCTTCAACAGCATCAACGCGGTGCTGTCGCTGGTGCGCAGCGACCCGCGTCGGGCGGAGGTCGCGCTCGAAGACATGGCCGAGCTGTTCCGGGTGCTGATGCGCGACAACCGCGAATTGACGCCGCTGGAGGAAGAGGTGGAGTTGTGCCGCCAGTACCTTGATCTCGAGAAACTGCGCCTGGGCGATCGCCTGACGGTCGATTGGAACGTCAAGAGCATGCCGGCGGACGCGCTGGTGCCCCCGCTGATGCTGCAACCGCTTCTGGAGAATGCCGTCTACCACGGCATCGAGCCGTCGAGCTCTCCGGGGATCGTCTCCATCAACCTGTTCCTGTCCCGCGGCGAAGTCCACGCGATCCTCAAGAATCCGTATCGCACCGTCGGCGGCAGCCACCATTCCGGCAACAAGATGGCGCTGGCCAACGTGCGCGAGCGCCTTGCGCTCCATTTCGACGCCGAGGCGAGCCTGGAGTCGCGCGTGACCAAGGACGCCTACGAGGTGCACATCAGGATTCCCTACCGCACCGCCACCGCGGAGCACTCGCTGGACGCGCCGACGGTGACGGGGCCGTTGCCCGGGCAGGAGCCCCGCCGCGAGCGGGAGTCCTCCCCCCCCAACCGGCCCGAATCCAGGGTTGGACTGATCGCGCCGGGAGCGGCCCATGGCTGAGGCGCCGCTGCGCGTGCTGATTGTCGACGACGAAGCGCCGGCGCGGCGCCGCCTGCGCGAACTGCTGGACGATTGCACGTCGGTGCTGCCGCTGACGATCGTCGGCGAAGCGCAGCACGGGCGTGAGGCCCTTGACCTGCTGCAGAACGCGCCCGCTGACCTCGTGCTGACCGACATCCACATGCCGGACATGGACGGCGTCGAACTTGCCCGCCACCTGTTGAAGCTGTCTCACCCGCCGGTCGTGATCTTCACCACCGCGTTCCACGAGCATGCCGTGCAGGCCTTCGAGGTGAACGCAGTCGATTACCTGATGAAGCCGATCCGGATGCAGCGGCTGCTGAGCGCGTTGCAGAAGGTGCCTCGCCTGCGTCCGGTGACTGCCGAGAAACTCGCGCAGCTGCCCGCGACGGCGCGCCGGTTCCTGTCCGTGACGGAGCGGTCGCGGGTCGTGCTGGTGCCGCTCGAGGACGTCGTGTACCTGAAGGCGGAGCTCAAGTACATCACCATCCGCACCGCGCAGCGCGAGTACCTGCTCGAAGAGTCGCTGACCAAGCTCGAGACGGAATTCGGCGGACGCTTCGTGCGCGTCCATCGCAACTGCCTGGCGGCGCGCGACCACATCCGCGGCTTCGAGCGCCGCGTCAACGACGACGGCGACGCCCACTGGGAAGTCCTGCTGGCGGGCGTGACCGAAACCTTGCCGGTGTCCCGTCGGCAGCAGTTCGTGGTGCGGGACATGGGCCGGGAAACCGCGGCCTGAAGTCTGCGCGGGCCGAAGCAACGGGCCCGGGATGCAGCGGGCCGCGGTGCGGCATGGGAACCCGTGCCGGCACGAAGCGGATAAACTTGGCCCCACGGCCCTCCCGCCGCATCCCTTCAATCCCGGCAAAATTCGACATGCGCACGCTCGTCTGCGGCTCGCTCGCCTACGACACCATCATGGTGTTTCCCGACCGCTTCGAGCGGCACATCCTGCCGGAGCAGCTGCGCGTGCTGTCGGTGTCGTTCCAGATCGGTGAAATGCGCCGCGAATGGGGCGGTTGCGCCGGCAACATCGCCTACAACCTGCGCGGCATCGGCGGCGAGCCGGTGGTGATGGCCACCATCGGCGACGACGGCAGCGACTATCGCGATCGGCTGGACGCGCTCGGAGTCGCGGTCGATGCGGTTCGCCTCGTGCCCGGCACCTACACGGGGCAGGCGTTCATCATCACCGACATGGACGACAACCAGATCACCGCGTTTCACCCGGGCGCCATGAATTTTTCGCACCAGAACCGCGTCGAAGACATCGCGGACATCGGTCTCGGCATCGTCGCGCCCGACGGCAAGGAAGGAATGAGCGCGCATGCGGAACAGTTCGCGCAGCAGGGCATTCCGTTCCTGTTCGACCCGGGCCAGGCGATGCCGCTTTTCAGCGGCCCGGAACTGCTCGCGATGATCGACCGCGCGCGATGTGTCGCGGTAAACGACTACGAAGGGCAGATGCTTTCCGAACGCACCGGGCTGTCGCTGGCTGCGATTGCCGAACGTGTCGACGCGCTGATCGTCACGCTCGGCAGCGACGGCTCGGTGATCCACTCCGGAGGGGTCAGCTACGCGATCCCCGCGGCGAAGGCGCAGGCCGTGCTCGATCCGACCGGATGCGGCGATGCATACCGCGCCGGCATCCTGTACGGGATGAGCCACGGCTGGGACTGGGAAAGGACCGGGGGCCTGGCGTCGGTCATGGGTTCGCTCAAGATCGCCTCGCGCGGCGGACAGAACCACGTCGTCAATCAGGACACGGTCGGGACGCTATACTTCAGGACATTCGGCAGCCACGTCTTCTGAAAATTCGCGCCGCGACCAACCAGCCTCCCGTCCGCATCTACCGCTACGTGCGGACCTGCGTGCACGTCGGGGCGGGCGTCGCCACGACGCTGTTCGTGTTTCCGCTGGTTTCGGCGACCCGCAGGCGGGCGCTGGTCAAGCGCTGGAGCCGTCAGCTGCTGCGCATCCTCGCGGTCGAGCCGCGGGTGCACGGCGAACTGGGCACGCGCGACGGCAATGTGATGGTCGTGGCCAACCACATTTCCTGGCTCGACATCTTCGTGCTGAATTCGGTGCATCCCGTGCGGTTCGTCGCCAAGTCGGAACTCGCCGCGTGGCCGATCGTCGGCGCGATGATCCGCGGCGCCGGAACGCTGTTCGTGGAGCGCGCCGTGCGCCGCGACACGCACCGCGTCAACGACCGCGTCGCCAAAGTGCTGGCCGACGGCGACGTTGTGGCGATCTTCCCCGAGGGCACGACCACGGACGGGCTCGACATGCTGCCGTTCAAGAGTTCCCTGCTGCAGCCGATCGTGGACGCGCAGGGTCACGTGCAGCCGGTTGCCATTCGCTATCGCACGCCCGATGGCTCGCTTTCGGTCGCGCCCGCCTACGTCGGCGATACGACTTTCGCGGAATCGTTCTGGGAAGTGTGCGGCGCGCGCGCGCTGATCGTCGAGCTGATCGCGACCGCCGCACTGCCCGCTCGCGACAGCCACCGGCGGATGCTGGCGCGCGACGCGGAATTCTCTATCCGAACGGCTTTGGCTGCACCGGCCGTCGCGAAGGCACCTGGTACACCCGGCGGTCATCGAGCCTGATCGCGGTCAGCGTCCCGCCCCACAGGCAGCCGGAATCGAGCATCAGCACGTTGGGCGCCAGCATGAGGTCGAGCGTGGACCAGTGCCCGCAGACCACGGTCACGTGCGCGCTCCTGCGGCCGGGATGGGCAAACCATGGCGGGTAGCCGTCGGGCGCGTGGGCCGGACCGCGCTTTTCCGAAAAGTCCATCGTGCCGCTGGCGGTGCAGAACCGCATCCGCGTGCAGGCGTTGACGGCGATGCGCAGGCGATCGAAGCCGGCCAGTTCGTCCGTCCACTGCCGCGGCTCGTCGCCGTACAGCACGCCAAGAAATTCATTCGCATCGGCGCCCGCGAGCATCTCCTGCACCTCGCGTGACAGCATCAGCGCTGTCGCCGGCGTCCACTGCGGCAGTAGTCCGGCATGCACAAGCACCCGCTCTTCCTCGACGACCACCAACGGTCGCGCGGCAAGCCACGCGATCAGCTCGTCGCGGTCGGGTGCGTCGAGAATGGCATCGAGCGTGTCGTTGCGATGCGGCCGGCGGTGGCCGGCGGCCACGGTCAGCAGATGGAAGTCGTGGTTGCCGAGCACCGTGGTGACCCGGTCACCGAGCGCGCGCACCTCGCGCAGCACGGCAAGCGACTCCGGTCCGCGGTTCACGAGGTCGCCGACCAGCCACAGACGGTCGTCGGCCGGCGCGAATGCAATCAGGTCCAGCAACTCGCAGAACTCGGCATGGCAGCCCTGGATGTCGCCGATTGCGTAATGCGCCATGGTCGTTCGCGGTTCTGGATAGGGGGAAGTGGGGCGAGTCGAAGAATGACGATAGGCATGAATGCGTCGAGAACGAGGAGACTGATAGAATCGGCGCACATCGGTCCCGGCAATCCGATCTTAGCAAACCCGCCTGCGCTGCCGTTCGGCAAACCCGTTTGTCTTTCCCTCTCAACCCTCCCCAGCGCGAAGCCGTGCGCCACGTCGCAGGTCCGCTGCTGGTGCTGGCGGGCGCGGGCAGCGGCAAGACGCGGGTTATCACGGCCAAGATCGCTCATCTGATCGAGCAGGGCGTGGATGCGTCGCGAATCGTCGCGATCACCTTCACGAACAAGGCCGCGCGCGAAATGCGCGAACGCGCCCAGTCGCTGCTGAAGGCGCAGGGCAGGGCAGGGGAAGCCGGCAAAGTGGTCGTCGCCACTTTCCATGCCTTCGGCTTGCGGATCCTGCGTACGGAGGCGAGGGCCGCGGGGCTGAAGCCAGGCTTCTCGATCTTCGACCCCGCCGACCTCGAGTCCGTGGTCGCCGAACTCGTTGCCACGTCCGATCGCGGCCGCGCGCGGGCAGCGCAATGGAAGATCAGTGCGTGGAAGAACGCGATGGTCTCGCCGGAGACGGCGCTGGAGGACGCACAGGACGACGACGAGGTCGCCGCCGCGCGCGCCTACGCCAACTATGGCGAGGCTCTCGCGGCATATCAGGCGGTGGACTTCGACGATCTCATCGTGCGCGTCGTGGATCTGCTCGAGCGCGACGCCGCGGCGCGGGCGCGATGGCAGGAAAAGTGCGCACACGTGCTGGTCGACGAATACCAGGACACCAACCGCGCGCAGTATCGGCTGCTGCGCGCGCTCGTCGGCGGCGCCACGCCGTTCACTGCGGTCGGAGACGACGACCAGGCCATCTACGGCTGGCGCGGCGCCACCGTCGACAACCTGGCGAATCTTCCCCGCGATTATCCCGGTCTCAAGGTGGTCAAGCTGGAGCAGAACTATCGCTCCACCGTGCGCATCCTGCGTTCCGCCAACGCGCTGATCGCCAACAACGAGAAGCTCTTCGACAAGCGGCTCTGGAGCGAGCTTCCCAATGGCGACGCGATCCGCGTCGTGCCGGCGGCCGACGACGAGGCCGAGGCGGAAATGGTGGTGCGCAGGATCTCCGCTCTCAAGTTCGAGCGGCGCGCGAAATTTTCCGACTTCGCCATCCTGTACCGCGGCAATCACCAGGCGCGAGCGTTCGAGACCGCGCTGCGCGAGCAGAACATCCCCTACGACGTTTCCGGCGGCCAGTCGCTGTTCGACAAGACCGAGGTCAAGGACATCGTTTCCTACCTGCGCCTGATCGCCAACGACGACGACGACCCCGCGTTCGTGCGCGCGGTGACCTGCCCCAGGCGAGGCATTGGCCAGGCAACGCTTGCGCACCTCTCCGACATCGCCGCAACGCGGCACGAGAGCCTGTTCGCTGCGGTGTTCGCGCCGGAGGCGGCGGAAGTCATTCCCGCCCGGCAGCGGGAAACGCTGAACGAGTTCTGCATGCTGATCAACAATCTTCGGTTTCGCGCGGAACGCGAGCCGGCGGGGCGCCTGCTCAACGAGCTGTATGCGGCGACGGGTTACGAGGATTGGCTGGTGTCGACGCTGGACAAGCGCGAAGCGCAGTCGCGGACACAGAGCGTGCGCGACCTGATCGACTGGCTGGCCCAGAAAGGCGAGGACGACGATCGCAACCTGCTCGAACTGACGCAGATGGTCGCGCTGATCACGATGCTCGAAGGCAGGGACAGCGACGAGGCGGACGTGGTGCACCTGTCGACGCTGCACGCGGCGAAGGGCCTCGAATTTCCGCACGTGTTCCTGGTCGGCCTGGAGGAGGGCGTGCTGCCTCACCGAGAGTCGGTCGAACGGGGCACGATCGACGAGGAGCGACGGCTCATGTACGTGGGCATCACGCGCGCGCAGCAATCGCTGCACCTCTCCTACTGCCTGCGACGCAAGCGAGCGGGAGAGATGATGTCGTGCACGCCGTCCCGGTTCATCGGCGAACTGGCGCAGGACGATCTTCGTTACGCGGACACGCCGCTGCCGCCGGACGAGGCTGCGAAGGAGAAGGCGGCAGGCAGCGAGCGCTTGAGGTCGCTCAAGGCGATGCTGAGCGCCAGCGCGGAAGTCGGTGGAAAGAAAGCCGCCGGCTGAATTGCCGGGGCGCTACGAACGGTCAGGCGGCGTGAGTCGAGCGTCGTACGGCATTCTCCGGACGTCACTCCAACCGGGTTCGCGACATCAGCGACCTATTTCGCGGCCGAAACCATGTAATCGACGGCGGCCTTGACGTCCGCATCGGGCAGCGCGAGGTTGCCGCCCTTCGGCGGCATCGCGCCGGCCTTGCCGGTGAAGCCGCCGATGGCATGCGTGTACAGCGTCGGGACACCCTGCGCGATGCGCGGCGCCCACGCGGCCTTGTCGCCGAACCTGGGCGCGCCGGCAATTCCCGCGCCGTGGCAAACCGCACAATTGCCTTCGAAGACCTTCCTGCCGTCGGGTTGGGCGGCGGGTGCCGCTGCGGCGACGGGTGCGGCGGCGGCAGCCGCGGGCGCGGAGACGGTTGCCGGTGCCGTGGTCGATGCCGCGACGGGCGCAGCCGACGCGGTCGTTGCCGGGGCTTGCGCCACCGCGGGTTCCTTCCAGGTTGCGCCTGCCGCGTTGGCCATGAACACGACCGCGCGCCTGACTTCGTCGTCGGTCAGGTCGGCATTGCCGCCCTTGGCAGGCATGACGCCCGACTTGCCTTGGAAACCGGCAATCGCGTGCTGGGCGAGGGTCGCCTCGCCCGTCGCGATGCGCGCGCCCCATGCGGTCTTGTCGCCGAATTTCGGCGCACCCGCCAATCCGGCGTCGTGGCACGCCTTGCATACCTGCGCATAGACTTTCTCGCCGAAGAGCATGCCCTTCGGCCCGCTTGCTTCGGCCAGAACCACGTTGCCCACCGGCTGGATGCGTCCCAGAACCTTGCTGTCGTCCTCGTGCTTGCCTTTTTCGCCGCTGGTCACGAGTTGCGAGATCAGCGCGGCAAGGGAAATGGGAACCGCGAACGCCAGCAGCACGACAATGATGAGCTGTCGGGGTGTCTTGATCGGGGAAGAGTGCTCGTCGGTCATGGGTGCGCGGTTCGTTTGATTGAGAATTGCCTGCCGAACCCGGTGGGCGCGGCAGGGGTGCGGTACTGCAGTGCCGGCGAAGCCGCCAGCCTCAACACGCCATTATACGGGTCGCCATGGGCCGCGGTGGACGCCCCGGGCGCCACGGTGTGTAAAATGCGTACGGTCGGTCAGGATGATGCCGACGCAGCAGGCTCCAGCGCGCCCGTAGCTCAGTTGGATAGAGTATTGGTTTCCGAAGCCAAGGGTCACAGGTTCGAATCCTGTCGGGCGCGCCATTCCGATACCACCTCGGGTGCCAAGGGAGTCATCCCAGGTGCCCATTGCGCGACGACGGCAACCAACTGAATATTCCCGCCGCTGACAGGTGTAGCAGCGCAAAGTCGACCGGAAAGTGCACCAACGCAGTCGGGAAGGATCGCCGCCGTGTTTCATTTCGCGCCAGCACAAGGTCTCTTCATGAACAGATTGACTACCTAATGAACACGAAATCGAAAATGGCAGTCACGCTGCTTGCAGCGGCGTTGGCGGTGATCGCAAACGCACAGCAGCCCGCTGCACCGGTCGGCGCCGTTGCCGGGGCCAGCGAACCGGGCAAGGCCGCCATCGTGGGCGCCGTCGAGATGTCTGCCCAGGTCGTTGCGATAGAGAAGGCTAACCGCACATTGATGCTGAAAGGTCCCAAGGGCAATGTCGTCGACATCGTCGCCGGCGAGCAGGTCAAGAACTTCGACCAGATCAAGGTCGGCGACTTCGTCGTCGCCCGTTATGCGCAGGCGCTGACGCTGGAACTGCGGAAGGCCCGCGCTGCCGGCGGCGAAGCTGTCGTCAAGGAGGAGGAGGCAAAGGCGAAGGCAGGCGAGAAGCCGTCAGTCGCTGGTGCGCGATCGGTCACGCTGCTGGCGGATGTGGTCGGGGTCGATCACAAAGCGAGTACGATCACACTCAAGGGTCCCAAGGGCAACGAAGTGACGCTCGACGTGCGCAACCCCGAGCAATTCAAGGTCGTCAAGAAGGGCGATCAGGTCGAAGTGACTTACACGGAAGCGCTCGCGCTGTCCGTCGAACAGGCGCCGAAGGCGGCTGCCCCAGCGAAGAAGTAGCCGAGGACGCGCATCCACGACATTAGGGATAATCGATGAATATCCGTCAGGTGTTTTCGCTTGCATTGGCAATTGCGCTGACTGGACAGGCTGCCGCCCAGCAATACGTCTATCCTGCCAAGGGACAGTCAACGCAGCAGCAGAAGAGCGACGAGGCAGCCTGCTATACGTGGGCGGTCCAGCAGACGGGATTTGATCCCGCGAAGCCGCCACCCCAGCAAGCGGCCGCCAAACCACCAACGACAGCGACGGGAACGACTCCGGGCGCCGGTGTTCGTGGGG
>DAOMGB010000080.1:0-14342 GCA_035430095.1 Casimicrobiaceae bacterium | reverse complement strand
GGCGCGCCAAAACAACGTTTTACTTCAAGCGCTTGCCGATGCCTCGGCAGGCGCTTGTCGTTTCAGCATCCTGAGTGCGGGAGTTTTGCGTGAACCTCCGCCGCAAACTCGATCAGCCGCTGCCCCACCTTCCGTTGGCCCTTAGTCCTGCCAGGGTCTGGCAAGGACGCGATGGTATCCTCGCCCGCGATGTCGAGCGAACGTGAAAAACTCGAATCCGCCATCCGTGCATTGGAATCGCAGCGGGCGCTGCTGGGCGATGCGGTAGTCAGCGAGGCTGTTGCCCCGCTGCGCGACAAGCTGGCCTCACTGGCGCCGGAGCCCTCGGACCAGCATCCCGATCAATCGCTCAGGCAGGTCACCATCCTGTTCCTCGACATCGTCGGGTCGACGACATTGAGCCAGCGTCTCGACCCCGAGCAAACGAGCGCGGTCATGGATGGGGCGCTCGCGCGGTTCGCGTCCATCATCCGCAAGCACGGCGGCAAGGTGCTGAAGTTCGCCGGCGACAGCGTGCTGGCGGTATTCGGCGCCGACCAGGCTCGCGAGGACGATGCCGAGCGCGCTGTCCGCGCCGGGCTCGCATTGATCGACGCCGGCCACGACCAGGGCCAACAGGTGTTTCGTCAATATGGTCACACGGGGTTCGACGTGCGCGTCGGCGTCCACACCGGCGGCGTGCTGTTGGGCGGCGGCGTCGATGCGGAACGCAGCATCCGGGGACAGGCGGTCAATATCGCCGCGCGCATGGAACAGACGGCACCCGCCGGGGGATTGCGGATCAGCCAGGACACGTTTCGTCACGTGGGCGGGAGCTTCGACGTCGTGCCGCAGCCGCCACTCCTGGTGAAAGGCATCGACGAACCCGTCTCCACGTATGTCGTTTTGCGCGCCAAGCCCCGCGGGTTCCGTGCGGCTGCGCGCGGCATCGAGGGCGTGGAGACGCGCCTGATCGGCCGCGATGCCGAATTGGAACGGCTTCGACAGGCCTTCCTCCGGCTTTGCAACGGAGGCACCTTTTCGGCGCTCACCATTGTCGGCGAGGCGGGCCTGGGCAAGAGCCGGCTTCTCGCCGAATTCGAAGGCTGGATCGATGCCGAGTCTCCGGCGATCGCTGTTTTGCGGGGACGCGCCAGCCCGCTGACGCCGGACCAGCCCTATGGCCTCCTGCGCGACATCCTGGCCCGACAGCTGCACATCGGCGACAGCGACAATGTGGATTCCGCCCGACGCAAGATCGAAGCCGGCATCGGCCCGCTGCTGGCGGCAGACGGTGACAACGAAATGGCCGAGGCCCAGGCTCACCTGCTCGGCCACCTGATCGGTATCGACTTCAGCGACAGCCGCCACGTCAGTGGCATCCGGGATGATCCCCGGCAGATCCGCAATCGCGCATTCCATGCTGCGGCAAACGTGTTCCGTCGTGTCGCTTCCGGGAGTGAAGCGGGTGTTCCAAGCCCCATCGCGTTGCTGCTCGAAGATCTGCATTGGGCCGACGACGGCTCGCTGGACTTCCTGGACCACCTCGGCGAGGTCAATCGCGACGCGCCGATGCTCGTCCTCTGCCTGTCGCGGCCAACCCTGTTCGAGCGCCGCCCCAGCTGGGGGCAACGCGACGAGAGTCGTCAGCGCATCGAGCTGGGTCCGCTCGCCACGAGCGACATGGATCTGCTCGCCGACGATCTTCTCCGGAAGATGGCGCCGGTCCCCGCGGAACTGCGTGCGCTGATCGTCGGACGTGCCGAAGGCAACCCCTTCTACATGGAGGAGGTGGTCAAGATGCTGATCGACCAGCGGGCCATCGATACCACGGGCGCGCGGTGGACGCTGCGCCGGGAGCGCTTGCAGGCCGCCCAGATCCCGCAAACGCTGACGGGCATCCAGCAGGCCCGGCTCGACGGGCTTCCAAACCCGGAGCGGCTGGCGTTGCAGCAAGCGAGCGTCATCGGTCCGGTGTTCTGGGATCGAGCGCTGGCGGCACTCGACACTCGCGCTCCCGAATCCCTGCCCGCGCTCGTGCGGCGCGAGCTGACTTTGCCGCGCCAGGAGGCGGCGCTGGAGGATGTCCGCGAGTATGGATTCAGTCATCAGGTCCTGCACCATGTCACCTACAGGACCTTGCTCGCGCGCACCAAGCGGTCGCTGCACGCGCGGGTAGCGGCCTGGCTGGCCGGCCTTAAGGGCGCGCGCGCCAACGACTTCCTCGCGGCAACCGCCGAGCACTTCGATCTGGCGGACGACACCGCGAGCGCGTGCGAGTATTTCATCCGCGCCGCCGAGCATGCAAGGACGCGCCATGCTCACGACGTCGCACTGCGCAATGCCGCGCGGGCGATCGCGCTGCTGGATCGCGATGCTGGCGCCGGAACAACCGGGGATCTCGCCCAGCGCTGGCGGTTGCTGGTCGTGCGCGAATACACGCTGGGTCTGCAGGGCAGGCGCGAGGAGCAGCGTGTCGCGCTCGACGCGATGGAATCGGTGGCTGATGCGCTCGACGACGACGGGCGACGCGCGCTGGTCGCGCGGCGGCGCAGCATGCTGGGAATGCGCACCGCCGACTATGGCCTGCAGGAAAGCGCCGCGCGTCGCGCAATGGCGCTGGCTGAGCGCGTCAACGACGCGGAATCGCGACTCGAGGCGCAGCGGCTGCTGGCCGACGCGCTGGGTGCGCAGGGCCAGTTCGCGGTTGGCGAAGCACTGGCCAAGCAGGGCCTGGCCGAGGCACGCGCCCTTGGAATGCGCCGCATCGAAGGCCTCTTCCTCAACGCGTTGTCGCTGATGGCCAGCCTGCAGGACGACCAGGTCACGGGACTTGCCATGGACGTCGCCGACCTGCCGATCTGGCGCGAACTTGGGGACGCGCACGGCGAAACTGTCGCGCTCAGCAACGTGGGAGCGGACTGGCTGTGGTTCGGCGAGCTGGCCCATGCCCGGCCGTACCTGGAGGACGCACTGAAATTGAGCCGCGCCATCGGGGCGCGCGCGCTGGAGTGCGCTCCGCTCGGCAATCTGTCCCAGTTGTCGCTGTATCAGGGCGATGCCGCGCAAGCGGTCGTGCTGGCCCGTGCCGCGCAGCAGGTCGCCGCGGCCACGAAGGCGGCGGACTACGAGATGCATGCGTGGCTGCGGGTTGGCGACGCCGAGCTGGCCATGGACCACCACGAAGCCGCAGCCGAGGCGTTCGAGCGCGCGGATTCGGTGGCCCGCGCGACCGGCATTGACGGCCACCACGACGCGATGGCTGGCCTGGCGCGCGTCGCCATGGCCAGGGGAGACCTGCCCGCAGCGCGGCGACTCGTGGACAGCCTGCTGGCGGCGAGCGCCAGCCCGCGGGGGCTCGATGGCGCCTACGTGAGACAGGTTCTGTTCACATGTCAGCGGGTGCTTGCCCAATCGAGGGATTCGCGGGCACCCGAACTGCTGGACAGCGTGCACGCCGAACTGCAGGCACGGGCGGCGACGATCACCGATCCGAATTTGCGGCGGAGTTTCCTGGACAACGTGCCGTTGCACCGCGACATCGTTTCGGCGTGGATGACGCATCAGTCGGCGTCGACGGCAGCACGCTCCCAGTGAGGACGACGCTCCGTCCCGACAGCCGCACCGCGACGTCGGCCAGCGTTGTTCTGCTGCCGAGTTATGCTGGATTCTCCGGCGCGGCGTTGCTTGCGGAGACGGTCATCGTCCTCCAAGCCAGGATATCTTCGCAACTACCCGGGGCGCTTTCTCGGAGGGCGCAGCGGCGCGCGGCTGAGTTCGTTGTTCTCGCTCGCAATTCGGGCGAGGTAATTGATGAACTGCGCGCGCTCCGCCGGCTTTAGCGGCTCGAGCAGTCGCTGCTGGACGCGGACGACGGCGCCATTCAGCTCGGAGAGACGCTGCACGCCGGACTTGGTTATGAAGATGTTCTTCACGCGCCGGTCGGATTCGTTCTCGCGGCGTTTCAGGAGGCCGTTCGACTCCATGCGGTCGATGACCTCGCCCGCCGTCGTCCGGTTGAATGCCACGAGGCCGGCGAGCGTGATCTGATCGACACCATCGTTTTCGGCGAGCGCGCTCAACACCGCGTACTGCTGCGGCGTGGCTTCGAAGGCGGCGCACTCCTCCAGGAACAGCGCGACCGAGATCTGGTGGCAGCGCCGGATGAGATGCCCCGGCATCCGGTACAGGGCGCCGGGCTCCCGTTGCGCGGTGGTTCGGGCGGGCCTACTATCCATTGCGTCGCTCCAGGTGAAGTACGAGACCCGCCAGCCGGCGGCGGCCCTCCGGATTGGCCAGTCCAAAAAGAGGCTTGACAGGCAGCTGATCATCAGTATACTGCTAATAAATAATCATGGTACTGATGATCGGTACCATGACAATCAGTATACTGAATATCAACGGCGACGGCGGATTTTCCGCTGTCCGAAAGGGGGAGGTCATGGGCGGCAATACGACGGAGCTCCCGGTCCTGGTGTCGGGCGGCGGAATCGGCGGCCTGGCAGCAGCGCTGGCGCTGACCCGACAGGGCTTCGCGGTCAAGGTGCTGGAGCAGGCGCCGCAACTGGGCGAGATCGGCGCCGGCATTCAGCTCGGACCGAACGCTTTCGCGGCATTCGACGCGCTGGGTGTCGGACCAAAGGCTCGCGGACGGGCCGTCTACACCGACTACATGGTGATGCACGATGCGCTCGACGAACGCGAGGTGGGGCGCATCCCCACCGGCGAGGCATTTCGCGAGCGTTTCGGCAATCCCTATGCAGTGATCCATCGCGCCGACGTGCACAAGTCGTTGCTTGAAGGGGCGGAGGAGACCGGACGCATCGAGATCCTGACGTCGACGACTGTGCAGCGTGTCGATCAGGACGACAGCGGCGTCACCGTCCACGACGCGAAAGGCGGTCGCCATCGCGCCGTCGCGGTGATTGGCGCCGACGGCGTCAAGTCGGCCGTCAGGCGCCAGTACGTGGGCGACGATGCGCGCGTCTCGGGGCACGTCGTCTATCGCGCAGTCGTCGACAAGAAGGACTTTCCCGTCGACCTGCAGTGGAACGCCGCCAGCATCTGGGTCGGCCCCAACTGCCACCTTGTCCACTACCCGTTGCGTGGCGGCGAGCAGTACAACGTCGTCGTGACTTTTCACAGCCGCGAAAAGGAGGAGTGGAGCGTTCGCGAGGGCAGTCGCGACGAAGTGCAGAGCTATTTCGAAGGTATTTGCGCGCGCGCGCGCCAGCTGATCGATCTGCCCAAGGACTGGAAGCGCTGGGCCACCGCGGACCGCGAGCCGATCGGCCAATGGACCTTTGGCCGTGCGACTCTGCTCGGCGATGCCGCGCATCCAACGCTGCAGTACCTGGCCCAGGGGGCGTGCATGGCGCTGGAGGATGCGGTCACGCTCGGCGAGGCGCTGCGCGTGCATGGCGGCCAATGGGACAGGGCCTTTGCGCACTATCAGCGCTCCCGCATTCCACGCACCGCGCGCATCGTGCTGTCTGCGCGGGAGATGGGTCGCATCTTCCACGCCAAGGGCGTCGAGCGCCTGGTTCGCAACGACCTTTGGAAAGGGCGCTCGCCCGAACGCTATTACGACGCGCTGGAGTGGTTGTACGGCTGGAAGGTCGACAACTGCCTCGCCCCATGAAGAAGGAATTCACATGACTGCCCAACTAGTCGACGTGTCCCCGTCGCCGGTTCGCCTCAAGGCAGCCGCGGGACCCGGCCAGCCCGACCCGACACCCGAACTGGAGCAACTCTACCGGGGCTTCGAGCGCGAACTCCTCGTCCCGCTGTGGACGGAGATCGGCGATCTCATGCCCGCTCATCCGCAAAGCAAGGCCGCGCCCCACCTGTGGCGCTGGAAGAATCTTCTGGCGCTCGCCGAGCAGGCTGGTCGACTCGTGCCCGTCGGCCGCGGGGGCGAGCGCCGGGCGATCGCGCTGGCCAACCCGTCGCTCGGGGGCAAACCCTATGCAACGCCCACGCTCTGGGCTGCGATCCAGTATCTGATGCCCGGCGAAGACGCGCCGGAGCACCGTCACTCCCAGCATGCATTCCGGTTCGTGGTCGAAGGCGAAGGCGTATGGACCGTCGTCAACGGCGACTCGATACGGATGTCGCGCGGCGACTTTCTTCCGCAGGGCGGCTGGAACTGGCACGCGCACCACAACGCCGCGAACGCGCCGATGGCGTGGATCGACGGCCTCGACATTCCGTTTTCGTACTACACGGAATCGCAATTCTTCGAATTCGGGCGGAACGAAATGCCGCCGGCGGAAAGGACCACGCCACCACGCTCGCGCTCGGAGCGGCTGTGGGGTTATCCGGGACTGCGCCCGGTTTCGGCCCCCAAGGCGCTCACGGCATCGCCGCTGCTGGCGTATCGCTGGGCCGACACCGATCGTGCCTTGACTGAGCAGCTCGACCTCGAAGCCGAGGGCCACGCGGCCACCCTGAGCCCAGGGCACGCGGCCGTTCGATTCTCGAACCCGACCACCGGAGGCGATGTGCTGCCGACGATCCGGACCGAAATGCACCGCATCCGAGGCGCCGCCGCGTCGCTGCCGCGGCGCGAAGTGGGCTCGTCCGTCTACCAGGTGTTCGACGGCGGCGGGATCGTTTCCGTCGGGGAAAAGTCCTGGACCGTGGCGCGCGGCGACATGTTCGTCGTTCCCTCGTGGGTTTCGTTCTCCGCCAAGGCCGACGCCGCGTCGGCGGCGCTCGACCTGTTCCGCTTCAGCGACGCGCCGATCTTCGAGGCGCTGCATGCGCACCGCGTGCAGACGGGAGCCGCATCATGACCCAGCCGACCTGGCTATTCGATCCGCCGCCGACGCATTCGCTGCCGGTGCGGGGGTCCGCGGCGCGCTATCCGATCAACCGCCTGTTCTTTGTGGGTCGCAACTACCACGCGCACGCCGCCGAGATGGGACGCCCGGTCGACAAGGCGACGTCGAAGCTCTTCTACTTCACGAAGTCGCCGTCGACGCTGGTCGAGTCCGGCGCCACCGTGCCCTATCCGCCGGAAACGAAGGACTACCAGTTCGAGATGGAACTCGTCCTGGCGATCGGCGCAACCGGCTTCCGCGTCTCCGAATCCGACGCCCACAAGTTGATACTCGGCTATGCGTGCGGCCTGGACATGACGCGTCGCGACCTGCAGCTCGCGGCGCGCGAGCAGGGGAGGCCCTGGGACCTCGGGAAGGACCTCGAGCATTCGAGCGTCGTTTCGGAGATAGTGAGAATGCCTGGCACGGTGATCGACAAGGGCGCGCTGACGCTTTCGGTCAATGGCACGACGCGGCAGCAGTCGGATGTGTCCCGGCTCATCTGGAACGTCCGCGAAATTCTCGCCGACCTCTCGAAGTTCTATCATCTGCAACCCGGAGACCTGATATTCACCGGCACGCCCGAGGGCGTCGGCCCGGTCGTCGCCGGCGACAAGCTCGAAGGCCGCGTCGAAGGTGTGGGGAGCATCAGCCTCACCGTCGGCCCGGCCGAATTGTCCTAGGCGGCGAGAAACGCACTTTCGCCGCTGCGCATTCAACCACAACCAGACAACAGGAGGAGTCCATGAAATTCAAGCAAGCTCTCGCGATCGTGGCGCTGGCATCGGCGGCGGCTCTGCCGGCGCAGGCGGCCGATCCCCTCAAGATCGGCCTGGTGCTGCCGATGTCGGGCCCGTTCGCCGCGTACGGCAAGCAGATCGAACACGGCGTGAAGCTCTATCTGTCCCAGAACGGCGACACGATCGCGGGACGCAAGGTCGAGTTGATCCTGAAGGATGACAGTCCCGGCACGTCGGGAGACGTCAGCAAGCGGCTCGCGCAGGAGCTCGTCGTCAAGGACAAGGTCGACATCCTCGCCGGCTTCGCCCTGACGCCGTCCGGCCTCGCTGTCGCGCCCGTTTCTGCCGAGGCGAAGAAGCCGATGGTGATCATGAACGCCGCGACGTCGATCATCACGACCAAGTCGCCGTACGTCGTCCGAGTCTCGCACACGCTGCCACAGGACACCGCGCCGATCGCCACGTGGGCGGCGAAGAACGGCATCAAGAAGGTCTATACGCTGGTCGCCGACTACGGACCCGGCCACGACTCCGAGGCACAATTCAAGAAGACGTTCACCGAGGCGGGCGGACAGATTGTCGGCGAGGTGCGCGTGCCGGTGAAGAACCCCGACTTTGCGCCGTACCTGCAGAAGATCAAGGATACGAAGCCCGATGCCGTCTTCCTTTTCATTCCGCCGGGCGCGGAGTCGATTGCGTTCATGAAGGGCTTCGCCGAACGCGGGCTCGGACAGGCGGGAATCAAGGTCATCGCGACCGGCGACCTGACGGACGAGGACGTCATCGACGCGACCGGCGACCCGGTGCTCGGTGTCATCAACTCGTTTCACTATTCCGAGGCGCACAATTCGCCGGAGAACAAGGCGTTCACGGCGGCCTACACCAAGGCCTACCCGAAGGACCGCCCCAACTTCATGGCGGTCGCGGGCTACGACGGCATGGCGCTGATCGCCGCAGCGCTGAATAAGACCGGCGGCAATGCCGATGCCGACAAGTTCATCGAGGCCGCGAAGGGCATGAGCTGGGTGAGCCCGCGGGGCAAGATCACGATCGACCCGGCAACCCGCGACATCGTGCAAACGGTGTACATCCGCAAGGTCGAGAAGGTCGGCGGCAAGCTCCAGAACGTCGAGTTCGACTCGATTGCCGACGTCAAGGATCCGGGTAAGCCGTAAATGAGCCCTGCGCGGCCGCGTTGCGGCCGCGCAAGCCTGCTTTCAATGCGAGGTTTCCATGACGATCATCTTCGATGGAATTGCGTCCGGGTTCCTGCTGTTCCTGATCAGCGTCGGCCTTTCGGTCACGCTGGGACTGATGAATTTCGTCAATCTCGCCCACGGCGCGTTCGCGATGCTCGGCGGCTACGTTTGCGTCGCGCTGCTCAACCGGCTCGGCGTGCCGTTCCTCGCCACGCTTCCCGTCGTGGTCGCCGTCTCGGCGGCGGTCGGCGTGGTGCTGGAACGAACGCTCTACCGCCGCCTTTACGGCGCGTCGCACCTCGACCAGGTGCTGTTCTCGATCGGCCTCGTCTTCATGTCGATATCGATCGCGCACTTCCTGTTCGGCGCGCAGCAGCAGCCGCTTCAGCTTCCGGACTACCTGCGAGGGCAGTTCAACCTGCCGGGCCTCGACATCGGCGTGTACCGGCTGTTCCTCATCGTTGTCGGCGTCATCGTCGCCATCGGCCTGCAGTGGATGCTGACGCGGACGCGCTTCGGCGCCGAGCTACGGGCGTCGGTCGACCGGCCGCGCACGGCGCGCGGGCTCGGCATCAACGTCGACCGCGTGTTCAGCCTCGCCTTCGCCCTGGGTTCCGCGCTCGCGGGACTGGGTGGGGCGCTGGGGGTGGAGGCGCTCGGGATGGACCCTGAGTTTCCGGTCAAGTACATCGTCTACTTCCTGATCGTCGTCGCGGTCGGCGGCAGCGGCAACATCACGGGATCGCTCTACGCGTCACTTCTGATCGGCGTCGCCGACGTGCTCGGCAAATACTACTTTCCGCAGATCGGCGCGTTCGTCATCTACGCGGTGATGGTCGTCACGCTGATCGTCAGGCCGCAGGGCCTGTTCGGGCGGGGGGCCGTCAAGTGAGCGCCGCGACCAACGCCGCATCGGGCGAGTCGACCCGCCTTCCGGATGTCTCGCCGCTGCGGGGCGCGGCCCGGTTGAAGCCGGCCGAGATCGCTTTCTGGATCCTGCCCATCGCCGCCTTTTTCGTCTTTCCCGACAGCCGCCAGCTGCTTTCGCAGATCGCGATCACCGCGCTGTTCGCTCTCTCTCTTGATCTCATCCTCGGATACGCGGGGATCATCTCTCTCGGTCACGCCGCGTTCTTCGGGGTCGGCGCGTACGCCGCGGGCTTGCTGGCGAAGCACGGCTACGGCGATCCGCTGATGGGCCTCGGGGTCGCGTGCGCGCTGTCGGCCGTTGCAGGCTATGTCACGAGCTTTCTGGTCCTGCGCGGATCGGATCTCACGCGGTTGATGGTGACGATGGGCGTGTCGCTGATGTTCTTCGAAGCGGCGAACAAGCTGACCGAGTACACCGGCGGGGTGGACGGTCTCCAGGGCGTGGAGATGAAACCGGTCCTCGGGCTGTTTTCCTTCGACATCTACGGCAACACCGCCTATGTCTACGCGCTCGTCGTTCTGTTCGTGCTGTTCTTTGTGGCGCGTCGCCTGGTGCATTCGCCGTTCGGCATGAGCCTCACCGGCATACGCCAGAATGCCTTTCGCATGCCTGCGCTCGGAACGCCGGTGAACCGCCGCCTGATCGCGGTGTACACCATCGGCGCGGCGTACGCCGGTGTTGCCGGCGCGCTGCTCGCGCAGACCACACAGTTCGTCTCGATCGACGTGTTCAGCTTTCCGCGCTCCGCCGAATTGATGCTGATCCTGGTCCTGGGCGGCACGGGCAGCCTCTATGGCGCGTTGCTCGGCACGATCGTCTTCATGGTCGCGAAAAACTTTCTCTCCGACATCAATCCGCAGTACTGGCAGTTCTGGCTCGGGCTCATTCTGGTGCTGATCGTGCTGTTCGGGCGGGAAGGCATCATGGGTTTGCTGCGCAACGCGGTGGCGCGTTTCGCTACGCGGAAGGGACGAGCGCCATGACCTACGCGCTGCAGACGCAGAACCTGGTCAAGCGGTTCGGAGGCTTCGTCGCCACCGACGACGTCACGCTCAACGTTGCAGCCGGAAGCCGGCACGCGCTGATCGGCCCGAACGGCGCCGGCAAGACCACGCTGATCAATCTCCTGACCGGATTTCTCGAGCCCACGGCGGGACGGGTCGTTCTGGGCGGTGAGGACGTGACGTCGCTTGCCCAATACGACCGCGTCAAGCGCGGGCTGGCGCGGACGTTCCAGATCAATCGCCTGTTCGCCGACATGACGGTGCTCGAGACCGTGATGCTCGCGGTCTGCGAGCGGCGCAACGAAGGAGCGGCGTGGTGGAAGGCAGCCGGCGATCACACCGCCGCGGTCGAAGAGTCGGCGGAGTTGATCGCGAGGCTGCGGTTGTCCGACGTCGCCAACGAGCGCACCCGCAACCTGGCGTACGGCAAGCAGCGGCTGATCGAGATCGCGCTGGCGCTCGCGGCCAGGCCGCGCGTGCTGCTGCTCGACGAGCCCGCCGCCGGCGTGCCGACGCGAGAAAGCCGCGAGCTCTTCGAGACCATCGCCAAGCTGCCGCGCGAGGTCACGATCGTGCTGATCGAGCACGACATGGATCTGGTGTTCCGCTTCGCGGACCGTATCGCCGTCCTCGTCAGCGGCGCGCTGTTGACCGAGGACTCTCCGGAACAGATCAAGAAGGATCCTCGGGTCCGGCAACTCTATCTGGGCGAGGCCGGCCATGGGTGAACTCCTGCGGATGGAGAACGTCTGGAGCGGATACGGCGACGCGATCGTCCTGGAGGATGTGAGCCTCTCGCTGGAGGAGGGCGGAAGCCTCGCCCTTCTCGGCCGCAATGGAATGGGCAAGTCCACGCTGCTCGCGACGCTGGTCGGCGCGGCGCGCCAGAGCCGCGGATCGATCCACTTCGCCGGCGAGGACATCGGCAAGGTTCCCGGCTATCGCCGCGCCCGGGGAGGATTGGGCTGGGTGCCGCAGGAACGCGACATCTTCCCCTCGCTTTCCGTCGAGGAGAACCTGACGGTCGTCGCACGCCCGGGAGAGTGGAACCTCGACCGCGTCTACGAGGCGTTTCCCCGCCTCAAGGAGCGCCGGACCAATATGGGCAACCAGTTGTCCGGGGGCGAGCAGCAGATGCTCGCGATGGGACGCGCGCTGATGCTCAATCCCCGGCTGCTGCTGCTCGACGAACCGCTCGAAGGCCTGGCGCCGCTGATTGCGCAGGAATTGCTAGGCGTCATCTCGTCGATGGTTTCCGCGGGCACGATGGCAGTGATCCTGGTCGAGCAGCACGCGCACCAGATCCTGCCGATCACGCGGCAGGCCGTGGTGCTCGAGCGCGGCCGGGTCGCGTGGCAGGGCGCGAGCGAGACGCTGTCGGACGACCATGCGCTGCTCGACCGCCTGATCGGCGTGAGCGCTTAGGCGCGAACTCATTTCACCAGGGGCCCCCATGAAGCAGGCGATCGAAGTCATCCGCAGCGAGCATCGTGCTCTTGCGGCCGTGCTGCTGGCGCAAAAGGCGTTCGTCGACGGAATGGCCGACGGAAAGTACGACGCCAACTACGCGCTGCTTGCCGACATGAACCAGTACCTCACCGAAGTTCCCGACAAGGTGCATCATCCAAAGGAAGATCTCTATCTGTTCCCCGCGATTCGCAAGCGCAGCCCGGAACTGGCGGCGGTGATCGACGAGCTGGAAGCCGAGCATCGTCGCGTCGACGACGAGTGGCGAGCGCTGTCGAAGGCGCTGGAGGCGTTCAAGGTCGCCGGCATGCCGGGCCTCCCCGCGTATCGCGCGGCGGTGAACCACTACTTCGACTTCCAGTGGCAGCACGTGTCGAAGGAGGAGAGCAAGATCCTCCCGCGCGCGATCGATGTGTTGACGCCGGAAGACTGGAGCGTGATCGACGCCGCCTTCCTGGCCAATGACAATCCGTGGGAAGGACCGGCGGGCAAGTACAGGGAGCTGTTCACGCGCATCGTCACCCTCGCTCCAGCGCCGATCGGCGTCGGTCCAGTGGCGCGCAAATCCTGACGCGGCGGACTTTATGCTGCGCGCGCACGGCTACTTTCGCTCGGGCGCGTCCTGGCGGCTGCGCATCGCGCTCAACCTCAAGGGAATCGAGGCCGAGCAGGCTTACGTGCACCTGCGCAAAGGCGAGCAGTCCGCGCCGTCGTTTCGCGCCCTCAATCCGGAGGGTCTGGTGCCGGTCCTGGAGCACAATGGCGAGGTCCTCACGCAATCGCTGGCAATCATCGAGTACCTCGACGAAATCCAGTCGAATCCGCCGCTGCTGCCGCCTGCGCCTGCCGACCGCGCATTCGTCCGCGCGATTGCACTGGCGATCGCATCGGACATTCACCCTCTCGACAACCTTCGCGTCCTCAGCTACCTGAAGGACGAGTTCAACATCGACGATGCGGGCCGCAACCGCTGGTATGCACACTGGATTGCGGTGGGGTTCGCGTCTCTCGAAGGTCGGCTCGCACGCGACCGCCGCGTGGGTCGTTTCTGTTTCGGCGATACGCCGACGCTGGCCGACGTCTGCCTCATCCCGCAAATGGGCAACGCCGAACGGATGAATTGTCCGCTCGACGCCTATCCGACGCTTCAACGCATTCGCGCGGCGGCGCTCGCATTGCCTGCGTTCGCGGCGGCGGCGCCCGACGTGCAGCCGGACGCCGGTTAGCGGCGAGCCAGCAAAATCAATGGTTTAACACCCAGACCTGACCGCCGGGCCGTTTGCAGGCTTACCATTCGATTCCGTTCTTGTCGTACATTGGGGCAAGAAGTCCCGCGTTCACCGTAAAGTTGCGTGGTGAACGCAACCAACCGGCACATCGACCGAAAGCTGGCGGAGTCAACGCAGGCGGGGAGAAGTGTCCCGTGGTTGCGCCCGCGCACGGTCGCGGAACGCAGGAATCTCGCGCAGGCGTTGCTGCTCTCGTTGGCGATCCATGCGTTGCTGCTGACCCTGACCTTCCATGGCCAGGGACACTGGATTCCAGGCTTCGGCTTCCCCTGGCAGGATCGACGGATCGAGGCCCCCGACCTGCAAGTCGAACTCGGTCGACCGCAGGTCGCATCCGGGGAGACTGTGGTCACGTCGTTTGCGGAGCCTTCGCGCAATGAATCCGAATCCAAGGCTGATGCCGCCTGGCCGACGCCGAAGTCATTCGTGGTCCGCGCGCCGGGCTCAACGCCGACGCCCGACGCGATCGCGCCGGTAACCAATCCGTCGGCCGGGCATGTTCAAAAGCGAGTCGGCGCCACCGGTGCGGCCGCTCAGCCCACTCCATTGCACGGTGATCGCCCCGGTGACGTCGCTTCGCTGTCGATTCCGGCACCGGCAGTGACTCCACTGGCGCGGCCGGACGAGTCCACCTGGGTCGTGCCCACCACGCCAACGATGCCAACGCCGGCCATCGTCGCAGTGCCAAGCGCGTCGACCTCGGTGGAGGGAACGCCGTCGCTTCCGGATGGCGGGGATGCACCGCGCGTGCGAATCGAAACGGAGGCGGAACGTCAGGAGGCCGCCCGGGCGGAAGCCGAAAGGGTCGAGGCTGCGCGGATCGAGGCTGCGCGGATCGAGGCTGCAAGGGTCGAGGCTGCAAGGGTCGAGGCTGCGCGGGTCGAGGCTGCGCGGGTCGAGGCTGCAAGG
>DAOMGB010000079.1:0-15029 GCA_035430095.1 Casimicrobiaceae bacterium | reverse complement strand
CATCCAAGCCACCGTCGTTCCCGCGAACGGCATCCAAGCCACCGTCGTTCCCGCGTTCGCGAGGACGACGGATGAGGACAATTCATGCATTGCGGAAACAACGCCTTGAAGCTTCACACCTAGGGTGCGCACTCGAAAATCTTCGCGGGCGACACGCCTGTCCGCCATTGCCACACCGATCCGTCCCCGGTCAGCGCGATGCTGCTGTCCGTTCCGGCGGCCGCGCCAACCACATCGTCCATCACCCTTCTTGCGTCCGGACCTTCATTGCGGCCCCATATCCAAAGCGACTTGTCGGCACGTATGGCCAACGAGTGACTCGCCCCCGTGGCGATGCCGGTCGCGGCGTCGAAGATGGTCCCCCAGCGCATTGCGCGGTCCCCGAGTCCATGTCGTCCCAGGGGTCCGTAGATGTTCCCTCCGGTGCCGCGCACTTCGCCCCCATCGCCGAGCAGCAGCGCGTGACCGGTGTGACTCTTGACGTCTCGCACGTGCGCGGCCACGCGCACCGGGCCAGCGGTGCCTTCTAGCCGGCCGTCGCCGTATTGTCCGCGGTGCGCATTCCCGTAGGCGAACAGTTCGCCCTCGGAGGTGACGAAATAGTTCGTGCCGTCGCCGACGGAAGCTGCCTTGGCGCTTGCGGCAATCCGTGTGAACGCAAGCGGCCCGCCGCCGGACCCCGGGGCGCTCCATAGGCTCCCATCGACCTTGATCACAAGCACTCCGGACTCACCGGCGGCGAAATACCGCACACCGTCGAGGATCGTTTCGACCTTCCGCAAACCGTCGCCCCACGTGTGAAGGCGGCCATCCCTGCCCAGCGCATAACCGGCGCTCCTTCCGACCCCGACTTGGACGACATCGCGCATGACGATCGCCGGCTTCGAGTTACCACCCCACTCGAGCGCATCGCCGCCGCAGATGGCGAGGTGCCGGTCGTAATAGGACGCGAGCCGTGGCGTGGAACTGTCGGCAAGGCTCGTGTCCGCGCCGCTTGCGGCGAGCGCGCAAACAAACATCAATCGGGCTGCAGGACGACTTGCCATGGACTGCGAGCCTGTTGGGCAGGCGACACCGGACTCTAACCCCACGGCCGTGCCGCGGACCGAACGGGCTCCAGCCTGCCGAACGGGGCCTGCGTGCCCATCGGGCGACCTCGGCCGGGACGGTCGAGGGTAAGATAGCGCCGGAGACGCCCGAACCGAAATGCCGGCACATGGACTCGGCTGAAAGAGTCGAAATGGTTCAGGACCGAATCATCCGGCCGATGACGCGCCAGCCCTGGCACAAGTGGCGGCGCGGCGGCGGGAAGGACAACCACCAGGAGGAGTTTCATGAATTTCACACTTCGCCGCATGCTCGCGGGCGCCTTGATTGCCGCATGTTCGCTTGGAATCGCAGCCGCGGGCAACGCCCAGTCCCCCAAGGTCCTCAAGCTTTCCCACCAGTTCCCGGTGTCGACCGGTGAGGATGGCGACTTCCGCGATCGGCTGGCGAAGAAATTTGCCGCCGAAGTCGAGAAGCGGACCAACGGTCAGGTCAAAGTCGAGGTCTATCCGAACGGGTCGCTGGTCAAGACGTTCAGCCAGTTCGGCGCACTCCGCAAAGGCACGCTGGACATGTCGGTGCTGCCGCTCGCCTACGGTGGCGGCGAAGTCCCCGAAATGAACCTGGGACTCATGCCGGCATTGGTCACGAGCTACGACCAGGGCCTGCGCTGGAAGTCCGCGCCAATAGGAAAGGAATTCGAGAAGATCCTCGACGAAAAGGGAATCAAGATCCTGACCTGGGTCTGGCAGGCCGGCGGAATCGCCAGCAAGACCGCGCCGATCGTCTCGCCCGACGACGCCAAGGGAATGAAGGTCCGTGGCGGAAGCAAGGAAATGGACCTGATGATCAAGGGCGCAGGCGGCGCGGTGACCAACGTGCCGTCGAATGAAATCTACAATGCCATGAACAGCGGCGTCCTCGACGCGGCGCTGACGTCCAGCACGTCGCTCATCAGTTTCCGGCTGGCGGAGAACTCCAAGGCGGTGACGACCGCGCGCAACAAGGCCATATGGTTCATGTTCGAGCCTCTGGTGATTTCCAAGGACACCTGGTCCAAGCTCACGCCCGAGCAGCAGAAGATCCTGGCCGAGGTCGGCGCGTCGCTCGAGCCGTTCGCCAAGGAGTCGGCCCAGGCCGATGACAAGGAACTGGCCAACGTGTTTACCAAGGCCGGGGCCAAGGTCGTCGACATGGATGAGGCCGCGTTCCTGAAATGGCAGGCGGTGGCCAAGGACACGGCGTACAAGGACTTCGCTGCCAACGTCAAGAATGGCCAGCAACTGCTCGACATGGCGCTGTCGGTGAAATGATGGCGGCGCCTGCGCCCCACCCGGGTGCGTGGTGGCGCTTCGTGCGCGGGGTCGAGTGGTTCAACACCGTGACCGGTTACCTGTCCGGGGTCGTCATCGTGGTCTGCAGCCTCGTGATCGTGTACGAAGTGGCGGTCCGCTACGTCTTCAAGTGGCCCACCGACTGGGAAATCGAATCGTGCGTGATCCTGCTGATCATCGCCACGTTCATGAGCGCCGCCTATACGCAGCTGAAGCGCGGGCACGTGACGATCGAGGTGCTCGAGCACCTGCTGTCGAAACGGATGAACCGGGTGCGATACCTGGTCGGGGACGTGCTTTCACTGCTCTTCTGCGCATTCGTCGCCGCCAATTCCTGGCATTTCTTCCTCGAGGCGTGGGGTGACGGCCGGGCGAGCAACAGCTCGTGGGCGCCCAAACTGTGGATTCCTTACCTGTTCATGGCCATCGGCATGACCTCGCTTGCGCTGCAGCAGCTGATCCAGATCGTGGAAAGCCGGCGCAGCCACGCGGCAGAGCTCGAGGCTCAGCTGACCGCGCAAAGCGCGCAGTGGACCGAATGATGGGCACCGGGCAGATCGGCGTTCTCTACGGCTTCGTCACGCTCGCCCTGCTCTTTTCCGGCATGCCCATCGCGTTTGCGCTGGGCCTCTCTGCGCTCGGGTTCATGGCCGTGTTCATGCCCACCGCCAATCTCTGGTCGGTCGCGGAGACGCTGTATGCCGAGCTCGACAATTTCACGCTGTTGACCATTCCGCTGTTCGTGCTGATGGGAGCCGCGATCGGCAAGACACGGGCCGGGTCGGACGTCTACGGGTCGCTCAACGCGTGGCTGCACAAGGTGCCGGGCGGACTGGGCCTCGCCAACGTATTCGCGTGTGCCGTCTTCGCGGCCATGTGCGGATCGAGTCCTGCGACCTGCTCGGCCATCGGTTCGTCGGGCATTCCACAGCTGCTGAAACGCGGCTATTCGGAGGGACTCGCCGCTGGCCTGATCGCCGCGGGGGGCACGCTCGGCATCCTGATTCCCCCGTCGCTCACGCTGATCCTCTACGGCCTCGCGTCGGAACAGTCGATCGGCAGGCTCTTCATGGCGGGCTTCGGCCCCGGGATCATGCTCACGCTGCTGTTCGCGGCCTGGGTGGTGTTCAAGTACCGGCTGGAGCGCGCGGCGGCGCTGAAGGCCGTCCGGGCCAGCGGAACGTCAGCGGCGATCCTCGAGGACGAGCATTTCACATGGAAGGATCGGCTGGAGTCGCTTCCCCGGTTCCTGCCCTTCCTGCTGCTGATCGGCGTCATCATGGTCGCGATGTACGACGGCTGGGCGACCCCCTCGGAGGTCGCCGGCATCGGCGCGGCGGGCTCGCTCCTGCTGGTGATCGTGCTCTATGGCTGCTACCGCAAGGCCGATCTGGCGGCGATCCTGTCGGGCACCGTGCGCGAAAGCACCATGATCATGATGATCATCGCCACGTCGTTCCTGTTCACGTACGTGATGAGCTATCTCGGCATCACGCAGGCCGCGGCCCAATGGCTGGTCGGGCTGAACCTGGGCAAGTGGGAGTTCTTCGTCGGGATCAACCTGTTCCTGGTGGTGCTCGGATTCTTCCTGCCCCCGGTCGCGATCATCCTGATGGTGACGCCGATCATCCTTCCGTCGCTGAAGGCGCTGGGAATCGACCTGGTCTGGTTCGGGATCATCATGACGATCCTGATGGAAATGGGACTCATCCATCCGCCGGTCGGGCTCAACCTGTTCGTGATCCAGGGCATCGCGCCGGACTTGAAGCTGCGCAACATCGTTTGGGGCACGCTGCCGTTCATCGGCCTCATGGTGCTGGGCATCGTGCTGCTGTGCTTCTTCCCGGAGATTGCGCTGTGGCTGCCCAACCACGTCTACAAGGGGCGGTAGCGGAGGCGCCCGACGGCGGCGCCTTCTTCCCGCGCCCAGGGTTCCGTCACGAACCGCTGCGCGCGGGCCGGACGCTGCCCGAGCCCGCCACCGCGCCGGCAATCGTCGGCTTGCCCGAGTAGGTGACGTCCCCGGATCCGCTCACGGCGGCGTTCAGGCTTTCCCTGGCCCACAGGGCGACGTCGCCGGAACCCTGCAACGCAACTCTCGCGGTACGCGCCTCGAGCCTGCCTGCCGCCACGTCCCCGGAACCGGAAAGGGCGACGTCGAGCGAATCCACTTTTCCCGCGACGGTAAAGTCCCCGCTTCCGGAAAGGCTGATCTTGAGGGACGAGGCGTCCAGGTCGTCGATCGTGATATTGCCGGAGCCTCCGATGGTGGCCTGCAATTCGCCGGCCCTGAGCCTGGCCGCGTGCATGTCTCCGGACCCGGCGAGAGAAAGTCGGTCGATGTTCCTGGCGCTGACCTCGATCCGCAGTTTCCTGTAGTGGATGGAATGGTTGTTCTTGCCAGCCCAGCGGATCTTCAGCACGCCGTTCTCGACCGCGGTTTCGATCAATGGAACGATGTTGTCGTCGCCGGTGATCGACACTCCCTCACCGTCGCCCTGTCGAAGTTCCAGTTGCGCGTCCACACCCAGCGCGATGCCGTGAAAGCCCGTCGCATTGCGCGTCTCGGTCTTCTCGACCCCGGACCCGGTGATCCGTTCGCCCGCCCAATTTCCGGCGCCGGCGGGGACCGGCACCAAGGCGACCAGCACGGACAGGATCAGGACGCCTGCGTGGCAGACGGGAAACGGATGGCGGGCAGCATTCATATCGGGCTCCATTCATTGGCGGGGATTGCAGCCGGTTCGATGCGTGCCGACGCGCTTTCGGATTCACGGATGGCGACGCGAATGCGGTTCGCTCATGATCCTGCTTCTCCCCGATAGTCCGACGTAGAATAGCCGGGCAACCGGCGCGCGGCGGGATTGCCGCAATCCACCCGGAGGGGTCAACCAACCATGTACAGCGAAGAAGACCTTGCGTCTGCCGTGGCGGCGGGCGTGCTCAGCGAGGAGGCGGCGGCCGCTTTCCGCGCCCACGTCGGGCAGCTCCGCCTGGCGCCCGCGGTCGACGAGGAACACTTTCGACTGATCAGCGGATTCAACGATATCTTCGTCGTGATCGCCTGCGTGCTGCTCCTGCTGGCGCTCGCCGGGATCGGCGCGTCCTTTGCCCCTGGGGTCGGCGCGCTGGGCGTCGCCGTCGCCTCCTGGCTGCTGGCCGAATTCTTCACCCGCAAGCGCCGCATGGCGCTGCCTTCGATCGTGCTGCTGCTCACGTTCGTCGGTGGTGTGGTGGCCACGGTCTTTTTCATGCTGCCGACCCAGTCTCCCGGAGGATTTGCCGTCGGCAGCGCCGTGGGTGCCGCGGCCGCATGGCTGCACTGGTGGCGCTTTCGCGTGCCGATCACCGTTGCCGCCGGCGCGGCGGCGGTCGTGGGCTGCCTGTTCGCGCTGCTCCTCCAGCTCCTGCCCGATGCCAAGAACTGGATGAACGTCATCGCGTTCATTTCCGGGATCGTCGTCTTCGGCATTGCCATGCGCTGGGACGCATCCGACACGCTGCGCCAGACGCGCCGCTCGGACGTCGCGTTCTGGCTGCACCTGCTCGCCGCGCCGTTGCTCGTCCACCCCATCTTCACGGCGCTGGGCGTGACCACCGGGCATGCCGACGCGGGACAGGCCGTCGCGGTGGTCGCGCTCTATGTCGCCATTGCGCTGGTGTCCCTCGCGGCCGACCGCCGGGCACTGATGGTCTCGGCGCTGACCTACGTGCTGTTTGCGTTCAGCGCGCTGCTCAAGCAGTTCGGCGTGGTGAGCCTGGGCTTTGCCATCACCGCGCTCGCCATCGGCGCGGCGTTGCTCCTGCTGTCCGCCTTCTGGCATCCGACTCGCGCGTGGGTGCTGGGATTCCTGCCGCCCGCGTTGCAGGGCCGGCTTGCGCCGTTCAGGTAGTCCATTGACCTCGGAGACGCCGCGCCCCTTCTCGCTGCGCGAGTATGGGGAAGAGGACTTCGAGACACTGACCGTGCGCTGGCACGAAACGAACCGGGTCAGCTACCCGTACAACGACGAGCAGCAGAGGCACACGCTCGCCGACGCTCGACGATTCTTCCGCAGTCACGTGCTGGCCACCTGCGAAGTCCTGGTCTCCGCACGGGACGGCGTACTTGTCGGCATGCTGGCGCTGCAGGCGCCCTGGATCCGCCACTTCGCGGTCTTTCCGGGACATCAGCGGCAGGGCGTCGGCACGGCGCTGCTGCAGCGCGCGCGCGAGTTGTCCGGTGCGGAATTGCGCCTGTACACGTTCCGGCGCAACATGCCGGCACGCGCGTTTTACGAAAAGCATGGATTCGCCGCCGTCGCGTTCGGCACCAGTCCCCCGCCGGAGAGCGAACCGGACGTCGAGTATCGGTGGACGGCCTTCCGTTCGACGGGTCCGGTACCTGAGTAAAATATCGTCCGAACCTCCGCGCCCGACAGGCGGCCAGGAAAACCGATCATGTCCGACGACTACTACTCGCACATTCGAGCGACGCTCGACCGCATTCGCGCGGATGGCTTCTACAAGTCCGAGCGCGTGATCGAAAGCCCGCAATCGCCGCGCATCGGCATCGCGGGCGGGCGCGAAGTCCTCAACTTCTGCGCGAACAACTACCTGGGGCTGGCCGACGATCCGCGCCTGGTGCGCGCCGCCAAGGATGGCCTCGACCACTGGGGCTACGGCATGGCGTCGGTGCGCTTTATCTGCGGCACGCAGAGCGTGCACAAGCAGCTGGAGGCGGCGATCGCCGCGTTTCTCGGCACCGACGACAGCATCCTGTACGGCAGCTGCTTCGACGCCAACGGCGGCCTGTTCGAGACGCTGCTCGGCGAAGAGGACGCGATCATCAGCGACGAACTGAACCACGCCAGCATCGTCGACGGCATTCGCCTGTGCAAGGCCAGGCGCTTCCGCTACCGCAACAACGACATGGCGGATCTGGCCGCCCGGCTGGCCGAGGCGGATGCGGCGGGCGCGAGGTACAAGATGATCGCCACCGACGGCGTGTTCTCGATGGATGGCATCATCGCGGACCTGCGCTCGATATGCGACCTCGCCGACCGCCACAAGGCCCTGGTCATGGTCGACGATTCGCACGCGGTGGGCTTCGTCGGCGCCGGCGGCCGCGGCACGCCGGAATTCTGCGGCGTCGAAGGACGCGTCGACGTCATCACCGGCACGCTGGGCAAGGCCCTCGGTGGCGCGTCGGGCGGCTATACTGCGGGTCGGCGCGAAATCGTCGAACTGCTGCGCCAGCGTTCCCGCCCTTATCTCTTTTCGAACACGCTGGCGCCGTGCATCGCGGCCGCATCGCTGGAAGTCCTTGCGCTGCTGCGCAGCGACGAGGGCGCGCAGCTGCGAACGAAAGTGCGCGCCAATGGCGAACGGTTCCGCAACGGGATGTCGGCGCTGGGTTTCGCGCTGGTGCCGGGAGCGCATCCGATCATCCCGGTGATGCTGGGCGATGCGGAACTGGCGACGCGCATGGCCGACGCGCTGCTCGAGGAAGGCATCTACGTGATCGGGTTTTCCTATCCGGTGGTGCCGCGCGGCAAGGCGCGCATCCGAACGCAGATGAGCGCGGCGCACACCCCGGAGCAGATCGACCGGGCGGTGGCGGCATTCGCAAAGGTCGGCCGCCGGCTGCAGGCGATCGGCCAGGGTACGATGGCAACGGGCGGGCACACAGGATGATGAAGGCACTCGCAAAACTCGAACGCGCGCCGGGTCTGACGCTCACCCGGGTCAGGAAGCCCGAGGTCGGGCACAACGACATCCTGATCCGGATCCGCAAGACCGCGATCTGCGGCACGGACATCCACATCTGGAAGTGGGACGACTGGGCGCAGAAGACGATTCCCGTGCCGATGCACGTCGGCCACGAGTACGTCGGCGAGATCGTCGACATCGGGCAGGAGGTCCGCGGCTTCGCGGTGGGCGACCGCGTGTCGGGCGAAGGCCACATCACCTGCGGCTTCTGCCGGAACTGCCGCGCCGGACGCCGCCACCTGTGCCGCAACACGGTCGGCGTCGGCGTCAACCGCGAGGGCGCGTTCGCCGAGTTCCTGGTCATCCCGGCATTCAATGCGTTCAAGATCCCGGACGACATTTCGGACGACCTCGCGTCGATCTTCGACCCGTTCGGCAACGCGACGCACACCGCGCTGTCGTTCAACCTGGTCGGCGAGGACGTGCTGATCACCGGTGCCGGGCCGATCGGCATCATGGCCGCGGCGATCGCGCGACACGTCGGCGCGCGCCATGTGGTCGTCACCGACGTCAACGATTACCGCCTCGACCTCGCGATGAAGATGGGCGCGACGCGCGCCGTCAATGTCGGGCGCGAGAACCTGCGCAACGTGATGGACGAACTGCACATGGCCGAAGGCTTCGACGTCGGCATGGAGATGTCGGGCGTGCCGCAGGCGTTCTCGGACATGCTGCTGCACATGAATCACGGCGGCAAGATCGCGCTGCTCGGCATCCCGCCGGCCAACATGGCGATCGACTGGAACCAGGTCATATTCAAGGGGCTCGAGATCAAGGGCATCTACGGCCGCGAAATGTTCGAGACCTGGTACAAGATGGCCGCGATGCTGCAAAGCGGACTCGACCTGTCGCCGATCATCACCCACCACTTCGCGGTCGACCAGTACGAGGCCGGGTTCGCCGCGATGCTCTCCGGCCACAGCGGCAAGGTCATCCTCGATTGGGCCGCCTGAACTCGGCACGGCCCGGCCTGTCCAATCCCGCGACCCGACGGGGCGGCGCCATTGCCCGGACCCGTCCAAAATCCCGATGCCGGCCAGTTTGAAACAAATCATTGCAAATCGCACCGTCCGCGGGGCGGCCATCGTCCTGGCAGCGACACTGGCGCAGGTGGCCGGCGCCGCCGACATGCCGTCGAACGCCGATCCGGTCGCCATTGCCGCCGACGCGGGCGCCTCGGTGGTGTCCCGCCTCGTGCTGCGCCTTCGTCCGGACGCGCAGCGCGCCGACGGCCAGTCGCTTTCCGCAGCGGCGCTCTCGGCGCTGCAGGATTTCCTCGGCTACCCGTTGACGGGCGCAAGCGTAACGCCCGCCGGCAACCAGGTCCTCGAACTCGTCCACCCTGTCAGTCGCGACGTGGCCAATCGGCTCGTCAATGCGTTGCGGTTGCGCGGCGACGTCGTGTGGGCGGAGATCCCGCGCGGCACGGAAGCGTCAGCCGCGCCCAGGCCGGCGGTCGCCGCGCGGGCCGGCGCGGCGAACATTCGCCGCTTGATCGTGACTTTCGCCGATGCGCAATCGGTGCAGGCATCGCGACGCAACGAGAAACCCCGTGGAGACCGCGACGCGATGTTGACCGATGCCGCGGCGATGCCGCTTCGCGTATCGAAGGCAGCCGCCGGCGGCTCGTGGCTCGTGGAATTTCCGGCTGCCGTCGATGCGGCCACCGCGGAAGCGGCGGCGGACCGCCTGGTCAGCTCGGGCGTCGCGCGCGTGGCCGTGCCCGACTATCGCATGCGAACGATGCTCAAGCCCAACGACCCGTACTACAGCCAGGGCGATCAATGGAACCTGCAGGATGCCGCCAGCACCGGGTTGGCGGGCATCGATGCCACGCACGCCTGGAACATCACCACCGGCTCGCCCAACATGGTGATCGCCGTGGTCGACACGGGCATCGTTGCGCATCCGGACCTGGCTGGCCGCATGCTCCCGGGCTACGACTTCGTCTCCGACACCGCCACGTCCAACGACGGTGACGGTCGCGATCCCGACCCCACCGATCCGGGCGACTGGACCACTACCAACGAGTGCGGCGCGGGAGAAAAGGCCACGGACAGCGACTGGCACGGCACGTTGGTGGCGGGAATCCTCGCCGCCGACACCAGCAATGGCACCGGCATGGCCGGCCTCGACTGGAACGCGCGAATCGTTCCCGTGCGTGCGCTGGGTCGCTGCGGCGGAGACTTCTCGGACATCCTGAACGCGATGACCTGGGCGGCCGGGCTGCCGGTGCCGGGCGCGCCCGCCAATCCGTACCCGGCGAAGGTCATCAACCTGAGTGTCGGCGGCGAAGGCAGCTGCACCGGGCAGATGCAGGCCCTTCTCGACCAGATCCTCGACGCGGGCGTCTTCATTGCGGTTGCGGCGGGCAACGAGAACCGCAACGCGAGCGGCTATGTTCCCGCGAGCTGCAGCGGTATTTCCACGGTTGCGGCAACCGACTACTTAGGCGAGAGGGCAAGCTACAGCAATTACAGCACGTACATGGACATCGCGGCCCCCGGCGGCGACAAGGATCGCCATGGTTCTGCCGACACGATCATCTCGACCTGGAATTCCGGCACCACCGTCGCCAAGGACCCCGTCTACGCGATCTCCGACGGCACCAGCTTTTCGACGCCCGAGGTCGCCGGGGTGGCCTCGCTGATGCTTGCGGTCAATCCCGGGCTGTCGCCCGCGCAGATCAAGGCGCTGATGTCGCAGTCGGCGACTCCGTTCGCCGTGGGAAGCACCTGCGCGACCCAGAACAATTGCGGTGACGGCATTCTCAATGCCTACGGGGCGGTCAAGGCTGCGCAGGCTTCGCTGGGCGTTCCGGCCGCGGTGCCGGTGGTGGAGTACTACCACCAGGCGTTCAATCACTACTTCATGACCGCGTCGGCAAGCGATATCGCCGCGCTCGATGCGGGCCTGTTTTCAGGGTGGCAGCGCACGGGATACACGTTCAACGCGTATCTCTCCGCCACGCCCGGCTTCGGTCCGGTATGCCGTTTCTACATTCCGCCCGCGTGGGGCGATTCGCATTTCTACTCGGCGCTGCAGAGCGACTGCCAGATCGTCCAGGCCACCTGGCCGTACTTCGAGCTGGAATCGTCGAATGTCTTCTACATCGGCGTGCCCGATGCGACCGGCGCCTGCCCGGCCAACACGGTCCCTGTCTACCGGACGTGGAACCAGCTTCCAGCGACGAATCATCGTTACATGACCAGCCTTGCGGTGCGCGCGACCATGGTCGCCGCCGGTTGGGTGGCGGATGGTGGCTACGGGCCCAATCACGTCAACATGTGCGCGCCGCAATGAGGGTCGCCGATCGATCGCTGTAAGGTTGCGCGCCGTCGCGCGACCCATGGCTTGCCCCACAATCCAGACGCCAGGAGCACCCATGAAACGCCGCCAGTTCGTGCAAATTGGTGTGACCGCCGTCGCCGGCGCGCTTTCCACGCGCATTTCCGCGCAGGCGACCGCCGTAGGCAAAGTGGTGAAGACGGAAGCCGAATGGCGCAAGCTGCTCACGCCCGAGCAGTTTCATGTCCTGCGCGAATCCGGGACGGAGTGGCGCTTCACGAGTCCGCTGCTCAAGGAAACGCGAAAGGGCAACTACGCTTGCGCCGGCTGCGACCTCGTGCTGTTCACGTCCGCCACCAAGTACGACAGCGGGACCGGCTGGCCCAGTTTCTACGACCATGTCGCCGGCCACCTGGAGTTGAGCAAGGAAGGCAGCCCCATCTTCGGCCAGGAGTACCACTGTGCCCGCTGCGGCGGCCACCACGGCCATGTGTTCGGCGACGGACCGAAGCCGACGGGCCTGCGTTACTGCGAAAACGGCGTGGCGGTGAAGTTCATCCCTGCCTGACCTGCGGCTGCAGGAGCGTCGCGGGTACTGATCGAAAACGGCGGTGAGACGCCGGCTGCGGTTGGCTCCCGGGCGCCGCGGCGACACCCTTTCCGGACATTCGCGGGCAAAGTCGGTGGTACATTGCGCATTCGGTGCGGGGTCACTATCGCGGTAAGGCGAACGCTCAGAGGAGAGACGCTTGGCGCGGGACCATCGGCGACTTGCGGCAATCGTCTCACTCGATGTGGCCGGGTACTCGCGCCTCATGGGGGTGGACGACAGTGGCACGCTGGCGGCATTGAAAGCCCACCGGCGGGAGCTCATCGACCCCAGGATCGCGGAGCATGACGGCCGCATCGTCAAGACGACCGGTGACGGTCTGTTGCTGGAATTCTCGAGCGTCGTCGAGGCAGTGCGCTGCGCCGTTGACGTGCAGCGGGGCATGGCCAAGCGCAACAAGGGCATTGCCGCGGACAAGCGACTGGACTTTCGCATCGGCATCAATGTCGGTGACATCATCATTGATGGCGATGACATCTTCGGTGATGGCGTCAATGTCGCGGCGCGACTGGAAATGTTGGCTGAACCCGGCGGGATTTGCGTAAGCCGGGTCGTGCGCGATCAAGTCCTCGACAAGCTGAGCTTCACTTTCGAGGATCTCGGCGCGCAACAGGTCAAGAACATCGCGCGACCGGTCGAGGTTTTTCGAGTGGACCTCGGCAACACGGCACCGCAAACGCAGGGTCGAGCTCGAAGCGTCTGGCGACGACTGGCTCGATCTGCGAGCCCGCGGTGGCTCGGCGCAGTACTCGTTGCGCTGCTGGCAGTCGGAGCAACGATAGCGTGGTATGTCCAATCCTCGCGAACGACGTACCGTGAAGCCGCTTCCGTGCAGCCCGCGACAATGCTTCCGGACAGGCCTTCGCTCGCGGTCCTGCCTTTCGACAGCCTCGGCGGCAGTTCGGAGAACAGTTACTTCGCCGACGGAATGACCGACGACATCATCACCGATCTTTCCAAGCTCTCCGGAATCCTGGTCATTTCGCGCAACTCAAGCTGGACATACAAAGGCAAGTCTCCAAGGGTGCAGCAGGTCGCCAAGGATCTTGGCGTGCGCTACGTGTTGCAGGGAAGTGTCAGGCGCGAGGGTGACACCGTTCGCATCAATGCGCAGCTCGTCGACGCGCTCGGTGGCCAGCACCTTTGGGCGGAGCGCTACGACGGGTCGATGCGGGACATTTTCGCGCTGCAGGACAAGGTCCTAAGGCAAATCGTCGCCGCGCTCGCGGTCAAGCTCACGCACGACGAACGGACGACGCTTGATCGTGCGGAGACTGGAAACCCCCAAGCCTACGATGCGGTGCTGCGCGGCTGGGCACACTATCGCCGGGGCTCCGAGGATGAAACCAACAAGGCGATCGAGCTGTTCGAGCAGGCGATCGCGCTCGATCCTGGGTACGCGCGAGCCCATGCCGCGGTGGCGGCCGCATCCTGGCGGATCGTCCAGTCTGACTGGGAATCGACCACCCAGGGCGGATACCAGCGGGCGTTTGACCGCATGCAAGCGGCTCTCGCCAAGGCGATGAGGCAACCGAATGCGCTGGCTCATGCCGTGTCGGCCGAGGTCCTCTCGAAGCAGGGGCGCTACGAGGAGGCCTTCTCGGAGATTGGCAAGGCCATGGCGCTTGCCCCGAACGATCCCGGCAATTACCTCAGCAAGGCGCGCATCCTCAATGCAACGGGGCGGGCGGCGGAGGCCGAGGAATCAGTGCGCTGGGCGATGCGGCTCGATCCCCTGTATTCCCCGGATTATCTGCGCACGCTCGCGATGTCGCTCTTTCACCAGCAACGTTACGAGGATGCGGTCGCGACCCTCGAAAGACTTCTGGCGTTGCAAACCGATGTCATGGACGACTACATCACACTGATCGCGAGCCTTGGACACCTTGGACGCACGAGTGGCACACCCGAGGCCATCAAGAGGTTCAATGACTTGTCAGCGTCAGCAGGATTCAACGCCATTACCGTCCAGATGTTTGGAGGCTGGTGGTGGTACGGCGACCTTTTCAACTACGATCCGGCGTACCGCGACCGGCTGATGGAGGGGCTGCGCAAGGCGGGCGTTCCGGAGGGCGCGGGAACCGACATACCCTTCGAGAAATATCGCGGGCTGCTGCACGGCAACAACGGCTATTTCGACGTTACCGGTGCCACCACGATCGATCACCAGCAAGCAAAGTCGCTGCACGACCGCGGCGTCAAGTTTGTGGATGTGCGTGCGGCCAAGGGCTTCGCGAGCGGCCATGTTCCAGGCGCGTTCAACCTTGACGTCGCCACCGAATTGTCACGGGACACTCTGTCGCGCATCGTCGGGAAGGATGAGGAACTCGTCCTGTCCTGTCACGGCAGGACCTGCAGCGACTCGGCCTACGCCAGCGCCAAGGCCCTGATGTGGGGTTTCAAGCGGGTGTACTACTTTGCGGGCGGCTTTCCCGCGTGGAAGGAAGCCGGATACCCGGTCGAGGTGTCGGCAACGAAGTAGGAACTTGGGAACGCGTGCCTGAAGGTTGTTGGTGCTCGGCGTCGGGCATCCGCGTTCACGGTGTGGACGGAATGTTCAGGGTGGCGAATTCAACCGGTTGTTCCCGCGTGGGCGGGGATGACGATCCGGAGGGGCCGGCCGCTAGGCGAGAGGCGCGACCTTCACCACTTCCTCCGCGGTGGTCAGCCCAGCCGCCACTTTCATCGCGCCCGATACGCGCAACGGTCTCATACCGTCCTTGAACGCCTGCTCGCGAATCGCGCGATCGTCCGCGTCGTGGTGCATCAGCCGGCGCAACGCCGGCGTGATCAGCATGATTTCGTAGAGGCCGATGCGGCCGAGGTAACCGGTCATCCGGCATTCGAGGCATCCCACCGGCGCCATCACCTTGGCAGGCTTTTCGCCCCGCCACGGCGCCGTGATTGCGCGCCACGTCTCGTCATCCGGCGGCTCGCCGGGCTGCTTGCAGTGCGGGCACAGCGTGCGCACGAGGCGCTGCGCCATCACGCCCAGCAGC
>DAOMGB010000078.1:0-15941 GCA_035430095.1 Casimicrobiaceae bacterium | reverse complement strand
CGTCGCGATCGTCAGCGGAAGCCCGGCGGCCAGGGCCATGCGCGCCGCCACCCGCGCGACCTCCGCGCCAGACCGCGAACCATCGATGCCCGCGAGCACGCGCCGCGACCAGACATGCGCCGCGCGGGGTACCAGCAGCACGCTGCAAGGCGCTGCGGTCGCGACCTTGCCGACCATTTCGCCGACCATCAGGTGGGCGAGAAAGCCCCGCTTGCCTCGGCGGCGCGCGATGACGAGATCGGCTCCGCGCACGCGCGCTTCCTCGACGATCTCGCGCCATGGCTCTTCACCACGCCGAACCCGAACGTCGAGTTCGACCCCCGCCCGCGCCGCGTCATCGTGCAATGCCCCGAGCCGCGCGCGCACACCGTCTTCCATGCGCGAAACGAGTCCCGGCGCGACTGTTTCGTATTCAACGTTGCTCACGATCGGCACCACGCCGGCGAGCGGCACCCGGAGTTGTCGTGCCAGTTCCAGCGCGACGTGCTCTGCGCCCACGTCGAATTCGGTGTGTTCGGTTGCCAGCAGCAGACGCGCAAACGGGATCGTCACGCGTCGCCCCGTCAATGGCCCGCGCCAAGGACGCCGGAAGCGGCAAGCAGCAGCACCGCGATCTCCGCGGCGCAGATTCCCGCGTAGACGCGGTCGCCCCGCCGCAAATACATTGGAATGATTGCGGCCAGGCATACGATCGAGCATCCTGCGAGTATCGCAATTCCGATCAGCCCGGCGAACTCACCCTTGTGAAGATGCGCGAGCCAGGCCCAGCCGGTCGGCGAGTCGGTACGGATCAGGTACTCGGCAAGCGGCAGGTTCCAAAGCGTCGGCAGCTGCTCGACGGTGACATGTTCCTCCAGCCAGCCCATCACGTAGGCCAGGTAGCCGGCGACGAGCGCCACGAAGCCGATCTTTGACGTGAGGTCCAGCAACCGTGCATAGCGCAACTGCTCGGCCGGCATGGGGTGGGTGGATTCAGTGGGCATCAGTGTGCATCCTTCAGTTCCAGATCCCGAGCCCCTTCAGGAGCGCGCGCACGCCGGAGAACAACAGCAGCGTGAGTACCAGCTTTCGAACCACCGACGCCTTCATGACGGTCAGCAGCCGGGCCCCGATGCGGGCTCCGATCATCATACCGATCACCGACGGCACGGCAATGACCGCCAGCACGGCGCCTTCGATCATGTAGACCCACGCGGCGGCCGAATCGACCAGCGACAGGATGAAACTCGATGTGCCGGCGGAAACCTTGAGCGGCGCGCCCATCAGCAGGTTCAGGACCGGCACGTTCGCCCAGCCCGCGCCCATGCCGAACATGCCGGCGAGCACGCCGATGAAGGTGAACAGGACGAGCCCGGCCGGCGTGCGATGGACGCGCCAAGGCACCGCGTGGCCAGTCGCCGCGTCAAGGAATACGCCATGAATCGCGAGCGTCGCGGACAACCGGTCGGGCGTCGCGACATCCGGCAACTCGGATTTCCTCGCCGTCGCCATCAGCGCGACGATGCCAAGGATCGTAATCCCGAGGGCGACCTGCACGAACGACGCCGGCAGCGCGAGGCCGATCATCGCACCCGCGATTGAGCTTGCCGACGCGAGCAGCGCGAGCGGGAGTGCCAGCCTCAAGTCGGCGAGCCCGCCGCGGAGCAGGTTGGGTCCTGCGGCGAGCGCGCTGGCCAGCGCCACCAGCAGGCCGGCGCCACGGACGAAATCGAGGTGGAACGGGAAGAACCCGCTGACGATCGGCACGAACAGCACGCCACCGCCTACGCCCGCCGGCACCGCAACGATGCCAAGCGCGAAGCAGACGACGAACAACGCAAGAGGCCATATCCACCAGGCCACCTCGGCCGGCATGCCTCCGGCAGCAAGCGCCGGACCGGCGCCGCCGGCCACGGCAAGTAGCAGCAGCGCGCGTGCCCATTTCCTGCAGGCGGCCGCCATCACGACATCGACTGGTAATAGAGATTCTGCGGGTGGTTGGCTTCCGCGAAGAAATACCAGCGCTCCGCCAGGAGACCGACATATTGCACAACGAACGCCACCACGAGCATTGACGCCGAAGAGCGGCCGAATGCCAGCAGCAGCGCGGGCACGGCGAACGCAAGCACCAGAAAGCCCCACTTGATCGCGCGCATCTTCTGGGGCGTTGCGCCGTGAAAGAACTCCCGCGTGTTGAACGAACCGCCCATGAAGCCCTGCGCGGTCTGGCGGATCCGAGGGTGCGGGATGCCGATCGCAGTCTGCAGCGTCGACGTCGGTCGCAACGAGCGGTTGCGCGCCAGCGCCGCAATCCGCGTCACGGCCCCCGCGAGGGTCAGCGACAGCGCGGCCGCGGCAAAAGACGGCGCCAGTGGCGACCCGAGGACGCCGGCATAGGCTGCGGCGAGCGCGGTGCCCGACGCGCAACCGAGCAGCAGGTAGTTGAGCGGTGTCAGCGGCGAAGCCCATTCCTTGAGCAGACGCAGGCAGGCGTAGATCATCGCGGTGCATAGAAATAGCGACAACGCGAGCACCGCGGTCACCACGCCAAGCATTCCCGTCGCCACGGCGCCCGTGAAATGCGCGACGATCCACGCGAACAGGCCGGCCATGAACAGCGGCAGCACGATGACTTCGCGCGACAGCCAGGACGTTCGCCAGCGTGCCGCGGCACGCCAACCACGCTCCGGGTGACCAAGATGGAAAATCGAGGCAATCAGCCCTGCGCCGGTCAGCGCGAGCGCGACCACACCGCCTCCCACGAAGAATGACATGGAAGGCATCGTCGACAAGCCGGCCATCGCAACGACCTCCGTCGCGAAAAGCGCCAGGAACAGACCCTGGCCGGCGCCGATCAGCGTGGTGAGCAGGACGACCGAGAATGCGGGACGCATGGAGTTCGTGTTTTGTGCGGTTGGGAGTGGTGCGGCAGTGCGACAGTCAGGTCGCGTAGTCCTCGGGCGTGCCTTGCAGGTCCGTCGTGCCGGGTTCGGCGCCATCGACCCGCAGCGGATTTTCGGCACGGACCAGATCGTCCGGTTGCAAGTTGAGTTCGGACTTGCGGCGGGGCAGGTACTGGTTGGCAGGACGCGTTCCCTGTTCGGGCATCAGCGAGTAGCCGGCTCGCTCGCGTATCGCCTTGGAGACCACAGACTCCGGATCGTGCACGTCACCGAACAGGCGGGCGTTCGTCGGGCATGCCAGCACGCAGGACGGCTTGCGGTCGCGTTCGGGCAACGCGGCGTCATAGATGCGGTCCACGCACAGCGTGCATTTGGTCATCACCTGCCGCTTCTCGTCGAGTTCGCGCACTCCGTAGGGACACGCCCAGGCGCAGTATTTGCACCCGATGCACTTGTCGTAATCGACCAGTACGATTCCATCCTCCGCGCGCTTGTAGCTGGCGCCCGTGGGACAGACGGGCACGCAGGGCGGGTCCTCGCAATGCAGGCAGGACTTCGGAAAATGCACGGTCTGCGTGTCAGGGTAAGTCCCGACCTCGAACGTCTGCACGCGATTGAAGAATGTGCCGGTCGGGTTGGCGCCGTACGGATTCTGGTCGACGAGCGCGCCCGCCGAACCCGACGTGTTCCACTCCTTGCAACTGGTCACGCATGCGTGGCACCCGACGCAGACGTTGAGATCGATGACCAACGCGAGCTGCGTCACGGCGTGCGCTCCCGGCGGCCGGCGAGCGTCATCGGGCGCCACCCTTGCCCGCGAAATACGCGATCCAGCCAGGACGACGAGGGTCCGACCCGGCACGCGGTGCCGCTGGCGCAAACTGCGGGGAACTCTCCTCCGGCTCGCCCGCGTCGGCCGGATAGATACGCACTCGCACGTCGTACCAGGCGGCTTGGCCCGTGACCGGATCGGAGTTGGAGACGGTTTTTCCTACTTCGCCTCCGGGCAACTCCTCAGCGATCAGGTGATTCAGCAGAAAGCCCTTGCGCGACTCGTTCGCATCCGGTGAAAGATGCCACGCGCCGCTGGCCTTGCCGATGGCGTTCCAGGTCCACACCGTGCCGGGCTCGACCGCTTCGGAATGGCGGCACATTCCGCGCACCTTGCCCCACGGTGATTCCACCCACAGCCACCCGCCGTCGGCAATGCCGGCGGCCAGCGCCGTGCGCGGGTTCACCATCAGGTAATTGTGCGCGTGGATCTGGCGCAGCCATGCATTCTGCGAGTCCCAGGAGTGGTACATCGCCATCGGTCGCTGCGTAATCGCATGCAAAGGATAGCGATCGGAGTCCGTGTGTTGCGCCTCGAGTGGCTCGTACCAGAACGGCAGGGGATCGAAGTGGGCATCCACGCGCCGGCGCAGCCGGTCCGGAGGCTGTTTTCCTGGCCGCTTGCCCTGTGCCGCCAGCCGGAATCGCTGCAGGATCTCCGAGTAGACATGGATGACAATCGGGTCGAAATCGCGGCGCAGGCCCATCTGCTGGGCCCATTGCAGGTAGTCGCGATTCCAGTTGCGCATATATTGCAGATTGCGCGGCAGGTGGTACTGGAACACGCAGTTGTTCTTCGCGTACATCTCCCACTGCCGCGGGTTGGGTTCGCCGCGCAGCGACTTTTCGCCCTCCTTGCCGCGCCAGCCCGCAAGAAAGCCTATTCCGGAGCCCGGCGCGGTCTCGTAGCGGACGACGAAGTCCGGGTAGTCGCGATACTTGCGCGAGCCGTCCGCATTCACGAACAATGGAAACCGCAGGCGACCGGCCAATTCGATCAACACCTCCTGGAACGGCTTGCAGTCGCCGGTCGGCGGCACGACCGGCACGCGCACCGAGTCGACCGGGCCTTCGAACTCCGAGATCGGCCGATCGAGCAGCGACATCGCGTCGTGCCGCTCGAGATAGGTGGTGTCGGGCAGCACCAGATCAGCGAATGCCGTCGTTTCGGACTCGAACGCGTCACAGACGACGAGAAACGGAATCTTGTATTCGCCGTCGGCACGCTTGTCGGCGAGCATTTTGCGCACACCGGCGGTATTCATGCTCGAATTCCATGCCATGTTGGCCATGAACAACAGCAGGGTGTCGATCGGATACGGGTCGCCACGCCACGCGTTGGTGATGACGTTGTGCATGAGCCCATGGGCCGACAGTGGGTGCTCCCACGAAAAGCCCTTGTCGATGCGCACCGGCTCCCCCTGCTCGTCCACGAAGAGGTCGTCAGGCGATTCCGGCCAGCCGAGCGGCGCGCCGTCGAGCGGCGTATCGGGCCTGACCGCCTGTGGCCCCTTGGGCGGTCGTGCGTTGGGCGGTACCGCGCGGGGGTACGGCGCGCGATGGCGGAACCCGCCCGGCCGGTCGATCGTGCCGAGCAGCGACATCAGGATCGCCAGCGCGCGTGTCGTCTGGAATCCGTTGGAATGCGCTGCCAGGCCGCGCATGGCGTGGAACGCCACCGGATTGCCGGTCACCGTGTCATGCTTTTCGCCCCACCAGTCCGTCCAGGCAATCGGCAGCTCGATCTTCTGATCGCGCGCGGTGACGCCGAGCTCGTGGGCCAATCGCCGAATGGTGGCGGCGGCAATGCCTGTGATCCCCTCGGCCCACTCCGGCGTGCAAGCCTTGACCCGCTGGGCAAGTAGCTGGAATGCGGGAGCCACCGGCGTTCCGTCGGGCAGCACGAAATTGCCGAGCAGCGCGGGGTCGGCACCGGCTGCGTGGTCGGCGACCGCCTTGCCCGTCAGTCGGTCCCACCAGAGAAAGTTGTGCGGGCGCAGCGGATTGATCGGATCGCCATCGACATTGCGCGCCATGAGTCCATAGTCGTCGCCATCGGCGTCCTGGTTAACGAGCTGGCCGGAGTTGGTGTAGCGCGCGAGGAAGGTACGATCGTAGAGCCCGAGCGTGATGAGTTCGTTGATCAGCGCCAGCAGCAGCGCGCCGTCGGTGCCCGGCTTGATCGGAATCCATTCGTCCGCAATGGCGGCGTATCCGGTTCGTACCGGATTGATGGCGACAAAGCGACCGCCACTGCGCTTGAATTTCGAGATCGCGGTCTTGAGGGGATTGGAGTGATGGTCCTCGGCGGTGCCGAACATCAGGAACAGTCTTGCGCGTTCGAGGTCGGGACCGCCGAATTCCCAGAACGATCCGCCGATCGTGTAGATCATCCCGGCGGCCATGTTCACGGAGCAAAAGCCACCATGCGCCGCGTAGTTGGGCGTCCCGAACTGCCGCGCAAACAGGCCGGTGAGCGCCTGCATCTGGTCGCGGCCCGTAAACAATGCGAATTGCTTCGGATCGGTCGCCCTGATCCTGCGCAGCCGCGTCTCGAGCAGCGCAAACGCTTCTTCCCACGTGGCCTCGACGAAGTCGCCGGCACCCCGTTCCGTGCCCTGCCTGCGCACGAGCGGCTTGGTCAGGCGGGCGGGTGAGTACTGCTTCATGATTCCCGCCGAGCCCTTGGCGCAAATCACTCCACGGTTCAGCGGATGGTCGGGGTTGCCGTCGATGTAGCGGACCTCCCCATTTCGCAGGTGGACCCGGATCCCGCAGCGGCAGGCGCACATGTAGCACGTCGTCGTGCGGATTTCCGCTTGCGCGCCTGGCACCGGGGGGTCGAGGGGATTGTGAACGACGGAAGCGGGCATTGAAATCTGTCGCAAGGGCCAAATGGGCAACGAATTCGCGGCGCGCGCAACCACTTCCGCCCCCACGAAGGAACAGCGCCCCTTTTGTCACATGGAGCGCAGTACCGTGTCTATAACCGCAATGGGGAGACGCCAATACTCCGGATGGGTGATCCTGCCGGCCCGCTCGGCCTTTGCGCTGGGTCAAGAAGGGGTCGCGCTCGGTTGCACCGGCATGGCGCAGACTCCATAATTGACCTTGACGCGCAGACCGGATTGGCCGGCAGACTCCAAGGGTCCGCCAACTGGTTCTTTGCCATCCAACGGAGGATGCCCGGTGACGCCGCTTTCCGTCGACCGCCCACATGCCGACCAGCCTTTGGCCAACCCCTTGCCGGGTCTGCCAAGGGGGGATTTCCACGCGCACCGTGGCGGTGCGTATTCTGCGTCCCCCGATTCCCCGCACGACGACGAACTGCATGCGGTGCTTGCGCCGATGCTGGAGGCCATAGTCCACCTTGCCGGCGCCGATGCCGGAACGATCAGGGTCATTGGGCCGGACGGTACTTCGTTCGAGCCGGTGGTGACGATCGGCCTCAGGCAGGACAATGGCGTCCCGCAATTGTGGTGCTCCACCTGCGCCGAATCCCGGAACGCCGACAGCGAGTGCGTCAGAACCGACCTGTGCGGTCACAACGACCGGGTTCCCGCCGAGGTATTGGGCCCCGTGTGCAAGCACCAGATCGCGGTGCCGCTTCGGCACAAGGACCGTCCGGTGGGTGCTCTCAATCTCATGTTTCGCGAGGAATGTGCGCTGCCGCCGGCGATGACGCCGCTGCTTTGCACCGCCGGGGACCTGTTGGGCATGACCCTTGAGAATTCCCGGCTGTCGGGAGAAATCCTGCGAGTCCGGCTTACCAGCGAGCGGCAGATGCTGGCCAGCGAAGTTCACGATTCGCTTGCCCAGGGTCTGACATACATGCGGATGCGCATGAACCTGCTGGGCGACGCGATTCGGGGAGGCGACGAGTTGCGTGCGCGCAAGTACTGCGGCGACATCGACGACGCGCTGGAAAATTCGCAGCGCCGGCTGCGCGAACTGATCACCTATTTCCGAAGCAGGATGGATCCTCACGGATTGCTGCATGCCTTTCGCGAGAACAGCGAACGTTTCTTCGATCGCACCGGCGTTGCGCTCGCGTTCGAGAGCCGGATTCCCGACCTGTGTCTTCCTCCCGAACGGGAGATCGAGGTCTTCCACATCGTGCAGGAGGCGCTCGCCAACGTGTCGCGCCATGCGCATGCGAGGCGCGCGCAGCTGGTCATCGACCGCCGCGGCGACGAATACGCCATCGTGGTCGAGGACGATGGAATCGGCATCGCGGATAGCGCGGAGACGGGAAGCCGCGAGAATTCGGGGCACTACGGCATTGCCATCATGCGCGAGCGAGCGCACCGACTGGGCGGAAAAATCACCTTGATCAGGGCTGCCGGTAACGGCACCCGGCTTGAACTCACTTTCCCCGTGTTGCCGTCCTGAAGCGAGGTTGACCGATGACAGACCCCATCCGCATCGTCCTGATCGATGATCACTGCCTGTGCAGGCGCGGCTTGTCTGAGCTCCTCGAAGCGCGTGCGGGAGTCACGGTTGTCGGGAACACGGGCAGCGCCGATGAGGCCCTGCGCTTGCTTCGCGACGAGCGGCCGGACCTGGCGATCATGGACCTGCGGATGGTGCCGGTGGACGGTCACCAGTTGCTGACGCGCATGCGTGCCGAGGGCATCGACACGCCGATTGTCGTGCTCACCATGAGTGATTCGCCGGAGGATCTCGGCCGCGCGTTTCGCGCTGGAATCCGCGGCTACCTGCTCAAGGACATGGACCCGGACGACGTCATCGACGCAATCCGTCGCACTGCGCGCGGCGAAGTGGTCGTCGCGCCCGCGATGGCTGCAAAGCTGATCGACCTGCTCGTACCGGGTCAACCGGGCAACACGCGTGACGACTACATGAAGTCGCTGACCGAACGCGAGCGTGAAATCCTGCAGCACCTGGCGCACGGCGAGAGCAACAAGGCGATCGCCCAATCGCTGGGCATCAGCCACGACACCGTGAAATTGCACGTGCGGCACATCCTGTCCAAGTTGGGACTGCGCTCGCGCGTGGAAGCCGCAGTTTTCGCCGTCGAGTACCGCACCGCCGCGACGTCGGGCTAGGCGGCAACGGCCCCCGATGGCATCCGGCGGGGCGAAGCCTCGCCCGGACGGTACCAGTCGAGTTTCTCGCGCAACCGCACGACCTCGCCGACAATGATGAGGGTCGGCGGCATCAGCATGGCCTCGGCCACCAGACTGGCCAGCGTACCCAGCGTGCCTGTCACCACCTTCTGTTCGCGCGTCGTACCTTGCTGGATGACAGCGGCCGGCGTTCCCTCCGGCAAGCCATGGGCGACCATTCCCGCGCAAAGCCCGGGCAGTCCGAGCAATCCCATGTAGACGACGACCGTCTGGCGAGGCCGCACCAGTGCCGGCCAATCGAGGTCGATGGTGCCGTCCTTGAGATGGCCGGTCACGAACAGGCACGACTGCGCGTAGTCGCGATGCGTCAACGGAATGCCGGCGTACGACGCAACGCCAAGAGCCGCCGTTATTCCCGGAACGACCTCGAATTCAACGCCCTGCCTGGACAGGGTGTCTATTTCTTCGCCGCCACGACCGAAGATGAACGGGTCGCCGCCTTTCAGCCGCAGCACCCGGTTGCCTTCCAGCGCGAGCCGTACCAGCAGGTCGTTGATCGCCTCCTGCGGCATGGTGTGCCGTTCGCGTTCCTTGCCCACGTAGATGCGACGGGTTGACGCCGGCAGCAGATCGAGCACTTCCTTCGACACCAGATGATCATAGAGCGCCACATCGGCTGACTGCATCAGCCGATAGGCGCGCAACGTCAGCAATTCAGGTTCACCCGGACCCGCACCGACCAGGTAAACGATGCCCGTGGCTCGGACCACGGCGCCGGCATGCCGAGTGTCAACGTTCATTGTGATTTCTCCGTTTCCTGTATCGATTCGGCGGCACCGCTGCCGCAATCGCATCCTCCGCTCCCGCACGCAGCGGATCCTGGAGCAGGCCCGGGCATCGGCGCCGGCGCGACGTCGTTGGGATTGATGAAAATGAAACGAAGGTCGCCGGGCTCGTACTCGACGTAATCGATTGTCATCCCGTCGAGCAGCCCCTGTTCCTGCGGCGACACGATCAGCGCGATTCCTCCCGAGGCCACGACGAGATCGTCGCCGCGCGCGACATCGAAGCCCATCGCATAGTGCAGCGAGCCGTCCGCGTCGCGGCGTGCCTTGATGCGCAGACCCAGCTCGTCGCAGTCCGATTGCGTGGCGGCAACGCGAATCTGCTGCGCGGCGTCCGTTGTGACGTTGATCATGATGTTCGATCCTTGCAAAAATACCAGCGGGAGTGCCGCCCCGGTCGCGGCGCACGGAACGTATCCACTCGTCGGCGGCAAGGCGCCATTCAATGCTCGCCTTTGGTGCGCAGGAGTCCCGCCAGCCGGTTGCCCTGCTTCTGCGGACCACCGCGCGGAAACATTTCATGCAATTGGTGATTTGAACCGCGTACCGGCCCCCATGCTTCGCTGAAGTGCCTGATCATCGCGCGCACCTGGGCCTGGACGCCGTGTTCGAAGAAATAGTCGCGGAGGTAGTGGATGACCTCCCAGTGCGCGGCTGAGAGCTCGAGCCCCTCTCGCGCCGCCAGCGCAAGCGCGAACGCCTCGGACCATTGGTTCCGATCGACGAGATAGCCCTCGCTGTCGACTTCGACGGTACTGCCATCGACTTCGATGCTCCGTGCGGTCGGAAGGGACCCGCCCGGCGTGGGACGCCCCGGCAATGACGCATTCATTGCACCGCCGCCTCGCGTGTGCGTGCCGGCGAAAGGTAGACGATGTTGTCCTGGCTCCGGCCCGGGTACTCCGCCCGGCGCACGAAGTCGACGAAGCGGGCCGCCCATGCGTTGCCACCGCCACTGCGCAGGTGAGCATAGGACGCGAGCACGTTGTGCAGGACGATGCCGTCGCGACGGCCGTCAACACCATGGCCACGCTTGACCGTGTAGGCGTAGCGCAGGTCGGCCGGAAGATTCTCGATGCTCGAGTAATGAAACTCGTGTGCAAGCACCGTCCGCCCCCCCGGCGCCGTCCCGGGCCATGGAAACGCGTTGGTTTCCTCGAGGTTGACGTAGCCGCGGCCGACCGGTCGATCGTGCATCACCACGTCCCCCGGCAGGGCGCCGACCATCTTGTGCGTCTGCCCCTTGTACGTCAGCGTGCGGGCGAGATACATGAGGCCCCCGCACTCGGCATAGACGGGCAGACCCGCCTCGATCGCCGTGCGGATGCGCACCCGCAATGCGGAATTTGCCTCGAGGTCCGCGGCGAAGAGTTCCGGGAAGCCGCCGCCGAGGAACAGGCCGTCGAGGTTCGGAAGCTGCGTGTCGGCCAGCAAATCTATGCCGACCAGTGTCGCGCCGGCAGCGCGCAATGCATCCAGGTCGTCGGCGTAGTAGAAGCTGAAGGCGCGGTCCTGCGCGACGCCAATCCTCACGTCCGGATTCGCAGGCGGCGGGAACGGCTCGACCAGCATGTCTCCCGGGACTGCCAGCGGCGGCACGTTTGCCGCAATGCGCAGCAGCTCGTCGATGTCGACCTGCGCGCCAACGATTCCGCCGATCCCGGCGACGCGTTGTGCCGCGTGGTCGGCTTCATTGCTCGGCGTGAGGCCGAGGTGACGCTCGGCGATTTCGAGGCGTACGTCGCAGTGCACGGCTCCCAGCACAGGTACGTCGGTGTAGTGCTCGATCACCATGCGCAGTTTGCCTTCGTGCCGGCTGCCGCCAAGGTTGTTGAGGATCACGCCGGCAATTCGCACGTCCCGGTCGAACGCCTGGTAGCCGAGAATGATCGGAGCGATCCCGCGGGTCATGCCGCGTGCGTCGATGACCAGCACGACCGGCAAGCCGAGGGCCTTGGCCACCGCCGCGTTGCTGTTGCTGCCATCGAGCGCCAGTCCGTCGTAGAGTCCCTTGTTGCCCTCGACCAGGCAGATATCGGCGCTCGCCGCGTGCCGCCGGAATGCGCCGCGGTACTCGGAGGCGGTCGCCAGGTAAGGGTCGAGGTTGCGGCAGCGGCGGCCCGTCGCAGTGGTCAGCCACATCGGATCGATGTAGTCGGGGCCTTTCTTGAACGCCTGTACCGTGAGTCCACGCTCGCGCAGCGCATAGCACAGCCCGACGCTGACCGTGGTCTTGCCCGAGGACTTGTGCGTCGCCGAGACGAGAAAGCGTGGCGGATTGTGCGCGAGAGTCATCCGTGGCCACCCGCAGCGACAACGTGAGCGGCGTGAGATTCGTCGTCCGGAAGGAATGGAAGGACCCGCACGCCAACCACGGTGATGAGAAACGCCACCGCCATGCCACCCAAGCCAAGCAGTAGTTCCGGCAGCCGAGGAACGTAAGCGGCGATCTGTCCGTCGCCGAAGCTGCTGCTGGTCTGGTAACCCGGAAAGATCTCGAGCGGCCACGCCTGGCCGCCGATGATGAACACGTAGAGTTGCGCGAAGGCCCCGACGATCACCAGCAGCGACGCCGCAATGACCGATTTCGGGGTTCCAAAGCGGGGATGATAGATCAACAGCAGCGGGACAATGCTGCCGGCCACGACGTAGCCCCACCAGAACAGCGCAGGATACACGCCGCCATCGAGCAGTATGAAGCGCTCGAACGGCAACTGGCGAGCGAAGTAGGCATGGGTGAGGTGCTGTACGAATGTCAGGTACAACACGCTCGCGATGAATAGACCGAGCAGGTTGCGCATGACCCTGAGGGCCTCCGGCGGCAGCGCGCGGGCGTTCCACGCATACATCGCCGACTGGACAACGAGAAAGACCGCAAGGCCCCACGAAAACGACATCACGATGAACAGCGGCGCCAGGATGGCGCTCCCGTAGGCCTGTCGTGCCACCAGGAACGCGAAGATCGACCCGGTGCCCGTGGTCAGCACGATGCGCCAGATGAAGGCGGCCAGGCCGACCTTGCCGGCATGGACGCGCATCCTGCGTTCCATCAGCATCCAAAGGTAGACGGCGACGATCGCGAACATGCCCGAATAGAGGAACACGTTCCATGCGAACACCGATGTAAGGTTGTAATGCGTCGCGGCCACGATGATGCGATCCGGACGCCCGAGATCGAGCATGAGCACCATGAGTCCGCCGGCCAGCATCGCAATGCAAAGCAAGCCCGACAACGGCGCGCGCGCCTTGTAGATGGGCCGGTCGAACACGGACCCGATCGAGGCCACGTTGAGCGCGCCGGACGCGGCGACGATGAGGAATATGGCAAACACGTGCGGAAGTCCCCAGACGATCCGGTTGTTCATGCCTGTGACGATGTGACCGTTTTCCTCCATGTAGTGGGCGGCAGCGAGACCCGCCACGACCGCGATCGCGAGTAAAAAAAACAGGCCCCAGAACCGCCGGGCATCCTGCCGCAAGTAGTCGGTGCGCATCACGATGCGTCAGAGTCCCTGGTAACGAACGCCCGGATCGAGATGCAGGTCGGCGCGAAGGGGCCCCGTGCGAAACGAGGCAATCCGCTGCGCGATCTCGCTTGCGGGGTCATTGAGGTTGCCGAACAGGATCGCCTTGTGGCCCGTGGCAGCACAGGCCTCGACGCACGCCGGAATCCGGTCCTGATCGATGCGATGCACGCACAAGGTGCACGACTCGACACAGCCCTTGCCACGGGGCACGTCCGTCTTCTGGTCGGTGACGGGCTCGTGGACGAACGAGCGCGCCTGATACGGACACGCCATCATGCAGTAGCGGCAGCCGATGCAAGTGTGGCGATCGACGAGCACGATGCCGTCGGCGCGCTTGAACGAAGCTCCGGTGGGACAGACATCGACGCACGGCGGATCCGCGCAATGCTGGCACATTACCGGTGCCGATTTCGCCGGACCGCCACGCATGTCCTTCAACTCCACCTTGCGGATCCACTGCGCCGACGTCGCCGTTTTCGTGCCCGACAGGCCGTTTTCCTTGTCACATGCCGTCACGCAGGCATCGCAATCCGGCGCGCAACGATTGACGTCGACCAGCATTCCCCAGCGAACCTGCGTCGACGCGGGCTGGCTGGGTGCGCGCGCCTGCGCGAGCTCGAACAGCGTAATGCCGGGAGCAAGTGCCGTACCCGCGAACGCCGCGCCCCAGCCCAGAACCTGCCGCCGCCCGCGGTTGACGTTGCCATCGCCAGAAGATGCGCTCATCGCGGCGCTCCGGAGACCGGCGTGGCAACTGCCGCGATTCCGGCGGGCGCGCGGTCGGAATGGCAGCCGAAGCAATCGAGCTTGACCGCGACGTACCGATGGCAGCTTTCGCAGAATGCATCCCTGCTGCCGGTGACGCGTCGCGTCTCCGGGCTGGCGTGGCAGGCGACACAGTTGGCCAGGCTGTGCCGGGTCGTGCGCACGCCTTCATGCACGGTAAGGTCACGGTGGTGCTTCAGCAGGTCCATGTGGTTCCGCAGCATGAATTGCGTCTCCTCGACGCACTGTCCCGGCGCGCTGATCGCGACTTCCGGCTTCGGCACGCGCGATGCCGGTGGGTCGGCCGCCACCGCCGCGCCACAAGCCGCGAGCGCAATGACCCGGCACAGCATCCGCGCCGCGTGTCCCGTGCCCCGCATGCCACGCGTCCTCATGCCGCTATTCGCCGAGTCCCATCTGGATATACCCGGTCGGGCACACGTCCGCGCAAATGTGACAGCCGATGCACTTGTCGTAGTCGGTGTATACGTAGCGACCGGTCGTGGCGTCTTTCTTCGGTACCCGTGCTACCGCGGTCTGCGGGCAGTAGACGACGCAGTTGTCGCACTCGAAGCACATGCCGCAGCTCATGCAGCGCTTCGCTTCCGCCACGGCATCGGCTTCGGACAACGCCTGCAGCCTCTCCTCGAAGTTGCCTAGCGCCGATTCCCGGGTGAGCGTAATGACGTTTCTGCGAAGGCGCGACACGAACCCGAAGTGCCCGAGGAACAGTTGCTCGTGAGGGATCACATAGCGGTTGGAACGATCGTCGTAGTTGTGGATTCCGACGTTGGTGCTGTCGGTGCCGCGGATAGGCTCGTGCGTCTCCTCGAACTTGAGCCCCTTCTCGACCATCTTTCGCTGAAGGTCAAAAGCGTGGACGTCGATCTTGGGCCGCTTGCCCTGCTCCTCGCCGCGCAAGAAGCGGTCGATGCCGTCCGCGGCGATGGCGCCGTGGCCGATCGCAGTCGTAAGCAGATGCGGGCGCAGCACGTCGCCTCCGGCGAATGTCCCGGGTTTTCCCGCGACCTGGTAGTTCTTGTCGGCGTTGACCGCGCCGCGGCCGCTGTCGAACTCCTCGAGGCCCGTGAAGTCCACCGCCTGGCCGATAGCAGAGACGATGAGATCCGCTGGAATGTCTTCCTCGGTGCCTTCGATCACCTTGATCTCGAGCTTCGGGCCGACAAACTTGGCCTCGCAGCGCGCAACGCGCAGAGCGATTCCGCGACCTTCCGCGTCCTTGACCACGCAGACCGGGGCGAGCCCGCCTCGGATGGCGATGCCCTCGGCCTCCGCCTGCTCGATTTCGTGCTTGTTCGCCTGCATCTTGTCGACATTGAACACCGACGTCAGCGTGACCTCGGCGCCCTGCTTCGCCGACACCGATGCCACGTCGTGAGCCAGATGCCCGGCGATCGCAAGCTCTGGGAAATCGGTCGGTTTCGCGTGTCCGATGTGGCCCAGGCGGCGCGCGACGGTGGCAACGTCGATCGACGTGTCGCCGCCGCCGATGACGACAACCCGCTTGCCGACGTGGCGCAAGCGGCCGTCGTTGAACGCCTTCAGGAATGCCGTGGCGGTAACGACGTTCGGCGCATCGCCGCCGGGAGCCGGCAACGGACGCCCGGATTGCGCGCCCATCCCGAGGAACACGGCATCAAATTCCTTGCGGATCGCCTCGAGCGTCACATCCGTACCGATCCGGCACCTGAGCCGCGTCGTCACCCCAAGGTCGACGATGCGCTGGATTTCGGCGTCCAGGACCTCGCGCGGCGTACGAAAGCCAGGAATGCCATAGCGCATCATCCCGCCAAGCTGCTCGTGCTCGTCGAAGACCGTGACGGAGTATCCCTTTCGCGCAAGGTGGTAGGCGCACGACAGTCCCGCCGGACCGCCGCCGATGACGGCAACCTTCCTGGCGCTGGCAACCGGCACCGGCGCAAACGCGAGCTTGTTCGCGATCGCGTACTCGCCGAGGAAGTGCTCGACCGAGTTGATGCC
>DAOMGB010000077.1:0-16829 GCA_035430095.1 Casimicrobiaceae bacterium | reverse complement strand
GCTTCGTCTACGTGAGTCCGATCGGCGACGCCGGATGGACGTTCCAGCACGACACGGGCCGCAAGGAGATGGAAAAGGCGCTGGGCGGCAAGGTCACCAGCAAGTACATCGAGAGCGTGCCGGAAGGCGCGGACGCGGAGCGGGTGATCCGCGACCTCGCGCAATCGGGCCACAACCTGATCTTCACGACGTCCTTCGGCTACATGAACCCCACGCTCAAGGTCGCCGCGTCGTTTCCGAAGACGAATTTCGAGCACGCGACCGGTTACAAGACCGCGAAGAACGTCGGCATCTACAACGCGCGCTTCTACGAGGGCCGCTACCTGGCCGGCATCGTCGCCGGCAAGATGACCAAGTCCGGCGTGGCGGGCTACGTGGCCGCGTTCCCGATACCCGAAGTCGTGATGGGCATCAACGCGTTCGCGCGCGGCATGCGCAGCGTCAATCCCAAGGCCGAAGTGAAGGTGATCTGGGTCAATTCGTGGTTCGACCCGGGCCGCGAGAGCGAAGCGGCGAACACGCTGGTTTCGCAGGGAGCCGACGTGCTCACGCACCACACTGACTCGACCGCGGCCGTGCAGACCGCCGAAGCCAAGAAGGTCTACGCGATCGCATACCACTCGGACATGTCGAAGTACGGACCGAACGCGCAGCTGACCGCCGTCACGCACCATTGGGGAGACTACTACACCAGGGTGGCTCAGTCGGTAATCGACGGCAAGTGGCAGCAGGACAACGTCTGGGGCGGAATCAAGGACGGCATGATCAAGATGGCGCCGTTCAACAAGGTGGTGCCGCCCGACGTCGTCGCCATGGTGAAGAAAGCAGAGGGCGAAATCGGCGCCGGCAAGCTGCACCCGTTCACCGGGCCCATGAAAACCAACGAGGGCAAGGAAGTGCTCGCGGCGGGCAAGACGATCACCGACGCCGACCTGTCGAAGATGGACTACTACGTCGAAGGGGTGGTCGGAAAACTGCCGGCGTCGAAGTAGGTACGAAACGCCCGTCGGCGAATCGTTAGCCGTTGAGGCGGCCCAGCAGCCCCAGCACCTTCTCGAACAGCTTGCCGTAGGGCGGGTAGAGCAGCTTCGCCGCCGCCAGGCGCGGCTGCACGAACACGGGCTTCCTGTGCGTGAAGGTGAGGAAGCTGGCTTCCCCGTGGTACGCGCCCAGGCCCGATGCGCCGACGCCGCCGAACGGCAGGTTCTTGTGCACGAAATGCCACAGCGTATCGTTGACGGTGACGCCCCCTGCGAGCGTCTCGCGCAGTACCTTGCCGCTGCGGCTCCCCTCGCGCCCGAAGTAGTAGAAGGCCAGCGGATGCGGGCGAGCGTTGATCCTCGCGACGGCCTCGTCGAGCGTCGTGTAGGTCTCGATCGGCAGCAGCGGGCCGAAGATCTCCTCCCGCATCACGGCCATCGTGTCGTCGACGCCGAGTATCAGCGACGGCAGGAGCTTGCGTGACGCAGGGTCGGGCGTCTCGCTGGCCGGGTTCAGCGTGACGATGCGCGCACCCTTGCCCCGTGCGTCGTCGATGAGCCCGCACAGCCGACTGTAGTGGCGATCGTTGATGATGCCCGTGTAGTCGGGATTCGCGGCGAACGACGGATAAAGGCGAGCAGCCGCGCCGGTGAGCGCCGCAATGAACTCGTCCGCGCGCGCCGCGGGCACAAGCGCATAATCGGGCGCGATGCACGTCTGGCCTGCGTTCAGAAGCTTGCCCGCCATGAGGCGCGGCGCGGTCAACGCGAAGTCGGCATCGGGCGCGAACACGGCCGGCGACTTGCCGCCCAGTTCCAGCGTGACCGGCGTCAGGTTTTTCGCCGCCGCAAGCGCCACGTGGCGTCCCACGGCCGTGGATCCGGTGAAGAACAGGTGCGCGAAAGGTAGTGTCGTGAACGCCCGTCCCACCTCGGAGTCGCCGAGCACGACGGCGAACTCGTCCTCGTTGAAGCGCGCCGCAACCAGCTCGCGCAGGAGCTCCGACGTGGCCGGCGTCAGTTCCGACGGCTTCAGCATCACGCGGTTTCCGGCGGCCAGCGCGCCCAGCGCAGGCGCCAGCGCGAGCTGCACCGGGTAGTTCCACGGGCTGATGATGCCGGCGACGCCGATCGGCTGCCGTTCGATCCGTGCGCGGCCGGGAAGGAGATGCAAAGGCGTGGCGACGCGCTCGCGGCGCATCCAGCGCGCCAGGTTAGCCTGCGCGTCCGCGATTTCCGCGGCCACCACATAGAGCTCGGCCAGCCGGGTCTCGTGTTCCGACCGATCGCCGAAGTCGCTGTCCACCGCCGCCGCGAACCGAGCCTCGTTCTCGCCGACGAGCGCCTTCAGCCGCGCGAGGCGGTCGCGGCGCGTCGCCAGATCCGGATAGCGCTCGCGTGCGAACGCCGCTCGCTGCAGCGCAAAGATCCGCTCGAGCGCGGTGGAGGCGGGAGTCGTTGTTTCGCGTGCGTTCACGTTGCGTTTGGATCCAGGACAGACGCCGCCAATGCCCGCACGACCCGGTCAGCGCGGAGGCGGCACCGCCGCGCCCGAAGCGGGGACCACCCTGGCGCCGGTGTCCTTGAGCAGCCTCTTGAACTCCGGCGAAGCCGCGATGATCTTCCCGGCCGCCGCCCGCAGCCGGTCGACCGCCTCGTCGCTCAGCACGAAAGACGTCGGAAGGTCGTTCAGGTATTCGAATTCCGCCGCGTCGTCGAGCGCCTGGAACGAAACGTCGATGGGATAGATTTCGATGTCCGGAACGTCTGCCATCACCTTCAGATTGCCGCTGGCCCCGATCCGGAATTCCTCGCTGTCGCGCACCTGCCGCAGGACTTTCCAGCGCGCGACGATGTCCTTGAGCAGTTCCACCGCCTCGTACGAATTCCGGTCGATGGGCACGCCGGTGGCCTTGAGCAGGATCAGCAGGTCGTTGGGCGGCCTCTCGCTCTTGTCCCAATTGGTCTTGGGGACGGACAGCGAGTTGACCACGAACACGATCAGGCGGCGTACGTCGTCAAAACGCGTTTTTCTGCGCATGCCGCGCACGGCCTCTGCCTCCTCCAGAGACTCGAGCACGCCCCGCATGCCGAGGTTGTCCGAGATTCCGCCATCGACCAGGTGGAGATACGGACGGTTCGCGCCATCCTGCATTCCCTGGAGTTCCTTCAGGCGCTGGACGGACCGGCCCGCGGGACGCACGGTTTTCGCGGGGTCCAGCAGGATCTGCGCCCATGAAGGAAACTTGTAGCTGCACGTTCCCCCGTAGTTGTTGAACGTGACCGGCGAAAGCACCATCGGGACGGCCGACGACGACGCGGCGGCCCGCGACAACGGCACGGCGTTCAGGTCGGAACAGATGATGTCGAACTCGGATTGCACGAACGTGAAACGTGAGCCCGTCGAAATGTCGGTGGCTGTGGCCATGATCAACGGCCCGGTGCCGCGATCGAGGTCTCCGAAAGTCGCTCCGTTGAACAGGATCTCGTCGTACATTTGGGCCGCCATCTCGGACCGGCCCCAGCTGTTCGACCACAACGCGGTCCAGTTGGTCGGGTTCAGGAAACGCGCCAGAAGCTCCCCCTGCACGTCGCGCTTCAGGAACCGCTTTTCGTATTCGTCGAAGAGCCTGTCGCCGTACAGGCCGTAGGCGAGCGCAGTGAAGCTGCCGCCGGACACGCCGGTGATCACGTCGACTTCGTCGAGCAGCCGCACGGTCTTGCCTTCCCGGGTCACCAATTGCGTTTGCCGCAGTTCTTCCAGCACGCCATAGGAAAACGCCGCGGCGCGCGTTCCGCCGCCGGAAAATGCCAGGATGACGAGGTTCTCTTTGTCGCCGTCGTGCGCCTGGCGGGTCTGGAAGCGGTAGCCGCCGTCCCGATCGACCTGCGCGATGGGCGGATTGACCGGCCGACTCGCGCACCCTCCCAGCAGCAGCAATGCGATCAGCGACAGCAGCGAGCGGCGATGCAGCAACATGGGTCGGCGGGATGCGGCGTTCGATGGGTCTGTATTGTACTGGCAAAGGTCGCGGCCCTACGGATGCGGTAAATTGCGGCATGGGCTCCGGCCGGACCATCCTCCTCAGAAACGCCACGCTGGTCGCGACGATGGACGATGTCCGCCGCGAAATCGCGGGTGGCGGCGTATTCATCCGCGGCCATGCCGTGGCGGCAGTGGGCCTTCCGGCCGAGCTGCCGGCGACGGCGGACGAAGTCATCGACTGCCGTGGCAAGGTCGTCCTGCCCGGACTCGTCAACACCCATCACCACTTCTTCCAGACGCTGACGCGCGCGGTTCCCGCCGCGCAGGACGCCGGACTCTTCGACTGGCTGCGCGCGCTCTATCCGCTGTGGACGCGCATCACTCCGGAGATGCTCAACGTCTCCGCGATCGTGGCCATGGCCGAGCTGATGCTCTCCGGCTGCACGACGGCGAGCGACCACCTCTACCTGTTTCCCAATGGCGGCAGGCTCGACGACACGATCGATGCGGCCCGCACGATCGGGATGCGCTTTCACGCGTGCCGCGGCGCCATGAGTGTCGGCGAATCGCTGGGCGGCCTGCCGCCGGACGCGCTGGTGGAGCATGAGGGATCTATTCTGCATGACACGCGGCGGGTCATCGAGACCCACCACGATCGCAGGCGCTTCTCGATGCTGCGCATTGCCGCGGCGCCCTGCTCGCCCTTCTCGGTGTCGCAGGCGCTGATGCGGGAAACCGCGGCGCTGGCGCGGGCGCATGGCGTGGGCCTGCATACCCATCTGGCCGAGAGCGACGACGACGTCGCCTGGTCTCGCGAGAGATTCGGTTGCACGCCGGCAGAGTATGCCGAAGAGCTGGGGTTCACTGGGCCGCACGCCTGGCACGCGCACTGCGTCAAGCTCGACAACCGGGGAATCGCGCTGTTCGCGCGCACCGGGACGGGCGTGGCGCACTGCCCGACGTCGAATATGCGCCTGGGCTCCGGCATTGCGCCCGTACGGGCGATGCTCGACGCCGGCTTGCACGTCGGGCTTGGCGTCGACGGCTCGGCTTCTAACGATTCGTCCCACCTGTTGGCCGAAGCACGGCAGGCGATGCTGCTGCAACGGGTCGGTTTCGGCGCCGATGCGCTGAGCGCCCGCGAGGCGCTCGGACTCGCGACGCGGGGCGGCGCCGAGGCATTGGGACGAGACGACATCGGGCACCTGGCGCCTGGCATGGCCGCCGACGTCGTCGCCTTCGACTTGGACGACATCGGCTATGCCGGCGGCGATCACGATCCGCTGGCCGCGGTGTTGTTTTGCGCACCTTCGCGTGCCGATCTTTCCATCATCGACGGTCGCGTGGTGATCCGGGACGGACAGCTGACGACGGTCGAGCTGCCGCCGATTCTCGAGCGCCACCGCTCGTATGCGCAGTCCATCGTGCGGGGCGGCTGACGCCGCGCCGCCTGGTCGACATGGAGCAGTTCGACATCGTGGTCATCGGCGGCGGCGTGATCGGGGTTTCGATCGCCTACCATCTCTCCCGCTTCGGCTGCCCACGCGTCCTGCTCCTGGACCGGGGGCAGCTGGGCGGCGGAACCACGGCGCAGTCGTCGTGCATCCTGCGCACGCACTACTCCGTTCCGGAAAACGTCGCGCTCGCAAAGGCCGCGATAGGCATCTTCAACGACTTCCCGGCGTACCTCGACGACCCCGAAGCCGAGTCCGGGTACAACCGCTGCGGCATGCTCCTGGTCGCGCCCGAAGGCCAGCGCGCCGCGGCGCTGCGTGAAACGCTCGCGGTGGAGCGTGGTCTCGGGATCGACGCGCGCGAAATCGCTGTCGACGACGCGCGATCGATTCACCCGCTGGTGCAGTTCGACGACATCGCGGCCATAGGCTGGGAGCCGGAGGCAGGCTTTGCCGACGCCCACCTCACGCTCAGCGCATTCGCGCACGCCGCGAGGAAACTCGGCGCGACGTTTCGCGAAGGTGTCGCGGTGACCGGACTCGCGCGCAATCGGGACGGACGAGTGACTGGCGTCGAGACTCCGGGCGGCACGATCGGCGCCGGGCTGGTGATCAGCGCGCAGAACATCTGGTCGCGCGAAATTGCCGCGTGGTCGGGAATCGCCGTGCCGCTCACGCTGTCCAGGCACGCGGTCTTCACGCTGGAGGCGTCCACGCCCTACACGCGCAACCTGCCGGTGCTGAAGGACCTGGCGTCGCCCGGCAAGCTCTACATGAGGAGCTATGGCGGCCGGCAACTGCTGGTGGGCGACGGCAACGAAGGCGAAACGATTCTCCAGCCCGACACCGAGCAGGCGGATGTTGCGCTCGATTACGTGGCCGAACTGGGCGAACAGGTCGCGCACCGCATGCCCATATTCGAGACGGCAGGACTCGCGTCGTCCTGGACTGGCGTCTACGACGTCACGCCGGACTGGAACCCGGTCCTCGGGCCCCTTCCCGGCGTCGCAGGTGTTCACGTTGCGTTCGGATTCTCGGGCCACGGGTTCAAGCTCTCGCCCATCGTCGGCCGCATCGTCGCGCAGTCGGCGCTCGGACTGGTCCCGGACTTCCCGCTTCAACCGTACTCCCTCGACCGATTCTCGGGCGGACGGCTGCTCCAGGGACGCTACGGCGCCGGTGCCGTCTCCTGAAGGCTCCCGGCCAGGCGCGCCGTTGGCGCCGATGGCGGGAATTGTGCATACTATTCGCGCATCGCGGGCGCGCATCGGGGACACGGCGTGCCCGTATCGTTTCGAACCTGGGGAGGTTTTCAACATGGCAGTCCGTCACCGCTCGTTCCGCTTGAATTTCACCGCAGCCGCGGCCCTCGCCGCAGTCGTCGCGCTGCCGTCGCCTTCTTTCGCTCAGGAGCGCGTGTTCTTCGGCATCGCCACCGGCGGCACCGGCGGCACGTACTACCCATTGGGCGGCATGCTCGCGCAGCTCATTTCGAACAAGGTCACGATCAGCGGCAAGAAGCTCTCGGCCACGGCCGAAACCGCGGGCGCGTCGGTGGCCAATGCGCAGCTTCTCGGGCGCAAGGACATCGAAAGCGCATTCGTGGCCGCTGACATCCTCGATTCGGCTTACAAGGGCACGGGCCAGTTCGACGGCAAGCCGCTGAAGAACCTGCGCGCGCTGGGCGCGCTGTATCCGGAACAGGTGCAGCTGGTCACGCTGGCATCGGCCAACGTGAAAGGCTTCCGCGACCTGAAAGGCAAGTCCGTGTCGTCCGGATCGCCGGGGTCCGGCCAGTGGCAACTTCTGGGCGACCTGCTCGAGACTTACGGCATGACGCGCAAGGACATCGGCGAGGACCTGTCGTCGTTCGCGCAGTCGGTCGACAAGATCAAGGACGGCAACCTGACCGCATCGTTGATCACCGCAGGCGCGCCGACGTCGTCGATCGTCGACCTGGCCAACGCTCGCGACATCCGGATCGTCCCGCTGGCGGGACCTGAAATCGAGGCGATGCGCAAGAAGCAGCCCTACTACGCCACCGTTCAATTGCCGGCCAACACCTACAAGGGTCAGACCGCGCCGGTGGACACGCTGGCGGTGATGGCGATCTGGGCAACCCACGACGGCGTGACCGACGCGATGGCATACGAGGTGACCAAGGCGCTCTACGAAAACACCGAGACGCTCGGCCAGGTGCATCCGAAGGGCAAGGAGATCGCGCTCAAGACCGCATTGCAGTCGGTGTCCATTCCGCTGCATCCGGGCGCCGAGAAGTATTACCGCGAGAAGGGCCTGATCAAGTGACGCATCCGTCCGAGAGCAAGAGGCGAAGCGTCGCGGCGATCGGGAGCGGATGCGTCATCCCCGCGGACGCGGGGATACAGCGGGGCATGGATTGAAGTCACTGGGTTCCCGCCGTCGCGGGAACGACGAGTGAATACGTCATCCCCGCGGATGCGGGGATCCAGCGGGGTATGGATTGAAGTCACTGGGTTCCCGCCGTCGCGGGAACGACGAGTGAATACGTCATCCCCGCGGATGCGGGGATCCAGCGGCTTTGGCGAGTTTGGACCGACTGCCGCAGCCGCGGGAACGACGATGCTGCGCGCGGCGCTTTTCGCCATGTTCAGTCTGGCGGCATCCACCGCATTCGCCGACTGCCTCACGCTGGCGAGCCATCCCGAAGGCCAGGTTCTCGCGGCGCTCGTCCTTTCCCCTGCCGATCCGTCGTTCTCGCTCACCTACGTGCATTCGGTCACCCGCACGCCAGTCACCGAGCGCTACGTTGTCGCCGGCGGCGAACTGGTGGAGAAGCAGATCCGCTTCACGCAACATGGCCCGGGTCTCCCGACGGAGGCGGATCCGGGGGGCACCTACACGAACAGGAATGGGGAGTTCATCGTGACGATGAACCGCCGCTTCCCGGTGATCGTGATGCAGGTTCATGCCGACCAGTCTCCGCGACTCGACGTCGGAAAGCGTGCGGCCGACCTCGCGCAATGGGGCAATCGCGCGCTCTCGCTGGGCCTCGTCCACGGGCCATGCACCGAGTCATGATTCCGCGCCGCGCGATCACCCTGCCTTGACCAAGGCGACGCACGATCCGCACGCAAGTGTGCTGACCGACCAGATCGAGGCGGTCTCGGCCGAACAGCAGGCCAAGCTGATCCGCCAGTTCGATCACGAATCGAACTTCCGCAAACTCGCCGGTCCCGTCGGCATGCTGGTGACGACCATCGCCGTCGTGCTGTCCAGCTTCCACATCTACACGGCTGGATTCGGGCTGCTGGTCGAGATCAAGCACCGCGCGTTTCACCTGGCGCTCGTGCTCGGCCTAATCTTTCTCGTCTTCCCGCGACCGCGTCCTGCGTCGGGAACGCGCGGCATCGCCACCGAGTGGAGCTGGGCGCTGTCCTTCGCCGCGTTCTACGTCTATCTGGCGTGGGACCTGGTCGATCGCCTGTCCGCCAGCGGCGAACTCAAGAACGGCTGGGCGTTCCTCGCGCTGATCGCGTTCGTGGCCGCCATCACCCTTCCGGTCAAGCGGTTCGGCGGCTACGACGACAAGGCATCGTGGATCGACTGGCCGCTGGCACTGTGCGCAGCCGGCGTCTCGCTTTACCTGCTCGTCTTCTTCGACGACGTATTCATCGCGCGGGTGGGCTCACCCATCGCCCAAGACTATATGATGGGCGTGCTTGCGATCGTCATGGTGATGGAGGCCTCAAGGCGCACCATGGGGCCGTTGCTGCCGGCCATCGGCATGCTGTGCCTGCTCTATGCGCTGCTCGGCCGCTACATGCCGGGAGTCCTCGCGCATCGCGGGTACAGCGTCGTGCGCGTCGTCAACCACATCTACGTCGGCACGGAAGGCATCTATGGCATCGCGGTCGGCGTCGTCGCGACCTACGTGTTCCACTTCGTGCTGTTCGGCATCCTCGCGCAGATGACCGGCCTGGGACGCCTCTTCATGGAGCTTGCGACCATCGTGGCGGGCCGCTTTTCCGGAGGACCGGCCAAGGTCTGCGTGGTGTCGTCGGGCCTGTTCGGGATGATCTCGGGGTCAGCCGTTGCCAACGCCGTCACCACGGGTTCACTGACGATTCCGCTGATGAAGAAATACGGCTTCACACCCCGCTTCGCCGGGGCGGTCGAGGCTTCCGCCTCCTGCGGCGGCCAGGTGACGCCGCCGGTGATGGGTGCCTCCGCGTTCGTGATGGCGGAACTGCTGGGCGTTCCCTACAAGGAACTGGTGATCATCGCCATCGTGCCCGCGCTATTCCACTACCTGGCGTGCCTGACAATGGTTCACTTCGAGGCCAAGCGCCTGAATCTGAAAGGCGTGGAGCCGGACCTGATCCCGAAGCTGGCGGGCGTAATCGGGTCCAGCTGGCACCTGGTGTTCCCGCTGGTGGCGTTGGTCACGATGCTGCTGCTCGACTTCACGCCGTTCCTGTCGGCGTTCTGGGGCATCGTGCTGTGCTTCGTCTGCTCCTACATACCCATGATCGCGCGGCACTTCGGCAACCACCGGCTGCATGGCCAGACGCTGACGTGGAAGCCACTGATTGCGGGACTTTCGGAGGGCGCCAAATACGCGCTCGCGATCGGCGCCGCCTGCGCGTGCGTGGGCCTCATCCTCGGCACGCTGACGCTGTCCGGGCTCGGCTTCAAGTTCTCCGGCGCAGTAGTGGAGCTGGCAGCGTCGGCTTCAGAGGCGTTTCGCGCCATCGACCCGTTCAACCTGTTTACCGCGACGAGCGGCCAGGTATTTTTCGGGCTGGTCTTTGTCGCCATCGCCTGCATCATGATGGGCACCGGTATTCCGACGACGCCGACGTATATCATCCTGGCGTCGATCGCCGCGCCGGCGCTGGCGCTGTTGGGCGTGCCGCTGCTGGCCACCCACTTTTTCGTGTTCTATTACGGCGTATTGGCCGACGTGACGCCGCCGGTGGCGCTGGCCGCCTATGCCGCCGCCGGCATTGCCGGCTCCGAGCCGATGCGCACCGGACTCACCGCCTTCCGGCTGTCGATGGGCAAGGCGCTGGTGCCGTTCATGTTCGTGTACACGCCCGCGCTGCTGTTCGTCGGCTTTACCTGGACCGCGTTCCTGTCCGCTACGTTTTGCGGCGTGGTCGGCATCATCGCCTTGTCGGCGGCCTACATCGGCTACTTTCGCGCGCCGTTGTCGCGCTTGGCCAAGGTCGCGCTGTCGCTTGCGGGTCTGGTGCTGGTGTTCAACCAGTTCTGGCCCGACATCGTCGGTTTGGCGATCGTCTTTGCGATATTGGGTTGGAACGCGATCTCGGCGCGTCGCGACTAGGTTCCCACCTGAAACTCGCATTGGAACCCCGCCGACACGTGGCTTGTTGCGCGATGGCGCATGGCGAATCCCGCAGTCGACTTGAACTGGCGATTGGTCTGACTCGCCCCAGTGCCAAATGCCTGGACAATCGGCAAATTGCAAGTGTTGGCACCGCTCCTGAATTGGTGTTTGGGGAATCCAGCGCTTGCCTGGACTCGACAGCGGGCATCCACGCGAGTAGGTTATTGACGCGCCGGATTGCGAGCTTTCCGAACAATCCGCCCCGAAAACGGATTCGCCCACGGAGGACTCCATGGTCAAGAAAACCGTAAAAACCGTTCACGCGGCATTCAAAGGTACTGGCATCAGGCGTGGTGCGTCCAGGGCAATCGCCGCGCCGACTGTCGAACTTTTCGGTCACGTCACCCTGGTCGAGGGATATGCACTGCCGAACTATCACGGCTGCCACGCCCTTATCGCTCTGCGCGACGTCCCCAACCAGACGATCGCCGTACTGACCACCCAGCATCGCCTGCAGACACTGCTGGAAACGGCGCTCGCCACCGGCAATCTGGTCGACTGCTGGGCAAAGAGGCTGACCAATCCACCCACGCCTCGTGGCGGCACCTGGGCTGTGGATGTCTACAGCATTGACGGGCTCATTCTCTACTCGGCGCCCTGACCCGGCGCAGTGGTCCAGGCATCGAAGCCCGCGTCCCGAAATGGTCGGACGAGGTTTCAATCGGACTGTCCGGTTGTGTCCTGGTTTATTGTCCTCGTCGGGTGTTCGTCGATCCGCCAGGCGATTCGATGACATCGTGCCGAATTGAGTCTGTCCTGCCCCAGGCCTTTGCCAGGCCCGGTCAATTGAGTTGCGAGTAGCATAGGAACCGACAGCGCATCACTGCGTAGGTTGCTGTGCTTCAACGGGGGACAGGGATGGCGGCTTTGCTGCGAATGCCAATGCCATTTTCTTGGTTACTCGTGGCGCTTGCATGCGCGACAGTGGCGTACCCGGTCAATGCGCAGACAGTACCCTGCAACAAGCTTTCGGCCGGCGAATTGGAACGGGCGCGAAGCCAAGGGCGGTGCCTCGATCAGGAAACGCCGCCCGCCAAGCCTCAGCCCGTGCCTTGCAGCAGGGTATCAGTCAGGGAACGCGAGCTGGCGCGCAGCCAAGGGCTGTGCTTCGATCCGGAAACGCCGCCCGCCAAGCCTCAGCCCGTGCCTTGCGACAAGCTATCGGCCGGCGAACTGGAACGGGCGCGCAGCCAGGGGCGGTGCCTCGATCAAGAGCAGCCACCTTCCAGGCGGCAGCCAGTACCTTGCAACAAATTATCGGCTGGCGAACTGGAACGGGCGCGAAGCCAAGGGCGGTGCCTCAATCAGGAAACGCCGCCCGCCAAGTCTCAGCCCGTGCCTTGCGGCAAGTTATCCGCCGGCGAACTGGAACGGGCGCGAAGCCAAGGGCGGTGCCTCGATCAGGAAACGCCGCCCGCCAAGCGTCAGCCCGTGCCTTGCGGCAAGCTATCCGCCAGCGAACGAGAACGGGCGCGCAGTCAGGGGCTGTGCTTCGATCCGGAACCGCCACCCGCCAAGCCGCAGCCAGTGCCCTGCAGCCAGATTTCAGGCAAGGAAAGAGAACGCGCGCGCAGTCAGGGGCTGTGTTTCGATACAACGCCACCGCCCGTAATGCAGCCGGTGCCATGCGGCCAGATAGCGGCCAGCGAACGAGAACGGGCGCGCAGTCATGGGCTGTGCTTCGATCCGCCACCATCTCCCGCGACGCAACAGGTGCCTTGCGCCCAGATATCGATCAAGGAACGTGATCGAGCGCGCAGTCGAGGACTGTGTTTCGATGCGCCGCCGCCGACCATCGCGACGCCGGGTTCGACGTGTCCCTGGCAGTTGCCGACGCTGGCTTCGACCGATTACGAGTCGATGGTCAGGGCGTTGAATCCGAGCCAATTCCGGTCGCGACCGCACTTCGAACCGTCCAGCTTGCCGCGCAACACTATCCTTCGACAGTCCACGGAAGTGCTCCAGGGCGGGCTTTGTTGGGCCAATTTCTGGGTCTCCGATGGCACGCTGGTCAGGGTTCCCGCATTGAATGGTCTCACGCGTGAGGCCGCAACCGAGAGGCTGCAAAACGCGCAACTCGGAATCGCAATCGCGGAGGCGCCGTCGACTACGCAAATCGGTCGCGTGATATCGCAAGATCCGGCCGCGGACAACGAGGTCCCACGCAACAGCATCGTACGAGCGGAAATCGCGATCCAGATGCTGATCGACGTTCCGGATGTCACCGGCCTTCCCCTGCCGACTGCACGAGGCAAACTCCGCCAATTCCAAGTCGACACCGAGGACACGGCCGCCGTGCGGCCCATCGGCAAAGTCGTCGATCAGGACCCGCGCCCGCCCGCGCGTCGCGCGCCGGGAGACCGGGTGAAACTGATGGTTTCCGACGGTTCACTCGTGGCCGTGCCGCCGGTTCAGGGATTGCAGCTCGACGCCGCGCGGCAACGGCTCTCCGATGACCAGGATGGGCTCCGCGCTGAAGTTGCGCAACGAGAGTCCGGCGCGGAGCCCAACGTCGTGCTTGAACAGACGCCAATGCCCGGCGATCTCGTCAAGCGGGGCAGCATCGTCAGGGTTGTTGTCTCGACGGGCCTTGCCGTGCCGGATGTCATAGGCGCAACGAGCGACGAAGCCCGCAGGCGGCTCGCGCCATTCAAAGTCGAGCAGACGACCGTCGAAGGCCTCGAACCGACCGGCCAGGTGATCGATCAGGATCCGAAGGCTCCGATCCGCGCGTCCGCCGACACGACGATTCGACTGCGGGTTTCGGACGGTTCACTGGTAAGGACGCCTGACGTGCTGTCGCTGATGCTTGCGGCCGCGCGCGCGAAACTCGATCAGTCGGGGCTTGGGGCTCAGGTCAGAAGCGGACCCAACCGAAACGACGCGATCGTGACCGTCCAGGAACCCGTTGCCGGTACCGCAGCGAAGCGTGGAAGCGAAATCCGGCTTGATCTCGTGGCGCCGCCAACCGATCCGCTTTGGTATGTGGCCGCTGGCGCCGGTGCGATTGCAACCTTGTTGCTGGGGTGGTGGATCGTTCCCAAAGTGTTCCCGCCGAAACCGCCCCACCCGCCGACGCCACCGGTGCGGGTCACCGCGGCACTCGATCCGTCGCTGACCCATACGCATGTCGAGGGCGCAAAACAAAGCGGTCCCACCCTGCGCGTCGAAACAAGGCTCGAACCCGGGCCTTACAAGATCGAATTTTCCAACCGAGAGCAGCGATGAGCCAACCTGTCAAACTGCGGGATCTGCTGAACCTCACCAAGGCCGACGTCGAGCGCGCGCTTGGCGAGCAGGCGAAGGACGACAACGCGGTGGCCGGTGCCGCCGGCCAACTCGGCGAGTTTGCCGCCAGCGTCGGCGCGGACGAATTGAACAAGGTCCTCGATACCGACATCTACGAGCTGCTCGCGCACGCGTGGGCGACCGTTCAGAGTGTGCGAGAGGGCGCGACCAAGAGTCGAAGCAAGCCCGGGGAACCCATTGTCGTCAAGCTCGGCACGCACGATGTCACTCATACGTGCCAGCCCGTGCTTACCTTTCATGTCGCGGACGTGGCGTTGCCCGAGCTGAAGCTTTCCATTGAACTCGTCGCTCGATTCGAGAGCGTCGCCCTTTCGATCGTCGACGCGAAGATACGCGCGTTGGCGCCGGGCGAAGTCTCGGCCATCGCGCGCTTGAAGTACAAGGGAGTGAAACTCAAGGAACAGCCAACACCGCCCTGGAAACTGCCTGGAGAAATCAGCCTGGGCGCGGGAATCGCCATCCCGTGACCGGCGCAGCAGGATTGAAACCGCGCTGGTGGCCGTTCGTGAATTGCCAATCGCAAACCGGCGGCCGGGGCGGTGCGCCATGGTCGGTTGCGCGCGACCGAGGCAACCGTTACTGGGACAAGGCTCAGGCCTTTGCCTGGGCGATCGCGTCCAGCAGCACGGCGGGTTCCTGCGCCCCCGATACGGCGATGCGCCGGTTGAGAATGAAGAACGGCACACCCTGCACGCCGATCTCCCGCGCACTCCTTTCCATCGCGTCGATGGCATCGGCGCCTTCGCCGGACTCGAGCATGGCGCGGGCCGCGCCGGAATCGAATCCCGCCTCGCCGGCAACGGCCGCAAGGACGGCGCGGTCGCCGATATCCCGTCCTTCGACGAAGAACGCCCGGAACAATCGCTCCACGAGATCGCTGGCGTCGCGCTGCGCCTGTGCCCAGTCGATCAGCCGGTGAGCATTCCGCGTATTGGGCTGGCGCTCGATTCGGTCGAACGCAAATGCGATCCCGACGGTCGCGCCGGCGGCAGACACGCGGGCATGGATTTCCGCCGCCCGCTGCGGGCCGCCAAACTTGGTTTCGACGTAGCGCTGTCGGGAAATGCCCGTCGGTGGCATGTCCGGATTCAGCTGGAACGGATGCCAGCGAAGCGTTGTGCAGCGCGCCGGATCGTCTTCCGGCAGGCGCGCACGCGCCTCGGCCAACCGGCGCTGGCCGATATAGCACCACGGGCACACCACGTCCGAGATCACATCCAGCCGGAATTCGTCGGGCATGAAGAGGGGCTTCCGTCGCAAGATGAAACGGCGATTATGCTCGCAACGTTGCCCTTGCCATAATGGATGACGCGGCGGCCCGCACCATGCCTGCCGCGAGAATGCGAACATGACTCCGTCACTGCGCTGGGACATCTTCTGCCGCGTCGTCGACAACTATGGCGACGCCGGCGTGTGCTGGCGCCTGGCGCGGCAACTCGCCGCGGAGCATGGGCTGATCGTGACGCTGTGGATCGATGACATTGCGAGCCTGTCGCACATCGAGCCCGCGCTCGATCCCGCGCGGGATGACCAGGTCGCGCGGTCGGTCCGGGTGCGTCGTTCCACCCCGGAACGGCCAGCGCCCTTTCTCGACCCCGACGTCGTGATCGAAGGCTTTGGCTGCGGCTTGCCTGACGATTATCGCGATGCGATGGCCCGGGAGGCGCGGCCGCCCGTGTGGGTCAATCTCGAATACCTGTCGGCGGAAGCCTGGGTGGAAAGCGCCCACGCGCTGCCCTCGCCCCATCCTCGACTGCCGCTCACCTGCTGGTTCTACTTCCCGGGCTTCACGCCGCGTACCGGCGGTCTGCTGCGCGAGGAAGGTTTGCAGGCACGATGCCGCGCGTTCCGGCGTGACGCAAAACAACGGCTCGAGCTCTTCGGCTCGCTCGGCATGGCGCCGTCGGCAACCGCACTGACGGTCTCCCTGTTCTGCTACGCCAATCCGGCGTTGCCGGCGCTGCTCGACACCTGGGCCGACGGCGACGAGGACATCGTGTGCATCGTTCCCGTGGGCGTGGCGCAGTCGGACCTCGACCGTTGGTCCGGCGGCGCGTTGCCGCATCCGGGCCGGCCCGCCGTGCGCGGGAGGCTCACTGTTGCCGTCGCGAACTTCGTCGACCAGGATTCATTCGACCACCGGCTGTGGGCGTGCGACCTGAACTTCGTCCGCGGGGAGGATTCGCTGGTGCGCGCGATCTGGGCCGGGCAGCCGCTGGTATGGCACATCTACCCCCAAGCCGAAGATGTCCACCTGCTGAAACTCGATGCGCTGCTCGCCCGGTTCGAGGGGCACGCAAACGACAATGGGCTGGGCGCCGCCGCATCCGGCGCCCAGCGAGTGTTCTGGCGGGCGTGGAACGTCGGCGATTCCCTCGCGACCGCCGATGCCTGGCCCACCTTTCGCGCCGCACTGCCGGAACTCAAGTCCCGGGGCCGCGCTTGGGGCGAAGCGCTGGCGCGGCAGACGGATCTAGCGGAGGGGCTGGTAAGGTTCTGCGAAAATCGTTTATAATTAAGGGTTTCCCAAATCTTAACTCCGATGGTCGTCATCGGGGGCCTATTGCCCCGCGCGTGCCGCCATCCAATGCAGGAACCGCTATGAAACTCGCTCAGGAAGTTCGCGCCGGCAATGTGATCATGGTCGGCAAGGATCCGATGGTCGTGCAGAAGGCCGAATTCACCAAGTCCGGCCGCAACGCGTCGGT
>DAOMGB010000076.1:0-18003 GCA_035430095.1 Casimicrobiaceae bacterium | reverse complement strand
ACATGTTCGACTGCGTGATGCCCACGCGCAACGCGCGCAACGGCTGGCTGTTCACGCGCTTCGGCGACATCAAGATCCGCAATGCCCGCTACAAGTCCGACACCGAGCCGCTGGATGCAACCTGCGGCTGCCACGCATGCCGCAACTTCACTCGCGGCTACCTGCACCACTTGAACCGGGTGAACGAGATACTCGGCGCCCGGCTGGCGACTATTCACAACCTCCACTACTACCATCAGCTGATGGCGGACCTGCGCGAGGCCATCGCCGCCGACGCCCTTCCCGCCTACGTTCTCCGGTTTAAGGAGGAACGGCGTCGCATGGTAGAATGATGAGTTTCCTGCTCGCCGGATCGAAGGCGCGCGGACTGCCATAAATCCCGTCCAGCCCTGCCGGCGCTCGAACCCGGCGCGCGGACGCACGGTGCCACAGGAGGAATTTCGTGCTGATAAGCAATGCCTACGCCCAAGCCCCAGGCGGATTCGCGGGTGGCGACCTGATGACGTTTCTGCCGATGATCGCGATCTTCGTCGTCTTCTATTTTCTCCTGATCCGGCCGCAGCAGAAGCGGGCGAAGGAGACGCGCGCAATGCTCGACGCACTGCAAAAGGGCGACGAAGTCGTGACCGCGGGCGGACTGGTCGGCAAGATCGCCAAGCTGACCGACCAGTATGCGGCGGTCGAGATCGCGCCCAACGTGGAAATCAACGTGCAGCGCGGCGCGATCGCGCAGCTGTTGCCGAAAGGCACGATCAAGGCGCTGTGACGCCGCAGCCGCAGGATCGCCCGCGCCGTTCCGCCGACTTCCAGCCTGGAATGACGCCGGCGTCCCAGCCGTCCCCGTCCCGCCCCGATCACGCGTAGATGCCAGATTGTCAACAATGGCGCCGGACACTCCGGCACCGCTCACCTGATACCCGCCGGTCGCCATGAATCGTTACCCACTCTGGAAGTACATCGTGATCGTCTTGGCGCTGATCGTCGGCGTCCTGTACACGCTGCCCAATTTCTTCCCCGAGGTGCCCGCGGTGCAGGTCAGCGCGCCCAAAGTGAAGGCCGATGCGGCGCTGCTCGCTCTGGTCGAGGAGGCGTTGAAGGCGGCGAACATCCCGTATCGCGGGGCGACCCTCGATCCGACGGGAATCAAGGTGCGCTTTGCCGACACCGACACCCAGATCAAGGCGAAGGACGCCATCCAGGCCAAGCTGGGCGACAGCTACATCGTCGCGCTGAACCTCCTGTCGTCCTCGCCGCAATGGCTTGCCTCCATCGGCGCGCTGCCGATGTACCTCGGGCTCGACCTTCGCGGCGGCGTGCACTTCCTGCTGCAGGTCGACATGAAGGCCGCGCTCGACAAGGCGGGCGACCGGTTCACCACGGATATCCGGTCGCTGCTCCGCAACGAGAAGATCCAGTACGGCGGCATCGCGCGCGACGGCGGCAACGTGGTGATGCGCTTCAAGGACGAGGGAGAGCGGACCCGCGCACGCGCCGTCATCGAGAAGAACTACGCCGACCTTGCGCTTCGCGAAAGCGTCGGCGGCGCCGGCGGCGACCTGCTGCTCATCGCCGGACTGAAGCCCGAGGCGCAGAAGCGCATCCAGGAAGGCGCGGTCCAGCAGAACATCCAGATCCTGCGCAACCGGGTCAACGAGCTCGGCGTGGCCGAGCCGATCATCCAGCAGCAGGGCGCGGAACGCGTTGTCGTGCAGCTGCCTGGCGTGCAGGACACGGCGCGCGCCAAGGACATCCTCGGCCGGACCGCGTCGCTGGAAATCCGGATGGTCAACGACGAGCCGGGCGCGCTCGACGCTGCGCGGTCGGGCAGCGTCCCGCTGGGCAACGACCTCTTCGTCGAGCGCTCGGGGCAGCAGATCCTGGTCAAGCGGCAGGTGGTCCTGACCGGCGACCGGATCAACGACGCGCAACCGGGCTTCGACCAGCGAAACAACGAGCCCGTCGTCCACATGAACCTGGACGGCAGCGGCGCCCGCATCTTCAAGGAGGTGACGCGCGACAACGTCGGCAAGCGCATGGCCATCGTGCTGGTCGAGAAGGGAAAGGCGGAAGTCATCACCGCGCCGGTGATCCGCGAGGAAATCGGCGGCGGCCGCGTCCAGATCAGCGGCCGCATGACCACGCGCGAAGCCAACGACATCGCGCTGCTGATGCGCGCCGGCGCGCTCGCGGCGCCGCTGGAAATCATCGAGGAGCGCACGGTCGGCCCGTCGCTCGGGCAGGACAACATCGACAAGGGCTTCAACTCGGTCAAGTACGGGTTCATCGTGCTGGCCATCTTCATGTGCGTGTACTACATGCTGATGGGCCTGATCTCGACGATCGCGCTGTCCTTCAACCTGCTGCTGCTTGTCGCGATCCTGTCGATGCTGCAGGCGACGCTGACACTTCCCGGCATCGCGGCCATCGCGCTGGCGCTGGGCATGGCGATCGACTCCAACGTACTTATCAACGAGCGCATCCGCGAGGAGCTGCGCTGGGGCGCGACGCCGCACGCGGCGCTGCAGGCCGGTTACGAGCGTGCGTGGGGAACGATTCTCGACTCCAACGTGACGACGCTGATCGCCGGCATCGCGCTTCTGATCTTCGGCAGCGGTCCCGTCCGCGGCTTCGCCGTGGTCCATTGCCTGGGCATCCTGACGTCGATGTTCTCGGCGGTCTTCGTGTCGCGCGGCATCGTCGCGCTGATCTACGGCAGCCAGAAGAAGCTGGACAGGATATCGATCGGGCAGGTGTGGCGGCCGGCAGGCGCCGCGGCCGCGACCAACGCGTTGTCCAAGAGCTCGTGACCGGTTCGCCCGGTTGACCGGCATCGAACAAGACCAGAGGCACTACGATGGAATTCTTCAGAATCAGCCGCGACATCCCGTTCATGCGGCACGCGCTCACGTTCAACGTGATCTCGCTCGTGACCTTCCTTCTGGCCGTGTTCTTCCTGGCCACCCGCGGCCTGAACCTGGGCGTGGACTTTCGCGGCGGCACGATCATCGAGGTGACCTATGCGCACCCCGTGGACTTCGCCCACGTGCGCGGAGCGCTCGACAAGCTGAATCTCGGCGAGTTCTCGGCGCAGAGCTTCGGCCGCTCCGACAACGCGCTGATCCGGCTGCCGCTCAAGGAAGGCGTGTCCAGCGCCCAGCTGTCCGAACGGGTCATGACCGCGCTGAAAGCGGACGACCCGTCGGCGACGCAGCAGCGCGTGGAATTCGTGGGACCGCAAGTGGGCAGGGAGCTCTACGAGAACGGCGCGCTGGCGCTGCTGCTGGTGTCGCTCGGCATCGTCGCCTACCTGGCGCTGCGCTTCGAATGGCGCTTCGCCATCGCGGCCATCGTGGCAAACCTGCACGACGTGGTCATCATCCTCGGCTTTTTCGCGCTGTTCCAGTGGGAGTTCTCGCTGCCGGTGCTCGCCGCCATCCTTGCGGTGCTGGGCTATTCCGTGAACGAATCGGTGGTGATCGCCGACCGGATCCGCGAAAATTTCCGCAAGATGCGCAAGGCCACGGTCACCCACGTGATCGACAATGCGATCACCAGCACCATCTCGCGGACGATCATCACCCACGGCAGCACGCTGATGATGGTGCTGTCGATCCTGTTCTTCGGCGGCGAGACGCTGCACTACTTCGCGCTGGCGTTGACCATCGGCATCTGCTTCGGCATCTATTCGTCGGTGCTGGTGATGGCTCCGCTGGTCATGTGGATGGGCGTGTCGCGCGAGGACCTGGTCAAGCCTGAGAAGAAGGCGGGATTCGGCGGGGAAAAGATCCTCCCCTAGATTCCGCTGGGCGGTGCCCGCCATGTTGACCACGCTCTTCTACACGCTGTTAGGGCTCGACCAGTCGCTCGTGACGCTGGCAGGCCAATACGGGCCGTGGATCTACGCAATCCTTTTCCTGGTGATCTTCGCGGAAACCGGACTGGTCGTCTTTCCGTTCCTGCCCGGCGATTCGATCCTTTTCATCGCCGGTACGCTGGTCGCGAGCGCCGGGCTCAACGTGCACACGCTGGTCGTCGTGCTGATCGTCGCGGCGATCCTGGGCGATTCGCTCAACTACGCGATCGGCCACTACATCGGTCCCAAGGTGTACCACAGGCCCGATTCGCGCTGGTTCCGGCAGAGCCACCTGCGTCGCACGCAGGCGTTCTACGACAAGTACGGCGGGGTAACGATCATCATCGCCCGGTTCGTGCCGATCATCCGCACGTTCGCGCCTTTCCTCGCCGGCGTGGCGGGGATGACCTACCACAGGTTCCTTTCCTACAACGTCGTCGGAGCGGTGCTGTGGATCACGTCGCTCGTGTACGCGGGATTCCTGTTCGGCAACATACCGTGGGTCAAGCAGAACCTGTCCCTGATCGTCATCGGGATCATTGTCGTTTCGGTGATGCCTGCGGTCGTCACCTTCCTGCGCGAGCGCCAGAGGAAGAACGCGGGCTGAGGGCGAGGCGGCGCCGCTCGGGGCCGCCCGGTGCAATCGCGCGAAGGCCTCAGACGCGCCTGGCCAGTTCCTCGGCGCGGCCCGTGTAGGTCGACGGGGTCAATGCCAGCAGCCGCGCCTTGGCGTCCGCCGGCAATGCCAGGCCCTCGATGAAGGCGTGCAGCGATTCGCGCGACATCCCGGTCCTGCCGCGCGTCAATGCCTTGAGCTGCTCGTAGGGATTGGCGATGCCATGCCGGCGCATCACCGTCTGTATGGGCTCCGCCAGCACTTCCCAGTTGGAATCGAGGTCCGCCGCCATCTTCGCGACGTCGACTTCGAGCTTGCCCAAGCCCTGCCGCAGCGACGTCCAGCCGAGCAGCGCATAGCCGAGTGCAACGCCCATGTTGCGCAGGACCGTCGAGTCGGTGAGGTCGCGCTGCCAGCGCGAGACCGGCAACTTTTCCGCGAGGTGGCGCAGGACGGCGTTGGCCAGCCCGAGGTTGCCCTCGGAATTCTCGAAGTCGATCGGATTGACCTTGTGCGGCATCGTGGACGAGCCGACTTCGCCTTCCTTCAGTTTCTGCCGGAAGTAACCCAACGAGACGTAGCCCCAGACGTCCCGGTCGAAGTCGATGAGGATCGTATTGACCCGTGCAACGGCGTCGAAGAGCTCGGCCATGTAGTCGTGCGGCTCGATCTGCGTGGTGTAAGGATTGAATTCGAGTCCCAGTCCTGTCACCAGCTTTGCCGACAGCCGCTCCCAGTCGACGTCGGGATAGGCGACCCGATGGGCGTTGTAGTTGCCGACGGCGCCGTTGGCCTTGCCTTTGATCGGCACGCGTTCGATCGCGACGATCTGCCGCTCGACGCGCGCGTAGACGTTGGCGATTTCCTTGCCGAGCGTGGTCGGCGTCGCCGGCTGCCCGTGGGTTCGCGACAGCATCGGTACCGCCGCGTGCGCGTGGGCCAGTGCGCGAAGCATTGCCGCGATTTCGCGCAACGCCGGCAACAGGACATCGTTCCTCGCCGCCGCCAGCGCCAGAGCATGCGCGAGATTGTTGATGTCCTCGGACGTGCACGCAAAGTGGATGAATTCACTGACCCGCGCAACCTCCGCGTTCCCCGCAAAGCGCTCCTTCAGCCAGTATTCGACGGCCTTGACGTCGTGGTTCGTCGTTCGTTCGATTTCCTTGACGCGGGCCGCGTCCGCAGGCGCGAAGGAATTGCCGGCTTTCTCGAGTTCCGTTCGCGCGGACGCGGAAAATGGCGGCACTTCCGGGATGGCCGGCTCGTCGGACAACGCGACGAGCCACGCCAGCTCGACCCGCACGCGATGGCGGACGAGCCCGAATTCGCTGAAATGCTCGCGCAATGCGCCGACCTTGCCGCCGTAGCGACCATCCAGCGGCGACAGCGCGGTGAGTTCGGGAAATATTGTCTCGGCAGCCATGACCATTGCGATCGCTGGGCTTACATCGCCTGCGCGTTTCGAGTCTAGCACGCGACGACATCCAGGCGTCCGTGCGCGCGCACGCTTGGCGAACCGAAGCGCAGCGTGACTCGCCGGGAGCACGTTTTCCGGCCTCGGCGCGCTGTCGGGGGCAGGTCCGCGAGCGCCCGCGCCGCGACCGGTCCCGATGCTATAATTTTTGGTCCGACCTTTCCCGAAGTTCCCGCCCGTGCTCAAGCTGATCGCCTCGCCCACGAGTCCCTATGTCCGAAAGGTGCGCATCGCGCTCGCGGAAAAGAAGATCGAATATCAGATGATCGCAGCGTCGCCGTGGGAGCCCGTCAACCCGGTGCACGCATTCAGCCCGCTGGGCAAGGTGCCCGTGCTGGTGCTGGACGACGGGACCCAGCTGTTCGACTCGCGCGTGATCGTCGAGTACATCGACACCGTGAGCCCGGTCTCGCGGCTCATCCCGGAGCCCAATCGCCAGCGCATCGAGGTCAAGCGCTGGGAAGCGCTGGCCGACGGCATCTGCGACGCCATGGTCGCCATCGTGCTCGAGGCGAAGCGGCCCGCGAGACAGCAGGACAAGAGCTGGACCGAGCGCCATCGGATGAAGGTCGCCGCGGGCGTCGCCGAACTTGCGCGAGAACTCGGCGAAAACGCGTGGTGCAATGGCGAGTCGTATTCGCTCGCCGACATCGCCACCGGCTGCGCGCTGGGCTACCTCGACTTCCGCAATCCCGAAATGGACTGGCGTCGCGACCATCCGAATCTGGCGCGGCTGGCCGAGAAGCTCGCCAAGCGCGCTTCCTTCCAGGAAACCCTGCCGCCCAAGGCCTGACCACCGCGCGCGCTTCCCGGGCGACGCTCGAGGCGCAACCCGGGTCGTGCCTATCGCGGGATCGCTGCCCCGTTGCCGCTAGTTGACCTGCTTCAGCTGGTCGAGGATGGCCGGATTCTCCAGCGTCGAGGTGTCCTGCTTGATTTCCTCGTCCTTGGCGATGGAGCGAAGCAGCCGGCGCATGATCTTGCCCGAGCGCGTCTTGGGCAGGTTCTCGCCAAAGCGAATGTCTTTCGGCTTGGCGATCGGCCCGATTTCCTTGGCCACCCAGTCACGCAGTTCCTTCGCGATCTTGTCCGCTGCCGCGCCTTCCGGCCGCGTCTGCTTCAACACGACGAACGCGCACACCGCTTCGCCGGTCAGGTCGTCCGGACGGCCCACGACGGCGGCCTCCGCGACCAGAGGGTTGGCGACCAGCGCCGATTCGATTTCCATCGTGCCCAGGCGATGCCCGGAGACGTTCAGCACGTCGTCGATGCGGCCCATGATCCGGATGTAGCCTTCGAGATCGCGGCTGGCGCCGTCGCCGGCGAGGTAGTACTTGCCGTGGAAGTCCTCGGGGTAGTAGCTGGTCTTGTAGCGGTCCGGGTCGCCCCAGATGGTGCGGATCATCCCGGGCCATGGCCGCTTGATCACCAGGATGCCGCCCTTGCCGAGTTCGACGGACTGCCCGGTCTCGTCGACGATGTCGGCGATGATGCCTGGCAACGGAAACGTGCATGACCCGGGCTTGAGCGGCGTCGCGCCAGGCAGCGGCGTGATCATGTGGCCGCCCGTCTCGGTCTGCCACCACGTGTCGACGATCGGACAGCGCGAACCGCCGACGGTCTGGTAGTACCACATCCACGCCTCCGGATTGATCGGCTCGCCGACCGTTCCCAGGATCCGCAACGACGACAGGTCGTAGTTCTTCGGCAGGTCCCCGCCGGCCTTGATCAGCGAGCGGATGGCGGTCGGCGCGGTATAAAACACCGTGACCCTGTGGTCCTGGATGGTCTTCCAGAAGCGCCCGGCATCGGGATAGGTCGGGACACCTTCGAACACGATCTCGGTCGCGCCGCAGGCCAGCGGCCCGTAGGCGATGTACGTGTGACCGGTGACCCAGCCGACGTCCGCCGTGCACCAGAAGACGTCGTTCGGCTTGTAGTCAAACGTCCACTTCATGGTCAGCATGGCTTGCAGCAGGTAGCCGCCGGTCGAGTGCTGGACGCCCTTCGGCTTGCCGGTGGATCCGGAGGTGTAGAGGATGAACAACGGGTGCTCGGCGTTCACCCAGGTCGGTTCGCAGGTGTCGGGCTGCCTGGCCACGACATCGTGCCACCACACGTCGCGCCCTGCCGTCATCGGAATCGCGGATCCGGTGCGCTTGTAGACGAAGACCGTCTTGATGCCGTCGCAGCCGCCCATGGCCAGCGCCTCGTCGACGACCTTCTTGAGCGGAATCTCGCGGCCGCCGCGGAACTGCCCGTCCGCGGCGATGATCGCCACCGCGCCCGCGTCAACGACGCGTTCCTGGATGCTCTTTGCGGAAAAACCGCCGAACACGACCGAATGCGTGGCCGCGATGCGCGCGCAAGCCTGCATCGCCACGACCGCCTGGACCGACATCGGCATGTAGATCAGGACCCGGTCACCCTTCTTGATGCCGCTCGCCTTCAGGGCATTCGCAAAGCGGCAGACCTCGTGATAGAGCTCCTTGTAGGTGACCTTGGTGACCGTTCCGTCGTCGGCCTCGAAAATGATCGCAACCTTGCCCGGTTGCGTTGTCAGGTGACGGTCGAGGCAGTTGTAGGACGCGTTCAATTCGCCGTCCGGGAACCACTTGAAGAACGGCGCGTTGGACTCGTCGAGGGTCTTGGTGAACGGCTTGTGCCACAGCAGGTTTTCCCGTGCCAGGCGCGCCCAGAAACCCTCGAAATCGCGCTCGGCCTCGGCGCACAGGGCCTTGTACGCCGCCATGCCGGATATATTGGCCTGCTTGACGAAGGCCTCCGAGGGCGGGAAAACGCGGTTCTCCTGAAGGACGGATTCGATACCGGATGCCATGGCAGTTGTTCCTCCGCTAAATTTGCTTGAGTTGCTCGAGACAGGCTCCGGAAGTCTAACCATAGCGCGGGCCGCGGCGCAATGACGCAGGTCATGGTCCGAGGGTGCCGGATGGTAGACTTTTAGGCCGCGCAACCCCGCCCGACCCACTTTCGCAGTGCCATGTCCAAGCCCACCCGCATGCCCCCCTTCAAGGAGCAGCCCATTTCAAGGCTGCTGTTCATGAGCCGCTGGCTGCAACTGCCGCTGTACCTGGGCCTCATCGTGGCGCAGGGCGTGTATGTCTATTACTTCCTGGTCGAGCTCCTGCACCTGGTCGAGGCCGCCTTCGGCTACAAGGCCGCGATCGACGCCATACTTGCCAACGTCACGCCGCCGGGGGCCAGGGACGTCGCCCTTCCCAGGGAGACCGTGGTCATGCTCGTGGTGCTGGGCCTCATCGACGTGGTCATGATCTCCAACCTGCTCATCATGGTCATCGTGGGCGGCTACGAAACCTTCGTGTCGCGCATGAACCTGGACGCCCACCCCGACCAGCCGGAGTGGCTGTCCCACGTCAACGCATCGGTGCTCAAGGTCAAGCTGGCCACGGCGATCATCGGCATTTCGTCGATCCACCTTCTCAAGACCTTCATCAACGCCGCGGCATATGACGAGAAGACGCTCTTCTACCAGACCGTCATACACGTCACCTTCCTGTTTTCGGCGCTGGCCATCGCCGCCGTCGACCGGGTCATGCCCGCCCCGGTTCGACACGACGACGCGGATGCGCCGGACCATGCCACGCAAGGAACATCGCCATGACCGCAATTCGCCAGCAGGATTTCATCCAGAGCGTCGCCGACGCACTGCAATTCATTTCCTATTACCATCCGCTCGACTACATCGAGGCGCTGGGCGCCGCGTATCGCGTGGAGGAGTCGCCCGCAGCCAAGGACGCCATCGCGCAGATCCTAACCAACTCCCGGATGTGCGCCGAGGGCCACCGGCCGATCTGCCAGGACACGGGCATCGTCGTGGCGTTCGTCAAGGTTGGCTTGGACGTGCGGTGGAGCGGCGCGACGATGTCGCTGTCCGAGATGGTGAACGAGGGCGTGCGCCTGGCGTACATGAATCCCGACAACCGCCTGCGCGCCTCCATCGTCGCCGACCCGGCGGGTGCGCGCAAGAACACGCGCGACAACACGCCCGCGGTCATCCACTTCGACCTCGTTCCCGGCAATACAGTGGAGGTGAAGATCGCGGCCAAGGGCGGCGGCTCGGAGAACAAGTCGAAATTCGTGATGCTCAATCCATCGGACTCGATCGTTGAGTGGGTGCTGAAGACGGTGCCGACGATGGGCGCGGGTTGGTGTCCGCCGGGCATGCTCGGCATCGGCATCGGCGGCTCCGCCGAAAAGGCGATGCTGATGGCCAAGGAAGCGTTGATGGAGCCCATCGACATGCACGAGCTGCTGCGGCGCGGACCTGCAAGCAAGACCGAGGAATTGCGCGTCGAGCTCTACGACAAGGTCAACGCGCTGGGCATCGGGGCGCAGGGCCTGGGCGGCCTGTCCACTGTCCTCGACGTGAAGATTCTCGATTATCCGACGCACGCCGCGTCGAAGCCGGTCGGCATGATCCCCAACTGCGCCGCGACGCGTCACGCCCACTTCACGCTCGACGGCTCCGGCGTGGCGAAGCTCGATCCGCCCGACTTGAGCAGATGGCCGGATGTCAACTGGACGCCGTCGCCCGGCGCGAAGCGCGTCAACCTCGATACGTTGACCCGCGAGGAGGTCGCGTCCTGGAAGCCCGGTGAAACGCTGCTGCTCAACGGCAACATGCTGACCGGCCGCGATGCCGCCCACAAGCGCATCGCCGATCACTTCGCCCGCGGCGAAGCGCTGCCGGAAGGCGTGGATTTCACCAATCGCGTCATTTACTACGTGGGCCCGGTCGATCCCGTCCGCGACGAGGTGGTCGGGCCGGCCGGTCCCACCACGGCAACCCGGATGGACAAGTTCACCGAGATGATGCTGGCGAAGACCGGATTGATCGCGATGGTAGGCAAGGCGGAACGCGGCCCGGTCGCCATCGAGGCGATCCGCAAGCACGGCGCGGCATACCTCATGGCCGTCGGCGGCGCCGCCTATCTCGTTTCCAAGGCGATTCGCGCGTCCCGCGTCGTGGCATTCGCCGACCTCGGGATGGAAGCCATCTACGAGTTCACGGTCAAGGACATGCCGGTCACGGTCGCGGTCGATGCGAAGGGCACCTCGGTGCACCATACGTCGCCCCGCGAATGGCAGGCCCGGATCGGAAAAATTCCCGTACTGGCCGAATGAGGCGAGCACGCGCACCTGCCGATCACCCCGACGTCGACCGCACTCGCAGCGCAGGAGTTGAGACCAACCTCCAGCGGGCCTGGCTCGGGAGATGAAGATCCGCCACCGACTGCTGCGGCGCATGTCGCCCCTGGGCGGGGACACGGTGTCGACGCTCGACCTGCCGCCGGTGCGGATGGGCCTGATGACCAAGCTGAACCTGCTGACGGTGGGCCTCATCTTCCTGACGGCCGTCGCGATCTCGGTGTTCCATTTCGCGCAGCAGTGGCGCGACGGCGAGCAGCAACTGCGAAGCCAGGGTGCCGCCATGCTCGGCGTCATCGCCGACCTCGCGGAATACGGCCTGTACAACTCGGACAAGCCTTACCTCGAGCAGACGCTCAACATCGTCAGCAACGATCCGGACGTCGCCTACGCCACGGTCTTCGACCACGACGGCAAGGTCCTGGTCGAGCGCCGCTTCGGGCCCGGGCTCGCGAAGGACGATCTTCCGCCGCTCGACGTGAAACGGCCACCGGCGCCCGGCCGCGTCACCAGCCGCGACGTGACGATCGGAGGCAAGCGGTACATCGAACTCATGGCAGTTGTCACTCCGCCTCGCGCCGGCGACACCCCATCTGCCGGGACCAGCGACGCACCGCGCGCTGCCGCCGTGCCGAACGGTTACCTCCGCGTGGGCATGTCGCAGGATCTGCAGCGGCGCCTGTTTCGCGAGCAGATGGTCGGCGCGATCGCCGTCGCGCTGGCGCTGCTGGTCGTCACGATTCTCGCCACGCTGCTGCTCACCCGGCGGCTGGTGGCGCCCATGCACAGGCTGATGCGGGCCGCGCGCGCCGTCGGCGCGGGTCGCCTCGACGTCCATGTGCCGGCCAGTTCGTCGGACGAGCTGGGGCTCCTGACCCACACGTTCAACCACATGACGCAAAGGCTCGGCGAATCGCAGTCCGAGGTCGCCAACTACCAGCGAACGCTGGAGGACAAAGTCACGCAGCGGACGAAGGAACTGGAAATCGCCACCGCGCACGCGTACAAGCTCGCCCAGCACGACATCCTGACGGGTCTGCCGAACCGCTCGCTGCTCAACCAGCGGCTGAAGCAGATACTGGCGCTCGCGCAGCGCGACGGCACGCACGTGGCCTGCCTGTTCCTGGACTTCGACCACTTCAAGCGCATCAACGACACGCTGGGCCACGATGCCGGTGACCAGCTGCTGCAATCAATTGCGCAGCGGCTGATCGGCGCGGTTCGCGAAAGCGACACGGTTGCGCGCCTGGGCGGCGACGAATTCGTGATCGTGCTGCCGGGACTCGGCCCGGAGCAGGCCGCATTCGAGGTCATGGCGGTCCTGACGAGGGTGCGCGAGTCGTTTCTCGCGCCGTTCCGCCTTTCCGACCAGATGCCCACGCTGACCTGTTCGATCGGGGTCGCGATGTTCCCGCTGGATGCCTCGGACGGAGGCAACCTGATCAAGCAGGCGGATACCGCGATGTACGCCGCCAAGGATGCCGGGCGCAACGCCTATCGCTTCTACACGTCGGACATGAACGCGCGCGTGCAGCTGAGGCTGCAGCTCGAGACGGACATGCGACGCGGCCTCATGGACGACGAGTTCTTCCTGGTATACCAGCCGCAGATTGAAATGAAGACCGGCCGCGCCTGCGGCGTGGAGGCGCTTCTGCGTTGGCGCGATCCCGAGCGCGGCGTGATTTCACCGACCGAATTCATTCCGATCGCCGAGGAATCGGGAATGATCCAGGCGCTCGGTGCCCGCGTGCTGCGCGACGCGTGCCGGCAGGTCATGCAGTGGCAACGCAACAACATGCAGATGCGCCTTTCGGTCAACCTCTCGGTGCAGCAGCTTCAGCACGACAGCTGGCTCTCGGTCGTCGAGGACGCGCTGTCCTCGAGCGGCCTCGCGCCCCAGCATCTCGATCTCGAGATCACCGAGAGCGTCATCATCACGCACCCGGAGAAGGCGGTGGCCACGCTGGTGAAACTGAAGCAGATGGGCGTGTCGATCACGATCGACGATTTCGGCACCGGCTACTCGAGCCTTTCGTACCTGGCGCGGCTGCCGATCCAGGGAGTCAAGATCGACCAGCGCTTCGTGCATGGGCTCGAAAAAAACCGCAACGACGAGGCGATCACGCAGGCGATCATCGCCCTCTCGAAGTCGCTTGGGCTGCGATGCATCGCGGAGGGCGTCGAGTCCGCCGCCCAGTTCAACTTCCTGCGCACGCACGGATGCGATGAAGCGCAGGGTTACCTGATCGCGCGGCCACTGCCCGAGGCACAGCTGCGCTCCTGGTGGCGCACGCAGGAAGAGCGGCGGCACGGCCGCGACCGCCAGGCGGATCTCTGGCAGCGCGAGGCGGAAGGGGGCTAGGGCCGCGGTCTAGCCGGCCAGGTCGGCCGGCGTGTCGACATCGCGCACCACGCCGGAGTCGGCGACTTCGATGAGCTGCATCGAATCGCGATGGGCGGTCAGGATCGACCTGGCGCCCTGGTCGCCCGCGAGTGCCGCGAGTTCCGCGTAGTGCGTGTCCGCAAAGCCGACCGGATGGCCGCGCACTCCGATGTGCGATGTCGCGACGATATCGGCGCCTTCGCGCAGTGCATCGAAGACCAGGGCAATCGTCGCAGGTGCGATCCACGGCATGTCCGCAAGCGCGACGACCCAGCCGTTCGCGTCCGCGGCGGCGGCCACGCCGAATGCAAGGCTGGCGCCCATGCCCTCGTCCGCGCGTGCGCACTCGACGATCTTCGCCCCCGCCGCGCGCAGTCGGCTGGAGAGCATCGAGTCGCCCGGGCGCACGACCGCGACGACTTCGGGCGATGCCGAAAGCAGGTGCAGGCATGAAGCAACGCCGATCGCGGTTCCCGCGCCGACGCCGTGCGCGGCGGCGGGCAGCGGCGTCAGCAGCTTGGCGCCGCCAAAGCGGGCACCTCTCCCGGCGGCGAGAAGAATCCCGGTCAAGCGCATTCGACGCTACGGGAGCATTACCGGTCGCCCGGCGGCGGGTCCCGACCGGACGCTGCGACGGACGCGCAGGACGTCTTCACTCCGGAAGCAGGCGGAACCTGCCGTCCTTGACGGTGACCAGGACGCGCGCCCGGTCATCCATGCCGTTGTGATTGGTCGCCGACATGTTGAACACACCCTGCGTGCCGACCACCTCACGTTCCTTTTCCAGCGCATCGCGCAGCGCGCTGCGGAATGCCTCGGTGCCCGGCTTGCCTGCCTTGAGCGCGGCAGGCAACGCGTTCTGCAGCAGTATCGCCCCGTCCCAGGTGTTGGCGCCGAACGTGGCGGGCCGGCTTCCGAACTGCTTTTCATAGGCTGCGATATAGGCCTGCGCCACCTTCTTCGTCGGATTCGAATCGGGAATCTCGTCGATGACCAGCATCGGACCGGCGGCCAGGATCGTCCCCTCGACTTTCTCGCGGCCGAGCTTGATGAAATCCTCGGTCGCCACGGCATGCGTCTGGTACACGCGACCCTTGTACGACTGATCGAAGAGCGTGGCCTGCGGCAGCACGGCGGGCCCGCCCACGGCGGCGATCAGCACCGCGTCCGGCTTGGCCGCCATCAGCTTCAGCACCTGGCCCGTCACGCTCTGGTCGGTCCGCGCGTAGCGCTCATTGGCCACGATGGCGATGCCGGCCTTCTCGGCCATCGCGCCGAACACCTTGTACCAATTCTCGCCATACGGGTCGTTGAAGCCGATGAAGCCGATCGTCTTCACGCCATTCTTCACCATGTGCTTCAGCAGGGCGCCGGCGATGATGTCGTCGTTCTGCGTCGTCTTGAACACCCAGCGCTTCTTGGCGTCGAGGGGTTCGACCACCGACGACGTTCCCACCGTGGCCATCATCGGCACGTGCGCTTCCGCGATGACGTCGAGTATGGCAAGCGCGTTCGGCGTGGTGGAAGGTCCGATCAGCGCGTCGACGTTGTTTTCCTGCACGAGCTTCTTGATGTTCTGCACCGCGCGCGTCGTGTCCCCGCCGTCCTCCAGCTGGATGTATTCCACCGCGGCATCGCCGATCTTCTTCGGCAGCATGTCGCCGGTATTTTTCTGCGGAATTCCGATGGCCGACGTGGGGCCGGTAGCGGAGACCATGAGGCCGATCTTCACCTGGCCCTGCGCGGCCATGGCAGAGCACAACGCAATTGCGGCAACCAGATAGCGGAGGAACACGAAATACTCCCGAAGTAACGTGAAACAAATCGTGAATGCTATGCCGAACCGACGCAACTATACAACCTGGCCGGCCGCGTGACCCGATGCCCAGGCCCATTGAAAATTGTAGCCGCCGAGCCAGCCGGTCACGTCGACCACCTCGCCGATGAAGTACAGCCCGGCGACCGCCGTCGCCGCCATGGTTTTCGACGAAAGACCCGCCGTATCCACGCCGCCGCAGGTAACCTCCGCCTTCTGGTACCCGAGCGTGCCCGAAGGGAGAATTCGCCAATCGTGCAATTGCGCGGCGACGTCCCGCAGCCGCGCTTCGCCCAGCAGTTTCAGCGGCAGGGCGACACCCTGCGCCGCACACCATTGCTGCGCAAAGCGCCTCGGAAGCTTCTGCGCGAGCACGTTGGGAAGGATCGTCGGCGACGCCGCCAGCGTGCATAGCCAGCGCGCCGCGTCCACGCCCGGCAGCAGGTCGATCGACAGCGGCGTGCGCCCGTCCCAGTAGGAAGAGACCTGCAATATGGCCGGACCGGAGAGCCCGCGGTGCGTGAACAGGAGATTCTCGCGAAAGCGTCCGCCGTTGCACGAAATCTCGGCGTCGACCGACATTCCCGACAGGTCGCCATAACGCGCGAGTGCCTCCGGCGCGAACGCCAGCGGGACCAGCCCGGGGCGCGGCGGGACGACCGCAAGTCCGAATTGCTCGGCGACCCGGTAGCCGAAGGGAGTGGCGCCGATATTCGGCACCGACAGGCCGCCCGTCGCGATCACGAGCGATTCGCACTGCACCGGTCCCTGCGGCGTCGCGAGAAGGTAGCCATCGTTACGCCGGTCGACGCCGTCGACCGCGCACGGCATCCGCCATTGCACGCGGCCCGCGTCGCATTCCGCCTTGAGCATGCGGATGATGTCCTGCGCCGTGTCGTCGCAGAAAAGCTGCCCGAGCTTTTTCTCGTGATAGGCGATGCCGTACCGTTCCACGAGCGAGATGAAGTGGCGCGGGGTGTAGCGGGCCAGCGCCGAGCGGCAGTAGTCCGGGTTACTCGACAGGTAGTTGGCGGGACCGGCGCCGGTATTGGTGAAGTTGCAGCGGCCGCCGCCTGAAATGCGGATCTTCTCGCCAAGATGGGGGTAGTGCTCGATCAGCAGCACGCTGCGGCCGCGTTGCCCGGCCTGCGCGGCGCACATCATGCCGGCCGCGCCGGCGCCGATCACGACGACGTCGTACCCGGACTTACCGCGCAAGGTTCACTGCCCGAAACTCATGGCCCGGAACACTTCGACCCAAGCTTATTGCCCGAAATTCATTGTGCGAAATTCATTGTCCGAAAAAATCTCGGACCTTGTCGAACCAGCCCTTGGCCCGCGGGTTGTGCTTGCCCGGGTCTTCCTCGTTGATCTGCTCGAATTCGCGCAGAAGTTCCTTTTGCCGCGCGGTGAGCTTGACCGGCGTCTCGATCGCCACATGGCAGTACAGGTCGCCCTGCACCGAGCCGCGCACCGGCCGGATGCCCTTGTTGCGCAGGCGAAACGTCTGGCCCGATTGCGTCTCCGGGGGAATCTTGATCGTCGCGTGTCCGTCGAGCGTCGGGATTTCGAGCTCGCCGCCCAGCGCCGCGGTCGCGAAACTGATCGGCAGGTCGCAGTGCAGGTCCGCGCCATCGCGCGCGAACACCTGGTGCGCCTTCAAGTTGACGACGACATAGAGGTCGCCCGACGGCCCGCCGTTCAGGCCGGCCTCGCCTTCGCCACTCAGCCGGATGCGATCGTCCGTGTCCACGCCCGCCGGGATCTTGACCGACAGCGTCTTGTGCTTCTTCACGCGACCGGCGCCGTGGCAGGTGGCGCAGGGGTCGGGAACGACCTTGCCTGTGCCGCGGCAGGTCGGGCACGTCTGCTGGATCGAAAAGAAGCCCTGCGAGACGCGCACTTCGCCGCGACCACCGCAGGTGCCGCAGGTCTTGGGCTGGGTTCCCGGCTTGGCGCCGGTGCCGTGGCACGTCTCGCATCCCTCCATGGCCGGAATGCGGATCTTCACTTCCGTGCCGCGCGCCGCATCCTCCAGCGACAGTTCCAGGTTGTAGCGAAGGTCCGCGCCGCGGAAGACTCCATTGCCGCCGCCGCGCTGCTGCTGCCCGAAGATCTCGCCGAAGATGTCGCCGAACGCGTCGGCAAATCCGCCGAAGCCCTCGGGCCCGCCGGGGCGACCGCCACCCATCTGCGGATTGACGCCCGCATGGCCGAACTGGTCGTACGCTGCGCGCTTGCTCGCGTCGGTCAGGACTTCGTAGGCTTCCTTCGCCTCCTTGAATTTTTCCTCGGAGGCCTTGTCGTCCGGATTGCGATCCGGATGGTGCTTCATCGCCATCTTGCGATAGGACTTCTTGATGTCCTCTTCGGAGGCGTCGCGGCCCAAGCCCAGTATCGTGTAGTAGTCGCGCTTCGCCATAACTCTAAATTTCCCCTGAATCCTCAGTAGCCCTTGCGGGCCGGTGCCAATTCAACTGCTCACGTTTCCACAACGGCAAAGGCCGGATTGAGGGGCGCCGTCAGGCGACCGCTCCAATCCGGCCAGATAGTACGTCGCGCGCTAACTTGAAGACTTCGCAAACATCAGGCGCGACGGACTATCACTACTTGTCCTTCACCTCGGTGAACTCGGCATCCACGACCTTTTCGTCGCCCTGATGCCCGCCTG
>DAOMGB010000075.1:0-18086 GCA_035430095.1 Casimicrobiaceae bacterium | reverse complement strand
TGATGAACTTCAGCGCCAACATCCTGGGCCTCGACAACGCGGCGACGCCGCTCGGGCTGAAGGCGATGCGCGAGTTGCAGGAGATCAACCCGAAGCCGGACACGGCGAGCAACCCGATGATCATGTTCCTGGTGCTCAACACCGCCGGCATCACACTGATCCCGACCTCGGTGATCGCCATCCGCCAGACACTGGCGATCAAGCAGGGGCTGGTCGGATTCAACGCAGCCGACATCTTCCTGCCGACGCTGCTTGGAACCTTCGTCTCGTTCTGCGCGGGATTGGTGGCCGTCGCGCTGTGGCAGCGCATCAACCTGTTCTGCAAGCCGGTGATCGTCTTCTTCGGCGGGTTCGCGATGCTGATGGGGGCGCTCTATCTGTGGCTCTCCGGCATGCCGCCGCAGCGGATGGCGCAGATGATCGGGCTGCTCGGCAGCGGCATCATCGTGTCGATCATCGTGCTCTTCGTCGCGGTCGCCGCATGGCGCAGGGTCGACGTATATGAAAGTTTCATCGAGGGCGCCAGGGACGGATTCGGCGTCGCCGTGCAGATCATTCCGTACCTGATCGCCATGCTCGCGGCGATCTCCGTCTTTCGCACCTCCGGCTGCATGGATTACCTGATCGGGGGCATTCGCGCCGGTGTCCTCGCGTTGGGGCTGAACGACGACTTCGTGCCGGCGCTGCCGGTCGGCTTGATGAAGACGCTGAGCGGCAGCGGCGCGCGCGGCCTGATGGTGGACGTGATGACGACCTACGGCGTCGATTCCTTCCAGGGCAAGCTGGCGGCGATCATCCAGGGTTCGACGGAGACGACCTTCTACGTGCTGGCCGTCTATTTCGGCAGCGTGAACATCACCAAGACCCGCTATGCCGTGGCCGGCGGCCTGATCGCCGATGCCGTCGGCCTGGTCGGCGCCATCCTGATCGCCTACGCGTTCTACCGCTAGCGCGCGCCCGGATATCGCGGGTTCCCCGCGCGCGTCAGGACGGCGCGACCTGATTTCGCAACGGCCGGCCGGCCTCGAAGTCGGCAATGCTTTCGAGCGTGGTGGCGACGATGGTGCCGACCGCTTCCCGCGTGAAGAAAGCCTGGTGCCCGGTCACGATCACGTTCGGGAACGAGACGAGCCGCTGGATGACGTCGTCCGTGATGACCTCGCTCGATAGATCCTGGAAGAACAGTTCCGTCTCCTGCTCGTAGACGTCGATTGCAAGGCCGCCCAGGCGACCGCTCTTGAGCGCGCGGATGGCCGCTTCGGTGTCGATGAGTCCGCCCCGGCTCGTGTTCGCCAGCAGCGCGCCCGGCTTCATCGCGGCCAGCGTGCCCGCGTTGATGATGTGATGGGTTTCCAGCGTCAGCGGGCAATGCAGCGAAAGGATGTCGGCGCGGCGGCAGACTTCGTCGAGGCTCGCATATGCACCTCCGGCGGCCGTGAATTCCGGATTCGGAAACTTGTCGTAGCCGAGGATCACGCAGCCGAAGCCTTGCATGATGCCGGCGAAGACGCGACCGATCTTGCCGGTGCCGATCAGGCCCACGCAACGGCCGTGGAAGTCGAACCCCATCAGTCCGTCGAGTTCGAAATTGCCGTCGCGCGTACGGTTGTACGCGCGGTGGATCTTGCGGTTCAGCGCGAGCAGCAGCCCAACGGTAAATTCAGCAACGGAATACGGCGAATACTCGACGACGCGGACGACTGCGATGCCGTGGTCGCGGGCGGCATTGAGATCGACGTGATTGAAACCCGTGCTGCGCGTCGCGATCAGCCGCGTGCCGCCGCGGGCGAGGAGGGCGACCGTCTGCGCATCGGCGACATCGTTCACGAACACGCATACCGCCGCAAAACCCGCGGCGAGCGACGCCGTTTCCGGCTCGAGCATCGAATCGAAATAGACGAGTTCGTGCCCAAACGCGGCGTTGGCGGCGTTTAGCAGGTCCCGCTCATACTTCCTGGCGCTGAATACGGCTACTCGCATGGCGGCGTGGCGGAGGTCCTCGTGAGGGTCGATTCCGGATCGGCAGGCGGCCTTCTGCCCGAGGCATGTTACCGGAACATCGCCGGGCCATCGCCGAGGGGTCGACTCACTTGACCAGGCTGCATTCCTCGCCTGCCGCAAGGCCCATCCTTGCCGGGAACCTGTCCGGTGAAAATCTTGTTGCGCCGATGCTGGATGCGTATTGCATCAACGCCTTGTAGACGGCGGAGAAGTCCTTCTGCGCCTCCGTCTTGTCGCTCGAAGCTGACGGACCCGAAAGCGACGCCAGGTAGTCGTTGGTCGCTTCCTGCAGAACCTGCAATGCATCGTCGGGCCAGCGCGCCAACGTCATGCGGGCGCTCACCGGCTTGCCGTCGACCAGGCGCGGTGTGCCGTCGATGTTGCGCTGCTGGATGCCTTTGTTGATCTCCAGCATGTCCCTGAGTTTCGCGCACTGCACCGACTCGGCCGCCTTGAACGATTCGCTCACCGATTCCCTGGCTGCCCGGGCAATGGCGGCGCGCTGCTCAGCGCTGAGCCCATTCCAGACGCCTTTGTCGATGTGCAGCCACGAAATCAGGAACGGCTGATGCCACGCCGGATGGTGCGCATAGCGCGCGCCGATCTGGCCGATGTTCTGCGTGCAATTGGGGGGCGTGCCAGGCGGGATGGGAAACGCGAGCGCGGGAGTGCAATTCAATTGGCCCGCATCCGGATTGCCCAGCGGAGAAGCCGCCGTCGCGTCCTTGATCGGAAAGAAATCCGCAAAATCGTCGTACGGGTTGACGTACTCGAAGCCTTGGATGACGCCCCTTTGCATCGGCAACAGCACGGATTGGCCCCCGACGGGCGGATAGAACGTGAGTGTCTTGGCCGGAATGGCGCCGCGCTTGACCAACAGGTCGCAGGCGCGGTCGACGACATCCTGCGGTGGCGCGAGGTAGCGGATTCGCCAGCCTGACGAACACAGGCCCGCCAGGCCGATGCCGTTGCCCTGACTCAGGCAGTCGGCGTCCCCGGCGCTGCAGTCGGGCGTGCCGAGCGGCTTGGGAAAATAGCCCGAGCCTTGCATCGTGCTTCCCACGACCGGGAGCACGATCTGGGTTCCCCCGCGGCTGTCCAGCAGCGATTGGGCCATTTCGAGGCCGTTCCCGTTGAAGCCGTCGATCTTCGCGTCGTAGATGAATCCCAGCATCTGCTCGATCCGCATCCCGAACGGCACCGAGTTGTAGATGAAGCCCCAGCTCGGGTCCGCGACGACCGGCTTCGGGGAGGCACCCGAATTCGCGAACTGGATGCCGGCCCGGAGCGCGGTCACTTCCCGGCCCGTGCCCTGGCTGCGCTGGAACACGACGCGTTGTCCGGCGGGCAGTGCATCGGTGTAATTCTTGACCTTCTCGATGAAGATCCGCATCGCGCCGTACCCGGGATTCGCGGGATCCGTTGACGTGCCCCCTCCGCGCCCGATGGTCGGCGACTCGCTGTATTCGTTGTAGGGAATGATCACGTCCGCAGTTGCGGGCCGGCTGACGATCGCGCCGAATCCCGCAACTGCCAATGCCGCAACTGCAGAACGAATTCTCATCGCATCTCCCAACTACAGGCTGGACCGGGACGATCAAGCCTTGCATTTTCGACAATCGCCTGCCGGCGCGTCCTCATGTCGCGTCCGCAAGCCTCGCCAGCAACGAATCGCGCGTGACGTCGGCATGAATCCGTGCCACACCGCCGAGCGCCGCAAGGTGACGAACCGGCTGCCCCACCAACGGATCGTCTTCGATGAGCGCGTTCAGTGAATCTTCCACCAGGCGCGTGACGCGGGCAATCGCCCTTGGCGCCATGGCTTCGACGCGGGCGCCTGCAAGCGCGTCCAACGAGGCGGCCTGCAGCGCGTTGGCGAAGAACGCGGCGCTGTGGCCGCAGCCGGCGAGCAGGCCGAGCATCGGATGCCCATCCATCGCAAGCATCGCGAGTCGCGCCGAATGCGCGGCCAGATACTCGGAGACGCCCAGTTCCTCGGCGGCACGCGTCGTCGCGTGGCCCGCCGAATCCTCGACGACGACCAGTGGCGCGGCGGGCGGCAGGCATTCGCCGAGCGACTGCGCGATGGCGACCGCTTCGGCCGGGCCGAAGGTGTGCGGCGCCAGAGAACGCAGCAGGTGCACATCGCTATCGCGCACGCGCCAGAGCCAGCCCAGCGGATCGACCGCCCGCGCCTCGGCGAAGATTGCCGTCGCGGGTCGAGACGCCGGCGCCGCGGCGGGCCTTCCCCCGGCGACGGTCAGCCGTCGGGACAGCGACGCATCCCACGTCGCCAGCGTCGAGCGGTCGAAGCGAGCCGGCTGCCGCGAAGCGGCGGCGATCGCCTCGCGCAACGAACCCGCGTCGCCGCTGATCAACGTGCCGATTCTCGCCGCCGCGCGCGCCGCGGCACCGAACAAGCCCGCGACCGCGTCGGGATCGCTCGCATCGAGTTCCGCCGCTCCACGTGTCGTTTCGATGACTCCCGGTCCCGAGAGTCCGAACCGCGCACCGGGAAGGAAATGCAGGTGTGCGCACGCCGCCGCCAGCACCGACGCGCCGCCGAATGCCGTGCCCGTCACTATCGCTACCGTGGGAATGCCCGCGCGGCGAACGGTAAAGAGCGCGCGCAGCGCCTGCGCCAGCGCCAGTTCCGCGGCATTGGCTTCGTGCAGCCGCACGCCGCCCGAATCGACCAGCAGCGCGACGGCATCCGGACGCTCGTCCATCGCGCTCTCGAAAAGCTGCCTCAGCGCCGCGCCGTGCTTCGCGCCCACGCTGCCGCCCAGGAACCGCGCGTCCTGTGCCGCGGCCAGCACGCGCGCCTTCCCGATCGAGAGTCCCGCGCACACGACGCCGTCATCGGCGGCCGGCGTGATGCCCCATCGGGCCAGATGCGGGCTGGCGCCGGACAGCGTGGTCGGCGCCAGGCTTCCCGCGTTCGCGATCGCGGCGAGCCGAGCCAGCGGATCCAGCGAGGAGATGGACGACATGCGTGGGGGGGCAATACCGCGAGCGAACGGCCGGCATGTGGAATAATTGTCCCGGTCAGAATAACACCGCCACGTGCATTGCGATGCCGCGTGGCCGCCACATTTCAGTCACCTGTCGCAGCCCGCCCGGATGAACGCATCCCCGTGAACGCAAACCTCTACGCGCTGTTCGAAAGCCATTTCCCGGAAGGCGCGGAACAACCACTGCTCGTTGTCCCGAACGGGCCGGTCATCCACTACGACGACATCGAGGCGCTGTCCGCCAAGGTGGCGCATGCTCTGGTCGCTGCGGGCTGCCGTCCGGGCGACCGGGTCGCGGTCCAGACCGAAAAGCATTGGCAGGCGTTGGCGCTCTATCTCGCTTGCCTGCGCGCGGGGCTCGTCTACCTGCCGCTCAACACCGGCTACCAGCGCAGCGAACTCGACTATTTCTTCGGCGATGCCGAGCCGAGCGTGATCGTGTGCAGCCCCGACCGCCTCGGCCTGGTGGCGACGATTGCGCGCGGCGCGACGGTGCTGACGCTGGATGCCCGCGGCGGCGAACTGATGGATCGCGCGGAACAGTATCCGGCGACCTTTGACACCGTCTTTTCCAGGCCGGACGACCTGGCGGCCATCCTCTACACCTCCGGCACCACCGGCAGGTCCAAGGGCGCAATGCTGACCCACCGCAACCTGGCGTCCAATGCGCTTGCCCTGGTAGAGGCCTGGGGCTTCACCCGCGGCGACGTCCTGCTGCACGCGCTGCCGATCTATCACGTGCACGGCCTGTTCGTGGCGATCCACTGCGTGCTGTTGTCCGGTTCGCGCATGCTCTGGCTTTCCAGGTTCGACGCGAAGGAAGTGGCGGGCCTGCTGCCCAAGGCGACGGTGATGATGGGCGTGCCCACGTTCTACTCGCGCCTGCTCAGCGAACCCACATTCACTCGCGAGCGCTGCCGCACGATACGGCTGTTCGTGTCCGGCTCGGCGCCGCTGCTTCCGGAGACCTTCGACGCCTTTCGCGAGCGCGCGGGACAGGCGATCCTCGAACGCTACGGCATGACCGAAACCGGCATGAACACGTCGAATCCGCTGGTCGGCGAACGCGTCGGCGGCACCGTCGGCCGGCCGCTGCCCGGGATCGAACTACGGGTTGTCGGGGAGGACGGGGTGCCGCTTCCGCCCGGCCAGATCGGCGCCGTGCAGGTGCGCGGGCCGAACGTGTTGCCTGCGTACTGGCGCCTGCCCGAGAAGACACGCGAGGAATTTACCGCTGACGGCTATTTCAAGACCGGCGACATGGGCGAGTGGGTGGCGTCGGGACCCGGGCAGGGCTATTTGCGCCTGGTCGGTCGCGCGAAGGACCTGATCATCACCGGCGGCCTCAACGTCTATCCGAAGGAAATCGAGGAGCGCATCGATGGCATGGACGGCGTCGTCGAGTCGGCTGTAGTCGGCATGCCGGACCCCGATTTCGGCGAGTGCGTCACCGCGGTCGTGGTTGCGCGGCCCGGCCACACATTGACCGAGCGCGCAATCATCGATGCGCTGAAGGCCGACATCGCGTCGTTCAAGGTGCCCAAGCGCGTGCATTTCGTCGACGACCTGCCGCGTAACGCGATGGGCAAGGTCCTGAAGGCAGCGCTGCGCGAACGCTTCGGGTCGCCACCGGCTCCCTGATCCAAGCGGCGGGCCGCGTTGCGCGAGCGCTATTCGTCGTAGCCGAACGACGGGCCGACCTCGCCGCCCGCGGCAATGCGCACCGCGCAATACTTGAATTCGGGAATCTTGCCGAACGGGTCGAGCACCGGGTTGGTCAGCAGGTTGGCGGCCGCCTCGTAGTAGCAGAACGGGATGAACACCGCGCCGCGCGGCGTGCCGGCATCGGCGCGCGCCGCCAGCGAGATGCTGCCTCGGCGCGAGGAGACGGTGATCGTTCCGCTCGGCACCACGTTCAATTGCGCCATGTCGGCCGGATGCATCGACGCCACCGGCACCGGCTCGATTTCGTCCAGGACCTCGGTGCGTCGCGTCATGCTGCCCGTGTGCCAGTGCTCGAGCTGCCGTCCGGTGATGAGCACGAACGGATAGTCGGCGCTCGGGGGTTCCGCGCCCGGGATAATCTTCGCGGGAACGAATCGCGCCCGCCCGGTGGGCGTTGGGAAAGTCTCCGTGAACACCACGCGCTGCCCCGGATCGCCTTCCTTTTCGCACGGATAGGTCACCGCGTGCTCGGCTTCGAGGCGTTCCCACGTGATGCCGGCGATCGACGGCATCGCCCGGCGCATTTCCGCGAAGACGTCGCGCGGGTGGTTGTAGTTCCAGTCGAGTCCCAGCTGCCTGGCCATGGCCACGATGATCTGCAGGTCCTGGCGTGCTTCGCCCGGGGGCTGAAGTGCCTGGCGGCCCAGCTGCACCGAACGGTCCGTATTCGTGAACGTTCCGGTCTTCTCCGGAAACGCCGACGCCGGCAGGATGACGTCGGCGAGGTACCCGGTCTCCGTCAGGAAGATGTCCTGCACGACCAGCATCTCGAGTTCGGAAAGCGCCTGGCGCGCGTGCGCGACATCCGGATCGGACATCGCCGGGTTCTCGCCCATGATGTACATGCCCCGGATTTGTCCCGCATGCACGGCGTCCATGATTTCCACGACCGTCAGTCCCGGCTTCGCGTCGAGCGTCTTGCCCCACAGCGCCTCGAATTTCGTCCTCGCCGCACCGTTGTCGACACGCTGGTAGTCGGGAAACATCATCGGGATCAGGCCGACGTCGGACGCGCCTTGCACGTTGTTCTGGCCGCGCAGCGGGTGCAGGCCGGTGCCGGGCCGACCCACCTGCCCCGTCATCATCGTGAGCGCGATGAGACAGCGCGCATTGTCGGTGCCGTGGACGTGCTGCGAAATGCCCATGCCCCAGAGAATCATCGAGCCGCGCGACGTTGCGAACAATCGCGCCACTTCGCGAATCGTCGACGCCGGTATGCCGCACACCGGCGCCATGGACTCGGGGCTGTACGCCGCGACGTTCGCCTTGAGTTCCTCGTAGCCCGACGTCCGGTCGTTGATGAAGCTCTCGGCGACCAGGCCTTCCTCGACGATGGTGTGCATCATCGCGTTGAGCAGCGCCACGTCAGTGTCCGGTTTGAACTGCAGGTAGTGCGTGGCGTGCCGCGCGAGTTCCGAACGGCGCGGATCGGCCAGCACCAGCCGGGTGCCGTTCCTGACCGCGTTCTTGAGCCACGTTGCCGCGACGGGATGGTTGACGACAGGATTGGCGCCGATCAGCAGCACGACATCGGCCTTCAGCACGTCCATCACCGGATTGGAAACCGCGCCGGAACCGATGCCTTCGAGCAACGCCGCGACGCTCGACGCATGGCACAGCCGCGTGCAGTGATCGACGTTGTTGGTGCCAAAGCCCGTGCGCACGAGCTTCTGGAACAGGTAGGCCTCTTCGTTGGAGCCCTTGGCGGAGCCAAAGCCCGCCAACGCGCCGGGACCGCGCCTGTCGCGAATTTCGCGCAAAGTTCCGCCCGCCAGCGCCAGCGCCTCCTCCCAGCTCGCTTCGCGGAATGCCTCCAGCGGATTGGCAGGATCCATCGCGGCTTTCGGATCCTTGGGCACGCCTGCCTTGCGGATCAGCGGACGCGTCAACCGCTGCGGATGGTGGACGTAATCAAAGCCGAAACGGCCCTTGACGCACAGCCGGTCGCGGTTGGCCGGGCCGTCGCGCCCTTCCACGCGCACGATCGTGTTGTCGCTGATATGGTACGTGAGCTGGCAGCCGACGCCGCAATAAGGGCAGACCGACTGGACGGTGCGATCGGTCGGCGCGAGGTATGCCTCCTTCGCCGGCGCCAGCGCGCCGGTGGGACAAGCCTGCACGCACTCGCCGCAGGCAACGCACGTCGATTGTCCCATCGGGTCGTCGAGGTCGAAGACGATCTTCGCGTGCGACCCGCGCAGCGCGAACCCGATGACGTCGTTGACCTGCTCTTCGCGGCAGGCGCGCACGCATCGCGTGCACTGGATGCATGCGTCGAGGTTGACCGCCATGGCCGGGTGCGAATGGTCGGGCGCAGGCTGCCTGCGCGCGGCAAACCGGGGCGCCCCGATGCCCAACGTGCGCTTCCAGTGCTCGAGTTCCGAATCCGCGCGGTAGAGCCTGGCGGGAACGTCGGCCGCCAGCAGTTCCACGATCATTTTCTGCGCGTGCACGGCCCGCGGGCTGTCGCTCGCCACTTCCATGCCGTCCGTCGGCGTGCGGCAGCACGACGGCGCGAGCACCCGCTCTCCCTTGATCTCGACCATGCATGCGCGGCAATTTCCATCCGGACGCATGCCAGGCTTGTGACACAGGTGCGGAATGTCGACGCCGTCGCGCAGCGCCGCCTCGATGATCGTCTCGCCCGCCAGCGCCGTGACCGCCTTGCCGTTGAGCCGGAACGTGACCGCCGCGTGCGCTGCGTTCATTTGATCTCTTCCGGAAAATACTTGATGACGCAGGCGATCGGATTGGGCGCCGCCTGGCCGAGCCCGCAGATCGACGCGTCGGCCATCGCGCGCGACAGTTCGTCCAGCAACCCGGTGTCCCAGCGGGGACTGGCGAGCAGGCCGACCGCCTTTTCGGTACCGACGCGGCACGGCGTGCACTGCCCGCAGGACTCGTCGGCGAAAAAGTGCATCAGGTTGAGTGCCGCGTCCCGCGCCCGGTCGTGCTGCGACAGGACGATCACCGCGGCGGACCCGATGAAGCAGCCGTGCGGCTGCAGCGTGTCGAAGTCGAGCGGGACATCGCCCAGCGAAGCGGGAAGGATGCCGCCGGACGCGCCGCCGGGAAGATACGCGTAGAAATCGTGTCCCGGCAGCATGCCGCCGGCGTATTCGTCGATCAGTTCGCGCGCCGTGATTCCCGCCGGCGCGACGTGGACGCCCGGCTTCGCCACGCGACCGGACACCGAGAACGAACGCAGCCCCTTGCGGCCATGACGGCCGTGCGCCGCAAATGCCTCGCTGCCCTTCTCCAGGATGTCGCGGATCCAGAACAGCGTTTCCATGTTGTGCTCGAGCGTGGGGCGGTCGAACAGTCCCACCTGCGCGACGTACGGGGGGCGCAGCCGCGGCATGCCACGCCTGCCTTCGATCGACTCGATCATCGCCGACTCTTCGCCGCAGATGTACGCGCCCGCGCCGCGGCGCAGATGGATGCGCGGCAACGGACAGGGGGGATCGGCCTCCAGGGCGGCGATTTCGCGCGCCAGGATCTCACGGCAGCCTGCGTATTCGTCGCGCAGGTAGATGTAGGCCTCCGCGATGCCGACGGCCCACGCGGCGATCAGCATGCCTTCCAGAAACCGATGCGGGTCGCGCTCGAGGAAGTGCCGGTCCTTGAACGTCCCCGGCTCGCCCTCGTCGATGTTGATCGCGAAGAGTCGAGGTGCCGGTTCGGCACGGACGATGCGCCACTTGCGTCCCGCGGGAAAGCCGGCGCCGCCCAATCCGCGCAGGCCGGAATCTTCCAGCGCGCCGATGACCTCCTCGACCGATCGCTTGCCATTCGCGCATTGCAACAGCGTCGCGTAGCCGCCTTGGGCGCGATAGGCCGCGTAACGGACAGGCTGCGCGTGGTGCCTTGCCGGCGAAGGCTCGAACGCCTTCGCGGCGATCGCGGCCGCGACGCCTTCCGAGGTGGCATGGTCGACCGGATTGCGCCCGACGACCGCGACCGGCGCATATTCGCATCGGCCGACGCAGGGCGCGCCGACGACCCGGACGACGGGACCGCAAGTTCGCTCCAGAGCATCGCGCAGTTCCCGCGCGCCGGCCATCTGGCAGGACAGTGTCTCGCACACGCGCACGGTCAGCGGCGGCGGCGGCGTTTCGCCTTCCTTCACGACGTCGAAGTGGTGATAGAACGTCGCCACCTCGTAGACCTCGGTCATCGCCAGCTTGAGTTCCTGCGCCAGCGCGACCGCATGCGCGGCGCTGATGCAACCGAATCGATCCTGGATCAGGTGCAGGAATTCGATCAGAAGGTCGCGCCGCCGCGGCGAGTCGCCCAGCAGCGCCCGCACCTCGGCCAGCGCCTCCGGATCGAGCGTGCGCCCCTTCATCTGACCCCGCGCGCGGCGCCTGCCGCCGAGGCCCGACACGTCGATCACTTGCCCGGGAACATCCGCCATCGGGGCCTCCTGCCAGTCGCGGCGCAGGTCACGTCAGGAAGTCGCAGTACTTGTCGACGAAGGTCGCCAGGTCGAGCGTGTGCTGGCGCGTGAGTCGTTCCGCAAGTTCGGTGTCGCGCCGCTCGAGAGCGTCGATGATCTTCATGTGGTCGACGATGGAGCGGCTCGCGCGGTCGTCCTTGGAGATCGTCATCTTGCGGATCGCCCGAACGTGGATCAGAAGGTTCTGCATGGTGTCGATCATCAGCGCCGAGCCGCCGAGCTTGAAGATCGCCTGGTGGAAAGCGAGATTGGTCTCGGAATATTCCTGGAGGTTCGACGCCGGCGCGGCGTCCCGGAACGTGTCGAACATGCGGCGCAGCGACGAGATGTCGGCGTCCGACGCGTGCAGCGTGGCCAGGCGCGCAGACATGCTTTCCAGCGCCGCCCACATCTGGATCATGTCGATGATGTCGCGCTTGGTCTTGCGCACGATGAAGATGCCGCGGCGCGGCAGCGTGCGCAGGAAGCCCTCCTGCTCCAGCAGCGTCATAGCCTCGCGAATCGGGGTGCGGCTGACGCCCAGCGCGGAGGAGAGCTCCCGCTCGTCGAGCCGGATCTCCTCGTGCTGGTCGTAGACGTCGGCGTTGGCGATCGCCTGCTTCAGCACCTGGTACGCCTGTTCCCGGAAACTCATGTTGGTGTTGAGCGGGCGCACGGAGAACGACGGCGCGGCGGCAAGCGAAATCGTCGACATGGCGTTGGCTGCTCCTTCAGGCGATTCGGCGGCAGGCGCGGCGGCCATCATGCCGCCGCCGGTTGCCGTGCCATCTGCGCGCGTTGCTGGATCAGCGCCAGCACGACGTCGATCGTCGGCGTGGGCAGTCCTGTCCGCCGCCCGAGCTCCTGCACGACGGTCACGAGGGGGTCGATCTCCATCGGCCGTCCGAGTTCCAGGTCCTGCAGCATCGACGTCTTGTGCGCGCCGACGGCTCCGGCGCCGTTGATCCGGCGCTCGACGTCCACCCGGAAGTGAACGCCCAGCTTCTCGCCGATGGCCTGCGCCTCCAGCATCATTGCCCGCGCCACCGCGCGCGTGCCGGGATCGCCGGTGATGACGTCGAGCGTCGCATGCGTCAGCGCGCTGATCGGGTTGAAACAGAGATTGCCCCACAATTTCAGCCAGATCTCGTCGCGGATGTTGTCGCGGATCGGCGCCTCGAGCCCGCCCGCCTCCAGCTGGCGATGCAGGCGCTCCAGGCGTTCGGTGCGCGCGCCGCCGGGCTCGCCGATGGGGAACTTGTTGCCGTAGACGTGCCTGATCACGCCCGGCGCGACGACTTCCGTGGCCGGATAGACGACGCAGCCGATCGCGCGTTCCGGCGTCAGCACGCGCCATTGGGAGCCCCCCGGGTCGACGGTCTCAACTACCGAGCCTTCGAGCGCGCCGCCGTGCCTGTAGAAATACCAATACGGTATGCCGTTGACGGCAGTGACGATGGCCGTATGGGGTCCCAGGAGTGGCCGCATCGCCTCCACCACGCCGGGCACGGAGTGCGCCTTGAGCGCGATGATCACGTAGTCCTGGATGCCCAATTCGCGCGGATCGTCCGTGCATGCGACCCGGGCGACCCGCTCTCCGCCGTCGATCTGCAGGCGCACCCCGTTCGCGCGCATCGCGGCCAGATGCGGCCCGCGTGCAACCAGGCTGACGTCGGCCCCGGATTCCGCCAGCGCCACGCCAAGGTACCCGCCGATCGCTCCGGCGCCGTAGACACATACCTTCATGCAGAACTTCCTCTCGCCGCCCAGCCCGGATGTCTGCAACCCGCTTTCGCGCCGAAGGCACGACGGGCATGTTGACGGTCATGAATATATCAGATACGGTATACCAACAGTGCGCAAAAAAATAGTCGCGGGCTTGGCCACGCGGCAAGGCGCACGATCCCGGCGGCAACGCACGGGGCATTCTGGAGGAGGCCACATGACCATCCCGCTCTCGGTTTGCGCGTTGCGCAAACACACCTCTGCCTGCCGTTGGCGCGCCACTGCCCGCTTTAGGTCGCGCGGGCACTTTTCCGTTTCCTGAAACGCCGGTCTCGCCTGCCGCGTCCCACGCGTTGCACTGTCACTCACCCTTAGGAGAAGCAACATGCGCATTCAGATCAAGCACGGCATGCTGGGAATCGGCGCACTGGCCGTCGGGCTGGCCGGTGCGCCCGTCATGGCGGCATGGGAGCCGACCAAGGCCGTCGAATTCGTCGTGCCGGCCGGGACCGGCGGCGGTGCCGACCAGATGGCGCGCTTCATCCAGGGTGTCATCGTCAAAAACAACCTGATGAAGCAGCCGATGGTCGTGGTCAACAAGTCCGGCGGCGCGGGCGCCGAGGGCTTCCTCGACGTCAAGGGCTCCAAAGGGGACCCGCACAAGATCATCATCACGCTGTCGAACCTGTTCACGACGCCGATGGCCACTGGCGTTCCGTTTAACTGGAAGGACCTCACGCCCGTCGCGATGCTGGCGCTCGACCAGTTCGTGCTGTGGGTCAATGCCGAGACGCCCTACAAGACCGCCAAGGAATATGTCGACGCGGTGAAGGCCGGCGGCCCCGGCAAGTTCAAGATGGGCGGCACGGGTTCGAAGCAGGAAGACCAGATCATCACGGTCGCCATCGAGCGGGCCACCGGCGCCAAGTTCACGTACATCCCGTACAAGGGCGGCGGCGACGTCGCGGTCCAGCTCACGGGCAAGCACATCGATTCGTCCGTCAACAACCCGATCGAGGCGATCGCGCAGTGGCGCGGCGGCGCATTGCGCGCGTTGTGCGTGTTCGACGCGCAGCGGATGCCCTACAAGGCGAAAGTCACCGAGCAGCAGTCCTGGTACGACATTCCCACCTGCAAGGAAGCGGGCCTGCCGATCGAGTACCTGATGCTGCGCGGCATCTTCATGGCGCCCGGCGTGACGCCGGAACAGGTCGCCTTCTATGTCGACCTGTTCAAGAAGGTGCGCGAAACGCCCGAGTGGAAGGACTTCATGGAAAAGGGCGCCTTCAACCAGGAATTCATGTCCGGCCCGCAATACGTGAAGTGGGTCGAAGCCGCCGAAGCAACCCATCACGACCTCATGAAGGAAGCCGGCTTCCTCGCCAAGTAATCCACCAGGGTCCCGGGTTCGCGCGACCGCGCGAGCCCGCCCTGTCGCCAAGTCTGTCAAGCTCGCGGAAGGCTCCCCTCGATGGAATCGGACAAGCAGGGCCTCGTCTCCACCCGGACGATGGAAATCGCCGTCGGCGCCTTTCTCTTCGTGCTGGGCGCCGTGCTCATATTCGACGCCAACCGGCTCGGCACCGGGTGGGGTGACGACGGCCCGCGCTCCGGCTATTTCCCGTTCTACATCGGACTGATCCTCTGCCTGAGCAGCGCGATATCGGTCATTCGCGGCGTGCGCGCCAAAGGCGCCGGCGACTCCTTCGTCGAGCGCGGCCAGGCGAAGCTCATCTTTGCGGTATTGCTGCCGACCATCGTTTATGTGATCGCGATCGACTGGCTCGGCATCTACGTCGCGTCGGCGCTGTTCATCGCCCTGTTCATGGTCTGGCAGGGAAAATTCAGCTGGTTCAAGAGCGCCGGCATCAGCGTGGCCGTGATCGTCAGCATGTGGCTGATGTTCGAGATCTGGTTCAAGGTGCCGCTGCCCAAGGGGCCGCTCGAAGCCCTGTTCGGCTACTGATTGCCGGCAAGGACGCGGTCCGGCGCGCGGCGCCCGGGACCTGCATCCGCGCCTTGCACACGATGGGCATCAAGGGAGAACGACGTTGGATGAACTGAACTCGCTGTTCCAGGGATTCGCGGTTGCCCTGTCGTTCTACAACCTGGCGCTGATGCTGGTCGGCGTGCTGCTGGGCGTGCTGATCGGCGTGCTGCCCGGCCTTGGCGGCGCCAACGGCGTGGCGATCCTGCTGCCGCTGACGTTCTCGATGAATCCCACGTCGGCGATCATCATGCTTTCGTGCATCTACTGGGGGGCGCTGTTCGGCGGGGCGATCACGTCGATCCTCTTCAACATCCCGGGCGAGCCATGGTCGGTGGCGACGACCTTCGACGGGTATCCGCTCGCGCAGCAGGGGCGTGCCGGCGAGGCGCTGACCGCGTCGTTCACGTCGTCGTTCTTCGGCGCGTTCGTCGCCGTCGTGCTGATCACGTTCCTGTCGCCGCTGGTTGCCAGATTCGCGCTGAAATTCGGGCCGCCGGAGTTCTTCGCGGTGTACCTGCTGACGTTCTGCAGCTTTGTCGGCATGAGCAAGGGCTCACCGTTCAAGACGCTGGCCGCGATGATGCTGGGCTTCGGTCTCGCCGCGGTCGGTCTCGACACGGTCACCGGCCAGCTGCGCCTCACGTTCGGCTTCACGCCGCTGTTGAAGGGCTTCGACTTCCTGATCGCCGTGATCGGGCTTTTCGGGATAGGTGAAATCCTGCTGACGATGGAGGAGGGGCTCGCATTCAAGGGCGCGCAGGGCAAGATCGATCGCAAGGTCGTGTGGGAAACGTGGAAGAGGCTGCCCAGGTACTGGGTGACGATGTTGCGCAGCTCGGCCATCGGCTGCTGGATGGGTATCACGCCCGGCGGCGCGACGCCGGCGTCGTTCATGAGCTACGGCGTGGCCAAGCGGATGTCGAAGGACGGCGACAAGTTCGGCACGGGGCAGGTCGAAGGCGTGATCGCGCCGGAAACCGCGGCCCACGCGGCGGGAACCAGCGCGCTTCTGCCGATGCTGACACTGGGCATCCCGGGTTCGCCGACGGCCGCCGTGCTGCTGGGGGGATTGCTGATCTGGGGCCTGCAACCGGGACCCCTGCTCTTCGTCGAGCAAAAGGATTTCGTCTGGGGCCTGATCGCCAGCATGTACCTGGGCAACCTGGCGGGACTCGTGGTCGTGCTTACGACCGTGCCCCTGTTCGCGGCAATCCTGCGCATTCCGTTCTCGATCATCGCGCCGATCATCATCGTCATCTGCGCCGTGGGCGCGTACACCGTGCACAACTCGATGTTCGACGTCTACCTGATGATGGTCTTCGGTGTGCTCGGATACCTGTTCAAGAAGCTCGACTACCCGCTGGCGCCGCTGGTGCTGGCGCTGGTGCTGGGCGATCGCGCCGAGGATTCTTTCCGCCAGGCCATCCTGGGGTCGCAGGGGAATCTCGGCATATTCTTCTCGAACGGACTGGTCGGGACCATCACCACGCTCGCGCTGCTGCTGCTGATGTGGCCCGCAATTTCGCGCCTGATGGCGCTGGTCAGATCCGGGAAGGGCGCAGGTTGAACGACCGGGCGCGCGCGCGTCGGGCAAGGAGTCGGACATGACAGTGATTGCAATGACGCAGGAAATGGCCACGCTCGGCACGGACGTGGCGCAGGGGCTCGCCAAGACATTGGGCCTCAAGGTCGTCCAGCACGAAGTGGGCGACACGGTGGCCGAGCGCATGGAGTTGAAGCGCAGCCTCATCCGGCGGGTCCGCGAGGGCCAGGCCGGCTGGCTGGAGAAGCGCGGCATCGATCCCGACGTATTCGCAGTCTATGCCGCCGAGGAAATACTGACCCTGGCCCACGAAGGCAACGTGGTGATTCGCGGCTGGGGCGCGACCAGCATATTGAGGGGCGTGTCGCACATTCCCTGTATCCGGGTCTGCGCGCCGATGGCCAACCGGGTGGAATGGCTGATGGAGCGCCTCGACTCCGACGACGCCGACCTCGCGCGCGAGGAAATCGAGCGCTCGGACGCCGCGCATGTGGCGCGAACCCAGCAGAACTTCGGCGTCAACCTGCACGACCCGCTGCTCTACGACCTCACGCTCAATACAGGCCGAGTTTCTGTGGAAAGCTGCGTCGACCAGGTCATCGCGCTGACGCGCAGGCCGGAATTCCAGCCGACGGATGCCAGCGCCGCGCAACTGCGCAATCTCGCGCTGCAGGCGCGCATCCGGTCGGCGCTGAAGGCCAACGAGGCCACGGCGGACGTGAATATCACCACGGAAGCGAACGTCGGCATGGTGACGCTTCGGGGAATGGTCGTGAACGCCAAGGAGCGCGAGCAGACCGCGGCGGTCATCGCGGGCGTGGATGGCGTGCTCGGTGTCGACAATCAGCTTCGCGTCATGGAATTCGGCAGGCGGCGAACCACGATGAGGAAGTTCTAGCGGCCGCCAACCCAGGTTCGCGTAGCCGCCGCGAAATCCCGTTCGCAGGCGCGGACGGCCGCTGATATATTGTATATTGTGTTTTCTGGGCATCATTTTCCGCAGCCAATCGGCTGGCAACGGCGCCGCTCGCATCGAGCGGCATCCGGACGCGCAAGCGATGCGTCCTGAGTAGGTCACATATTCCGGGAGCAGAGCATGTCCACCGAAACCATCCTCGAGGCGACGCCGAAAACCGCGGGAGGCCAGAGCCAACCCCAAGCGCAGGAGACCGACGGCTTCACGCTCGTCATCGATGCGCTCAAGTTGAATGGCGTCGACACGATCTTCGGCCTCCCCGGCATCCCGATCACCGATCTCACGCGCAAGTTGCAGGCCGCGGGGATTCGCGTGATCTCGTTCCGGCATGAACAGAATGCCGGCTATGCCGCGTCGATCGCCGGATTCATGACGGGTAAGCCGGGCATCTGCCTCACGGTGTCCGCCCCCGGCTTTCTCAATGGAATGACGGCGCTCGCCAACGCCACGACCAACTGCTTTCCGATGATCCTCATCAGCGGCTCGAGCGAGCGCGAGGTCGTCGATCTGCAGCAAGGCGACTACGAGGAGATGGACCAGCTCGCCATCGCCAGGCCGCACGCCAAGGCCGCGTTCCGGGTCCTGCATGCCGAGGACATCGGCGTGGGCGTGGCGCGGGCGATCCGCGCCGCGGTCTCCGGCCGTCCGGGCGGCGTCTATCTCGACCTGCCGGC
>DAOMGB010000074.1:0-18117 GCA_035430095.1 Casimicrobiaceae bacterium | reverse complement strand
ACCAGCACGAGCGTAGGCATGCGTCAGACCCACAAGATTCCGGAACTCATCGATCCGCAGGCACTCAACACGACCAATGGTCAGGAAGCGTGGCGGGTGATGGGGATTATGGCAGAGTTCGCGATCGCGACCGAGCGCCTGCGAGGCATACGGCCTGCGGTCAGCGTGTTCGGAAGCGCGCGAATCAAGGCCGGCCATTCGTACTATGAAACCGCTGAGCGCATCGCGCGCCTGCTGTCGGACGCCGGCTTCTCGGTCATCTCCGGCGGCGGACCCGGCATCATGGAAGCCGCGAACAAGGGCGCGCGCGCCGGCGCCGCGCCGGCGATCGGCCTCAACATCATGCTGCCGTTCGAGCCGAGCGGCAACGAGCACCAGGATGTCTCTGTCGATTTCCGGTATTTCTTCACGCGCAAGATGATGTTCGTCCGATTCGCCTCGGCCTACGTGATCCTGCCCGGCGGTTTCGGCACGCTCGACGAGCTCGGCGAAGTTTTGACGCTGGTGCAGACCGGCAAGAGCCGCAAGATTCCGATCATCCTGGTGGGCGGCGATTTCTGGGCGGGCCTGCTCGCGTGGATGCGTGACAAGCTCGCCGGCGAAGGCATGATCGCGGAAAAGGACCTCGACCTGATCCAGGTCATCGAGGAGCCGGAAGCAATTGTCGAGGCCATCTTTAGGTTCTACGAGGGCCGCGGTTTTGCGCCAACCCGGGCCGAACGCGAAAAGATGCTCAACCTCTGACCCGCGACGCTGCCGATCGCTGCCTTGAGCAGGTGCCGCGGATTCGCGTTCGAGATCGCGCATTTGGTAGAATCGGCCGATGAACGCCTTTCCGGCATTGATTCAATTGCGTGGCGCGTGCCTTGCCGTTTGCGTTTGCGCCACGGCAGCGCTTTTCGCATGCGGCGCTTTCGCCCAGTCTCCGCCGCCTCCGTTGCCGCTGCAGGCTGCTCCTCTGCCGCCGCCGCTGCCGGCCGCAGGCGATTCGCCGGCGCCGCCCAAGTCGGCCGCGTCACCGGCGGCAGCGTCGCCGCCCGTTCGCGAGGAATATCGCGGCAGCCCGGACGACGAGCCGCAAGTGACGACCATTCGCAAGGAAAACGAAACCGTCGAGGAAGTCCGCATCGGTGGCGAGCTCCGCTACGTCCGAGTGACGCCGCGGCACGGCGTCCCGTACTTTCTCGTACCCTCGGGAAACGGCCGGACGTTCAATCGCATGGACTCGCTCGGCTCCGGTCTCAGCGTGCCGATGTGGATGCTGTTTTCCTGGTAATTTGATTCGAGCCCACGAAGGAATCCGGTGCGCAGTCGTTCGCCGGACAAGCGCATGTCCGTCTATACGCCCGTAACCGTAGAAGAGCTCGAGGCCTGGCTGATGCGCTACGCGGTGGGCGCGGTGCAGCAGATGCAGGCGATCGCATCCGGCATCGAAAACACGAACTACTTCGTGACCACGCCCAAGGGACGGTACGTGCTGACGCTGTATGAGCGCCTTCCCGCCGCGGAGTTGCCGTTCTATCTCAATCTCATGGCGCACCTGGCCAAGGCGGGAGTTCCCGTGCCGGCGCCCGAGCCCGATCGCACCGGCGCGCTCTTTTCCCTGTTGAATGGCAAGCCTGCGAGCCTGGTCACCCGGATCGACGGACATCCGGTGCTCGAGCCAACGCCGCGGCACTGCGCAGCCGTCGGCGCGGCGCTGGCGAGGATGCACATCGCCTCGGCCACCTATCGCGCGCGACTGTCGAACCGGCGCGGCCCCGCGTGGTGGCGGCAGTCCGCGCGCGCGGTCAAGCCGTTCCTGAACGCCGACCAGATCGCGCTGCTCGATGCGGAACTCAAGTTCCAGACCGGATTCGGTCGGGGCAAGCTGCCCAAGGGCGCAATCCACGGCGACCTGTTCTGCGACAACGTGCTGTTCCGCGACGAACAGGTGTCCGGAATAATCGATTTCGGATTCGCCGCGACGGATTTCTTCGCGTACGACCTGGCCATCACCGTCAACGATTGGTGCGTCGCCGACGGGGGAAGCAAGGCAATCGACGCCGCGCGCGCCGAAGCCCTGGTCACGGCCTATGACGCCCTGCGCCCGTTGACGTCCGACGAGCGCACGGCCTGGCCGGCGCTGCTGCGCGCGGCGGGCTTGCGCTTCTGGCTGTCCCGCCTCTACGACCTGCACCTGCCCCGTCCCGGCGAGTTGATCCATGCGCACGATCCGGAACATTTCGAGCGCGTGCTGCGCGATCGCGTGGCCAACCCGGCGCGATTCCCGGAGCGCGCATCGTGAACGACGATCCGCGCGAATTCGTCTTCACGCGCTATGAGGCGCGGCACGGTCTGGTCTGGCTCACGCAGGCCTACGCGCTGTTCAGCCGGAAGCGCCTCCCCTGGGTGCTTCTGCTCCTGGCCTACTACGCGATGCGCCTGCTGCTGCTCTGGATTCCGCTGATCGGCCCCTACGCGATGACCGTGCTCAAGCCCGTGTTCGCGGTCGGGCTGCTGGCGGCGGCCTGGACGCAGGAACGCGGAGGCACGCCTTCGCTGAACCAGTTGTTCCAGGGTTTCCGCGCCAACCTGGGATCCCTGCTTCCCATCGGGATCTTCGTCGTCGCGGGCATCACGGCAGCGGTGTTCGCCTCATCGCTCGTGGATGGAGGAAAACTGCTCGAGCTCCTGTCCAATGCCGGCGCGATGAGCAATGAGGACATCGCGACGGCGCTTGGAGACCCCTCATTGCAGTTCGGCATGATCTTTTCGGCGCTGCTGTCGATCCCCGTACTGATCGCAACCTGGTGGGCGCCCGCCCTGGTCGTGTTCCAGAACGCGCGCGCGGGCGCTGCGCTCGTGACGAGCCTCAGGGCGGCTCTTGCAAACTGGAGGCCCCTCGTCGTCTACGGCATCGGCGTGACGTTCTTCGGCGTCGTCATTCCGGCGATCTTCACCGGCATACTTGCCCTGATCATTCCGGGGGCAGGCATGCGAGTCGCCGAGATGCTGCTCCTCCCCTATGGAATATTCCTCGCGGCGACGCTGCACATTTCCGACTACATCAGCTATCGCGAAGTCTTCCATTCGGGGGAAACGCTGGCACCGCTGTCGCAATAGTCGCCGCGTCGGGCGCGCCGACGACCGTTCGCGACAAAAAAAGGGGCCGATCCCTCGCGGGACCGGCCCCTCGCCGGTCGGCGATCAACGGCTGGCCCTACTGGTGTTCGCAGCGACCCATCCGCGCGCCGCTCCTTACCAGTTCGACGAATCCTTCGGGGAATGCAGTCTCCACCGATCGGCCATTCCTGCAGACGAACGCCTTCTTCATGTCGACGTACCAGGTCATCGGATAACCGGGGATTCCTCCCACCATTTCGGTGCCACGACCGTTGATCGAGCCGGGTCCGTCGAGGCCGAAGCGGTACGCTTCCGCCACCCCCTGGGTCCGAAAGAAGTCCTGGAGCTTGATCCAGTCCAGTCCCTCCAGCCACATCACGCCGTGCAGCCCGCTCTCGAAGAAGGTCCCGGCCCGCGCGATCATCACCTTGCCGTCATCGCTCATGTCGTTGGTGAAGACCGGAATGGGACCGAAGTTGCTCTGGATGAACTCGGCCCCGTCGATCTCGCAGGAGAACCCGAAATCATGGAACGGCAGGTCCACGCACCATTGCAGTACGCGCGGCCGCGTGAAGGCATCCGGACGGAGGCCCTTGTTCGCGTTCCAGAACACCACGCCATCCTTCTCCGTTTCGAGCGCGACACGGCTGCCATCGGGCGTCATCGCGTAGCCTCCGTCGATTGCGCCGATCGCCTTGTACAAATCGATCGGATTGCCTTCATCGATCCATGCGTACGCTTTCGAGAAGTTGGACGTGCCGAGCACGACCTTGCCGTTGCCGGAGATCGCATGCGCGCGATGCCAGGGCTCCGCGGTCAGGTCGATGCCTTTCAGGCTCAGCTGCCGCATGCCCGTCGCACGCGTCCAGATGAAGGGAACGATTTCGCCGCCGCCGGCACCACCCGTATCGGACCAGCCGCCTTCGCAACTGCCATCGCCGTTGCGATCGACGTAGCCGACGCCGACCGCCGCCCTGGCCTTCGAATCGAGCGCCCAGCCATAACTGCTGGAATAGCCGATCTGGCTGCCGCCGAAGCACGTATTGCCGTTGAGGCTGCCGATGTCGGTGACGATGCCCGTGCGGGTGTCCCAGATGCCCGCCGAATTGGTCTTCGCCGGCTGGCCCGTGAAAGGATCGATGAACGACTTGCCGTTCTGGTCCGTCTGCACGATCAACTGGCGGCCGTCGCGGGTGATGCTGGCATTTGTACCGAGCAGGCCCGGCGGCGCACTTTCAATCCCCGTCCTGGCATCCCAGACGAAAGGAACGTTGTCCCTGATCCCGGCGGCACGATTGCCGTCCTTGGACATGCTTCCCAGGTAGCCGTAGGTCAGGGGCGTGTACTGGACACCGTCCATGTACCCGTTGAAGTAGAAGTTGGCGGTCTTGGTGACGCCGGCCTCCGCGGTGATCGCGCTGACTTTGCACGGATCGTCCTTCGCCGCGTTCGCCTGCTCGCCCAGGTTCCAGTACTCGGCTTCCGACACCAGGGCCGTGGGCGCGGTCGGGTAGCCGCCGGCGACGATCTCCTCCGTGTAGAGAACGTACTTCTGTCCCGGCGTCAGGTTGTTGATTCGGAACCGCCCATCCGGGCCGACCTTGCCCTGCGTCTTGTCACCGGTCATCGCCGAGATGGCGTCGCCCAGCGGATCGGCCACGTTGCGGGCAATGATGTTGATGCCGCTGTACGGCGTGCGGCCGTCCTTCAAATAAAGCGTGCCGGCGATCGATCCGCGGGTCTTCGCGTAGGCGGCCGTCGGATAGAGGTCCGAGATTGCAGCGATGTCGTCCGCGCGGTCGACGGTGCCTTGCTCGTAACCGGCATTGCGTCCTTTGTCATCGACCGAGATCGGGTTGATGAAAGGGAACATCGTCTCGATGTACCTGGGGTCCAGCTTGTTCGCCGCCGGATCCGGATTGCGCCAGGAATGAACCGGCTTCACGCAACCGGGAACGCCCGGATAGAGATCCTGCCCCCCGCCGGGCGAGCTGAAATAGCCCATCTGGCCGTTGACCTGCGAGTGCGACATGTTGATCGCGTGACCGAACTCGTGGGTGAACACCCCGGCGATGCGCCTGCCATCCACGTCCGGCGGCGGAATGCCGTTGTCCGCGTCGGCCGGCTCGCTTGAAACGATCCAGCCGTTCATTACCGCCGTCGCCTTGACGATCGTCTCGGGATAGCCGTCGCCATCGCGATCCTCGGCGATCTCCGCGAAGGCGATTCCCAGCACCTGGTCCCGCGGCGCCCCGAAGACTTCTTCGATCACCATGCCGTACTGGTCATAGATCACGTAGATGCCGCCCTCGTTGTACTGGCCGTAGACCCTGGCGGCGGTCGCGCCGTCGAGCACGTCGACGCCGATGCTCTTCACGTCGCTGAACTTCGTGAATCTCGCCGGATTGGACACGGCCTTCCACGTGGACGTCGCCACATCACTCCATTGCCCGAGGGCAAAGGCCGTGATCCTGTCCGCCTGCACGTTGTTCAGAAATGCGGTGCCGTCATCGCTGTAGGCGAAGTCACCGATGTCCGTGTACACCTTGATGGGACCCTTGCTCGTGTCCCAGCGCAGCGGCTGCGGATTGCGAGGATTGTCGGTGAGCGACAACGGCCCGGCGGCCTGGGCGACCGAGAGCACTCCCAGCAATGCCGCGGCCAGCGTGAGCTTGAGTGCCTTCATCGCATCACTCCCTTTTCAATCCATTGCTCCTTGACGGCGCGCTTGACGAAAGACATGAGCACATCGCCGTCGACCGGGCCCGATGGCTTGGCCAGCATCGCCGCTTCACGCGCATTCAACTTGTCGGGCTGCACGGACATGCCCTTGAACAGGCCCCGGTTGTCGAAGCTGTTGGCCGCGTGCGTCCCGCTGTACGTGAACTTGCCCTGCGCCATCCCGACCGGCGTGGTCATCCGCGTGCGGCCGGCGGGCTTGTTCATGAAGGTGGTGACCTTCTCGCCGACCGTCCAGGTGGCCATTCCTTCGATCTTGCTGGGCAGCAGGTAGCGGCCGTCCTGCAGCTTGCGCGGCTTGAGCAGGCCGTACTGGCGAAACGTATAGTCGCTGTTCGCCGCGATGTCGCGCTTGATGCTGCCGTTGACCTTCAGCGTGACTTCCGTGAATGGCAGGCCGCCTTCGATGCCGTCGGAGATCCTGACGACCTCCCCGGTCACGATGACCTCGGCCACCTGGATCATCTGTTTCAGGTTCTGTGGAATCAGTTGCGACGCCTGCGACGGCGCTGCCCACGCTGCGGCCAGAATCAGGGCGCCCGCCAGCGGCACGTGCCGCTTCAATGCCGCCGCCAGGCGTGCCAGCGGCGGCACTCCGATCGCGCGCGCCTCAGGCTGGCACACGCGTGTCCGATGATGATGAATCGATTGCTCCATGGGTGGTCTCGACGATTTGCGCACGCTGTCGGGGTGCGACTTCCGGCGCGCAGTGTAGAGACCTGAAGAATGGTGTCAATTGCAAAATTCGCAGATACCCGTTGCAGGAAATGCAACGCCGGATTTTTCCCTGGGGAATATACTTCCCGGCGTCCGCGCCTCGATTCCGAGTCGCACTTCCCGTTTCCATGATGAACGCAAGGAAGCACCACCCATTTGCCCAGGTATTCGACCAGGTGACACGCGGCGGACGCGGTTCCGCCGCCCGTGCCCTCGAAGACGCCATGGCAACGATCGGCGATGCCGGAGACACGCCGGTTGGCAAGGCACTGGGCGCCATTGCGGGCGGCTCGAGGAACATCAATGCCGGTCGCTATGAGGATGCGCTGCGGGTCATCATTCCGGCGCTCGACGAACTGGAGCGCAGCGTCTACAGCGAGCGCCTCGGCTGGTTGCATGCAATGGTTGGCTTTGCGGTCGGGATGATGGGCAATCCCGAGCGCGGGCTGGAATGGACCGGTCGCGCGCTGGCGGCGGTGGACGCCACGCCGACGTCCATCGACAGGCTGACCGCCTACAGCAATCATGGCTGCCTGCTGGGAATGGCGGGCGAGCACGATGCGTCGAGAGAACACCTGGAACAAGCCCTGCGCATCGCGGTTTCCGCCGGCAACGTGGAAGGCCAGCACATCGCGCTGTCGAACATTTCGTACGGCCTGCTGATGAAGCTGCGGGAAAGCGATGCGCTTTCCGCGACGCAAAAGACATCATTGGCCCGGCAATCTCTGGAGTGCGCGGAACGCGCGCGGCGCCTGAGCTCCGGCGAGGCCTCCGGCCTCGATCCCGGCGGTTTGGACAGCCTGGTTGGACAAGCGATGGTGCATGCCGGGCACATTGCGCAGGCCAAGCTGATGTTCGCGCAGGCGCTGCGGGCCGGCGTCGTGAACCCCGGGGTCAGCGCCGAAGCGCACCTGGGCATTGCGATGGCGCATCGCCTGAGCGCGGAGTACGACGAAGCGCGCGTGCACCTGCACGTTGCCCAGGACATCGCAACGACGGCCCGGCTTTCGCCGATCCTGGACCGCGTGATGGCCGAGGGCGCCCTTCTGGAAACTGCCGACGGAAATCTGGCCGGCGCGCTGGATTGGTCCACGCGGCGCTGCGGTTTTCTCGAAAGGCATTACCGCGAGCGCCTGCGGCTGCTGGCGCGAAGCACGGAACTCGCGACGCAGGCGGACTCGGTCAGCCAGCGTGCGTCGCATTATCGGAAAGAGGCCGAGTCGCTTCACCTCACGATGCGCGACTGGGATGACGAAGGCACGCGCGATGCGCTCACCGATGCATTCAATCGCCGTGGACTGGCGCGGGTCGCGGGCCATGTCTTTGCGCCGCGCCGGCAACTGTCGACCGTGGTCATCAACATCGATCACTTCACGTTGTTCAACGAATCCTACGGCCGCACGGCCGGCGACAAGGTGCTGAAGGAAGTCGCGGCGACCATCGCCGCGCACATGCGCAACGCGGACCAGCTTGCCCGGGCGGACGGCGGCGAATTCCAGTTGCTGTTGCCGGACACTTCTCCCGAGGCCGCGCTCGACACCGCCGAGCAGATTCGTGCCGCGATCGGGCGCGAGCGGTCGCCGGGTTCCAGCGACGCCGGCATCACCGTCAGCATCGGGATATGCAATCGCTCGTCGGAGCGAAGCTTCGAGGCGACGCTGGCGGCGGCCGATCGGGCGCTCGAACAGGCCAGGAAATCCGGCTGCAACCGGACCTGCGTCGCCTGAACGGCGCGAACTCAAGCCTGCGCGATAGTCCTCGCAACGTCGATGACGCTGTTCGCCGACGGCGAGAGGATCCGGTTCTTGGGCCAGATCGCGTGCACGTAGGAAAATAGGCTCGACGGATCTTCCGGATCCAGCGAGACGAGCGCGTCCCCGGAACGCTCGAAGAGCCGCACCGGCAGGACTCCAATCAGGTCGGTCGTCGCGACCAGTCCTGCAAGGACGTTGAGGTCATCGCACTCGATTGCCGTGGGGAGCTTTTCCGACGCCTCCATGCCGAAGCAGGCATGAAGTTCACGGTCGATGATTGCGCTGATCCGCACGAGTGCCAGGCGATATTTGAACAGGTCCTTTGCCGTGATACGTCCCGCATGCGCAAGCGGATGTCCGCTTCGGCAGCACACCACGAGCCTGACAACGGCGAGTTTCCTTGCCGCAAAGCGTTCCTCGTTGGCGCCGACATAGCGGATGTCGCCCAGGCAGATGTCGATGCTGCTCTTGTCCAGCCTGTCGATCAGCAGCGGCATGTTTCCGAACTCCACGTTGATCAGGAAGTGGGGTGACTGCCGATGCATCACGCCAACGAGCTCGGGAATGATGATGGACGCCGGAAGGGGCCCGGCGCCGATGCAGATCTGGTCGAGGTCGCCGCCCCTAAGCAGCTCGAGGTTCAGCTCGAATCGCTTGTTCTCGAAATCGAGTGCCCGCGCGTGGCCCAGGACGGCCTCGCCGGCCGCCGTCAGCGACACGCCATTCGCGTTGCGTCGAAAGAGCTGCAATCCCAGCTCGTCCTCCACGGACTGGATACTGCGGCTGAATGCCGACGGGCTGAGATGAACGCGTATCGCCGCCCGCGAAATGCGCCCTTCCTCGGCCAACGCGATCAAGTGAACCAGGTTCCTGTGGCTGAGCGGCATTCAGGCTCTTTTTCCAGCTACCCGAGCAGCGGAGCTTACGCCGGTTCGAGCTTCGCGTATTCAAGCGCCAGCCACTTCACGCCCGAATCGCGAAAATTGACCTGGACACGCGCATCCGGTCCGCGGCCCTCGGCATCGATGATGACGCCCAATCCGAACTTGCCGTGCTTGACGCTCTGGCCGATTCTCCACGCGGGCGCGGACGGCGTGGCCTGCGGCGCGCTCGTCACCCGGCCCCATTCGGCATCGTCAATGTCGATCGCCCGGCGCCGGTAGGGTGACAGCCACTGCACGAGATCCGGCGGCAATTCGGTGAGGAAGCGCGACGGAATGTTGTACCGAGTCTGCCCGTGCAGCATGCGGCTCTGCGCCTGGGTCAAATAAAGGCGCCGCCGCGCGCGCGTGATCGCGACGTACATGAGGCGCCGCTCCTCCTCCAGGCCGTCGGCCTCGGACAGGCTGTTCTCGTGCGGGAACAGGCCCTCCTCCAGCCCGGTCACGAACACCGTGTGGAATTCGAGGCCCTTCGCGGCGTGCACGGTCATCAATTGCAGCGCCGGGCGGCCCTCCTCCGCCTGCGTGTCGCCGGCCTCGAGAGCGGCGTGGGCAAGGAAGGCCGTCAGCGGATCGGTCGCGCCTTCCTCCACGCCGCCTTCCGGCGACGGCGCCCCGACGTCGACGCGGTCGCCCAGCACCGGCGCGTCGGCGGTGAGCCGCGCTTCGCGCACGAAGCCGTCGGCGGCGGTCACGAGTTCCTGCAGATTTTCAACCCGGTCCTGGCCGTCCTTTTCATTGCGGTAGTGCGCGAGCAGGCCGGTCTTCTCGATCACGTGCTCGACCGCCTCGGGCAAGGGAAGGTCCCTGGTCCCCTCGCGCAGGCTCTCGACCAGCTTGACGAACGCGCCGAGGGACGAGCCCGCCTTGCCGGTGATCGATCCCGACGCCGAAACCTGCCAAAGCGATGTCACCTGCGCGCTGGCCGAATCCTGCAGTTGCTCCAGCGTTCGCGCGCCGATGCCGCGCGGCGGGAAGTTGACGATGCGCAGGAACGCGCCGTCGTCCGTCGGCGCGGCAATCAGGCGAAGATAGGCCAGTGCATGCTTCACTTCGGCGCGCTCGAAAAAGCGCATGCCGCCATAGACGCGATAAGGTATGCCGGCGCTGAACAGCGCGTGCTCGAGCACGCGCGACTGCGCGTTGGAGCGATACAGCAGCGCGACCTCGTCGTGCGCGACGCCTTCGGCGCCGATGCCCCTGACCACGTCGACGATGAACGCGGCCTCGTCCTGGTCGGACGCGGCGGAAAACGCGCGAACGGGCTCACCCTTGCCCTCGCTGGTCCAGAGGTTCTTGCCCAGCCGCGCCTCGTTGTGGCGGATCAGCGCATTGGCGGCATCGAGGATGTGTCCGTGCGAACGGTAGTTCTGCTCGAGCTTGATCAGCTTGACCGGCTGCTCGGGCGTGCCGAAGTCGCGCTCGAAAGCCTGCATGTTGGCGACCTTCGCGCCGCGGAACGCGTAGATCGACTGGTCGTCGTCGCCCACCGCGAACACCGCCGTGTGCGGTCCGGCCAGGGCGCGCAGCCACTTGTACTGCAGCGTATTGGTGTCCTGGAATTCGTCGACGAGGAGGTGCGAGAAGCGGCGCCGGTAATGCTCGCGCAGCGCGTCGTTCTTCGCCAGCAGCTCGTAGCTTCGCAGCAGCAGCTCGGCGAAGTCGACGACGCCCTCGCGTTGGCACATCGCGTCGTACAGCGCGTAGTGCTCGACCTGCCGGCGCGACAATTCGTCGGCGGCCTCGACCATGCCGGGCCGCAGGCCCTCCTCCTTGGCGCCGGCGATGAACCACTGCAGCTGCTTGGGCGGGTAGCGGACGTCGTCCAGATTGTGCGCGCGGTACATCCGCTTGATCAGCGACAGCTGGTCCTGCGTGTCGAGGATCTGGAAGAGCTGCGGCAGGTCGGCATCGCGGTGATGCGCGCGCAACATCCGGTTGCACAGCCCGTGGAAGGTGCCCACCCACATGCCGCGGGTATTCACCGGTGTCAGCGCGGACAGGCGCAGCATCATCTGCTTCGCCGCCTTGTTGGTGAACGTGACGGCGAGTATCGACAGCGGTCCCGCCTGCCCGGTGGCGAGCAGCCAGGCGATCCGCGTCGTCAGCACGCGCGTCTTGCCGCTGCCCGCCCCCGCCAGGATCAGCGCGGAAGCGTGCGGCAGCGTGACTGCGGCCAGCTGTTCGGGATTGAGGTTCTCGAGGAGCGAAGATGCCATCGCCCAATGATAGCCGAGGCGGTGGGGAACCCCGCGCTATAATCGCGCGCAACATGGCCCGCGCCCCAGACGCAACTCCGCCAGTGAATTCCGCCACGATGCGGGCGTTCGTGCACTGGATTCGCGCGGCAGCCCCCTACGTGCATGCATTCCGGGGCAAGACGTTCGTGATCGCCTTCGGCGGCGAAGTGGTCGCGGACGACGATTTCCTGGGCGTCGTGCACGATCTCAACCTGTTGCACAGCCTCGGCATCGGCCTCGTGGTCGTCCATGGCTGTCGCCCGCAGGTCGAGGCCATCCTCGAGCAGCAGGGCATCTCCAGCCGCTACGCGCATGGGGTGCGCGTGACCGATCCCGACACGATGGACTGCGTGCTCGAAGCCGCCGGGCAGGTGCGCGCGCGCATCGAAGCGCTGCTGTCGCTGGGACTCGCCAATTCGCCGATGGCCGGCGCGCGCAACCGCGTGTCGAGCGGCAACTACCTGACCGCCAAGCCGATGGGCATCGTCGATGGCGTCGACATGCAGCTTAGTGGCGAGGTGCGGCGCATCGACACCGAAGCAATCCAGCAGCGGCTTGACGATGCCGACATCGTCCTCATCTCGCCGATTGGCTATTCGCCCACGGGTGAGATCTTCAACCTCACGGTGGAGGAAGTCGCGACCCAGGTCGCCGTGAGGCTGGAGGCAGTCAAGCTCATCTTCCTCATGGATGCCGACGGCGTACGCAACGGCCGGCGCCAGTTGCTCACCGACCTGTCCACGAGCGATGCCGAAGCGCTGCTCGCGAAGGGCGACAAGCTGACCGGCGACGTTCGCCTGTATTTGCCCGCCGCGATCCGCGCGTGCAATAACGGCGTCAAGCGCGCGCATCTCATCAGCCGCCATCACGACGGCGCGCTGCTGCTCGAGCTGTTCACCCGGGACGGCGTCGGCACGATGGTCGCCGCGACCGCGCTGGCGCACATCCGCAGCGCAACCATCGACGACGTTGGCGGCATCCTCGGCGTCATCGCGCCGCTGGAGGAGCAAGGCGTACTGGTCCGACGTTCGCGCGAGCGCCTGGAAAGCGAAATCGAGCGTTTCGTCGTCGCGGAGTACGATGGCCACATCATCGGCTGTGCGGCCCTCTATGCGTTTCCGGAGGACAAGCTTGGCGAGCTGGCCGCGCTCGCGGTGCAGCCGGACTTCCGGCGCGAGGGCTATGGCGAGGCGCTGATGCGCGAGGTCGAGCTGCGCGCGCGCAAGCTGAAACTCTCCGAACTTTTCGTGCTCACGACCAGGACGGCGCACTGGTTCCTCGAACGGGGGTTCAGGGTGGCGACCATCGCCGACCTGCCCCGGCAGAAGCAGGCCCTTTACAATTACCAGCGGAAGTCGCTGGTCTATCGCAAATCCATCTAGGATCAGCCATGGCAAGAACCGTCCACTGCGTCAAGCTCGGCAAGGAGGCCGAAGGCCTCGACTTCCCTCCCTATCCCGGCGAGCTCGGCAAGCGCATCTACGAGAACGTGTCCAAGGAGGCGTGGGCCGCATGGCTCAAGCACCAGACGATGCTGGTCAACGAAAACAGGCTGAGCCTCGCGGACGTGCGCGCACGCAAGTGGCTGGCGGAACAGATGGAAAAGCATTTCTTCGGCGGCGGCGCCGACATGCCGCAGGGGTACGTGCCACCGTCAGCGTAGGCATTCCCCCGTGTGAACGCCACCGGATCGTCGATTGTCGCCACGGTGCTCTTCACCGACATCGAGGGCAGCACCCGGCTTTGGGAACTCGAATCGACGCGCATGGCGGATGCGCTGGCTTCGCACGACCGGCTTTCGCGAGCAGCCGTCGAATCCAATCACGGCACCGTCGAAAAGTCGACCGGCGACGGCATGCTCGCCGTCTTTGCCAGCCCGCTCGATGCACTGAATGCCGCGATCGCGCTGCAATTGGCCATTGCCGATCCTGAATCGACCGGCGGACTTCCATTGCGCGTGCGCTGCGGCCTGCACATGGGGCTCGTCGAGCGGCGCGACAACGACTGGTTCGGCACCACCGTGAATCGCGCTGCGCGCGTCATGGCAGCGGCCCACGGCGGACAGGTGCTGCTGTCGCAGGCCGTCGTCGAACTCGTCCGCGACACCCTGCCTCCCGACGTTGCGTTGCGTGACCTGGGCGCCGTCAGGCTGCGCGACCTGACGAATCCGGAACATGTCCACCAGGCGCTGCATCCTCGCCTGGTACAGGACTTCCCGGCATTGCGCTCGCTGGAGACAACCCCCAACAATCTCCCGCAGCAACTGACCACGTTCATCGGCCGCGATCGCGAGCGGGCGGAAGCGACCCGATTGCTCGCGGGCACACGCCTGTTGACCATCGTGGGGCCGGGCGGCATCGGCAAGACCCGGCTATCCCTGCAGGTCACCGCCGACGCCATGGACAGCTACCCGGACGGCGTCTGGTTCATCGAACTTGCGCCGATCGTCGATGCAAGCCTGGTTCCCAAGGTCGCCGCGCAGGTCCTGGCCCTGGCCGAGGATGCCAGTACACCATCGATCCAAAGTGTCTGCGGGCATCTCGCGTCGCGTCGACTGCTTCTGGTCCTGGACAACTGCGAGCACCTCGTCGACGCCTGCGCGCGACTGGCCGACGCCGTGCTCCGGGTGGCGCCCGGCGTTCGGATCATCGCCAGCAGCCGCGAACCGCTGAACATCGCCGGAGAGCAGACGTACATGCTTCCACCGCTGGCGGTCCCCGGGACCGGGTCGCGCATCGAGGTCGCCGCGCGATCGGAAGCCGTTCAGCTCTTCGTCGAGCGCGCGCGCCTGCGACAACCCGCGTTCGCGCTGACGGAGCGGAATGCGCAAGCGGTCGCGGAGCTTTGCACGCGACTGGATGGGATTCCGCTTGCGCTGGAGCTTGCCGCCGCGCGAGTCGGCGTCCTGCCGGTCGACAGGATCGTCGAGCGGCTCGGCGACCGGTTTCGCCTCCTCACCGGAGGCAGCCGTACCGCCCTGCCTCGACAACAGACGCTGCGTGCGTTGATCGACTGGAGCTACGACTTGCTCGGCAGCCGGGAGAAGAGGCTGTTCGCCAGGCTTTCGGTCTTCGCCAGCGGCTGGACGCTCGACGCCGCGGAGGCGGTCTGTTCGGGTCCGGACATCGCGCGCGACGAGGTGCTCGACCTGCTGACGGGCCTCGTGGACAAGTCCCTCGTGGTGCAGGACGCGCAGCACGAACGGTTTCGCATGCTGGAGACGCTGCGCGACTACGCGCGCGACCGCCTGCTCGAGTTCGGTGACGACGAAGCGACCCGCTCGCGGCATTGCGCATGCTTTGTGACCTTCGCCGAGGGGGCCGAACCTCATCTGGAGGGCGGGCCGGAACAACCGGAATGGCTTGCCCGACTCGACCTGGAACATGAAAACATCCGATCCGGACTTGCGTGGAGCACAGCGAGACCCGATCGCGCGGAGTCCGCCTTGCGCATGTGCGGGGCCGTCTATCGTTTCTGGGCGCATCGGGGACATGCCCGCGAAGGGCGCCGGTGGTGCGACCAGGCGCTCGACATGCGCTCCGGAGAACTGCCGACGACTGCGCGCGCAAAGGCACTTCATGCGTCGGGCACGCTCGCGTGGCGACTGGGCGATATCGCTGCCGCTCGCTCATTGCTGGAGCAAGCGCTGGAACAAAGCCGCCTGCAGCAGGACTCCCAGCGCGAGGCCAGGATTCTCAGCAACCTGGGAGGCGTCGCCATCCACCAGGCGGATTCCGTCGCGGCGCAGTCCTTCCTGCAGCTCGCGGTGGCGCTGTTCCGCGAGCAGGAAAACCAGACGCTTGAAGCGCGCTCGCTGAACAACCTGGCTGCGCTGGCCATCAACGAGAACCGCTACGCCGACGCGCGCGCGCCGCTGGAGCGGGCATTGGCGCTCAGCAGGTCCATGGGCAATCCGATGGAGGAAGCCAACACGATGAGCCACCTCGGCTTCATCGCGCAGCACGATGGCAATTTCCCGGAGGCGCAGGCGCTGCACGAGCATGCACTGGCGATTGCCCGTGAATTCGGCGTGCGCGAGTTCGAAATTGAAGAGGTGCGCCACCTGGGCGAGATCGCGCTGGCGCAAGGTGATGTCGGCAAGACCCGGGCGTACTTCCGCCAGGCACTCGCCACGAGCAAGGAGATCGGCAGCCCGCTCGAAATCGCGCTCTGCCTGGAGGCTAATGCGGCGCTGGCGGTGCACCTCGACGAGTTTGCGCAGGCCGCCAAATTCCTGGGCGCATCGAACGCATTGCGGGACGCCAACGGCATGCCACGATCGCACGACGCGCAACAGTTGTGCGACGGGACGATGTCCGCTTGTGGGGACGCACTGGGAAGCGCGAGTGCGGCTGCGGCGATTGCCGGCGGCGAATCGACGGCACCCGACGCAGCCGTTGCCGACGCATTGGCGTGGCTTCGGCAAGAGGAATTGCCTGAAATCGGGGCAGCCGATGGCGGCTGATCCGGATGCGCTCGGGATTCCGGCCGGAATGATGGTCACCCGCCGACAAGTTCTAGCGGTCATCGCAACTGCACCGCTCTCTATTGCGCGCTCGTCCGGCGCCGCCGGCGACGCGGCTTACCCACGCGGCCCGGTTCGCTTCATCGTTCCCCTTCCCGCCGGAGGTGCGAGCGACTTCCTGGCGCGCCTGACCGGCGCGAAGCTCGGCGACGCGCTGGGCCAACCGGTCGTGGTCGAGAACCGGCCCGGCGCCGCGGGGAGAATCGCGATGGATTACGCCGCCAAGGCCGCGCCGGACGGGCAGACGATATTTCTCGCGACCAACGGGACCAGCTCGATCGGACCGAACCAGCCCGTGCGACAAGCTACGGACCTGAACCGCTCGTTCACGCCAGTGACCAAACTCGCGCGGCTCCCCATCGTGATCGCGGTCGCGCCCACCCTCGGCATTGACACGTTGCGCGAGCTGCTCGACCGGGCGCGCCGGGCACCCGGCACCCTTGCCTATGCGAGCAGCGGCGTCGGCTCGACGTCGCACCTGGCGGCGCAGCTCCTCTGCATGCGCGCCAACGTGACGCTCGTGCACGTGCCGTACGCCGGAACTGCGTTCGCGGTCAAGGACGTGCTCTCGGGAGATGTGCCGATCATCTTTTCCAACATGGGCACGATCGCCGGGCATGTCCGCAGCGGCCAGTTGCGCGCGCTTGCCGTCGCCGGCGCGCAACGCGTCGACGCATTGCCCGGCGTGCCGACCGTGGCGGAGAGCGGCTTTCCGGGCTTCGACGTGACGACCTGGCTCGGCGTGCTTGTTCCGGCGGGAACACCGGCACCCATCGTCGCCAGGCTGCATGACGAGCTGGTCCGGATCGTCAGGCTTCCCGACGTCCGAGAGCAGATGGCGAGTGCGAGCATGGAGCCGGTCGGCAATGCGCCGGCGGAATTCGCCGCAGAGCTCGATGCCGACGGCGAGCGTTGGGCCAAGGTCATCCGCGAATCGCGGATTCCGGTCGAATGAACGACTCGGTCCTCATGGTGTCGACCGCCTCGCGCTGGCTGGGCGCCGCGAGGATGCCGCGGTCGCTCGCGAAGGCGGGATTCGACGTCGCGCTGCTGGCGCCCAGGGGTTCGCTTGCGGCAAAGTCCCGCTTCGTCGCCAAGGTTGCGTTCCTTCCGGATAACGCCGTTCCGATGCAATGGCTGGTGGCGCTGATCGGAATGGTCGGCAGGATTTCGCCCCGGCTCGTCGTTCCCTGCGACGAAATGGCGGTGCGCCTGCTGTTCAAGCTGGCGCTGGAGCCGCCGCCCGGGCTGCCGTCCGACGTGCAGACGCGACTGTCCGATCTCGTCAGTGATTCGCTGGGCGATCCGAGTCATTACATGGACAGCATCGACAAGACGATGCTGCCTTCCGCGGCCGAAGCGATGGGCGTCCGTGTCCCGCCGTACGTCGTCGCCCGCGGCGTCGACGACGCAGTTTCGTTCGCCAACGAACAGGGCTACCCGGTCGTCCTCAAGCGGCGCTACGGATTTGCCGGCGAAGGCGTTGCCATCGTCTCGACCCGGAGGGAACTCGAGCATGAGGCGCGCAGGCTGCTTGCGCCGACCCAGCTCGATCTCGGCGAAACGCGATCGCCACAATTCCTCGTACAGGCTTTCGTGAACGGCCCGCATCATGCGCAGGCCATGGTCTCGCGGAATGGCGTGCCGCTTGCCGGTTTTGCGTGGGAACGTCACGTATCCACGCAATCGCCGAAGGGCCAGACCTCGGTCGTCCGCTTCGTGGACTCCCCGGAGACCCGCGCGTTCACCGAGGTGCTGTGCCGGGGCTTCGGGATCGGCGGGTTCTTCTGCGCCCAGTTCATCATCGACGCCGGCAAAGGAGAGGCCCATCTGCTGGAAATCAATCGCCGCATCGTGACGCACATGCACATGGGGGAGCGCGTGGAGTCCGACCTTGCGATGGCGCTCCATGCCCATCTTGCGGGTGCCCCGCTGCCCGCCCGGGTCGATCCGTCCGGCGCACTCGGACCGACCGTCGCCGTGTTTCCGCGAGAGTGGCTACGCGATCCAGAGAGCCGCAGTCTCGTCGACTACCCCGTGGACGTGCCGTGGGACGATCCCGAACTGCTCGAGGCGCTGGTGGCGATGCGGCACGA
>DAOMGB010000073.1:0-18231 GCA_035430095.1 Casimicrobiaceae bacterium | reverse complement strand
TCCTCCTATGCTCGAATCATAGGTCCGGACTGCTCACGAAACCAGGGGAAGTCCACTGATCTGCCGGATTGTCGTCAACAAGGGGATTGATCCGACCGCCCTCAAGACGCTGGTCACGCCGTAGGCGTAGCAACGCATTTCGCAGGTCTCAGCTCGCAGCAATCCCTTGGTGTATGCGTGAACCTTGATCCGCAGATTCTGGTCCAGCAGCTTCCCTTGATTGCCAAGTTCGCGGTCATTTTCGGGCTGCATTTACTGGCGGGGCCTTACCGATCTGGCAAGCTGTTGCTGACTTCGAGGGTGATGCGCATCGATGGCTTGCGCGGGTTTGATGACCGGATGCAATCACGTAGGCTTGGCCACCGCGCCTGCCTCGGCGACAATAGCCGTTCACGGCTCACATAGAGCCTCACCACAGAGGCAACGATGGACAAGTTTCTAGTTCTTTACAGGGCGCCCAATGCGGTCATCGATGAATGGATGAAGAAGCCCGAGCAGGAGCGCAAGCCCGACGAGACCAAGATGATGGACGCGTGGAGAAAATGGATGAGCGCGAACGCCAGCAAGTTTACTGACAAGGGCGCCGGCGCCGGAAAGCCCAAAGTCGTGTCTTCATCGGACGTGAAGGATGCACGCAACGACATCATGTTGTATCAGATCGTTCAGGCGAACTCTGCCGATGAGGCGGCGAAGATGTTCGTGGGCCATCCGCATTTCGGCATCCCGCAGGCGACAATCGAGGTGATGCCACTGAAGGCCATGGAAGGCTAGGTTTCTCGGAAGGCGGTCCCGTAGGAAGCTGTGCGCCGGCGATGCGCCCGCTTCGCTGAACATGGATTGGCGATGAGACACTTCTCGATTCTCCTGACAATCACTTGCTGGACGTTCGCAACAGCCTCCGTGGTGGTCGCCGCTAGCGGCATTGAGACGCGGCCCGTCCATTTCGCCAAGGGCGCTTCGTCGGCGACGTTCAAGGGCACGCTGAAGGGCGACCAGACGATCGACTACACGCTGCGGGCGCGCGCAGGCCAGACGATGACCGTCACGATGAAGACGAGCAACAATGCGAACTACTTCAACGTGCTTCCGCCAGGTTCCAAGGATGTAGCCATCTTCGTCGGCTCCACAGGCGGCAATGAGTGGACTGGCACGCTTGAGGCCGATGGCGACTATGCGATCCGCGTCTACCTCATGCGCAGCGCTGCGCGCCGAAACGAGGTCGCCAATTACACGCTCAACGTCGCCGTCACGGGTAGCGACACCGCTGTCCCGGCACTCGGGAAAGCGCCCGCCAGCGACGCGAAGGTGAAGGACACGCCCTATCACGCGACCACCGCGGTGCCGTGCTCGATGGGAGACGCGCCCGTCGGCTCCGCGCAATGCGACCTCGGCGTGATCCGCGGCAAGCCGGGCAATGCCGATGTCCATGTGACGCCGCCGGGCGGGTTCGAGCGGGTGCTGATCTTCCGTGGCGCGAGCGTGACTGCAGCCGGCGGCGCTACCGTCAAGGCCAGCAAGAGCGGAGACATGTGGTCGGTTGAGGTGAACGACTACGAGCATTACCAGATTCCCGAGGCAGTGATCTCTGGCGGCTGACGCCGGCCCATGGATGTCCTGGCCCGTTGGCTGGTTCAGCAGCCGATGCACATCCTGTGCGTCGCGCTGGCCTTTGCAACCCTGTGGGCGCTGCTGCGCCGGTTGCCACACCGCGCGCGTCGTGCGAACGGGCTGCTCGTCGCAGCCCTCGGATGGCTGGGCTACGCGGGCTGGGAATGGTGGGTGCTGGTCAAAACGCCCCAGGCTGACATCCGGGTCGATCTGCTCGCGATTTGGCCGCTCCTCGCAATCTTGACGTTATGGGCGATCATCCGGATCGCATTTGCGCCGAAGAGTAGTAAGCCCCGAAAAGACGAGTAACTCACCCATGCACATCGGGCGGCGCTCGCCCGGGTTCGCAGCCGGCTTGCCTCTCGCCGCCCAGCTCCCGGCCTGCTCGATCGGCAACACTAGCGCGGCGGGAGACGCAGAGCTGACCGGCACAACTTGGGAGCTTGTTTCCGTTCAGTCGATGGATGACGCCGTGGGCACAACCACCATCGATGATCCTTCGGTCTACACGGTAAGTCTCGGCGAACATGGCCTGGCTGCTTTCCGCTTCAATTGCAACCGCGGTCACGGTAGTTGGGAAGCGAAGCCCGGCTCCGCGGATTCCGGCCAGCTCAAATTCGGGGCGATTGCGGCCACGCGCGCCCCGTGCACGCCACCCTCCGTCGACGAGCGCGTTGCACGCGATATGGGCTACGTTCGCTCGTACCCGCTGCGCGACGGGAGACTCCACATGTCCCTGATGGCTGACGGCGGCAGCTTTAGGGCCGCGAGACCCTGATGGGCGGCGGTCTCTGGAGTCTAGCCCGGGCACGTTCCCAGAAACGTAACGCCTCGTCGATCCAGCCTTCCGCGCTCGTCCCCGTCCCGAGCCCAAAGCCGTGTCCAAGTGCCGGATACTTGCGGTACTCCACAATAACCCGTGCGCTCCTTAGAGCGTCAACTCGGCGTTCCATGGTGGCGGGTGAAGCGATCCTGTCCAGTTCTCCCACCAACGCGAATGTGGGCGGGTCCTCGGCGGAGTATTCGGAGTGGCCGGTGTATGCCATCACGACTGTAGATGGCTTCGGGACAGCATCACCTCCGAAATGAGCCACCCCGTGCGTGCCGATGGCGGCCGCCATCCGGGCGCCAGCAGAGCTGCCCCAAAGGGAGTAATTCTCCCGGCTGACTTCCAGCGCGTCCGCGTTGCGGAAGACGTATGAAATCGCTGCTGCCAAGTCCTCCGTGGCCACGGCCTCGCCGTATCCCACCCGGTATCGCAGTACGAAGGCGTTGTACCCACGCTTGTTGATTTCCAACGCGTAGGGAAATCCTTCATGGATGGAGCCGACGTATGAGAACCCTCCGCCGGGAGCGATGATCGCGAAGGGCGCGCCCGGCTTGCCTCGAACGAAGAACAGCCCTGTCTGGGTCTTGGACGGCGTCCGCCGCTTCTCGGCCTCGTCGTAGATGTTGAAGAAGACCACCCGACCAGCCGCAACGTCATCGACCATCCGGTTGAGCGCCATCACGACGACGTGCGGGTCGACGTTCTGATGATAGGGCAGCGTCGATGCAATGGAGGCGATCCTCGCATCGGGCGCGATGTCGAGGTCGACTCTCGGCATTATCAGGCGGGCGAAGCCGGCGAAAGCGGGATGACCAAGGATGTCCACGAGCCGGTCGTCCACGGTGAACCGTCTGTTGAAGGCATCGTGCGTAGGCGTGGGGACCATGTCGGCTTGAGATGAATTCGGCGGTTGTTGATCCAGGCCAGTGGCCGCCACACCACTCCATGCGGCGCACACCGCGGACGCCGCAACGACGAAGCGGAGCGCCATGCCACGGATCAACTTGGGAGCGTTCACTGTCGCGTTCGCCTCGCAGGGTGCGCGGACTACTTGCCCACACGCGCTGCGAACTGTTCAGGGTACCGAGCGCCTTGCACCGCGAGTCGCGGTAACGCGTCGTCGATGTGCCGCAAATCTTCCGCATCAAGCACCAAGTCGACGGCCGCGAGGTTCTCCTCGAGGCGATGGAGCTTCGTCGTGCCGGGAATTGGGACGATCCACGGCTTCCGTGACAGCAGCCAGGCGAGCGCCACCTGCGCCGGCGTGGCTTTTTTGGCGGTCGCGATCTCCTGCAGCAGTTCGACGAAGACCTGGTTCGCTTGGCGGGCCTCTGCGGAAAAGCGCGGCACGATGCTGCGAAAGTCGTCCTTGGCGAACTCGGTCTCGGCGCTCATCTTGCCCGTGAGGAACCCCTTACCCAACGGGGCGAAGGGCACGAAACCGATGCCCAACTCTTCCAAGGCGGGCAGGATCTCCCGTTCCGGTTCGCGGAACCACAACGAGTATTCGCTCTGGAGCGCGGCGACGGGCTGCACCGCGTGAGCCCGGCGAATGGAACTCACGCCGGCTTCGGAGAGGCCGAAGTGCAGCACCTTGCCCTCCGCGATCAACCCCTTGACTGCTCCGGCTACGTCTTCCATCGGCACCGAAGTGTCGACACGGTGCTGATAGAAGAGGTCGATGCGGTCGGTGCGCAGGCGCCTGAGCGCGGCGTCGCAGACGGCGCGGATGCGTTCCGGCCGGCTGTCCTGCCCCTTGGTCGAATCCCCATCCTGGAAGCCGAACTTCGTGGCAATCACAACCTTGTCGCGCACCGGCGCCAGAGCCTCGCCGACGAGTTCCTCGTTCGTGAAGGGGCCGTACGCCTCGGCGGTGTCGAAGAAGGAGACGCCGCGATCAAAGGCATCGCGGATCAACTGGATCGCATCGGCCTTGGCGAGCACCGTGCCGTAGCCGAAGTTGAGACCCATGCAGCCGAAGCCGAGGGCCGAGACCACAGGCCCGTGGGCGCCCAACTTTCGCTTTGGTAATTCCCGAGGTCTTGGTTGCTTCGCGTTCATACGACTCTCCATGATGTTGTGTTCGTTCACCGCTTCTGCGGTGCTTCGACGCCGGTTGCGGCCAGCACCGGCGGCGGCAACCGCTCGCCTTGGATATGAATGGCGGCCAGGGCGGCGTCGAGTTCCTTGATTTCGGCGCCGCTGAAGGAGATCGAGGCGGCGCCCACGTTTTCCTCCAAATGCGCCGCGTTCGTGGTGCCCGGTATGGGAACGATGAAGGGCTTCTGGGCTGACAGCCACGCCAGTGCAAGTTGCGCCGGCCCGCAGTTCTTGCGCCGCGACCAGACCTTGACCACCTCGACGAGCGCCATGTTGGCCGGCAGCGCATCGGGTGCGAACCGGGGAACGGCCGCGCGGAAATCCCGGCCGGCCGCGAATCGGCTATTGGCAGTGACGGTGCCGGTGAGGAAGCCCATGCCCAGCGGGCTCCAGCACACGAAGCCGATGCCAAGCTCCTCGCACAAGGGGATGACCTGCGCTTCCGGACCGCGCCACAGCATTGAGTATTCGTTCTGGATCGCCGCCAACGGTTGCACGGCGTGCGCCCGGCGAATCGTCTGCAGTCCGGGTTCGGACAAACCGAACTGGCGCACCTTGCCTTGGGCGATCAAATCCTTGACCGTCCCGGCCACGTCCTCGATGGGGACCTCGGGGTCGACCCGATGCTGGTAGAGCAGGTCGATATGGTCGGTGCGCAGACGCCGCAACTGGGCGTCGACGACCTGCCGGATATGTTCCGGTCGGCTGTTTCGACCACCCCGTCGCGCACCGGTCTGCGGATCGATGTCGAAGCCGAACTTGGTGCACAGGACGACCTCGCCGCGGATGCCCTGCAGCGCCTCGCCAACGATCTCCTCCGAGAACAATGGACCGTACGCCTCGGCGGTGTCGATTACGGTAACGCCGAGATCCACAGCGCGGCGGATGAGCGCAATGGCGGCAGCCCGGTCGGTGGTGCTGGCGTACAGGTCGTTGACCGCTCCCGGGCCACGGCCGGGCGTCCATTGACAGCCCAGGCCGACGGGGAAGACCTCGAACGGGCCCAGACGGCGTCGGGCGGTGGTACGTGCGACTGGCGCCGCGTTGTTCGTGCCGTTACTGGGAGCTTCCATCGGCGCGGCGCTGGCGGACGGCAGCCAGTGCGCCAAACCCAGCGTGGCGGCAGCCGCTAGCAGTTGGCGCCGTTGCAGGTTGTCGACTCGATCTCGTTTCATTTCATGTTCCTCAAATTTCGAGCTTGCGTTCGGCCATCCATTTCACGATGGCCGGATCACGGTGGGAGAAGAAGGCGCTCTGACCGGTCTCCAGTGTCGCGATCCGGGTCATGTCCTCATGGCTCAGTTCGAAGTCGAAGATCGCCAAGTTTTCGACCATGCGCTCCTTGCGCACCGACTTGGCCAACGCGACGATTCCGCGCTGCACCAGCCAGCGCAGTACGACCTGGCCGACCGACTTGCCGTACTTGCCGCCGATCTCGACCAGCATTGCGTTGGTAAACAAGTTGTTGCGCCCTTCGGCAAAGGGCGCCCAGGCTTCAGCCTGAACGCCCTGCTCGCGCATGAAGCTCACGGCCTCCTCCTGCTGGAGGAAGGGGTTCACTTCCACCTGGTTCACCGCCGGGACCACCTCGTTGAACCCGATGATGTCCATCAGCCGGTCCGGGTCGAAGTTGCTAACGCCAATCGCGCGCAGCTTGCCCGCCTTGTGGGCCTGCTCCATGGCACGCCAGGACCCGTGTACGTCACCGAAGGGCTGGTGAATCAAGTAGAGGTCCAGGTAGTCGAGTTGCAACCGCTTGAGCGACCGGTCGATGGCCTGCTGCGTGCGTTCGTATCCAGTGTGCTGGACCCAAAGCTTGGTCGTGACGAACAGGTCCGCGCGCGCGATTCCGCTCGCTCGGAGGCCCCGGCCAACGGCCTCCTCGTTCATGTAGGACGCCGCTGTGTCGATCAACCGGTATCCCGTCTCGATGGCATCGATGACACTCCGCTCGCACTCCTTGGCGTCCGGGATCTGGAAGACGCCGAGGCCGACCATCGGCATCTGAAGTCCGTTATTCAGTGTGACGTGGTTCATGCGTGTGCCCTTGGCAGTGCCGGGTATTGTCACGGCTGGTTGGAAAACACCTCGCGCGCCACGCCGGCCGCGCTCACGGCGCTCGGCCAGCCGGCGTAGAAGGCAAGGTGCGTCAAGGTTTCGGCCAGTTCGTCCTTCGACAGGCCGTTGTCGAGGGCCAGCTTCAGGTGTGAACGCAACTGGTCCGGCCGGTCCATGGCGATCAGAGCACTGACGGTCACGAGGCTCCGGTCTCTGCGTGACAGCCCGGGCCGCGCCCACACGTCGCCAAACAGCACGTCGTCCGTAATCTGCGCGAGCTTCGGCGCAACGTCGCCGAGTAGACGCTGCGCACGGGAGGGCTCTGCCGGGGCGGGCGCGGCGACACTTTTTGGGCCTTCGTATTGCGCATCGCTCACCGGCTCGAACCAGGCCACGGTCTTCCCGTCGCTGATTTCGGTGACCGCGATGTGCGTCATCGCGCTGGTTGGTGCCGCCCCATGCCAGTGCTTTACCCCCGCCGGGATGTGAACCACATCACCCACCTTGATTTCCTGCAGCGGGCCGCCGAAGACTTGAACGCGGCCGACACCGGCGGTGACGATCAAGGTCTGCCCGAGGGGATGGGTGTGCCACGCGGTGCGCGCGCCGGCGTCGAAATGCACGGAGCCCGTCGAGGTGCGCTCGGGTGGCACCGGTGCTTGCAGGATCTCGACTTGGACCTTGCCAGTGAAATGCTCTCCCGGACCAGGTGCCGACGGGCGGGTACCGGCGCGTGAGATCGACAGGTCGGCATCAGCTGCAAACACGGGCGGTGTCACTATCAGGACCAGCAACGCGGTGAGCAGGTGCTTCATGGCGTCTCTTCAAAGTTGTTAAGTGCAGTCTAGGCGTCGCATTGGCATCCGGGTAGCCACCTATTGCTTGATTGATTGACAAGCCGATAATGACAATCTTCGGGAGGCTTACCCAATGGCAATCAAGGATTTGCGTTCCATCTCGATCTTTGTCAGCGCCGCTGAAGTGGGCAGTTTGCGCAAGGCGGCAGCGGCGATGGGAGTTACGCCGCAAGCCGCGAGCTTGGCGTTGGCCCAACTCGAGCGGCATCTCGATGTACGCCTGTTCCACCGCACCACGCGGGTGATGTCGCTGACCGACGAAGGCCGCCAGTTCCTGGAGGAGGCCAAGCCCGCGTTGCGCGGTCTTCAGCGGGCTCTGGAGGGTGCAAAGCGCGCAAAGGAGGAAATCTCAGGACCACTGCGCGTGGTCGGCCCACGGTCGACCTTCCAGCGCGTCCTTTGGCCGCTGCTGGAGGAGTTCTGCCAGCTATACCCAGGCATCGTGCCCGACGTTCAGCTGGAGGACCGGATCGGGAACTGGGTGGAAGACCGGGTCGACGTTGGTTTTCGCCTCGGGGTATCGCCGCACGAAGGCGTCATTGCGCGGCGATTGTTCCCCGTGCAACTGATCATCTGCGCGTCGCCGGCCTACCTCAAGACGCATGGCACTCCGGACAAATTGGCCGCGCTCCAGTCGCACCGTTGCAGCGTGTTTCGCAATCCGGGTACCGGCGCAATCGTGCCTTGGCATGTGAAGGCGGGGGACGATGTGATCGAGCAAGCCGTCGTCCCCGCGATCTGTACCAACGACGAGATCCTGGAGCTGCAGGCGGTGCTTGCGGGCAAGGTGATCGCGCAGTTGGCCGGCGTGACGGCCGCGCCTTACATCCGCTCAGGTCAACTCGTGCCACTCCTGGTCGACCACATCCCGGACCGGGCCAGCTACTTTGTGTATTTCGGCAGCCGCACGTCGCAGACAGCGCGAGCACGGGCGTTCATTGACTTGGCGGTAGAAAGGCTGGTCGACAACCGTGAGTACGTCCTGACGGACAAGGAGCTGCGCACCGCCCGACCAAGGGGCCGTCGATCCTAGTCGGGCGCGAACATCAACGCTGGGTCGATAGGTCGCATTCCCGCAGCGGCGGCTACCCGCTCCTTGCGTCTTCATCCGTCATTCGCGGACGTTGCTCAACGACAAGGGAGCAAGCCCGCGACTGCCTTCACTTGAGGGCATCGGCCACCGTGATTGCGAGCGGCGTCGTCGACCGGCCGATGAGGCGCGAGAGCTGCCTGCCAGCGTCGTACAGGGCGCCATTCGCGGCCCCGACATCCCAACTGGCGATCGCCCGCGCAAAGCCCTCGGGCAAGCCGAACCCGATCAGGGCAGCTGCGTAGTCCGCCTCGGAGAGGTTCTTGTAGGGGATCGCCTTGCCGGACTGGCGCGAGATCTCCGCGGCCAGGTCCGCCAGCGTGTACGCGGCGTCACCCGCGAGTTCGTACGTGGCGCCATCATGGCCCGAGCCCGTCAGCACGACGGCCGCCGCTTCGGCATAGTCGGCGCGTGCAGCCGATGAAATCTTGCCCTCACCAGCGCTGCCGATGAATGCGCCACCCGCCAGCGCACCAGGAATCGAACCGGTGTAGTTCTCGGTGTACCAGCCGTTGCGCAGGATCGTGTGGGCGATGCCGGAAGCCTTCAACATCTGCTCCGTTTCGATGTGCTCGCCGGCAAGATTGAGTAGCGATTTGTCGGCATGCAGAAGACTCGTGTAGACGATGCGCTTGACCCCTGCGCTCTTTGCGGCATCGATGACGTTGCGATGCTGCGCGGCGCGCTTTCCCATCTCGCTGGACGAAATCAGCAGCAGGGTATCGATATTCGTCAGTGCGCTCGCCAGTGATTGCGGCTCGGCATAGTCGGCTTTCCGGACCGCAATGCCCAGGTCCGCCGCTTTAGTGGGAGAGCGAACCAGGCCGACGAGAATGGATGGGGGAGTACGGGTTTTGAACTTCTCGACGACGAGGCGGCCGAGTTGGCCTGTGGCTCCGGTGATGGCGATGGTCATGACGTTTCGTCCATTGAGTTGTAGGGCTGCCAACTGTACAATGAATACGTACTATTGGTAAGTACACACACAAAGGTAAGTGCTATGAAGGCCAATCCGGACGCGCCGCATCCCCAATCGCTTTCGCAGCAACTTCAGCGTGGCAACCTGCTGGCCAAAGCCTGCCCGTCGCGCGAGGTGCTTAAGCACGTCACGAGCCGTTGGGGGGTGCTGGTGTTGATTGTTCTGGAGAGCAAGACCCACCGGTTCAGCGAACTGCGCCGTGCTATCGGCGGTGTGAGCGAGCGGATGCTCGCGCAGACATTGCAATGGCTTGAAAGCGACGGACTGGTAGATCGCGTCGCCTTCGAGGTCGTGCCGCCACACGTCGAATACAGCTTGACTCCTCTGGGCCGGGAGGCGGCGACGAAAGTGCGTGGGTTGGCCGATTGGATCGAGGTCAACCTGCCGCGAATCTTGGCTGCGAAGATGTAACCGAGGCAGCGCCATCCCGTCGGCTCGTACGTCCCAAAAAGCCGATCGTCCTGAGCGGTCCCGAAGTGACCCGGCTGGGCGTTTGCTTCAGCGGTCTTGCGGTCGAAGTGTTGGCGGTACGAACCCTCGCCGACGCCTGTCGCCCCTTGAGGAGCATGACGTGGATCGGCAGCGGTAGATGGCGCGCCGGAGGCTGTTCCGACAGCCACATCAAGACTAACTTTATCTGCAACCTCGGCTACGGCGACCCCGACCTGACACCTGATTTAGTCCGGGATGGCGTTAGAGTTCGCGGTTGAGAATACGCGTTCTTCGTCCTTGTTGGTCTGCTCGGTGGCGAACTCCTGTGGCGTTCGGCTTGCCCGGCCGGATGAAGGCGAGCCGGACCCCGGTCCGGCACGACCACTGGTCGAGCACCTTGCCATCGAACTCGGGACCGTTGTTTACGGTGATCGACTGCGGCAAGCCGCGCGTGTCGCCCAGACGTTCGAGGACAGCCTGCACTCGGGCGCCGGGGATCGAGATGTCGACCTCGATGGCCAAGCATTCGCGGGTGCAGTCGTCGACAAAGGTCAGGCAGCGCAGGCGGCGACCGCCGATGAGGCCATCGGCCACGAAGTCCATCGACCAGCTCATGTTCGCCGCGAGCGGCTTCGATAACGGCTTGCGCTCAAATACGCCGATCCGCTTGCGCTTGCGACGCCGGACGGCCAGGCCGGCTTCGCGGTACAGCCGATAGACACGCTTGCGGTTGACCTCCCAGCCCTCGCGCCGCAACCGGATGTAGACCCTGGTAGCCATAGCGGCGCTTCGTCGCGGCGATCTCCTCGATGCGTGCGCGCAGCGGTGCACTGTCGGGCCGCCGGTCACGATAGCAATACAAGGAACGCGAGATTCCGACCAGCCCGCAGGCACGGGTCACCCCAAAGCCACGCTCGGTCATCAGCACCTCGACCGCCACGCGCCTCGCCTGCGGACTCAGATTTTTCGGTGCAGCAGATCCTTCAGCGCCGCTTTATCGAGTTCGGCATCGGCCAGCAGGCGCTTCAGCCGGGCGTTCTCGTGCTCCAGCTCCTTCAGCCGGCGCGCCTCCGACACCGTCATTCCGCCGTACTTCGCCTTCCAGTTGTAGAAGGTCGCATCGGAAATACCGTGTCGTCGGCACAACTCCTTGGTCTTGGCGCCTGCCTCAGCCTCCTTCAGCACCCCGATGATCTGTTCTTCGGTGAACCGCTTCGTCTTCATCGTCCGCTCCTGGTGGGCGGACTCCAATCCTATCTCGTACTAAAGGCGGGTGTCAGGTCGGTTCGATCAACGCGTCCACGGCAACAGCGGCGAGCGAGAACTGGACGGGCAGGCGGGCGCGATTTACTCCTGCGCGCCCTTTGGCACACTTGCCCTTGCGAGCACATTGCGTCGCACCAGTGCGATGTGTTCGCGCAGCGTGTACGACTCGCTGGCGTGGCTGGCCGGCGTTCGAACGTGCTCGGCAGCTCGTTCGATGCGGTCGAGGTCACCGAGCCACTTCTCGATCGGCAGCGCGCCGCGTCGCAGCTCGACGTCTCGCTCGAGCAACGCAAGCTCGCCATACCAGCGGTATATCCGCGAGCGCACACGCCAGCGCATGGCGGCTGGCAGGAAACGCAGAATCGGCACCACGATAACCACGAGCGGTACCACGATGATGATGAACCATTCCACGAAGGTCGCCACCCAGAATGGCAGGTGGCGGTACAGGACACTTGGCCCGAAGCGCTTATGGCGAATGGCGTCGGGCGATACAGGCAGGTCGACTTGCTCGACGTTCGGAAATTCGCCTGGGACCTCGAAGAAGCCCTGGTCGTCATGTTCGTCGCGGATGGTCTCGAGCAACAGGTTGACGATGGCGGGGTGCAGCCCGACGCGCGATGCGAGCATTGCCTCGGTGGTGATCAGCGCGATGTCCTGGGACGGCAAGACGGGGTTGAAGGAAACCGCCCCCGCGTGCAGCGTGCGCCGGGATAGGTAGGGGTAACGTTGGGGATAGGCGTCAGCGTGCGCGAGGCCGGCAAGCTCGAGCGCCGGGTCGCCGAGCGCGGCCGCAATCGCAGATGTTCGCGCGCCACCCACCATGAGCGCCACGTCGACTTCGCCGTTGAGAAGCGCCGCGCGAGTGCGGTCCGTCGGCATGGGGACCAGACGCGCGTTGTCGTCCGTGATGCCGCTGGCCGCCAGCAGCGGGAGGGAAAGCGCAGCCGTACCGCTGCCTGGCATCCCGGTCGACACGGTTTTCCGCGCGAGCGCCGCCAGCGAGTCGACCGCCTCGCCGCGGCGCGTGAAGATCCACAGGGGCTGGTAGTAGAGGCTCGCGAGCATTACGACGCCGGCGGCCTCGGGGCTGCTCGCCTGGCCACCCTGGACGAATGCGATGTCGACGCCGGACGCCGGGTTGCCCAGGAGGCGCAGGTTCTCGCCGGCCCCTTCAGTCATCCGCTCGACCAAGCGCACGCCGTGCCGCGCCAGTGCCTCCTGGTAGCGCAGCGCATGCTGGTGATAGAGGCTCGAGGAGGGGCCGGACGCGATGACGATCTCGCGCTGCGGGATCGGCTCAAGGAACTGGAACGAGAGCCAGAGGCAGGCCGCCACAAGCACCACCACGAGTGCGCCGATGCGCCAGTTGCTTCTGCGATCGATTCCCGACGATTCGGCCATTCCGCGTGACCTGACTGTATTGGACCGGCCGCATCTTAGCGCAATCCGGCCTGCACTCCACGAGGTCCACCCTCGGGTCGCTCCAGCCCGGAGGTTTGCCGGCCATCACTTGGCTCGCGGTGGTGTGCTGCCCGCGCGCCACGAACTCATTGACGCTAGCGAAACCCCCGCACTCTTCGCTCCCAGCCCTTCAGGTTTGTCCCGACTCCCAAACCAGCCTGGCCTCGAATCCACCGGTAGTGCCGCCCTGCACCGGACTTTCGAGAACCAACTTCGCGCCCATTCGCCGTGACAGCGTTTCCACGATCGACAGGCCAAGTCCCGCGCCGCTTCCCGCCGCGCCTGCGCCGCGGGCAAAACGCTTGGTGAGCCGGCGAATGTCTTCACCGCTGACGCCCGGGCCATCATCGATGACGGCGATTGTCGTGGCATCGCGCGCGCTGCTGCATTTCAGGAGGATGACTTTCCCGCCCGCGCCGTGCACGAGGGCATTTTCGACCAGGTTGCGTACCGCGAGACCTACGGCATCAAGATCCGCACGCACTCGTGCGGGAACGACTTCACCGACCATTCGTCTTCCGAGCAGTCGCGGGTCGCGCTCGAATTCGCGGACCGTGAGCTGGACGACCTGCGCCAAATCGACCCATTCGTCGGATAACGGTTGGGCGCCTTCGGCGCGGGCCAGGGCGAGCAGGCGTTCGGCGAGCCTTGCGAGGCGGGATAGTGCGCCCACGAGCCCGTCGATGCGGCCCTTGAACGGCGAGTCCTGCAACTCGGCCGCCAGCAGTTGCGCATGCGCCAGCGCGGCGGCAATCGGCGTCCGGATCTCGTGCGCGCTGTTGTAGGTAAAACTGCGTTCGGCCTCCAATGCGTCCGCCAATCGCTTGAGCAACTGATTGGTCGCCTCGACGGCCGGGCGCATTTCCGTGACCACGCCGTCGAGCGGCAGAAGTCCCAAGGCTTGCGGATCCTGTCGCGAGACCGCCCGGACGGTGCGCTGCACCTGCTGGCCAAGCGACCGCGAGGCCCGCAGCGAGATGTAGGCGGCAAACGCCAACAATGCTGCCAGCGGCACCATCAGCCACAACAGCGCGGAAATGAGCGCTTCGCGGCGCTCGGCGAGCGGATCGGCGAGCTGCAGGAAGCGCCTGTTCGCCGGGTCGGCCAGTGTCACGACGCGCCACCCCGCCGCGTCGATCAGGCCTTCACGCAACGGAATGTCGTCCAGTGCGGGCGCCGCGTTCGCGGATTGGAGAAGCACGCGTCCCGAGGCATCGCGGACCTGGTAGACCATCCGTTCGTGGGGAGTTCCGCTGCCAATCGGCTGTCTCGTGTCTCCCAGCATCGCGGCAGTCAGCAGGAGATCATCGTTGTACCGCACCAGCGACATCAGGATGGCGGCGCTTTCCTGCAATTCGTCATCCGACTTGTCGTCGATCAGGCGTTTGAGCACGAAGCCGCTGCCGACCACGCCGACGATCCAGATCAGGGTCAAGCCGACCAGCAGGCTGCGCGTCAACGCCTGCGTCACCGAACCGGGACCCTTGAAGGTCATTCGGGCACCTCGCCACCGTCGCTTCCGGCGTCGCCCCAACGGTAACCGATGCCGCGGACGGTCCGAATCGCATTGCGGCCGAATTTGCGGCGCAGCCGGGACACATAGACCTCGACCACGTTGCTAAGCGTCCCGGCATCGAACGCATAGAGTGCGTCCTCCAGTTGCCGGCGGCTGAGGACGCGGTCAGGATGTTCTGCGAAGGCGACGATCAGCGCGTATTCGTGTGCGGTGAGTTCCACCTTCTTGCCGTTGAAGCGGACGTCCCGCGAAGCCGTATCCACGGTAACCGCGCCGAGCTCGATCTGCGGCGAATGCCGGCCAGCGCGCCGCCGCTCCAGCGCCCGCAGACGAGCGGAGAGCTCCGGCAGGTCGAACGGCTTGACCAGGTAATCGTCTGCGCCCGCGTCGAGCCCGCGAACGCGGTCCGACAACCGGTCCTGCGCAGTCAGGATCAATACGGCCGGCGGGTCGGCCTGGCGGAAGATCTGGGGCAGCAGCGCGAGACCATTTCCATCGGGGAGGCCAAGGTCGAGCACGACCACCGCGTAGTCCGCTGGAAAGCAAGTCCGCGCCGCCGCCAGCGTCGCGACATGGCTGACCAGGCAGGATTCGCGCTTCAGGTAATCGCAGATGGCGGATCCAAGGCTCGTGTCATCCTCGACGAGAAGAATCCGCATTTTTGAAGATTACGACAATCGGCGCCGTACCACAAAGTGCCGCGAGGACCGCGGGCCCCGACGCGTCGGGGCCCGCGGAATGCGGGGATGAGAGTCCGGGGGTGCGGGACTGATCCAGCTTTCCCACTGGAGGGAAGGCGCGACCGCACCAACCCGCCCAGGTCAGGGATTCGGACCGTTGTGGCAACTCCAACAGGTCACGCGCTCGTCTGCCTTGAAAGCCTTGGTGCGGCCGTCGTCGATGCTGAATGTCTTGGCGACCTTGACCATTGCCAATGGCGATCCGGAGGAATTGGAGCCATGGCAGTACAGACAATCGGCCGTATTGCCCCCGCTCGCCGCGTCGTGGTGGCTCGTGACCCACGACGAACCGATGGGATGCATCCCGTGCGGGCCGCCCTTTACCGTGCTGGGCGCAGTGGCGTGGCAGACCGTGCATTCGCGGATCGCCGCGGCATAGCCCTGTACCTCCATGGCCCGCAGATTGTCGTTCACCTGGTTGCCCGTGGCGCTCGGCTTGTTGGTGAACTCGGCATGCGTCGAGTTGTGGCATGCCTCGCATTGCAGGTTGCCATGACCGGCGCTGAAGCGGTACAGGCTGACGCCGCTGCCCGCGGGAGTATCGGGTTTCGACGCAAAGCGCGTGTCCAGCCAGGTCTTGAAGGACCCGTCGGCATTGATGGCCAGGGTCTCGCGCTTACCGTCGTGGTGACAGGCCTGGCAGGTCGGCATGTCGAACCAGCCGTTTCGCGCTTTCTTGCCGACCGTGAGCATTGATCCGTGGCAGGACTGGCACTCCATCGTGTGCTTGTTGCTGGCGTCGACCGGATTGCCCATCGCGCCGCGGAGACATTGCGTCTGCTTCCCGGGGTGGCAGTTGTAGCAGGAGTCGCGGGTGCCGATGGCGTCCAGCGGTTGAGTCGTACCCGGAACGACGACGTTGGCGTGCCGGTTGTGCATCGCGGCCGTCATGTTGGAAACGCCCGCTTGGCCGGGGAGCCCCCATACTGCCAACGCATTGCTGTTGTGGCAGGTGTCGCAAAAGATCGGCTTGTTGTTCAGCGCCGAGAGTTCCAGGCTCGTGCCGTACCCTTTGCTGGCCATCAACGGCGCATAGGAACTGTTGCCCGCGTTCTTCTCGTCATGCAGGCGCAGGATGTTCATCCTCCAGTCCCTTTCGGAGCCGGGCGTCAGGTTCACCCAGCCTCCGATGGGCGGCCTGGCATCGGGACTTCCGCTGTTGCTGGCGTGACAGGTGTTGCAGTTGATCTCGCTGGACACCGGCAGCACCGCGTGGCTGCTGGCAATAGCCTGGCCACTGCCATTGCGGGCGGTGACCTTGACCAGCGGATAAGGATTGACGTGGCCGAGGTCATCGATCGGCGTGATCGGTATCCCGGTGGCTTCGAACCAGTTCAAACCGGCATTCCATGCCAGCGCCCTTGGGGTAAGGGAGGCAGTCGGGTTGCCGGTAAGGCCGACGTCTGCAGGCAAGGACGCGCCGAACAGTCGGTCGACATACGTCCAGAAGTTGGTCTTGCCGCTGCTGGACGTGTTGATCGAGGTGGCGATGGTGGGGTCCGGCGCGGATTCGTACGTCAGCGTGTATCCCGAACCCGGATTGACCAGCTTGCCGCCGACCACGAGTTGCGCGTTCAGGTTGTTGAATGGCGGTAACAGGGTAAATACCGAGAAATCGGAATCCGCGCAATGCATGCCCAGATCATTCCAGGCGAACAACTGCGTCCCCTTCGCGGTGGACGATGTGGAACCGGCAACGGTGTAGGTGACGCTTGCGGTGGTCGCATTGCCGGCCGTGTCGGTGGCGGCGACGGTGAAGGTCCTGGTTCCCGAAGGCGAGGTGCTGATGGCGGCACCATTGGCCACCGTGCCCGTGCACGTCGCAATGCCGGACCGTACATCGTTGCAGGCGTAGCTGGCGGTAATCGCCTGGTTCAGCGCATAGGTCGCGCCGGCGGCCGGGGTGGTGATCGTTGCTGTCGGGTTGGTGGCGTCGCGTTTGATTGTCACCGACTTGCTGCTGGTGCCGCCGGCGCTGGTCGCCGTGCAGGTGTAGGTCGCGCCCGACGTGTCCGTGGTGATCGATACGCTGTCACAACCCGATTTCTGGATGGTTCTGGACGCGCGTTCGCTCTCGATCACCGTCCAGCTCAGGTTGACGTTGCTGGTGTACCAGCCGTTGGCTCCCAACGTTCCACTGATGTTCGCAGTGATGATGGGAGGTGTCGTATCCCTGGCCGCCACGGGTGCCGTGACGAACGCGCCAACGCCAAGGCTGAGCATCGATGCCAATAGAATTTTTTTCATTGGTTTCCCCTGCGATGTGCGGTTTGTTCGGCGAGCACTTGCCTGGTCCTCCAACGGCGACTTGCGTCTGCCCGGTTCGGGCTTGCGTTTCCAGCCCGCGACTCATTACCCACGCACCGTACATGGATAATCTGAAAGGAACCTGAATGCGAGACTATCGCGCGCTGTTGAAAGGAGTTCGTGAGGGCCGAATTGAGATCCAGCGCGAATAACCTCGACGGCGACTTCAACGTTCGAGTAAACCACCGAAGGCGTCTCGCGCCTGGGGCGCCGGGTGCCAGGCCTTTCCTGATGGACTGTCAGTCCCCGGGTCTCAGGTTGGACCCAAGCCCGGGTGCCAGGAAAATTCAGCGGCCCGCAGCGATGAGGCTGACCCCGTTTCAGGACCGGTCGGAGGTAGAAATTTCCGGCCCCGGTACATCTGCCGAAGCGGCTGAAAGCCGCGCCCGGCGCGCGTAGTCAGCGGGTGTCGACCACGCCAATGCGGAGTGGGGACGGTGCGGAGCGCGGTGAGTGAAGCGCTCGACTAGAACGGCAGGTGCACGCGACCTTCCGGGTTCAGCAGGGCATCCTCGTCTTCGTCGTCGAGGTCCACCTTGGCTGAGTCCGGCAGCTTCGCGATGATCGCCTCGATCATCTGGACGTGCTCGGCCTCCTCGGCCCGCAGTTCCTCGAACAACGCCTTGACGTCCGGCTGGGTCACGTAGCGGAGGGCCTGGTCGTAGAACGCGAAGGCCTTCCTTTCGGAGGACAACGCCACCAGGTACGCCTTGTACGCGGACATGTTCTCGCGCGGCGCGCCGAACTCCGGTGCCTCCACGTCGAAGATGTCGTCGAGCGTGACCTTGGGGCGTTCGTCGCCGAACAGCGCGAGCCGGCGTTCGCCGATCTGCTCGCCGTGCTTGCTCTCGTTGACGGCCATCGATTGAAATACCGACGCGGCGTCGCCGTCGGAACGGCTTCCGAGTCTTTCGGCGAATTGCGTGTACCGCTTGAACGCTTCGACCTCGATCAGCGTGGCGAGATCGAGGGCGTCCATCAGCGA
>DAOMGB010000072.1:0-18251 GCA_035430095.1 Casimicrobiaceae bacterium | reverse complement strand
TGGCCGGCTCCGGTCATCGGCCGGCAATCGCGAAGACGCGAACGACTGCTACGGTGCCGTATAGGCCGTCTTGACCGTGGTGAAGAATTCCGCGGCGTAGCGCCCCTGCTCGCGCGAGCCGTAGCTCGAGCCCTTGCGTCCGCCGAACGGCACGTGGTAGTCAACGCCGGCCGTCGGCACATTGACCATCACCATGCCGGCCTGTGCGTGACGCTTGAAGTGCGACGCGTGCTTGAGCGAGGTCGTGCAGATGCCCGACGACAGGCCGAACTCGGTGTCGTTGGCCACCGCCAGCGCTTCGTCGTAGTCCTTGACGCGGATGACGGCCGCCACGGGCCCGAAGATCTCCTCGCGGGCGATGCGCATCGCGTTGGTCGTCTCGGTGAAGAGCGCCGGCGAAAGATAATAGCCCTCGGTGGCACGCTTAAGCCGCTCGCCGCCGGTGACGAGTTTCGCGCCCTCGCCCTTGCCGATGTCGAGGTACCTCAAGTCCTGCTCGAGCTGGCTCGGGTCCACGACCGGGCCAAGGTCGGTGCCCTGCAGCAACGCGTTGTCGACCTTCAGCGTCTTCAGTTTTTCCTTAACCGCGGCGACGAAGCGATCATGGATGCCGGCGGTGACGATCAGCCGCGACGATGCCGTGCAGCGCTGGCCAGTCGAAAAATATGAACCCTGCACGGCGACGTTGACCGCCGTGGGCAGGTCCGCGTCGTCAAGCACGACCAGCGGATTCTTGCCGCCCATCTCGAGCTGGATCTTGGCCATGCGCGCAACGGCCTTAGCGGCGATGGCGCGGCCCGTTCCGACCGAGCCCGTGAAGCTGATCGCCGTGACATCGGGACTGTTGACGATGACTTCGCCGACGACCGAGCCGCGACCCATGACCAAGTTGAACACGCCGGCGGGCAGTCCCGAGCGCGCCAGGATGTCGGCAATGGCCCACGCGCATCCGGGCACCAGGTCGGCCGGCTTGCACACCACGGTGTTGCCGTAAGCCAGCGCCGGCGCGATCTTCCATGCGGGAATCGCAATCGGGAAATTCCACGGCGTGATGAGGCCGATCACGCCCAGCGGTTCGCGCGTCACTTCCACGTCGACACCGGGGCGCACCGACGCGAGCTTGTCGCCGGTCATGCGCACGACTTCGCCGGCGAAGAATTTGAAAATCTGGCCGGCGCGCATCGCCTCGCCAATCCCTTCGGGCAGGGTCTTTCCTTCCTCGCGCGAAAGGAGCGCGCCCAGTTCATCCTTGCGGGCGATGATTTCGCTGCCGGCGCGATCCAGGACATTGGCGCGTTCCTGGATCGAACCCGTCGACCACGCGGCAAAGGCCTTCTTCGCAGCGGCGATGGCGGCGCGTGCCTGGTCGGCATCGGCCTGCGCATACTCGCCGATGACGTCGCTTACATCGGAGGGATTGCGGTTCTGCGTGACGGACGGGCCTGCGAGCCACTCACCGGCAATGTAGTTCTTGAACAGTTGAGCCATGATCGCTTCCAGGTTGCGGCGGTTATTTCGGGAGGAGCGCGCGACGCGCGAGATTCTGCATCAATGCCACGGCGCCGAAGGTCCATGGCGCGATGCGGTCGGAACGATCGACGCGGTTGACCAGCGCGCCGAGGGTCGGCGTGGCGACGGTGACGATGTCGCCGACGACGTGCGTAAAACCCTTGCCCGGGCCGTGGCGATCCTTGGTTGGCGCGAACATGGTGCCGAGAAACAGCATCAGGCCGTCCGGATACTGGTGACAGGCGCTGATCGCCTGGCCCACCAGGTCGAGCGGATCGCGGCTGATCATGCTCATCGAGCTCGAGCCGGTCATCACAAAGCCTTCCGGCCCGTCGACGCGCATGGCGATGTCGCAGCGGCGGACGTCGTCGATCGTGTAGTGCTCGTCGAAGAGGCGGATGAACGGACCGATGGCGCAGGATGCATTGTTGTCCTTGGCCTTGCCCAGCAGCAGCGCGCTGCGGCCCTCGAAGTCGCGCAGGTTGACGTCGTTGCCCAGCGCCGCGCCCACGGTGCGTCCCTTGTCGCTCACCGCGAGCACGATCTCCGGCTCGGGGTTGTTCCACTCGGACTTCGGATGAATGCCGACGTCGGCGCCGAGTCCCACCGCCGACATCGGCTGCGACTTGGTGAAGATCTCGGCGTCCGGGCCGATGCCCACCTCGAGATATTGCGACCATGCGCCCTGCCGGATCAGTGTTTCCTTGATCCGCGCGGCCTCCGGCGAACCCGGACGGATGGTCGACAGATTGTCGCCGATCACCGCAACGATTTCCCTTCGCACCGCTTCGGCCTTCGCCGGGTCGCCGCGCGCCTGCTCCTCGATCACCCGCTCGAGCGTGCTCGCCACGAACGTCACGCCGCTGGCCTTGAGCGCCTGAAGGTCGCAGGGCGCCAGGAACCACGGCAGCGACGTGTCGTGCCCGTCGTGCGCCGAGTTGGCCAGCACGTCCTCGACAGACGCCAGCCTCGGCAACTCCCCTGCCGCACGGATTGCGGCCACGGGATCGTCGCGATTCATCAACTGGCTGCAAGTCGCGGCCACGCTCGACAGGTCGTACACGCCGTCGGCCTGGACGCGGACCAGCACGGGTCCCTCCAGCGCTGCAACGTACACACGCCCAACCAGCACGGCACGGGCATGGTCCAGGGGAAGCACGTTGGCTGAGGTCAGTCGATCGTTCATGACGCGGCCGGAGAGGTCAGGTGGCTGACGCGGCCCGACAGAATACCCGACATGGGGCCCGCTGAGTCGAGTTCGCTTCGCATCCGCGTCAACGGCATAATCCGGCTTGGACATTCGAATTGTGCCGCGTGGAGGGAATCGATGGAAAGCGAAAAACTGGAAGACGCAGCGCAGTTCCTGGCCAAGGCGCGAAGGGCCGGCATCCCCGGTCCGCGCTTGCCCGACGATCTGCGCCCGGCGGACCTGGAGAGCGCCCTCGCGGTTCAGCGCCGCGTGGCCGACCTGCTGGGCCAGGCGGTCGGGGGCTGGAAGTGCGCGTTGCCGTCGGCGGAACGGCCGATCAATGCGGCACGCATCTTCGCGTCGACCATTCGCGCTTCGTCGCCCTTTCCGGTGGTCGCCACCGGCGACATCGCAAGGATCGAGCCCGAAGTGGCATTCGTCATGGGCCGTGACCTTCCGAAACGCGCAACTCCGTACGCCGAGGCCGAGATTCGAGCCGCCGTCGCGGAATCGCGCCTGGTGCTGGAAATCCTCGGAACGCGCTACGCCGACCCGGGCGCGGTCAGCTGGCCGGAAATGGTGGCCGACAGCGTTCAGAACCAGGGTCTCTTCCTCGGTCCCGAGTTCTCGCGCGGCTTCGACCCTTCGCTGCGCAGTTTCCCGATCTCGATCCGCACGCCGTCCGGCGCGCTGTCGACGCACGATGGCCGCCACGGCGACGGCCATCCGCTCAATCCGCTGTACTGGCTCGCCAATTTCCTGGCGGACCGCGACGAAGGATTGCGCGAAGGACAGGTGGTCACGACGGGATCCTATGCGGGCGCGATCGAGGTGCCGATCGGCCCAAGGCTCACCGTCACCTATGGTGATCTTGGCGACGTCGAGATCGAGCTGCAACGCGCCCCATGATTCCGGCGAACGTGAAGCCTGGCCGGAGGGAACGGCAATGAGCCTGGCCGGCATGGGCGTGGTGGCGATCTGGCACGACCTGCTGCCCGAGACCAGGGACGAATTCTACGAGTGGCACAACCGCGAGCACATGCCGGAGCGCGTGGGCATTTCGGGCTTTCGCCGTGGACGCAGATATGTGGCGCTCAGCGGGGGACCGGAGTTCTTCAATCTCTACGAAGCCGACTCCGCCGAAACGCTGGGCGGGCAGGACTATCTCAACCGCCTCAACGCGCCGACGCCCTGGACGCAGCGCGTGATGCCGTCCTTTCGCAACATCGCGCGCTCGATTTGCAGGGTTGCGTTCACCGGCGGCCCGGGCAGCGGTGGCGTGATGCTGACGTTGCGCTTCGACGTTGCCGATGCACAACGCGCGGACACGCTCGCCGCCCTCACCCAACGGATCCTGCCGCCGCTGACCTACCGGTCCGGCGTGTCAGGCGTTCACCTGTGCTTGGCGGACGAGTCCTTGAGCCGGGTCGAGACGGCCGAGAAGAAAACACACGAGGAGGCGATACGCGTTCCTTCATGGGTGATCATGATCGAAGGCATCTCCGTTGCCGGCGTTCGCAGCGCGGGGGACTCGCTCACGTCGGAAATGGCGGCGCGCCAGGCCGGCGCGGTCGACCTGGCCATTTACCGCCACGAGTACACGCGGCTGAAAACGCCGTGGAGCGCGGGCTGATCATGCGCCCCGGCGGCAAATCGCTTTTGTTGCCGGTGTGCACGAAAGCGCGCACTTTTCGTCATGCCTGGTTGCCGGCAATTTTCCCCACATTGCGACGACGCCCGTGACCGACGCCACCCGATCTTCGCCGTCCGACATTTCGCTGTTTCCGGAAATCGAACCGTACTCGACGGGACGCATCGCACTTGACGGCACGCATGTCATGCGCTGGGAAGCGTGCGGCAATCCGAAAGGCGTGCCTTTGGTGTTCCTGCACGGCGGCCCCGGCGGCGGCTGCCTGCCGCACCATCGCCGCTTTTACGATCCCAGATTCTGGAATGTGGTGCTGTACGACCAGCGCGGCGCCGGCCTTTCGACGCCGGCGGCCGAGCTTGCCGGCAATACAACGCAGCACCTGGTTGCGGACATTGAGCGCCTGCGCGAAGAACTGCACCTCGATCGCTGGCTGGTATTCGGCGGATCGTGGGGTTCCACGCTGGCGCTCGCCTACGCGCAGGCGCATCCCGAGCGCGTGCTGGGCCTCATCCTGCGCGGAATCTTCCTTGCGACGCCGGTGGAAATCGACTGGTTCATGCACGGCATGCGCAACGTGTTCCCGGAGGCGTGGCGCGCGTTCACCGAAGCTTTGCCATTGACCGAACGCGCGAACCTGCTCGACAGCTACTACCGAAGGCTCACGAACCCCGACCCCGCCGTTCACCTGCCCGCCGCGCGCGCATGGGACCGCTACGAGGGCGCCTGCACGACACTGCTGCCGGTGGCCGATCCGCTGTCGCGTTTCGACGGCGACACAGCCGCGCTGGCCATTGCGCGAATCGAGGCACATTACTTCGTACATCGGGGCTTCCTGGCGCCGGATCAGTTGCTCGCCGGGGTCGAGGTGATCCGGCACCTGCCCTGCACCATTGTCCAGGGCCGCTACGACATCGTCTGTCCGCCGGTAACCGCCGATGCCTTGGCGCGCGCATGGCCGGAGGCCGAATACATTGTCGTGCCCGACGCCGGGCATTCGGTGCGGGAGCCCGGGATCACACGGGAACTGGTAGCCGCGGTCAAGAGGATGCAGACGCGGCTCGCCAGAGCCCAGCTGTAAAGCGTCAAGTGGTTGTTGGTGGCCGTTGGTGATTGTTGGTGGCTGTCGGCGGTTGGTATGTCGTAGATGGATGCAAGCGCTCGTCGTCCCCGCGTACGCGGGGACCCAGCGACCTGGGTCAGATGCTGCGAGGCGACATTGCCAAGACACTGGGTTCCCGCTTTCGCGGGAACGACGGATGACAGGGAATCATGCATTGCGGAAATCACGTATTTCAACCTGAAAGCTGGCGCGCCGATATATCCGCGCTGCGTTCGACCGCCTCCGCGGGCTGCAAGAAATGCCTACTCCCTGACACCTTCGAAGGTGATGACGATCGTCACGTCATCGCTGGCCGCCATCATCGCCGCCTTCATGCCGAAATCCGAGCGCTTGAACGCGGCCCTGGCTTCACCGCCGCACATCGGCTTTTTGTTGAACGGATTGGGTCCGCACCTGAAATTAGTCAGCTTGAGCGCCACCGGCTTCGTGACGCCCAGCAGCGTGAGTTCGCCGTTGGCGGCTGCCAGGTTGTCGCCTTCGAAAACGAGGTCGGAAGACTTGTAGGTGATCGTCGGGAACTTCTCGACGTTGAGGAATTCATCGGTCTTGACCAGGTTTTGCAGCGCGGGGGCCATCACCACGGACGCCGTCGCGATCGAGACATCAATGGCGCCCTTCTTTGCCGCACGGTCGATCGTGACATTGCCGGTCGTGTTGGTGAACGAACCGTACTGCTGGGAGAAGCCGATGTGGGTGACCTGGAACATCGGCGCCGTGTGACGCGAGTCCAGCACATAGACCTCCTGCGACGACACCGGCGCGGACAGCACGGCTCCGCCCAGTGCGAAAACTGCGATCTTGAAGCGCAGCAGCATTTTTGCCTCCCTGGCAATGGTTATTCAAAGGATGTTTTCGACGACGCGAAGGCTTCAGCCCGCGCGCGGCAGGACCATGCGTATCCTCACCAGGACTTCGTCCGCCACGACCGCGGGATCCGCCCACGGGCCGCCGCCGATGTTGAACTCGAGGCGCTTGATCGTGAACTCGCCGGTGGCCACCGAATTGCCCGCCGGGTCGCGCCTGACTTCGATGGGGATGGTCTCGTCCTGCGACTTGCCCTTGAGGGTCAGCGTGCCCGCGACTTCGTAGCGGTCGTTCCCCAGGTCCTTCATCGCCGTGGACTGAAACGTGGCGACCGGGAACTTCGCGGTGTCGAACCAGCGCGGGCGCATGAGTTCGATCTCCGACTCTTCGCTGGCCAGGTCGATGCTGCCCAGGTCGATCGTGAATTCGGCCTTCGATCGCGCGAGGTCCTTGGGGCGGAAATCGACGTTGGCTTTCCACTTGCGGAATCGGCCTTCGACGTTGGCGCCCATCTGCCGCGAAACGAACCGGATCTCGCTCTTGTCGATCAGCACGCTTTGCGCGCTGGCGCCGGAAGACGCCAAAAGCATCATGGCAAGGGAGGGTATGAAAGGACGGAACATGCGCATGGAAAGGGAATCCGTAACAAATTGTAATTTCATCGCGGCGCCCGCCGTCCGGGGACGATGCGGGACACGATGTCGTCGCCATCGACGAACTGATGCTTCAGCGCCGCGGCAACATGGGTTACGACCACGGCGGCCAACGTGAAGTTCAGCGACTGATGAACGAGAAGCAGGACCTTGGCGCTCTCGCGGTCCTTGGGAACCAGGTCTGGCAGCGGCAGGACCCCCAGGTAGACGACGGATACGCCCGTAGCCGAGCTGTAGACCCAGCCCGATAGCGGAATGGCCAGCATCAGGGCGTAAAGCGATGCATGCGCGATGCGTGTGGCGCTGACCTGCCAGGCCGGCATCGTCGCGGGAAGCGCCGGCGCGGGATGACTCGCGCGCCACGCCAGGCGCAGGGCAGCCAGCAGGAAAATGGTGATGCCGATCCACTTGTGCCATGCGTAATACCTGAATTTGGCCGGCGAAAACTCGAGGCCGGTCATGAACAGGCCCAAGCTGAATCCGCAGAAAATGAGCAGCGCCGAGAGCCAATGCAGTGCCATCGCGGTCTGCGTGTAACGGGGTGTCGCCATGTGCCATTTCTATCATGCAGTTCGATGCCTCGTCGATGCGACGGCGGGCTGCCCGCCGGTCAGCCTCGCGCCCATCCCCTTCGCCGACGGCCCACGACGGCGCGCCGCTATAATCGACTGCACTGCCGCTCCGGGACCCCGCCGATCTCGCCCGCCCACTGACCTTGCTCCTTGACCGGACATGGGCCCGGTATGCGACGGCGGGCCGACGTGACGGCAAACATCTTGCAGGAGAGGTTTCTTCCATTTGCCCGTTCGTGAGCCGGATGTGTCCCTGAATGCGGAATGGCTGGCCCGCAGCCGGGCGGCGGTGTGGCATCCGTGCACGCAGATGAAGGTGCACGAGACATTGCCGCTGGTGCCGATCGCCCGCGGCGAGGGCGCATGGCTGTACGACGTCGATGGCGCCCGCTACCTTGACGCCGTCAGCTCATGGTGGGTCAACCTGTTCGGGCATGCCAATCCGCGCATCAACGGCGCGCTGGTGGCGCAAATCTACGAGCTCGACCACGTCATGCTCGCGGGTTTCACGCACCGGCCTGTGGTCGAATTGTCGGAGCGGCTTGCGGCGCTCGCGCCGGCCGGACTGGGGCATGCGTTCTACGGATCGGACGGCGCGTCGGCCACCGAAATCGCGCTCAAGATGAGCTTTCATTATTGGCGGAATGCCGGCCAGCCCGGGAAGCGCAGCTACGTGAGCCTGGCCGGCGGGTACCACGGCGAGACGCTCGGCGCGCTGGCGGTCACCGACGTGGCCCTGTACCGCGACACCTACGCCCCGCTGCTCAACCAGAACTCCGTCGTGCCTTGCCCGGACGCGCGCCGCGGCATCTCCACCGACGCCGCGGCCGCGGCGCTGGACGCGCATCTCGCCTTGCACCATGCAACCACGGCGGCGCTGATCGTCGAGCCGCTGGTGCAGGGCGCCGCCGGCATGGTCATGTACGACGCGTCCTACCTGCGCCTGGCAAGGGAAATTTGCTTTCGCCACGGGGTCCACCTGATCGCCGACGAGATCATGACCGGGTTCGGGCGCACCGGGACGCTGTTCGCGTGGGAGCAGGCCGGGACACTGGCGCCAGACTTCCTCTGCCTGTCCAAAGGCCTGTCCGGCGGCTACCTTCCGCTGTCGTGCGTTCTGTCCACCGACGACGTGTACCAGGCGTTTTATGACGATGAGACCTCGCGCGGCTTCCTGCATTCCCACTCCTACACCGGCAATCCTCTCGCCTGCCGCGCGGCGCTGGCGGTGCTCGAAATCTTCGAGCATGACCACGTGCTGGCCGCGAATCGCGGCAGGGCGGAACGCTGGTCGGGGACCGTCGCCGGCATCGCGGCGCACGCCAAGGTCCGCGCTTTCCGGCGGTGCGGCATGATCTGGGCGTTCGAGGTGGAGACGGCGCGGCCGGATTTCTCGCGCTGGTTCTTCGCCGAGGCGCTGCGCCGCGAGCTTCTGCTGCGCCCCATCGGCAACACGGTCTACTTCATGCCGCCCTACATCGTGACCGACGACGAGTTCGCGCTGCTGTGCGCACGCACTGCCGACATCCTGGACGCCGCATGATGCGAATGGCGTCAATTGTCGCCGCCATGATGTTCGCTTCGGTTGCAGGCGCCGAGCTGCCGCGTCCCGTGGGCCAGGCGTTCGTCGATGCGCACGTACCTCTCCAAAGCGTGTCGCTCGTGGTGCAGGAAGTCGGCGCGACGCGCCCGCTTTTTGCGCACGATCCGACTCGGCCGATGAACCCCGCGTCGGTCATGAAGATGGTCACGACCTTTGCCGCACTCGAGTTGCTCGGCCGCGACTACCGATGGAAGACGGAGGCCTACCTGGGCGGCCCGCTCGATGGCGGCGTGTTGAAGGGCGACCTGATACTCAAAGGCTACGGGGATCCGAAGATCACGATCGAACAGTGGCAGGCTTTCATGGCGGCATTGCGCGCCAACGGTCTCGACCGGGTGGAGGGGAACCTCGCGCTGGACCGGTCGTGGTTCAAGCCGGCGGCGCACGACGCGGCGGAATTCGACCACGAGCCGCTCAAGCCGTATAACGTCGGTCCCGATGCGTTGCTGGTCAGCTTCAAGTCCGTCCGCTTCGTGTTCGCGCCGAACACGGCGGGCGACGCCGTGGAATTGCGCGCGGAACCGTCGCTGACGCAGGTTTCGCTGGGCGCGCCGCCGGGAATCGCGGGCGGCGACTGCGCGGACTGGCGCGGCGCGCTGGGCGCCACGTTCGTCAACAACGGCGCGTCCGCCCGGGCCGCGTTCGCGGGACGCTTCCCTCAGGCCTGCGGCGAGCGCGACTGGTACGTCGCGTTGCTCGACCACCCCCATTTCGTGCACGGCATGTTCACGACCTACTTCCGCGATGCGGGCGGGCAGTTCGACGGCGGGCTGAAGGAAGGGCGCGCGCCGCGCGGCAAGGCGCCCTTCGCCACCCTCGAGTCTCCGCCGCTGTACGACATCGTGCGCGACGTCAACAAGCTGTCCAACAACGTGATGGCGCAGCAGATCTTCCTGACGCTCGCGACCACGCGCCATCCGCCGCCGGCCACTCCCGCGCTCGCCGCCGACGTCGTCCAGCGATTCCTGAAGGAACGCAAGATCGCCATGCCCGGTCTGGTCATCGAGAACGGCTCGGGACTGTCGCGCCACGAGCGCGTGACCGCGGGCGGCCTGGCGCAACTGCTCGCCGCTGCCGAACGCAGTGCCGCGCGCGAGGAGTTCGCGAGTTCGCTTGCGGTGGCGGCCACCGACGGCACCGTCCAGAAGCGCTTCCAGAACGGCAACGTGGGTGGACAGGCGCTGCTCAAGACCGGCACGCTCGAAGGCGTCAAGGCGCTGGCCGGCTATGTGATCGACGCGCAGAGCCGGCGCTGGATCGTCGTGGCGATCATCAACCATCCCAACGCCGCGCGCGGCCAGGCCGCGCTCGATGCGCTCGTGCAATGGGTCTACAAGAGCGCCGCGACCTGGGACCCCAAGGCGCAGCGCTGAGCGGCACCGGCCGGGCGCGCCGGGCGACCTGCCCGGTGAAAGGTCCCCGCGCTCAGACGCCGGGGATCGGCTTGCTGTCCTTGAACAGCAGGTAGCCCCGCACGACGCGGTAGATGACCCAGATGGCGGTCACGAACCAGATGCCGAACGTGATCGGAAAGCCGATGAAGAACGTGCCGAGCAGGATGACCCAGCCCAGCATGTCCCAGAGGAACGACCACCAGAACGTGCGGATCAGCCAGGTGAAATGCGACCCGACCCATGTGTTCTGCGCCTCGCTTCGCTTGACGTAGCAGATGACCACGCCGACGATGCCCACCACCGTCATCAGCGGGAATGGCGAAGCAAACCCCCGGCTGGCGATTTCCAGGACCGCACCGATGGCAAAGAGGGCATAGGCGAGGACTCCGGCGCTGACCGGCGCGGTGGAACCGGCGGGAGCGGACTGTGGAGCGGGAAAGTCAGCCATCGCGTGAATCTCCGTGGTCGTGCCGCGCCGTGCGTCGGCGCCCGTGCCGCGAAAGATGGGGCCGGCGGGCGATCCCGTCAATAGTCGCGGGATGAATCGACCCAAACGAGCCGCCGACTGCACATTGCCCCGATGGGGGCGTACGACACAATGCACCAGGCATCCGCCAACGCCTGATGGCAACCGGCGCGACACGGCTATAATGGGAGTCCCGCAGCGCCGGGGTTCCTTTTTGCCAACGAACTGGAGTCTCACATGACCATCGAAACCACCCGCGACCAGATCGTCGACCAATTTTCCTCCGTGATATCGGAAGCGGAGAGCCTGCTCAGCAAGGCCACGCACGAGACCGGCGAAAAGGCCCGCGACCTGCGCTCGCAGGCCGAGGCGCGACTGCTGACGGCAAAGCTGAAATTGCAGGAACTTCAGGGGCAGGCCGTCGACCGCGCCAAGGAGGCCGCCCGCGCGACCGACGACTACGTGCACGAGAATCCCTGGCAGGCCATCGGGGTCGCCGCCGCCGTCGGAATGATCGTCGGCCTGCTGATCAGCCGCCGCTAGCCGGGTTTCGAGGGAGCGCGGGCGATGAGCGATGCCGGCGAGCAGGCCCGACCACGCGGCTTTGCGGGCGCCGCCGCGCGCTTGGGTGCGTCGTTGCTTGGACTGGCCCGATCGCGTCTCGAACTCGCGTCCGTCGAATACGCCGAGGAGCGCGACCGGCTCCAGCAGCAACTCGCGATGCTGCTCGGGGCGGCGGCGATGTTCGCATTTGCCGTCCTGTTCGTGGCGGTGTGGGTGATCGTCTACTTCTGGGACACCAATCGCCTGACCGCCATTGCCATCGTTGCCGCCGTCTTCGCCGGCGCCGGCGCCTTGCTGCTGATGGTGCGCAAGGAATACGCGGATTCGGCGCCGACGCCCTTCGCCGCGACCATCGCCGAACTCGACCGCGATCGCGTCGCCCTCGCCGGCGGCGCGCCGCGCGATCCTCCCGCCCCGCCCGCGCCATGACCCGCGATCAGCTCGCACGCCGCAAGGAACTGCTCATCGCACAGTCGCACCTGCACCGGCTGCAGGCGCGCATGGCGTGGTACGACATCAAGGAGGTCGTCGCGCCCCAGCACCTTGCGCCTCCGCGCGGCGGTCACGTGCGTTCGGTGGCGACCACGCTCGTCGGCATCGGCGTGCCGTTGCTGGGGCTGTACCGCATGGGACGCATCATGAGGGCCGTGTCCATCGGCATGACGGTCATGCGCATCGTGCGCGCGTTCCGCCGCGGGTAAAGCTCCCTAGAGGTAAGGCGTCAACGGATTTTCAGCGGTTTGAATGCCATGGACGCATGCAATTGATCGTCGCCTAGGCTTACGCGGGGAAATTGATCGTCGTTCCCGCGTATGCGGTGACCCAGTGGCTCGTGTGAGAATCTGCGATGCGGAATAGCCAAGTCGCTGGGTTCCCGCTTTCGCGGGAATGACGGACGACAAGAAATCATACGATGCGGAAAGCGCGTTGAAACCTAACGCCTAGAGCCCCAGTTCGCGCATCAGCACGTCGACGCGCGACTTCACCGCCGCGTCCATCGTGATCGCCCGGCCCCACTCCCGCTGCGTCTCGCCCGGCCACTTGTGCGTGGCGTCGATGCCCATCTTGCTGCCCAGGCCCGCCACCGGCGAGGCGAAGTCGAGATAGTCGATGGGGGTGGACTCGACGATGAGCGTGTCGCGCTTCGGATCCACGCGCGTGGTCAGCGCCCACACCACCTCGCGCCACTCGCGAATGTCGACGTCGTCGTCCGTGACGATGATGAACTTGGTGTACATGAACTGGCGCAGGAAGCTCCAGACGCCGAACATCACGCGCTTGGCGTGTCCCGGATACTGCTTCCTGAGCGAGACCACCGCAAGGCGATAGGAGCAGCCTTCGGGCGGCAGGTAGAAGTCGGCGATCTCGGGAAACTGCTTCTGCAGCAGCGGCACGAACACTTCGTTCAGCGCCACGCCCAGCATCGACGGCTCGTCCGGCGGCTTGCCGGTGTAGGTCGAGTGGTAGATCGGATCGCGGCGCAGCGTCATCCGCTCGACGGTAAGCACCGGGAAGCGCTCGACCTCGTTGTAATAGCCGGTATGGTCGCCGAACGGCCCCTCGGCGGCCGTCTCGTAGCCGGTGGCGTCCTCCGCATCCGGCTCGATGAAGCCTTCGAGCACGATCTCCGCCGACGCCGGCACCTGCAGATCGTGCGAAAGGCATTTCACGATCTCGGTGCGGCCGCCGCGCAGCAGGCCGGCAAACTGGTATTCCGAAAGCGAGTCCGGGACCGGCGTCACCGCACCCAGGATAGTCGCCGGATCGGCGCCCAGCGCGACGGCGACGGGAAACCGCACACCGGGCGATTGCATCGCGTGATCGCGAAAATCCAGCGCCCCGCCGCGGTGGGCCAGCCAGCGCATGATCACCTTGTCGCGGGCAATCACCTGTTGGCGATAGATGCCGAGGTTCTGCCGCTTCTTGAGCGGGCCGCGGGTCACGGTGAGCCCCCACGTGATCAGCGGGCCGGCGTCGTTCGGCCAGCACGTCTGCACCGGCAGGCGTGAAAGGTCGACCTCCGTGCCTTCCCACACGACGTCCTGGCACGGCGCGCCCGACCGCTCCTTCGGCGCCATGTCGAGGACCTTCATGAACACCGGACGGGTGTTCTGCCACGCGTCCTTGAGGCCCTTCGGCGGTTCAGGCTCCTTCAGGAAGGCGAGCAGCTTGCCAATTTCGCGCAGCGCCGAACGCCAGTCGTCCCCTTCCACTCCCATCGCGCGCGCCACGCGTTGCGGCGTGCCGAACAGATTGCCCAGCACGGGAATCTCGCCGCCGCTTTTGCCACCACCGGGCGCGCGAAAATCGCCGACGGGCCGCTCGAACAGCAGCGCCGGGCCGCCCGCCTTGAGCACGCGGTCGCACATCTCCGTCATCTCGAACTTCGGGTCGACCGGCGCGGCGACGCGCCTCAATTCGCCCCGGGCTTCGAGCTGGGACATGAAATCACGTAGATCGCGGTACGCCATGGAGTTGACCCGAATGAAAGTCCAACAACCGAGAATTATCCAAACAAGTGCCAGCGCTCGCAAAAAGTTCCGTCGTCCCCGCTAAAGCGGGGACCCAGTGTCTATCCCGCAAAGTCACTGGATTCCCGCATCCGCGGGAATGACGAATAACTTGTCATGCAGATGAGCAAATCAATTGTTGGTTCCTCAATGGGTGTCACGCATCATAGCCTTGCGCGCCGCGCCGGACCAAACGGCGAATGCCGGGCGCGCTCCGGCAGCCCGTACAATGCACGATGCCCGCCGCGCACCGCGCTCCCGTCGCCCCCGCCGAATTCGATCGCACGCGCTACACGATCTTCGGGATCCTTCTCGCCGGCTACGTGCTGTCGTTCTTCCATCGCACGGCGCCTGCGGCGATTGCGGGCGAGCTGACGGAAGCCTTCGCGATCAACAGCGCGGTGCTGGGCACGCTCGCCGCGACCTATTTCTTCGTCTACACGCTGCTGCAGGTGCCGGTGGGCGTGCTGGCCGACACCCTCGGGCCGCGCGGGATCGTCACGGGGGGCGCATTGATCGCCGGCGCCGGATCGCTGCTGTTCGGGCTGGCGCCGACCTGGGAGATCGCGGCCGTCGGTCGCATGCTGGTGGGCGTCGGTGTCGCGGTCACCTTCATCGCGATGCTGAAGATCATCGCGGTCTGGTTTCCCGCCAATCGCTTCGCGACGCTGGTCGGAATCGCGATGTTCGCCGGCAACCTGGGCGCCGTGATCGCCGGCGCGCCGCTGGCGTGGGTCGTCACCGTGGCGTCGTGGCGGACCGTGTTCGTCTGCCTGGGATTCCTGTCGCTGGCGCTGGCCGCCGCGTCCTGGATCGTCATTCGCGACTCCCCGCAGCAACGCGGCTTCCCGCCGGTGCATGCGGCGATCCCAGTCAATGCGCCGCGCGCATCGTGGGTCAAGGCACTCGCGCAGGTGCTCGCCAACCCGGCGACCTGGCCCGGCTTTTTCGTCAACCTCGGCATCGGCGGGAGCTTCCTGGCGTTTGCCGGCCTGTGGGCCGTGCCATTCCTGCAGCAGGTCTACGGCATGCCGCGCAACGTGGCTGCGCAGCACGGCAGCCTGGTGCTGCTCGGCGTCGCGTTCGGCGCGCTTTTCATCGGCTGGCTCTCCGACCGGCTGCGCAACCGTCGCGGCGTGATGCGCGCGTTCGTCTTTCTCTATGCGTTGAGCTGGATCCCTTGGCTCGCGCACTGGCAACCGTCACTCGTCGTGAGCCACCTGTGGTGCCTGCTGATGGGCCTGCTGATTCCGGGCTTCGTCCTCAACTGGACCGTCGCCAAGGAAGTGAACCGGCCGGAACACGCGGGCATGGCGACCTCGGTGGTGAACGTGGGTATTTTCCTGGGCGCCGGAATCCTGCAGCCGCTGGTGGGCTGGGTGCTGGACCGCGGTCGCGCGGCCGGCGATCTCGCGGCCGCCTGGGACAACGCGCTCATGCTCCTTGCCGGCAGCGCGACATTCGGCGCGCTGGCGACGCTGTTCGTGCGCGAGACGGGGAGGCGTGCCAAATGAGGCGTCAAATGACTGCTGCGCTGCCGCCGTCCATGGGAATGATCGCGCCCGTCACGTAGCTTGCGGCGGACGACGACAGGAACAGCGCGACCTGCGCGACTTCCTCCGGCGTCCCCGCGCGACGCAACGGTATCTTCGCCTGTTGCCGCGCGAGCAGGTCCACCTCCGGCGTGCCGGTCATCTTCGACTCCACCGCCAATCCCTCCTGCACGCGCCCGGTCAGCGTCATGCCGGGACTGATGGCGTTGACGCGCACACCCTTGGGCCCGTACGCAGCCGCCAGACCTGCGGTGGCGAGCATCAGCGCGGCATTGGCGGCCCCGCCGGGCAGGTGAATGGGATTGGCGACCTTGCCGCCCATGCCGATGATGTTGACGATGACGCCCTGGCCTCGCGCGGCCATCTGCTTCACCACGATGTCGATCGGATGCAGGTAGCTGAAGAACTTGGCGTCCATCGCGTCGTGCCACGCCTTGGCCGTGAGGTCGTCGGGCGCGGTGCGCCTCGCAGCACCAGCGGAATTGACCAGCACGTCGATCGGGCCCATGCGCGCCACCGCCTCGGCCACCATGCGCTCCGCGTCGTCCGCGCGAGTCAGGTCCGCGACGATTCCCAGCGGATTCTGCGGCGATTGCGGCAACCGGTCCAGCGCGGCATCGAGGTTCTTGCGGCTGCGCGAGATCATCGCGACCCGTGCGCCCTCGCGCAGGAAACCTTCGGCGCACGCGAGGCCGATGCCTTTGCTGGCGCCCGTGACGATGACGACCTTGTCCTTGAGTTGCAAATCCATCGGAAGCTCCGTTGGGGAGAAGTTTGCGTCGGGAAACGGTGACGGCGGGATCAGCTGCCCGGTTCGAGGAAGGCGGCGATTGCTTGCCATGCCGCCAGCTTTTCCGCGAAGGGCCGCGTGAACGCCGGGCTCGACGAGGGCAGGGCGAGTGTAGCGCAACCGGCTTCGCGCCACGCGGACTCCGCGCGCCACGCGGTCCCGCCGTTGAATGCGACGAGCCGGATGTCCGGCGCGCGCGTCAGGATGCGCCGGACTTCGCCGAGTCGCGCGTCGCGAATCGCCGAATCCAGGCTGCCCGAGCGCGTGCAGGCGACAATCGTGTCCCACACCGCGACGCCGCGCGCCTTGAGTCGCCCAAGACGCGCCGGGTAGGCCAACGCCGGCAGCGGCTCGTCGAGCACCGCGCCGAGCAGCGGCCAGAAGCCATTGCGCGGATGCGCGTAATACTGCCGTGCGGCCAGCGACGCCTCACCCGGGAAGCTGCCCAGGATCAGCACCCGCGCGTCGGACGCGACGACCGGCGCCAGGCCGCGCAGCCGGACGGCCTTCAGCCCACGATCGGCCACGCACGCAACCGGATGGCGTAGTCCAACGCGACACCGGCGAACACGGCAAAGCCCAGCCAGTGATTCGAAAGGAACGCGCGAAAGCATCGCGCGCGCTCGCGCGTGCGAATGAGCCAGAGATGGTAGAGCGCCAAGAGCACCGCGGCCGCAAACCCGGCCCAGAAGATCGGGCCCAAGTGCCGGATCACGGCAAACCACGCGAGCCCCGCAAAGTACACGACGTAGCAGACCGCGACCGCCGCGACCTCGTGGCGGCCGAAGGTGATCGCCGACGTGCGCAGTCCGAGGCGCAGGTCGTCGTCGCGGTCGACCATCGCGTATTCGGTGTCGTACGCGACCACCCAGAACAGGTTCGCGGCGAACAGCATCCAGCCGAGCCACGGCACGAAGCCGTTGGCGGCCGTGAACGCCATCGGGATGCCGAACGAAAATGCGATGCCCAGGAACGCCTGCGGTATGGCCAGGAAGCGCTTGGTGAACGGATAGGCGATGGCGATGGCGAGTCCGGCAATGGAGAGTCGCACCGTTTGCAGGTTCGTCCCGTACGCGACCAGCAGGAAGGCCGCGGCCGCCAGCGCCGCGGCGACCACCAGCGCTTCCCACGGCTCGATTTCGCCGCTGGCGAGCGGGCGTTCCGACGTCCGCTTAACGTGTCCGTCGAAGTTGCGGTCCGCCCAGTCGTTGACCGCGCATCCCGCACAGCGCATGACAATGGTGCCAACGGTGAACACGATGACCAGCGTCAGCGTCGGCATGCCGCTGGTCGCCAGCCACAGCGCGGTGAGCGTGGGCCACAGCAGCAGCAGGATGCCGATCGGCTTGTCGAGCCGGACCAGCCGTTCGTAGGCATCGATGCGCTGGCGCCACGTGCGCGGCGGCCCGGCGCCCATGGCTTGCGTCATAGCGCCAGCGCGAGCTGCTTCTTGAGGTCGCGCGGCGCGACTTCGGCGAGCATCGCCGCCGGCGACGGATAACGCAGCCGCACGCGCAGTTCGCGCTTCATCCGCGCGTTGGCAAGGCGCCGCGATTCGCTCATGAACGACAGCAGCATAGGCGCGATGCGCTGCTCGGCCTCCTCCCACGTCACGCGCGGCGGGCGCGGCAGCGCATACGCGTCGGCGATCGCGTCGAACCAGCCGCCCATCTTCAACTGCGCGTCGTCGGTCACGTTGTACGCGCGATTCGGGCGGCCGCGAAACAGCGCCGCGACGGCGGCCCGCGCGAGGTCGTCGGCGTGGATGTGGTTGGTGAACACGTCGTCGTCCGCGGTCAGGACGGGCGTTCCCTGACGGATCCGGTCCAGAGGCAGCCGGGTCTGCGCGTAGATACCGGGCGCACGCAGGATG